>NZ_JALPTH010000019.1 GCF_023218175.1 Streptomyces lichenis | reverse complement strand
GGGGGCCGACCACGATTCCGCCGCCGGGGCGGCCTCCGGGACGGTCGTCCGGGCGATCACCGGGGCGGTCGCCGGGGCGGTCGGGGGAGGCGCCGGGGCGCTGGGCGGGGAGGCGTCCGCCCGGGCCGGGGCCGGTGGGCAGCACGCCCGTACCGTCCGGCACGGAGTGCACCCCGCTGCGGTAGAACGAGAGCCAGGAGAGCACCGTACGCAGATAGGCGTCCGAGCGGTTGTAGCTGAGGATCGCCGCGGAGAGGCCGCCCGAGGTGGAGAGGTCGCGATCGCCGGCGCAGAGGTAGCGTCCGGCGGCGAGGGCGGCGTCATGGATGTTTTTCGGGTCGCGGCGGCCGTCGCCGTTGCCGTCCGCGCCCCAGCCCGCCCAGGTGGACGGTATGAACTGCATCGGCCCCACCGCCCGGTCGAACACCGGGTCACCGTCGTAGGCGCCGTCGTCGGTGTCGGTGATCCGGGCGAAGCCCACGCCGTTGAGCGCCGGGCCGAGAATCGGGGTGAGGGTGGTGCCCTGGGCGTCCACCCGGCCGCCGGACGCCTGCCCCGACTCCACCTTGCCGATGGCCGCGAGCAGTTGCCAGGGCAGCCGGCAGCCGGGGTCGCTGCGGCGCAGCGCGGCCTCGGCGCGGCGGTAGGCGAGGAGCACGGTGGCGGGCACGCCGGAGGCGGCGGAGGCCGCCGCGCCGGAACCGGCGAACACGGCGGGCAGGGTGGTGGGCTTGAGGGGGGATGGGATCGGTCCGGGGCGGACCTGGGGTACCAGGCGGAGAGGGGCGGGGGCCGCCAGGGGCGGGAGTTCGGTGTGGTAGACGTCGTCGTTGGGCTGGTCGGCGGGCGCGGGGCGGGGAGTAGTCGCCGCCGCAGCGAGCGCGGTGGGTGCGGTGAGAGCGGGTAAGCCCGGGGCCTGGGAGGCGGTGAGCGCGGCCATCGCGGTGACAGCGGCGGCCGTCCCGGTCAGTCCGCGCCGCATCCGGCGGCCGGGGACGCGGAGTTCGCTGTCGCGGTTGCTGCTCATGAGCCGGCTCCCAGGGTGTCGATGGCGCTGATCCGCCAGACGCCGTCCTTGCGTACCGCCTCCACGGCCAGCATCGCGGCACCGTAGGTGGTGTCCCCGCCCGCCGCCGTCTTGTCCTTGGCTCCCTTGGTGCCCTTCTCGGCCGCCGCGGTGCGGGTGTTGCGCTGGTCGGCGTAGACCAGCACCCGGGCCCGGTCCCCGTCGATCAGCTCGACCCCGGTGTGGGTGACGGTGGTGGTCAGCACGAGCTTCTGCCCGGGCCCCTGGGCGCGGACCGGGGCCAGCATGGCGCGGTGCTGCTCGACCGCCTTGCCGGTGAGGTGGTCGCGGACCGCCCGGTCGGCGGCGGCGGGGGCGGCGTGGTCGTAGGAGAAGAGTGCGCTCACCGCCTTGCCGATCTGGCCGGTGACCTCGCTGGTCCGGCCGATGTCGGTGAGGGCCGTGTTGCGCAGGGCGGGTGCCTCGCGCAGGGCCGCGGCCTCACTGGCGGCCCAGGCCCCGAAGGCACCGAGCAGGACGGTGGCGGCGGCGAGGGCGAGCGGGAGGCGGCGGCCCCGGAGGCCGTGGAGGCGGGAGTGGGGAGTGGGGGACGCCTCGGCCGCGTCCGGAGACGCTTCGGCCGGGTCGGGTGATGCCTCGGCCGGGTCCGGGGACGACGCGGCGGGCTCCGGGGCCGGCTTGCGGATGGTGGCGGGGGCGGCGGTACGGGGCGGGGTGGTGGTGATCAGACGGCGGCGCCGGTTGACCAGGTGGCGGGTGGTCGACATGGTCTCGTCCTCTCAGCCGGTGGCGGCGCTGCCGACCGGGGCCTGGCCGAGGGCGCTCAGCTTCCAGCCCTCGGGGGTACGGGTCAGTTCGCCGAGCATCCGGCTCTCCTTCTCGGTCGGCGCGCCCTTGGGCGGGGTCACCGTCACCCGCAGGGCGACCATCACGCTGGCCCGGCCGGCCCTGGTGTCCAGCTCGGTCACCGCCCCGGACAGCACCTTGGCCCTGGTCACCGTCTTGGCCTGCTCGATCTGCCGCTCGAACTCGGTGCGCCCGGCGGTGAGCTGGGCCAGCAGGTCGCCGGTGGCCGAGCCGCGCCAGGTCTCCAGGCCGCGGCGCAGATCCCGGTGGTCGAGCGTGTTCATGTTCTGCACGGCCTGCTCCCCCGCGGCCAGCACCTCGTCGCGGGTGGCCGCGTAGGCGGCCGACTCGTCATGCGCCGCGGCGTACCAGGACCAGCCGCCCCAGCCGGCGCCGCCCGCCGCGAGCAGGGCGAGCACCGCCGCGGCCGTCAGCAGCGGGTTGCGTGTCGTCGTACGGGCCATCGTGCGGACACCCCCGGTGGGTGATGGGTGGGTCATCGGGCTTGGATGGTGGTGATGCGCCAGCGGCCGTCGGCCAGTTCGGCGGTGACCGCGAGCTGGGCGGCGGCGGAGGTGGCGGGTTTCCCGGCGCGCTGGGCCACCTGGTCGAGGAAGACCAGCAGTTCCGCGCGGTCGGCGGTGAGCCGGACGACCCCGGTGCGCACCACATGGGTGGTGAGGGTGAGCCGCTGCTCGGCGGCGCGCCGCTCGACCTGGCCGAACAGCTCCTCGTACTGCTTGGCCGCCTTTCCGGCGAGCAGGCGCCGGGCGGCCGTCCGGGCCCGCTCGGTGGCGTCGGGCCCGTAGGAGAAGGCCTCGGCGAGCCCGCCCCCCACCTCGCCGGCGACCCGTGCGGTGGCCTCGGTGTCGGTCAGGGCCCGGTTGCCCAGGGCGGGATCGTCGGCGAGGCGGGTGGTGAGGAACAGCAGCACGCCCGCGGTGGCGAGCAGCAGCAGGGTGAGTGCCGCGGCGATCCGGCGCTGCCAGGGGCGGCCGGCCGGGGGCTCGCTGACCGCCGGGACGGCCGGGGCGGTCGTGGTGGGGGCGGTGGGGGCGGTCATGAGCCGGCCACCGGTACGGCGGTGAGGGCGCTGACCTTCCAGCCGTCGGCGGTACGGGTGAGGCCGGCCTCCAGGCGTCTGCGGTCGGTGGCGGCCCTGCCCCCTCGCGGGGTGGTCTCCACCTCCACCGTGGCGATCAGCTCGGCGGTGCCGGCCCGTTCGTCCAGCGCGGTGAGCGCGGCCCCGGTGACCGTGGCGCGGGCGGCCGGGTCGGTGCTCGACGGCGGCTTCGCCTGCTCCAGTTCGTCGTGGAGGGCGCCGGTGGAGGCCGCCAGCCAGTCGGTCCGTGCCTCGGCGGCCCGGCGCGGATCGACGCTGCTGAGCCGGGCCACCTGCCGGGTGCCGGTGTCCAGGGCGGTGTCCCGCGCCTGCACGTACCGCCGGTCCGGGGCGCCCGCGGTGTGCGCGTACGCCCAGCCGGCCGCCGCGCAGAGCAGCACCGCCACGGCCACGGCCGTCCACCACCAGCGGGTCGCCGGAAGTCCGCGGCCGGTCATCGGGCCTCCCCCGTGTCCGGTCCGCCGAGGCCCAGCAGATCGCCCATGTCCCGGGGTGCCGCCGTGCCGGTGGAGGCGGTCGCTGCCGGGCCGGGGCGGGCGGCGGGTGGGACCGGGCCGCCGCCGGGGGCCTGGGCGGAGCCGCGGACGTTCACCCCGGTGGAGGGGTCGGCGGTGCAGCGGGCCCGGGTGTTGAGCGCGGGCGGATCGGAGAGGTCCAGCCCGTTGCGGTAGCGGGTGGAGCCGTAGCCCGCCGTACAGGGCAGCGGTTCGAAGAAGGCCACGGACATCCCGAGGTTGGCCCCGGAGGGGGTGATCGCGGTCGATCCGGCGGCGGCCAACGCGGGGAGCTTGACCAGCAGTTCCTCGATACCGCGCTGGCGGGTCACCGCCACATCGGAGGTGGTGAGCAGATTGGCCAGCACCACTCCGAGGGCCGGGTCGAGATCCCGTAGCAGCCCGCTGACCTGCCCGGCGGCCTGCGGGGCGGTGGCGATGAGGGTACGCAGATCGGTGTCGGAGTCCTTGAGGCGGGCGGCCAGCTCCCGGGCGCCGGAGGCGAAGTCGGTGAGGGCCTCGCCCTCCTCGGCCTGGGTGCGCAACACGGTCTGGGCGTCGTCGATCAGCCGGGTGGTGGTGGGCAGCGCCTCGTCGGCGGCGCGGACGAAGGAGTCGCCGTTGTCCAGCAGCACTTGGAGGTCGTCGCCCCGGCCGGCCAGCGCGGTGCCCAGTTCGTCCACGACGGTCCGCAGCGACTCGGTGTCCACGGAGGCGGCCAGGTCGGTGACGCTGCCGAGGACCGTGGTGACCGGGGCGGGCAGCCGGGTGTCCGCGCGGGCGATGACGGAGCCGTCGGTGAGGTAGGGGCCGCCGTCCCGGGTGGGGCGGAGGTCGATGTACTGCTCGCCGGCGGCGGAGAGGTTGGCGACCACCGCCTCCAGCTCGGCGGGGATGGCGGGGGCCGAGTCCTTGATGCGCAGCTCGGCCTCCACACCGTCCTCGGTGAGTCTGATCGGGCCGACCCGGCCGACGGACACTCCGCGGTAGGTGATGTTGGAGTGGGTGAACAGGCCTCCGGTGGAGGCCAGTTGCACGCGCACGGTGTAGTGGTCGCGGATCCCGACGAGATGGCCGAGTCCGGCGTAGCGGACCCCCAGATAGCCGAGGACCAGGACGCCCACGACCAGGAAGGCGAGGTTCTTCAGCCGGATGGCGGTGGTGATCATCGACGCGCCCCTCCGTTCGGGGTGCCGGTGGAGGTGGAGGGGAGCGGGAGCGGAAGGCCCCGGCCGGTGGGGGGTTCCCCGGTGGGCGGCTGAGAGGCGGGCGGCTGGGGGCCCGGGGGCTCGTCGCCCGGGGTGAGGGCGGGCACGATCTGAGTGCCGGGGACGGCGGTGACATCGAGGTAGACATTGAGGTAGTCGCCCTTGACGCCGCGCAGCACCTCGTCGGTGAACGGATAGGTCAGCAGCACCTGGAGCGAGTCGGGCAGCGCCTTCCCGGAGTCGGCGAGCGCCTTGAGGCTGGGGCCCAGGGCCTTGAGGTCGGCGATCATGTCCTCCTTGGCGCGGTCCACGGTGTCCACGGCGACCGTGGAGAGGGTGTCCAGCGCACGGAGCATGGTGAGCAGGGAGCCGCGCTGCTCCTCCAGGACCTTCAGGCCGGGGCTGAGGCGGGTGAGGGCGGTGCCCACGTCCTGGCGGCGGGTGGCGAGGGTGGCGCTCAGCCGGTTCACTCCGTCCAGGGCGGCGGTGATGTCCTCCTTGTTGCCGTCGAGTCCGGCGACCAGGGTGTTGATACGGGTCAGGAGTGAGCGGATCTCGGTCTCGTTGCCGCCCAGCGCGGTGCCGAGCTCACCGGCGATGGTGCGCAGCTGCTGGATGCCGCCGCCGTTGAGCACCAGGGAGAGGGCGCCGAAGACCTCCTCGACCTCGGGGTTGCGGTCGGTGCGGCCGGCCGGGATGCGGGCGCCGTCGCCGAGACTGCCGCGGGCCTTGGCGGGCGCGGTGAGCTGCACGTACTTCTCGCCGAGCAGGCTGGACTGCTCCAGCCGGGCGTAGGCGTTGGCGGGGAGGCGTACCTCGCCGTTGACCTTCATGGTGACGGTGGCAGACCAGTCGTCGGGGTCGAGGGTGATCCGGGTGACCCGGCCGACGGCGACGTCGTTGACCTTGACCGCCGACTGCGGGACGAGGCTGAGGACATCGGCGAACTCGGCGGTGACCTCGTAGGGGTGGTCGCCCAGGTCGGCACCGCCGGGCAGCGGCAGTTGCTCGATTCCGGTGAGTTCGATGCCGGGGGCGGAGCAGCCGGCGAGGGCGGCGGTGAGGAGAAGGGTGAGCAGGGCGGGGGGACGGCGGGTGCGGCGGCTACGACGGGAGGCTGTTGCGGGGCGCGGTCGGGGGCTCATCGGGTGGCTCCCTTCGCGGTCTTCCTCGCACTCTTGGCGGCCGGGGCCTGCTCCGGCGTGCCGTAGAGGGGGCCGACGGCGGGGAGCGGGAGGGCGGGGAGGGCGGCACGGCGGGCGGGGTCCTGGACCGGGACGAGCCCGGCGGGGGCGGTGGAGTCGGGGGCGGCGGGGCTGAGTTCGTTGATATTGGCGCGTCCGTTGAGGGTGCGGTGGACCGGGTCGTAGGCGGCGAGCGCGTTGCCCGCGGCGAGCGGGGCGGTGTCCAGGAGCTCGGCGAGTGAGGCGCGCTGGTCGGCCAGGGCCTGGGTGACCGGGAGCAGTTGGTCCACGTTCTTCTTGAGCGCCCCGCGGTGGTCCTCGATGAAGGTCTTCACCTGGGCGAGGGCGCCGCCGAGTTCGCGGAGGGCGGCGGCCAGGTTCTCCTTGTCGTCGGCGAGGAAGCCGGTGACGGAGGCGAGCCGGCGTTCGGCGTCGCGGACGGTGGTGTCCTTCTCCTTCAGCATGGTGGTGAAGGTCTGGAGGTGGGCGAGGGTGGCGAACAGGTCGCCGCTGCTGTCGTCCAGGGTGCGGGCGGCCTTGCCGAACTCCTCGATGGAGTCGCCGATCGCCTTGCCGTTGCCCTTGAGGTTGGCCGCTCCGGTGTCCAGGAGACCGGCGAGGGCACCGTCGGCGTTGGCGCCGTCCGGGCCGAGGGCCTGGCTCAGTTCGGTGACCGAGGCGTAGAGCTCGTCCACGTCGAGCGGAGCGGCGTTGCGGTCGGCGGGCAGCACGGCGCCGTCGGCGAGCCGGGGGCCGCCGGTGTAGGCGGGGCTGAGCTGGACGTAGCGGTCGGCGACCAGGCTGGGGGCGACGATCACGGCCCGGGCACCGGCCGGGACGGGGGCGTCCTCGTCGAGACGGAGGACCACCTCGACCTTGGTGCCCCGGGGGCGCACGGCGTCCACGGTGCCGACCTTGACGCCGAGGACGCGCAGGTCGTTGCCCTCGTAGACGCCGGTGGCGCGGTCGAACAGGGCGGTGACACGGGGGGACTCGGAGCGGTCCAGGGCGCTGATCCCGGAAGCGGCGGCCACGGCGACGAGCACGAGTCCGGCGCCGATTCCGGTGAGGCGTCGGGGGTTCACCGGGCACCGCCTCCCTTCGGGGTGGGCGGCATACAGCCGGTGGCGGGGGGTGTGCCGGCGGGCAGATAGCTGCGGGGCACCAGTCCGCAGACATAGGTGTCCAGCCAGCGGCCGTTGCCGAGGGTGTTGCCGACCAGCCGGTAGTACGGTCCGGCGAGGGCCAGGGTGCGGTCCAGGCTGTCGCGGTTGCGGGCGAGCACACCGGTCACCCGGCTGAGCGAGGCGAGGGTGGGGCCGAGTCGGCGGTTGTTGTCCTCAACCAGGCCGGTCAGTTGGGTGCCGAGATCGCGGGCGCCGGTGAGCAGCAGATGGATGGCGTCGCGGCGGGCCTGGAGCTCGCCCAGCAGGGCGGAGCCGTCCTCCAGGAGGAGTTCGAAGCTGCTCTTCTTGTCGGCGAGGCTCTTGCTCAGTTTGCGGCTTCCGGCGAGGAGTTCGGCGAGCTGGGTGTCCCGGGCGGAGACGGTGCGGGAGAGGGCGGACAGCCCGGTGGCGGCGGCGCGGACGTCGGGCGGGGAGTCGGCGAAGGTGGCGGAGATGGCCTCGAAGCTCTTGGCGAGCTGGTCGGTGTCCAGGGCGTCGATGGTCTCGCCGAGGCCGGTGAAGGCCTGGGTGACGTCGAAGGGCGAGGTGGTGCGGGTGGCGGGGATGCGCCGGGTAGGGTCCTGGGGCGAGCTCCCGAGGGGGTCCAGGGCCAGGTACTTCTCGCCGAGCAGGGTCCTGATGGCGATGGCGGCGGTGGTGGCGTCCCCGATCCAGGTCTGGTCGGCGATCTCGAAGGCGACCTTCACCTTGGCGCCGTCCAGGGAGATGGAGGTGACCTCGCCGACCTTGACGCCGGCGATCCGCACCTCGTCGCCCTCGTCCAGTCCGGCGGCCTCGGTGAAGTCGGCGGTGTACTCGGTGCCGCCGGTGAAGGCGTCGATCTTGTAGACGAGGGCGGCGATCAGGGCGAGCAGGAGCAGCCCGACCAGTCCCACGGCGACCGGGTCGCGGGAGCTGAGCGGGGTGCGGGTGAGCCGGGGGCGCCGGCGGCCAGGGCGTGCCGGGGCGTCCTTGGGGGGAGCGGCGGAGGCGGTGCCGGTGGCGGCACTCCCCCGCGACCAGGGGGTCCTCATGCGCGGCACCTCGATTCGGTGAGCGGGATGCCGGTGGGCGGGGTGGAGCCGTCGGAGGTGGTGACCCCGGAGACCCTGGCCTCGCAGAGGTAGAGGTTGATCCAGGAGCCGTAGGAGGCGAGCCGTCCCACGGCCTGCATCTTGGCCGGGGTGTTGGTGAGGAACCGTTCGATCTGCGGGGTGCCGTCGGCGAGTTGGCCGGAGAGCCGGCCGAGCTGGTGGATGTCCTCCTTCAGCGGGGCGCGGCCGTCCTCCAGGAGCCCGGCGGTGGTGCCGGCGAGCGAGCCGAGGGCGGCGACCGCCTCGCCGAGCGGCTCGCGGTCGCCGGCGAAGCCGCTGACCATCTGCTGGAGGGTGGTGACGAGTTGGTCGAAGCCCTCCTCGCGGTCGTTGACGGTCTTCAGCACGGTGGTGAGGTTGCCGATGACCTCGCCGATCACCCGGTCCTTGGCGGCGACGGTGGTGGTGAGCGAGCCCACGTGCTCCAGGAGGGCGTCCACGGTGCCGCCCTCGCCCTGGAGGACCTGGACGATGGAGCCGGCCAGGCTGTTGACCTCCTTGGCACTGAGCCCTTCGAACAGCGGCTGGAAGCCGTTGAACAGCTGGGTGAGGTCGAGGGCGGGGGTGGTGCGCTCCAGGGGGATGACCGCTCCGGGCGGCAGGGCGCGGCCGACCGGTCCGGGGCCGCGGTCCAGGGCGATATAGCGCTGGCCGACCATGTTGAGGTACTTCACCGAGGCGGTGGTGGTGGCGGGCAGGGCGCGGCCCTTCTGCACAGTGAAGCGGACCTCGGCGATCCGGCGGTCGGCGACCCGTATGGAGTCGACCTGGCCGACCTTGACCCCGGCGACGCGCACCCCGTCCCCTTCGGTGAGTCCGGTGACATCGGTGAAACGGGCGGTGTAGGCGACGGTGTCGCCGACGCCCTTGTTGGCGATGGAGAAGGCGAGGACGCCGGTGGCGAGCACGGTGGCCAGCACGAAGACCAGGGACTTGACGAGTGGTCCGGCGAGGGGGCGGCGGTTCACTTCAGGCTCACCTCCGTGCCGCGGAAGACGGGGCCGGTCAGCACGGTGGACCAGTCGGGGAGTTCGTTCGGGGCGGTGCGCAGGGCGGGGGCCATCAGCTCGTTGACGAGCCGGTTCTCCTCGGGCGAGTTGGGCAGCCCGAGCGGTTTCGGCGGGGTGGCTCCGGTGCCGGCGGCCGCGGCGGGGGCCGCCTCGCCGGTGTAGGGGATGGCGTAGCAGTGCGCGGGGCCGGCCGGGTCGTAGGGGGCGGGCCGGTCGGTGCCGGGCCGGTACTCGCCCAGCGAGGGGACGGTGCGCAGGTTCACCTGGAGTCCGGGCCGGTCGGTGCCCTTGCCGAGCGCCCGGTCCATGGCGGGGACGAAGCCGGCCAGGGTGCGCAGGGTGCAGGGGAAGGCGGCGGAGTTGGCGGCGAGCAGTTCCAGGGTGGGGCGGGAGGCGGCGGAGAGCCGGATGAGGTTCTCGCGGTTCTGCCGCAGGAAGGCGGTGACGTCCTGGGCGGTGCCGGTGGTGGTGCCGTACAGCCCGGCGAGTGCCTGGCGCTTCTCGGCGAGGGTGCCGGTCGTGGTGGTGGCGTCGGTGAGCGCGTCCAGGATGCCGGGGGCGGCGTCCCCGTAGACCCGGCTGACCTCCACGAGTCGGCTGATGTCCCGGTTGAGCGCGGGGAGATGGGGGTTCAGCTTCCTCAGATGGGCGTCCAGGGTGACCAGGGTGGTGCCGAGCTGTTCGCCGCGGCCTTCGAGCGCCTGGGACATCGCGGTGAGGGTGGCGGACAGCTTCTCCGGCTTGACGGCGGTGAGCAGCGGCAGCACCTGGTCGAGGACCTGTTCCAGTTCGACGGCGTTGCTGGAGCGGTCGGGCGGGATGACGGCGCCGGCGGCGATCGGACGGGCGGTGGCGGGCCGGCCGGTGGGCGGTACGAGGGCGACGAACCGTTCGCCGAAGAGGGTGGTGGGCAGCAGCTGGGCGGTGACGTCGGCGGGCACCCGGTCCAGTTCGGCCGGGTCGAGGGCGAGGGTGAGCCGGGCGCCGCCGCCGTCGGCGCGGACCTCGCGGACCTCGCCGACGACCACCCCGCGCAGCTTGACCTCGGCGCCGCGGCGCATCTCGTTGCCGGCGCTGGAGGTGAGCACGGTGACCGTGGCGTCGTCGGCGAACTCCTTGCCGTACACGGCGACGGAGAGCCGGACCAGGACGATCGGCACCAGCAGGAAGGCCACCCCGGCCAGCCTGCGGCGGGCAACCCGGCCCCGGTCCCGGGCCGCCCGGGACCGCGGCGCCGGTGGGCGCGTCGTGGGGAGGGGGGCGGTCGCGGTCATCCGGCCACCTTCACGGTCGTGGTCGCACCCCAGATGGCGAGCGAGAGGAAGAAGTCGGTGACGCTGATCAGCACGATGGCGTTGCGCACCGAGCGGCCGACGGCGACGCCGACTCCGGCCGGGCCGCCCTTGGCGCGGTAGCCGTAGTAGCAGTGGGCGAGGATCACCATCACGCTGAAGACGAACACCTTGAGGACGGAGAGCAGCACGTCGTCCGGGGAGAGGAACAGCCCGAAGTAGTGGTCGTAGGTGCCCACCGACTGGCCGTTGAAGAACACGGTCACCATCCGGGAGGCCAGATAGGAGGAGAGCAGCCCGATGGCGTAGAGCGGGATGATGGCGACCACTCCGGCGATGACCCGGGTGGTGACCAGGTACGGCATGGAGCGGATGCCCATCGATTCGAGGGCGTCGACCTCCTCGTTGATCCGCATGGCGCCGAGCTGGGCGGTGAAGCCGGCGCCGACGGTGGCGGAGAGGGCGAGCCCGGCGACCAGCGGGGCGATCTCCCGGGTGTTGAAGTAGGCGGAGACGAAGCCGGTGAAGGCGGAGGTGCCGATCTGGTCGAGTGCCGCGTACCCCTGGAGTCCGACCACGGTGCCGGTGAACAGGGTCATGGCGATCATCACGCCGATGGTGCCGCCGATGACGCCCAGCCCTCCGCTGCCGAAGGCGACTTCGGCGAGGAGGCGCTGCACCTCCCGGAGGTAGCGGCGCAGGGTGCGCGGGATCCAGAGCAGGGCCCTGGCGTAGAAGACGAGCTGGTCGCCGGAGCGGTCCAGCCAGCCGAGCGGGGAGGCCATGGTCAGGCTCCCTTCGCGGGCACGATCTGGAGGTAGATCGCGGTGAGGACCATGTTGACGAAGAAGAGGAGGAGGAAGGTGATGACCACGGACTGGTTGACGGCGTCGCCGACGCCCTTGGGGCCGCCGCGCGGGTTGAGCCCCCGGTAGGCGGCGACCACTCCGGCGAGGAAGCCGAAGATCAGCGCCTTGATCTCGCTGATCCACAGGTCGGGGAGCTGGGCGAGGGCGGAGAAGCCGGCCAGGTAGGCGCCGGGGGTGCCGTCCTGCATGATCACGTTGAAGAAGTAGCCGCCGAGGGTGCCGACGACCGAGACCATGCCGTTGAGGAGGACGGCGACCAGCATGGTGGCCAGCACCCGGGGCACCACCAGCCGCTGGATCGGCGAGACGCCCATCACCTCCATGGCGTCCAGCTCCTCGCGGATGGTGCGCGAGCCGAGGTCGGCGCAGATCGCGGAGCCGCCCGCGCCGGAGATCAGCAGGGCCACGATCAGCGGGCTGGCCTGCTGGATGACGGCGAGCACGCTGGCGCCGCCGGTGAAGGACTGGGCGCCGAGCTGCTCGGTGAGCGAGCCGACCTGGAGCGCGATGACCGCGCCGAACGGGATGGAGACCAGGGCGGCGGGCAGAATGGTGACGCTGGCGACGAACCAGAACTGCTCGATGAACTCCCGCAGTTGGAAGGGGCGCCGGAAGGTGTCCCGGACCACCGTGCCGGCCAGCGCGAAGAGCCGCCCGGTCTCCCGCAGCGGGGCCAGCCAGCGCGACGGCGGTGGGGCCACCGGCGGTGGCGGGGGCGCTGCGGCGGGGTCCGGCGGTACGGGCCGGTGGTCGGCCACCGTCATGAGACGGCCCCGCCGACCGGGGCGTAGCTGCGCAGGATCGCGGCCCTGGCCGGTTCCGGCAGCTCGGGCAGCATGGCGAGCACCCGCTCCCGGCGGCGCTGGGCACCGGCCCGGGGCGGCAGCCCCGGCGAGGGCTCCAGCTGGGGGGCGAGGACGCGTTCGGGGTACGGGAGTGCGGCGCGCCGCTCGCGGGCGAGGGTGGCCGCGTCCTTCTCCTCCGACATCCCGATGGGGCCCTCGCGGCGCCCGGCGAGGAACTGCGCCACCACCGGTTCGTCGCTGGTCAGCAGCGCCTCGCGGGGGCCGAAGGTGACCAGGTTGCGCCGGAAGAGCATGCCCATGTTGTCCGGCACGGTGGCGGCGATGTCGAGGTTGTGGGTGACGATCAGCATGGTGGCGTCGATCTGCGCGTTGAGGTCGATGAGCAGCTGGGAGAGGTAGGCGGTGCGCACCGGGTCGAGTCCGGAGTCGGGCTCGTCGCAGAGGATGATCTGCGGGTCCAGGACCAGGGCGCGGGCCAGCCCGGCCCGTTTGCGCATACCGCCGGATATCTCGCCGGGGAGTTTCCGCTCGGCGCCCACCAGGCCGACCATCTCCACCCGCTCCATCACGATGCGGCGGATCTCGCTCTCCTTCTTGCGGGTGTGCTCGCGCAGCGGAAAGGCGATGTTGTCGAAGAGCGACAGGGAGCCGAAAAGCGCCCCGTCCTGGAACATCACCCCGAAGAGTTTGCGGGTCTCGTAGATGTCCCGCTCGGGGCTGTTCACCATGTCGGTGCCGGCCACCAGGACCCGGCCGTGTTCCGGTTTGAGCAGCCCGATGAGGGATTTCAGGAACACGGTCTTGCCGGTGCCGGAAGGGCCGAGCATCACGCTGACCTCACCGGCGGGCAGGGTCAGGGTGACGTCCTGCCAGACGTTCTGCCGTCCGAAGGACTTGGTCAGTCCCTCCACGACCACTTCTGCTCCCACCACGAAACTCCCGGTGCCGGTTTGCTGAGGAAGTGACAAAAGCGCCTTGGCGAGCGCACGTTACGTTCGGCGATCGGACGGCGACAAGATCCGTGCCGGGACCGGATTCCCGGGGCCCGAAACGACCCGCCGGTTTGTCATCGGGTGACAAACGGGCCGGGCGGCCTTTGTCGCCGGGTGCGCATCGGGTGTCGCCGGGTGCGCGTCCGGTGCCGCTGGGTGGGCATGCGCGCTCACCGCTCGGGCTTCGGTCGCGGCGCGTCCGGGCAGAAGTCCTGCGTTCCGGAGCAGAGCGCGCCCTGGGTCATCTTGGTGTAGTTGCCGGGGCCGGAGAGGGCGCCGGTGAACACCCGGTCCAGGTCCTCCCCGCCGGTGCCGCAGCCGGTGAACGGCGGGATGGTCGCGGTGCCGGTCAGCGGGCCGCCCAACTCCACGGTGTAGCCGTAGGGGACGCCGTTCACGTCCTGCCCGCCCCGTCCGGTCAGGGTCAGCTCCATGGGCCGGACGGTGCGGCAGCCCGGCCCGACCTCCAGCGGAGTGCCGTTGACCTCGACGTCGTACAGCCGTACCCGTATCTTTCCGGTCGCCTTGGTGACCTGCGGCTGGGAGAAGTCCGGGGCGAAGTAGCTGTCCGTGGCGATCTCCAGACGGCCCTCCAGAGCGAGTTCCACGCTCGCCGTGGTCGGCATGAACCCGAAGGTGAGGAAGGTGGACCGGGCAGGCGGGAACTGCGACTTGCCCCGGTAGTCGAGAGTGGCGTCGCTGTAGAGGGTGAAGACGGGTTCGCCCTCTTTGGCGCAGGGGTGCATACGCAGCGCCTTCGCCATGCGGACCCGCATCAGACCGGGGTCCTTCACGAACATGGCGGCGCCCAGCTTCAGCACGTTGGCGTATCCGGCGACATATCCGTGAGCGGGGACGGCGGGGAGGTCCTGGGGCGGCGGGTCCACGCAGTCGTCCGCCTTCCCGCCCTTTCCGCCGGGGGATTTTCCGGGGGGAATTACGGGGTCTTCGCCGGTTTCCTTCGCCGGCGGCCGTGCGTCGGGGCCGGCCTCGCCGTCCGCCGGGGCCGGCCCGCCGTCCGACGGCTCGCCGGAGGGGTTCGGGGTGGTGCCGGGCTCGCCGGGCCGGTCCACCTCGGGCGGGGTGCTGGGCCGGCCGGCGCCGCCCGGTCCGGGCAGCACCCTGACCGTGGCGATCACGGTGTCCCGGTCGGGTTCCGGGGCGCACTCCACGGACAGTTGCGGTGGCTCGGTGGGGGTGCCGTCGGCGGCGCGGGTCAGCAGGTCCAGGGTGAGGGGCCCGGTGGCGAGGGTGAGCTCGCCCGGGGAGCCCACGGTCACCGTGGGCACCGCCCCGGCGCCCTGAAGGGTGTACGGGCCCTCGGCCGGGATCGGCGTGTTCGGAGCGGTGAGCTGGGTCCAGGGCAGTTCGGCGGAGTGCTCGCCCTGGGTGGCCCGCCCGGTCAGCCGTACCGCGCCGCCCGCGCTCGCCGCACCGCGCGCGGTCAGCTCGGCGGCGGCCTCGGCCGGGAGTTCGACGGCCACCTCCACGTCCACCGGGCGGATCGGCCGGCCCGCCGCCACCTGGCGCGGCAGCCCCGCGGAGACCCGTACCACCGCCGGATGCTCCCCGCCGGGCAGGACGCACCGGTAGGCGAAGGACACCTCGGCGGCCTGGGCGCCCTCGTCGAGCGCCGCCACGGTGCCGGGCACCAGCCCGGCGACCAGCACGGCGGCCCCCACCGAGGCGGTACGCGCCAGCGCGCGCCGCCCGCCCCGGCCCGTACCCCCGGACCTCCCCTTGCTGCCGTTCACCGCGCCCCCTCCTCGTCACTCCGGCGTCCTCGCCCTCGGGCCTTGCCTTGCCCGAACGCGGGTCGTGCGGCCGGCACGCGCACCGGCCGCACGACGCTCTTCCGCTGTCCGTCCCGGTGGGGGCGGGGTCAGGGGCTGGTGACCGTGATGATCGGCGTCACCTTGTAGGTGGCGCTGAACTTGGCCTTGTTGCCGGTGGCGATCAGCCCGGCGCAGGAGCCGGAGGCGCTGGTCACGGTCAGCGCCGGGGTGGCGTCGGCCGCGATGGCCAGCAGACCGGTGGAGTTGGTGTACGTACCGGTGTTGGCGGAGCCCTCGATCACCGCGTTGCAGGTGCCGAGCAGGCTGGTGCCGGTCAGGCTGACCTTGACGTTGGTCAGGGTGCCCTTGGTGACGCCGCCGGAGTAGCTGACGCCGTTGAGCTTCATGGGCTGGGTGGCGGAGGAGACCCACTTGGATCCGAGCGGGCCGTTGCACTTGTTGGCGCTGGTGCCGAAGGTGGCGTTGGCGATGGTGGCCAGACCGGCGCCGCTGGCGTAGGTGCCGTCGACCGCGGTGCCGTTGGCGCCGTAGACGGCGCAGGTGAGGGTGGCTCCGGTGGTGACGTTGGTCAGGACGGCGTTGACCCCGGTCTGGTTGACCGCGGTGAAGGTGTCGTTGGCGGCCGGGTTGGTGACGGTCCACTGCGCCTGGGGCGCGGCGGAGGCGGTGGTGACGGTGATCCCGGCCGCCGCCGTGAGGACGGCGGCGGAAAGGGCGGCGATTCGGGTCGTACGTCGCACGGGCTGTTCCTCCTAGGCGGATCGGGCGTACCTGATTAGCGGTCGGGCGTTTTCCTGGAGCGGTCCCAGCGGAATTCGATCCCGCCGGGGTGATTCCGACGGAAACCGAGGGGGATTCCGGTGTGAGGTAAGGGAAAACGAAGACCGTCGAGCGGCTCACTTCACGGAACGCGGGGCCAGAAGACGAATAGGCCACCAGGCCGAGCACCTTGCGCGATTGACGCTACGAGTGGGTAACCGGCGGCGCAATACGCGACCGTAAGTTTCTGCGGGCACTCTTACCGGTGGGTATTTTCTTGTCGCCGGCGCAGCAAGCCCGACGGATTTCTTGTACGGAAGTGAGCAGAACCGCCTCCGGGGCGCCCGGCCGCGGGCCCCGGCCGGGCGGTGACGGGGCGGGTTCGGCCGGATTGCGGCGGCGGGGCCCGAGGGCCCTCGCACACGGGTGTGCCGGGGGCCCGGGGGTGGTCTATGTTCGGCAGCCGCACGTCCGGAGAGACCTCGTGTTCGCAAGAGACCTCACGTCCGGAGAGACAAGGGGACCACCCGCATGCCCAGAACCACTCAGCCGTCGGACGCGGGCGAGCCGCTGGGGCCGCTCCCTCAGGAGTTCGCCGCCATCGTGCGGCCCGAACTGCCCAGTCTCATCCAGGAGATCGGCCTGGAGGTCACCCGGGCCTACCCGGAGTACGCGCGGCTGCTGCACGGTCCGCACAGTGCGGCGATCCGGTACGGGGTGGAGCAGCACATCTCCGCGTTCGCCGAGCGGATCGCCTCGCCCGGCGCCCCGACGCCGCTGCGGGACGAGGCCTGCCGGCGGTTCGGCCGCTTCGAGGCGTACGAGGGGCGGGGGTTGGAGCGGCTGCGCGGCGCCTACCGGCTGGGCGCGCGGGTGGCGCTGCGGCGGGCCAAGAAAGTGGGCCGCCGCTACAACCTCTCCCCCACCCTGATGCTGAGTTTCGCCGACACCCTGTTCGCCTATGTCGACGAGTTGGAGGCGGTCTCCCGGGAGGGCTATCTGGAGGTGCGGGCGGGCACCGACGGGCGGTCGGAGGCGTTACGCAGACGGCTGCTGCATCTGCTGATGTCGGGCTCACCGGTGCCGAGGTCGGCCATCGCGGAGCTGTGCGAGCAGACCGGATGGCTGCTTCCGGAGCAGGTGACGCTGGTGGCGCTCCGCTCCCCCGCGGGCTCACCGGCGGTCGCGATCGACAACGATGTCCTGGCCGACCTCTCCGATCCCCAGCCCCACCTGCTGATTCCCGGCCCGGCGGACGAGACCCGGCTCGATCTGCTGGCGAAGGCGTTCCCGGGGGTGCCGATGACGGTGGGGCTGACCGTGGCGCCCGCCGGTGCCTCCGACTCGATCCGCTGGGCCCGGCGGGTGCTGGAGCTGATGGAGGCCGGGGTGATCGAGGACGCCCCGCTGGTGTTCTGCGCCGACCATCTGCTGACGCTCTGGCTGCTGGCCGATCCGGCACTGCTGGACCGGCTCGCCGAGCGGGAGTTGGCCCCGCTGGCCGGGCTGACCCCGACCCGGCGCGACCGGCTGGTGGAGACCCTGCGGATCTGGCTGGAGACCCGGGGCACCGCCGCGCGGATGGGCGAGCTGCTGGACGTCCATCCGCAGACGGTGCGCTACCGGATGCGGAACCTGGAGGCCCACTACGGCGGCCGGTTGACCGAACCGGGCACCCGGTTCGCCACCGAGGCGGTGCTGCGGGCCCTGCATCTCCGCGGTGACCAGCGGCGACGCGGCCGCCGCTGACACCCCGTCGGGAAGCGGCGAAAGACGCGCACCTCGCCGGGGAGGCTCCGGGCTCCGGTGAACGGTTGCCGTACGGAGACAAAACTTCGGAAAAAGCGTGAACGAGATGGTGTACCCATGGAGGGAGCACGGCAAACTGGCCGCTGCCACAAGCAGCGCACAGCAGGTACAGCAGAAGGACACCACGTGATCGCGTCGCCCCTCGTTCCCGTTCCGATCCCCGACCGGGTCGCGGCCCTCATCGGCTCGTGCATGCCGCTCGGCATCCTGCAGGCCGAGTTCGACGCCGAGTGCGCCGCCCGCGAGGTGCGCCGCTTCCAGGCGCCGCTGTGCACCGAGGACCAGGCCGACCGCGAACACGCGCTGGCCGCGCTGGCCCGCGCCAACAAGGTGCTGGGCGCCTACAACCCCCGGCTGCTGCTGCGCCCCGGCGGCCCAGGCCGCTGACGCCCCCTCAGCCTGCTGACGCTTCGTCGGGGAAGGTCCCGTCCAGGTACACCCAGCGGCCGTCGGCCTTCTCGAAGCGGCTGTGCTCGCTCAGCGCACCCGGCTGCCCGTGGTGGGTGTAGCGGGCGGTGAAGGTCACCGTGCCGGTGGAGTGGAACAGGGTGCCGTCGGTGGTGCCGGTGATCTCCAGCCCGGTCCAGCGCATGGCCGGATCCAGCTCCAGGGTGGCCGGCCGGGTGGCCGGCGCCCAGGTGCGCAGCAGATGACCGGCGTCGCCCACGGCGAAGGCGCTGTAGCGGGAGCGCATCAGCCGCTCGGCGGTCGGCGCCGCCGCCTCACCGCTGTGGAAGGGCCGGCAGCAGTCGCCGTACGCGGCGGGCAACCCGCACGGGCAGGGCGCCTCCGCCCCGGGCGGCGCGGCCGGAGTGGCGGCGGTGGACGGGGCGGGACGGCGGCGGGCGGTACGACGGGCCATCCGGCCATTCTGCCCGCTGGAAGTCCATGGCCGGAGGTGGGGCACCGGCCCGGGGCCCCGCCCGTCAGTCGCACAGTTCGCGGTACGGGATGCCGGGCGGCGCCACCGCCTCCCACTCCGCCTTGGTCACCGGTCGGCCGATGCGCTCGCACAGCCGGTCCATCAGCGGGGCGCGCCACAGGGACACATCCCAGCGGCGCGGCACGGCCTCGGACGACCCGGCGATCAACCGGCGGCCGTCACCGCCGATATGGGTCTCCCGCCGGAGGTCCTCGATCTCGTAGGGGAACGAGGACGGCAGTCGCTCGCCCGTCTCCGTCGCGTACAGGGAGAAACCACGGTCGTCGACCCCGGCCGGTACGGTCCCGTCCGGTGAGAGCGCCGCCGCGGACGCCCCGCTCGTCGGTGGGGCCGCCTCCCGGGGCTGGGTCGGATCCGCCACCTCCCAGAGCAGGCTGCCCGCGGGTCCGCTGACCACCACGCTCCGGCCGTCCGGACCGTAGGCCGGCCCGGTGACGGCGCGGCCCTCGATGTCCGTCTCACGGTCCTTGCCGTCGTCCGGGAAGAGCAGGGGGTCCGCCAGGCGCTTGCCGTCCGCGACCTGCCACAGCCCGAGCCGCCCGGGCTTGTCCCCCACCCGCGTACCGTTCGCCTCGCTCCGCTTCATATCGGTGGCGGCGAGGCGCCCGGCGGCGGCGAGCAGCCGGCCGTCCGGCGAGAAGGCGGCCGACTTCACCTCGCCGAGCGTCGTGTCCGACGTGCCCGGTGCGTGGAGCAGGTGCGCGGGGCCGGTCTGCTTCCCCGTCACCAGGTCGAACCGGGCGAGCCTGCCCTCGGCGTCGACCAGGGTGAGGGTGCCGGTGCCCGGGGCCGCCGGGTGCCTCGGGGATCGTATCGACCGGACGGGTGGCGGGGGGGCGTTTCACCGGATTGCCGGTGGTGGGGGGCGGCGGAGGCCGCTTGTAGGTTGGCGGGCATGAAGCTGACGATTCTGGGCGGTGGCGGGTTCCGGGTGCCGCTGGTGTACGGGGCGCTGCTGGCCGACCGGGGCGAGGGCCGGGTGACCAGGGTCGCGCTGCACGATGTGGACGCCGGGCGGCTGGCGGCGATCGGCCGGGTGCTGGCCGAGCAGGCCGCGGCGGCCGGGGCGGGGGACGCCCCGGTGGTGGAGGCCACCACGGACCTGGACGCGGCGCTCGCCGGGGCGGACTTCGTGTTCTCGGCGATCCGGGTGGGCGGGCTGGCCGGGCGGGCGGCGGACGAGCGGGTGGCGCTGGCCGAGGGGGTGCTCGGGCAGGAGACGGTCGGCGCGGGCGGGATCGCCTACGGGCTGCGCACGGTGCCGGTGGCGACGGCGATCGCCCGGCGGGTGGCGGCGCTCGCCCCGGACGCCTGGGTCATCAACTTCACCAACCCGGCCGGTCTGGTGACCGAGGCGATGTCCCGGGTGCTGGGCGGGCGGGTGATCGGGATCTGCGACTCGCCGGTGGGGCTGGGGCGGCGGGTGGCGCGGGCGCTGGGCGCCGACCCGGACCGGGCGTTCTACGACTACGCGGGCCTGAACCATCTGGGCTGGCTGCGCGGGGTGCGGGTGGCCGGGCGTGATCTGCTGCCCGGGCTGCTGGCGGACGAGGCGGCGCTGAACACCGTCGAGGAGGGGCGGCTGTTCGGCGCCGAGTGGCTGCGCGGACTGGGCGCGGTGCCCAACGAGTACCTGCACTACTACTACTTCAACCGGGAGGCGGTGGCCGCCTACCGAGGCGCGGAGCGGACCCGGGGGGCGTATCTGCGGGACCAGCAGGCCGGGTTCTACGAGGAGGTGAGCGCGCACGGCGAGGGGTCGGCGCTGGGGGCCTGGCGGCGCACTCTCGCCGACCGGGAGGCCACCTATATGGCGGCCAACCGGGAGGCGGCGGGCGCCGGTGACCGGGGCGGGGAGGATCTGGAGTCCGGTGGCTACGAGAAGGTGGCGCTGGCGCTGATGCGGGCCATCGCCCGGGACGAGCGGGCCACCCTGATCCTCAATGTGCGCAACCGGGGCGCGCTCGGCGTACTGGACGCGGACGCGGTGGTGGAGGTGCCCTGCCTGGTGGACGCGGACGGGGCCCATCCGCTGGCGGTCTCCCCCCTGCCCGGCCATGCGGTGGGACTGGTGGCGGCGGTCAAGGCGGTGGAGCGGGAGGTGCTGGCCGCGAGCGAGAGCGGGTCGCGGGAGGCGGCGGTACGGGCGTTCGCCCTGCATCCGCTGGTGGACTCGGTGGCGGTGGCCCGGCGGCTGCTGGACGGCTATCTGGCGGAGCATCCGGGGCTGGGGTATCTCCATTGAGGGCGGGGCGGGTTGACGGGCCGCGGACCTCGGCCGGCTGACCGGTGCCGGTCTGTTCAGGGGGGCGCCCAGGGCCGTACGCTCGCCGCCCATGACACACCGCAGAACCTCTCGACGTACTCGCCGGGCCGCCGCGCTGGCCGTCGCGGCCGCCCTGCTGACCATGGGGCTCACCGGGGCCGGACCGGCCGCCGGTGCCGGCCCCCGCTCACCCGTCGCCGCCCCGGCCGTGGATCCGGGGGCCACCGTGGTCCCGGTGCAGACCACCGGGCCGGCCGCCAAGCGGTTCAACCTGGTGGTCCTCGGGGACGGCTACACCGCCGACCAGCTCCCCGAGTTCCGGGCCGATGTGGAGAAGCACCTCAATGTGCTGTGGAGCGTGGAGCCCTTCGCCTCCTACCGCTCGTACGTCAACGTCTGGGCGGTGGAGGTGGCTTCACCCGAGTCGGGGGTGGACTGTGACCCGTCGCTGGACGCGCCGCGCCGGAACACCCCGCTGGGGATGGCCTTCTGGGGCGGCTGCAACGCCTCCAGTGTGCAGCGGCTGCTGACCGTGGACAGCCGCGCGGCCGCCGCGTACGCCGATCTGGTGCCGGGCGCCACGGCCGCCAACCGGCAGATCGTGGCCCTCGCCAACAGCGACACCTACGGTGGTGCGGGCGGCAGTTGGGCCACCGCCTCGGGCGGCAACGCGCTCTCCGCGCTGATCACCCCGCATGAGATCGGCCACTCGCTGGGCGGGCTCGATGACGAGTACGACTACTACGGGCGCGGGGTGCCCGGTGGGACGCACACCGATGGGGAGCCGGACTCGGCGCACCACACGGTGCTCACCGAGGCGCAGATGCGGGAGCAGCGGGCCAAGTGGTGGCGCTGGCTGGGCGAGGAGAGCGAGTCCGGCGGGGTGATCGGGCGCCATGAGGGCGGGCTGTACTCCACCAAGGGGGTGTGGCGGCCGAGCCGGCACTCGATCATGAAGACCCTGGGCTACCCCTTCGACCAGGTGGGCCGGGAGGTGATGGTCCAGGCGATCTCCGCCAAGGTGGACCTGCTCCAGGGCCACACCCCGAACACCACGCCGATCGGCGCGGACCGGACCGTCTCGGTGGACACCCTGCACCCGGAGGGCGGGGCGCTGGAGGTGCGCTGGTCCCTGGACGGCAGGCCGCTGCGGCGGTACGACGGCGCCCGGGCCGTCGATCTCCGCCGGCTGGGGCTGCGGGGCGGCGAGCACCGGCTGACCGCGCGGGTCAGCGACCCGACGCCGTTCGTCCGCGACCCGGCGATCCGCGGTTCGGCGGCGCTGACCCGCACGGTGGAGTGGACGGTGGACCCCTCCGTACGCACTCCTCGTTCCGAAAGGCCGGCGGCCTTCGCCGCGCACACCGCCACGGACCGGCCGGTCGGCGCCTGGTCCACGGTGTACGCCGAGACCACCCATCCGGTCCGGGGCGTGCCGAAGGTGCGCTGGCGGCTGGACGGGCGGCCGGTGGCCACCGGGGCGAACGACCGGGACCTGGATCTGTCCAGGCTGCGGCTGCGGGAGGGGACGCACACCCTGACGGCCAGGATCGCGGGCATCGGCCGTGAGCTGCGCTGGAGCGTGGACGCCCGGCCGGCCACGGCGGCCTATGAGCTGTCGGAGCCGCTGCGTACGGTGCGGCGGCCGGGGCGGCCGATGGAGTACGTCTACGACGGGCCGTTCACCATGGCGCTGACCGCCCGGGACGACCGGGAGGGGTATGTGGTGCGGCAGTTCCGGGTGGACGGCGACGGCTGGTACACGTACTACGGCTGGCCGACCGACGCCGAGGCGCCGTTCCGCTTCACCCCCGGCGGCACCGAGATCGACGGGCTGGTGTACGGGAAGCTGGGCGCCCCGCGGGTGGTGCCCTGGGACGACGCGACCCCGGAGTACGGCACCCACCGGGTGGAGTACCGGACCATCGACGCGGCCGGGAACACCGGCGGGGCGCGGAGCTTCCTGGTGACCCTGGTCCGGCCGGGCGGACACGGAGGGTAGCGTCCCGGAGGCGGCGGACGGCGGACGGGGGCGTTCCTGAGGCGTGGGAGCGCTCCCGAATCCGCGCACGCGTCGATACGTACGGTGATCAGTTCAGCAGGAAGTCGGCCTGGCCGGACTTGGCACCCTGGATGAAGGCGGCGATCTCGCCGTGGCTGTAGATCAGCGCGGGCCCGTCGGGGTCGGCGGACTGGCGGACCGCCACCCGGCCGTCGGCCAGCTTCATCGCCTCGACGCAGTTGCCGCCGTTGCCGCCGCTCCACGGCTTGTGCCACCCCTCGGCGCCGAGGTCGGCGGCGGGCATGCCGTTGTATATGCGCTCCATGGGTTGCTTCACAGCTCCTTGCGGAGGTCCCGCAGGATCTCCTTCGTCCGGTGGGCGGTGGCCGCCTGGGCGGCCATCCGGTCCATGACCTCCAGATGGGTGGCGACCTCGGGCGGCGCGTCGAGGTAGACCGCCCCGGTCAGGTACTCGCTGTAGACCATGTCCGGCAGCTCCGGCACGGCGAAGCGGAAGAGAACGAACGGCCCGTAGGTGCCGGGATGGTGCCCGGTGGCGAACTCGGCCAGCTGGAGGGTCACATTGGTCAGCTCGGCGGCCTGGAGGAGGCGGTCGATCTGGCCGCGCATGATCGCGGGGTCGCCGGCGACCGGGCGGCGCAGCACCGTCTCATCCATGATCACCCAGAATCTGGGGGCCTCGGGCCTGGTGAGGAGGGACTGCCGCTCCATCCGCAGGGCCACATGGCGCTCGATGTCGTCGTGCCGGATCTGGCCGACCGCGCCGCCGCGCAGGATGGCCCGGGCGTACTCCTCGGTCTGGAGCAGTCCGGGGACGAACTGGGGCTCGTACGCCCGGATGACGGACGCGGCGCCCTCCAGGCTGACGTACATGGAGAACCAGTTCGGCAGCACGTCGTGGAAGCGCTGCCACCAGCCGGGCCGGTTGGCCTCCTCGGCGAGCTGGATGAAGCCCTCCGCCTCCTCGGCGGGCACCCCGTAGGCGGCCAGCAGCAGCTGGACGTACGGGATCTTCAGCGCGACCTCCGCGGTCTCCATGCGGCGGATGGTGGCCGGGGCCACCCTCAGGACCTTGGCGGCTTCCTCCCGCCTGAGACCGGCGGCCTCCCGCAGCTCTTGCAGACGCTTGCCGAGTACGACCTGCCCCACGGTGGGGGCGGACCGCGGCTCGCTCACTGATGACCTCCCCACGCGCTGTTTCGATGAGTGTGCCATGGGAAGACGATCGAGAACACGGCACTCTGCACTTTTCAGAGTGGCACTTGCCAAGTGTCCGCGGCAGGAGCAAAGTATTCCGTTGAACCAGCCTGGTGAACCAGTTCACGCGGCTGCCACGCCCGCCGTGGGGGAGACACGGCGCAGGGCGCCGCTTTCCCACGTAAGGACAGTCGACCGTGGTACCTGGTAATGCGCTCACCCCCCAGCTCATGGCCCAGCGGTCCCCGGTCGCGACCTCCCCTGATGTCCGCCGCTTCTCCTTCGAGCTGCCCGCCGGCGCCGAGTCCGTCTGCCGCGCCCGCCATCTGGTGGAGGAGCGGCTGGTGCTGTGGGGCGTGTCCGGGGACGTCTCGGACGGCGTGATGCTGGTCGTCTCCGAGCTGGTCACCAACGCCGTGGTGCACACCGCGAGCCACCGGGTGGTCTGCGAGCTGCGGGACTGCGGCGAGCAGCTGCGGATAGCGGTGCAGGACGAGGGGTGCCCGGCCGCCGGGCCCAGGCTGCGCCGGGCCGCCCCCGAGGAGTGCGGCAGAGGGCTGATGCTGGTGGACGCGGTCAGTACCGCCTGGGGCGCGTACGACGCCCGCCACGGAGTGGGCCGGGTGGTCTGGGCGGAGCTCGCCCACGACGACCTCGCCGAACCATGCTGAGGTCGATGGCCTCCCTGCTGGCGGCAGGCTCCCGCCGTACACCGCCGCCTCGCCGCCCGGAACCGGACGGCGAGGTGCGGCTGTGCTCACCCCTGCCCACCCCGCTGGGCTGCGACGCGGTGGGGGTACCGGCCCGGCACGGGTTCCGGGTGCTGTCCCGGCTGTCCGGGCGCGGGCTGGTCTTCGCCGACCCGGAGTGGTGGTGGTTCCTGGTGCCGGCCGGCTCGGACGCCGAGCTGCGCTGGCCGCTGCCGTCCTGCTACGCGCCCGGGGCCCGGGTGCCGGACCGGGGGCCCCGGCTGATCCACCACCCGGAGGCCACCTCCCCGTACACCCCGCCGATCCCGCTCTATCTGGTGGTCTGCCAGCTCACCGGGGTGGCGCCGGCCTGGTCGGCGTGGAACGTGGGCGCCGGGCGCTGAGCCGCCGCCGGGCCCGGGGCGGGGCGCCGCGGGTCAGTCCAGCACTGGGTGGAGCCCGGGGTGCTCGTCGAACCAGGCGCGGTGGAAGGCGTTGGTGTCCACCACGGCCAGATACGCCAGCGCGGCGGCCCGGTGCAGCAGCCCGGCCTGGGCCGCGGTGACGGTCGAGCGGTTCCAGGCGAGGCGGACCCGGCCGGTGAGCGGGGTGCCGGCCAGCGGGCGCAGCACGGTGCCGGCGGTGGCGCGGGCGGTGGGCTGGGTGAGGGCGACCGCCCGCCCGGCGGCGACCAGTTCATGGCCGAGCTGGCGGTCGGTGGTGCGGTAGCGCAGCCGGGGGGTGAACCCGGCCCGGGCGCAGGCCTCCACCAGTGCCTCGGGGCCGCCGTCGTCGTCCTCGGCGAGGGCCAGC
Organism: Streptomyces lichenis; assembly: GCF_023218175.1. GTDB lineage: Bacteria > Actinomycetota > Actinomycetes > Streptomycetales > Streptomycetaceae > Streptomyces > Streptomyces lichenis. Next base: position 133,137 of record NZ_JALPTH010000019.1, on the reverse strand, counting down.
CACTGCTCCCCGGCGAGGTCGGCCAGCTCCACGGTGTCGTGGGCGGCCAGCGGATGGCCGGCGGCGAGCCGTACGCAGAAGGGCTCCCGAGGGACGACGGTGCGGGTCTCGGCGCAGTCCGGCAGCGCCACCCGGTGCTCGTTGACCTCCCCGTAGAGGATGGCGTCGTACTGCCCGGCGGCCAGCGCGCGGACCAGCGCGGTCACCGAGACGCCCACGTCCACGGTGAGTTCCTGGCCGGCCATCACGGTGTCGGTGCGGTCCAGCAGCCCGTCGACCAGCACCAGCAGGATGCAGCCGAGCCGGAGCGGTCCGCCGGGTGCGCGGCCGCGCACCTCGGCGCCGAGGGAGTCCATCTCGCTGAGCACCCGGCGGGCCTTGGCGAGCACGAAGCGGCCCAGCTCGGTGGGTTCCACGCCGTGCGGTCCGCGGGTGAACAGCTCACCGCCGACGGCTCGTTCGATCCGGCGGAGCTGGGCGGAGAGGGCGGGCTGGGAGACGCCGAGGCGCCGCGCGGCGGTGGTCAGGCTGCCCGACTCCGCGATCCGGCGGACCGCCTGCAGATGTCTCAATTCCAGCTGCATTGCGGCAGCGTACGCACCGGGGTGGGGCGCGCACCATAACCCTGCACGTATGCCCTTCCGGGATGGGGCCGAGGCGGCATGTTCACGCCCATACTCGGCGCCGCGGGCAACCGCCTGTCCGCACTCCCCCACCCATGGAGTGAACACGTGCATCCCTCCAGACTCACCGCCGCCGCGGCCGCGTTGGCGCTGACCGCCGGGCTCGCCGGCGTGCTCGTCCAGCCGGCCGCCGCGGCCTCCCCGACGTCCGCGGTGGCCGCCGATCCGGCCGCCCGGGCGGTCGCCGCCGCAGACCGGGCCGTCAACAGCGGCCTCGACGCGGCGGTCAACGCGCCCCAGGAGCAGTACGAGCGGCGCCAGGTGACCCCCTGGCTGAAAGACCTCTACTCGGTCGCCTATGAGCGCAGCTACCGCGGGCTGCCCGTGGTGGGCGGCGACACCGTGGTGCTGGCCGACGGCGAGGGCGAGGTCCGGGCCGTCCAGTCGGCCTCCGCCAAGGCGGTGGATGTGGCCACCGAGCCGTCCGTCACCGCCGCCCGGGCCGAGACGGTGTCCCGGTCCAGGCTGGCCAGGGTCGACAAGGTCGAGAGCCACCGGCTGGTCGTCAAGATCACCGACGGGCGGCAGGCGCTCGCCTGGGAGACGGTGCTCACCGGCCGTACCGCCAAGGCCCCCAGCCGGCTGCATGTCTTCGTGGACGCCCGCACCGGCAAGGTGCTGGACACCCATGACGAGGTGGTGGCCGGCAGCGGCAACAGCCAGTGGAACGGGCCCAACCCGCTGACCATCGACACCACCGCCTCCGGCTCCTCGTACTCGCTGCGGGACCCCAACCGGACGGGGCTGAGCTGCGCGGACTACAGCACCAACCAGGTCTTCACCAAGTCCACCGACTCCTGGGGCACCGGGCAGGCCACCTCCAAGGAGACCGGCTGCACGGACCTGATGTTCGCGGCCCAGAAGCAGTGGGACATGCTGAAGAACTGGCTGGGCCGCAACGGGGTGAACGGCAGCGGCCGCTCCTTCCCCGCCAAGGTCGGGCTGAACGAGCTGAACGCCTACTGGGACGGCAGCCAGGTCACCATCGGCCGCAACAGCCGCAACCAGTGGATCGCCGGTGTGGACGTGGTGGCCCACGAGTACGGGCACGCCATCGACACCAACACCCCCGGCGGCACCAGCGGCCAGGAGTCCGGGCTCGGGGAGGGCACCGGCGACATCTTCGGCGCGCTCACCGAGGCCTACATCAACCAGCCCTCGCCCTACGACACCCCCGACTACACGGTCGGCGAGGTGATCGACCTCCAGGGCCGGGGGCCTATCCGCAACATGTACAACCCGCCGGCGGTCAACAACGACCCGGCCTGCTACAGCTCCTCGATACCCGGCACCGAGACCCACGCGGCGGCCGGTCCGCTCAACCACTGGTTCTATCTGCTCGCCGAGGGGACCAGCCCCGGCGGCGGCAAGCCCAACAGCTCCACCTGCAACAACACCACGCTGACCGGCGTGGGCATCCAGAACGCCGGCAAGGTCTTCTACGGGGGGATGCTGCTGAAGACCAGCAGCATGTCGTACAAGAAGTACCGCACGGCGACCCTGACCTCGGCCAAGAACCTGGACGCCAGCTGCGGGCTGTTCACCAGGACCAAGGCGGCCTGGGACGCGATCAGCGTGCCCGCGCAGTCCGGTGACCCGACCTGCACGCCGTCCGGCCAGAACGACTTCTCGCTGGCGCTGAACCCCTCCTCCGGGACCGTCCAGCAGGGCGGCTCGGTCTCCACCACGGTGGCCACCTCCACCACCACCGGGCAGGCCCAGCAGATCACCCTGACCGCCTCCGGTCTGCCGTCCGGGGTCACCGCCGCCTTCAACCCGGCCACCGTGCAGTCCGGCCAGTCCTCCACGCTGACGCTGACCGCCTCGGCCAACGCCGCGCCCGGCTCCGCCACCGTGGTGGTCAAGGGCCAGGGCAGCACCCTGGCGCACACCGTGGACTACACGCTGAACGTCGGCGGCACCCAGCCGGGCACCGACCCGCCCAACATCGACGTGGCCAACGTCCGGGCGCATCTGTCGCAGTTCCAGACCATCGCCACCAACAACGGCGGCAACCGCCGGGCCGGCAGCGCCGGCTACACCCAGTCGCTGGCGTATGTGAAGGGCAAGCTCCAGGCGGCCGGCTTCCAGGTCAGCGAGCAGAACTGCACCAGCTGCCGCTACCCGTCCAACAACCTGATCGCCGACTGGCCGGGCGGCCCGAGTGACCAGACGATCATGTTCGGCGCCCATCTGGACGGCGTCGCGGCGGGCCCCGGCATCAACGACAACGGCTCCGGCTCGGCCACCCTGCTGGAGACCGCGCTGGTGCTGGCGCAGAAGAACCCGAGCATGACCAAGCATGTGCGGTTCGCCTGGTGGACCGACGAGGAGCAGGGCCTCAACGGCTCGAAGTTCTACGTCGGCCAGCTCGGCAGCGCCCAGCGCTCGGCCATCAAGGCGTACTACAACTTCGACATGGTCGGCTCGACCAACGGCGGCTACTTCATCAACAACGTCAACTCCACCGCCGCCGCCCCGCTGAAGGCGTACTGGACCTCGCTGAACCTGGCGCCCGAGGAGAACACCGAGGGCCAGGGCCGCAGCGACGACTACTCCTTCCAGCAGGCGGGCATCGCCACCTCCGGCTACGCGGCCGGGGCAAGCGCCCGCAAGACCTCGGCGCAGGCGTCCAAGTGGGGCGGCACGGCGAACGCCGCGTACGACTCCTGCTACCACAGCTCCTGTGACACCTCCAGCAACATCAACGCCACCGTGCTGGACCGCAGCGCCGACGGGGTGGCCTACGCGATCTGGAAGCAGGCGGTCGGCAGCGACACCCCGGCCCAGGACTTCTCGGTCTCCCTCAACCCGGCGGCCGGCAGCGCGAACCCGGGCGGCTCCACCACGGCGTCGGTGAACACCGCGACGCTCAGCGGCGCCGCGCAGACCGTGAACCTCTCGGTCTCCGGGGCGCCCGCCGGGGTCACCGCCACGGTCAGCCCCACCTCGGTGACCACCGGCGGCTCGGCCACCCTCTCGGTGCAGGTCGGCGCCTCGGCCGCGCCGGGTACGTACACCCTCACCGTGACGGCGGCCGGCACCACCAGCCACTCCACCGCCTACACGCTGACCGTCGGCGGCGGGGGCGGCGACTGCACCCCGGCGCAGCTGATCGTCAACGGCGGCTTCGAGAACGGCACCTCACCCTGGACCCAGACCGAGGTCATCACCAACCAGGCCGGCCAGTCGCCGCGCAGCGGTTCGTACATGGCCTGGCTGAACGGCTGGGGCTCGCCGCGTACCGACAGCGCCGCCCAGACGGTGACCATCCCGGCGGGCTGCACCTCGGCCAAGCTGAGCTACTGGGTGCACATCGACACCGACGAGACCGAGAACACCGCCTACGACACCTTCACGGTGACGGCCGGCGGCAAGACCCTGGCCAGCCTGTCCAACACGGACAGCGCCGCCGGGTACGTCCAGAAGACGCACGACCTGGGGCAGTTCGCCGGGCAGAGCGTCACCGTGAAGTTCACCGGCGTGGAGGACCAGTCGCTCCAGACCTCCTTCGTGGTGGACGACGTCACCCTGGAGGCCCGCTGACCCCGCTGACCGTATAGCCACGGCGCACTGAGTGCGCCCGGGGCCGGAACCGGTGCTCCCCCACCGGTCCCGGCCCCGCCGTGCGCCGGTTCTCCTCCCGCCGGGTTCGGGGGGCGAGGGGTGGGTTCGCAGGTGGCGGGGGTGGGGGCGGGGGTGACAAGGGTTTTCCCCGTATCGGGGGGTGCCCGGCTGTCCCTACTGTCTGGCGCACCGGCGGTTCCGGTGCACCCGAATGTCAGGTGCATGTAATCCGACTGCCGTACGGCCCCTTCCCCAAGGGGCCGCCGCGCCGGCGGCGGCGCACAGGGCACACCCGGCCCAGGGGCCACGGAGCGCCACCCCCACGGTGTCTCCGCGGTCCCGTGCCCCGCCGCCACTCGCAACGGCGCGACCCAGCACCGTCAGCCGCCCCGGGAGTCGCCGGGGCGGCTCCTGGAAAGGGCAACACCTTTGAACGGTTCACGACGGAGACTCATAGCGATCGCGGCGGTCTGCGCCACGATCGCCGGCACGGCGGCCACCTCCTCGGTGGCGCTCGCCGTGGAGGCCACCCCCACCCCCTCCCCCGTCTCGCAGTCCATGGACACGCCGGCCGGCGCGCCCGTGGAGAAGGTCATCGTCACCTACAAGGCCCGTACCGCCGAGGCCACCTCCAACGAGGCGGCCCGCAGCGACACCGCGGCCAAGGCCAAGGAGACCGGCGAGAAGCTGTCCTTCGAGCGCCGGCTCGCCGGCGGCGCCGCCCTGGTCGACCTGGGCACCGGCGCGGAGGACAAGAAGGACCTCGCCGAGGTCATGGCCGCCTTCAAGGCGGACTCCTCGGTCGCCACCGTGGAGCCCGACATCCGGGCCTACCCGCTGGCCGTCACCCCCAACGACACCGACTACGCCAAGCAGTGGGACCTGTTCGAGGCGACCGGCGGCATGAACGTGCCCGCCGCCTGGGACACCACCACCGGCAACGGGGTCACCGTCGCGGTGATCGACACCGGGATCGCCGCGCACAGCGACCTGAGCGCCAACACGGTCACCGGCTACGACTTCATCTCCTCCTCGGCGGACGCCCGCGACGGCAACGGCCGCGACGCGGACCCGCGCGACGAGGGCGACTGGAACGACTTCGACGCCGAGTGCGACCCCGACTCCAAGGCGGGCCCGTCCTCCTGGCACGGCACCCATGTCGCGGGCACCATCGCCGCGACCACCAACAACGGCAAGGGTGTCGCGGGCATCGCCCACGGGGCGAAGGTCCAGCACGTGCGGGTGCTCGGCAAGTGCGGCGGCTCCTCCTCGGACATCGCCGACGCCATCACCTGGGCCTCGGGCGGCAGCGTCCCGGGCGTGCCGGCCAACCCCAACCCGGCCAAGGTCATCAACATGAGCCTGGGCGGCGGCAGCGCCACCTGCCCGAGCGTCTACAAGAACGCCATCGACGGCGCCGTCTCGCGCGGCACCACGGTGGTCGTCGCGGCCGGCAACAGCAACACCACCGCCGCCAACTCCACCCCGGCGAACTGCGCCAACGTCATCACGGTGGCCTCCACCAACCGTTCCGGCGGCCGCGCCTACTACTCCAACTACGGCTCCGCGGTGGACGTCTCGGCGCCCGGCGGCGAGACCCGCAACGGCACCACGCAGACCCCGCAGAACGGCATCTGGTCCACGCTGAACTCCGGCCAGAAGACCCAGTCCTCGGAGTCGTACGCCGCCTACCAGGGCACCTCGATGGCCGCCCCGCACATCGCCGGGCTCGCCGCGCTGCTGAAGTCGGCCAAGTCGAGCCTGACCCCGGCCCAGATCGAGTCGGCCATCAAGACCAACGCCCGTCCGCTGCCCGGCACCTGCTCCGGCGGCTGCGGCACCGGTATCGCCGACGCCGCCAAGACGGTCGCCGCGGTCACCGGCGGCACCACCCCGCCGGCCGGGAAGAGCTTCACCAACACCGCGGACGTCACCATCGCGGACAACGCCACGGCCTCCTCGCCGATCACCGTCAGCGGGATCGCCGGCGCCGCCCCGGCCGCGCTCAAGGTGGACGTGGACATCCGGCACAGCTACCGCGGCGACCTGGTGGTCGACCTGGTCGCCCCGGACGGCACCGCCTACCGGCTGAAGAACTCCAGCGGCAGCGACTCAGCCGCCAACGTCACCGGCTCGTACACGGTCAACGCCGCCGGCGAGAGCGCCAACGGCACCTGGAAGCTCCAGGTGCGCGATACGGCATCGGGTGACACCGGCTACATCAACTCCTGGGGTCTGACCTTCTGACCTCCCAGCGAGACGGCGTCACCGCAGGTCAGGGGCGTGTTCCCGGGGTAACCCCGGGGGCGCGCCCCGTCGCCGTGCCCGGGGCCGGCTGTCCATATGCCGGACACGACCCCTGGACGGGGACCGGGGCGTTCGTATTCTCTGGGCTCGAACGGCCGCTCCCCAGCACATCCCCGCGCTGATCCGGCCGCGACGGCCGTGGACAGGGGGTCCGCGCCGCGCCGGAGGGTGGTGGCAAGCAGGTGAGATCGTCTCCGTACCCTCCCGCGCCGATGGACCCGCCGCCGCCCGGCGGCCTGGGCCCGGTCGGCCGGGCCGAGCTGCTGGGACGGCTGGACCGGGTGCTGCTCGGCCGCGGCCGGGCCCTGCTCACCGGGCCTCCGGGGATCGGCAAGACCGAGGTCGCGCACGCCGCCGCCGCACGGGCCGAGGCCCGCGGCGAGGCCGTGGTCTGGCTGGCGCCCCAGCCCGCCGACCGCCATCTCACCGGCGCGGCCGCCGCCGCCCTGATCGCCTCCGTGCCCGGCCACGCCCTCGACGGGCTTCCGGGCCCGCAGCGCCAGGCGGTGGCGGTGCTCTGCCGGGAGGCCACCGCCCCCGAGGGCGCACCCCTCGACCCGATGGCGCTGCGCCTCGCCCTCGCCGGGGTGCTGCGGGCGCTCGCCGAGCGGACCCCAGTACTGCTGGTGGTGGACGACACCCAGCGGGTGGACGCCGAAAGCGCCGACCTGCTGCGGTTCGCCCTGCACCTGGCCCCGGACACCCTGCGGGTCCTCGCCGTGGAGACCCCGGCGCCCCAGCGGGAGGACACCACCGCCCCGCTGCCGCTCTGGGTGGCCGCCGAGGCCGATGTCCTGCTGGTGGGGCCGCTGCACGCCGACGAACTGGCCGAGCTGCTGGTACGGCACGGGCTGCCGGCCCGGCTGGCCGGCCGTATCCACCGCACCAGCGGCGGCAACCCGCGGCTCGCCCTGGCCGTCGGCCGCTCGCTGGCGGACGCCCCCGGACCGGTCCACCACGCCGAGGCGTTGCCGCTCTCCGGACGGGCCCGGGACGCCGCCCGCCGGATGCTCGCCCCCGCCTCCCCGGAGGTCCGGGCCACCCTGCTGCTGGCCGCCCTCGCGCTGCGCCCCACCGCCGCGCTGCTGCGCCGGGCCGGCCGCCCCGCCGCCGAGGCCGAACTGGCGGCGGCCGAACGGGCCGGACTGGTGGCGCTCGCCGAGGACGGCACGGTCGCCTTCACCGCCGGGCTGCTCCCCTCCACCCTGGTACGGGACACCTGCTGGACCGAGCGGAGCGCCGGGCACGCCGCGCTGGCCCGGATCGCGGACGACCCGGTGGAGGAGGTCCGCCACCGGGCGCTGGCCGCCGACGCCCCCGACGAGGAGCTGGCCGCCGAGGTGGCCGGTGCCGCCGACCGGGCCCGGGGCCGCGGGCAGGGCGCGCTCGCCGCGGAACTCGCCCTGCTGGCCGCCGAGTCCACCCCGGCCGCACGGCCGGGGCGGCGCATCGGCCGGCTGGTCGAGGCGGCCGAGGAGGCGGCCCGCGCGGCCCGCGCCGACCTGGCGCTGCGCGCCGCCGCCGACCTGCTCGCCCGGGACGCGGCCCCCGCCGACCGGGTCCGCGCCCGGCTCGCCGTGCTGGACACCGCGGGCCAGGGGCTGACCGACCTGGACGAGATGTACGTCCACGCCATGGAGGACTCGGAGGACGAGCCGGGGCTGCGGGCGGCGGTGCTGCTGCGGCTGGCGGTCAAGTACGTGCTGGCCGACGCCGACCCGGTGCGCTCCCGCTCCGCCGCGGTGGAGTCGGCCGTGCTGGCCGCCTCGGTCGGCGACCGGCACACCGCCGCCCAGGCACTCACCCACCAGGCCCGGATGGACCGGATCCTGGGCTCACCCGGCGCCGAGGACACCCTCGCCCAGGCCCGGGCGCTGGAGATGGCCGACCGGCCGCTCGGGGTGCGCAACGCCGCCCAGCTGCTCACCATCCGGCACGCCCTCTTCGACGACCGGCTCGGTGAGGCCCGCGACCAGTCGTACGCGCTGCTCCCGCTGGTCGAGCGGCGCGGGTCGACCGAGGACGCCATCGACCTGCTGCGCACCCTGGTCGAGGTGGAGGCCCGGCTCGGCCAGTGCGCCGCCGCGCTGGCGCACGCCGGGCGGTGCCTGGCGCTGACCCTGGAGGCCGGCCTCTCCCCCGGCCCGGCCTGGTACGCGCTGGCGGTGGCCGAGACCGCGGGCGGCTCCTTCGCCCGGGCGGCCGGCTACGCCCGGCGCAGTGTGCGGGCCTCCGAGGAGGAGGGCGACCAGGTCTTCCTGTCCCGCGCCCTGTACGCCCTGGGCCGGGTGCAGCTGCTCACCGGCGAGGTGGCCGCCGCGCTGGAGACCCTGCGCCGGGTGCGGGACGACGCCTGGGTGCGGTCCACCGTGGACCCGGCGATGCTGCGCTGGCCGGAGGAGCTGGCCGAGGCGCTGCTCGCGGCGGACGCGCCGGACGAGGCCCGGGCGCTGCTGGCCGATGTGGGCCCGGTGGCCGAGCGGCTGGGCCGGGCCACGGTGCTGCTGGGCTGCGACCGGGTGTACGCGCTCTGCCTGGCGGCGGGCGGGCGGCCGGACGAGGCGGTGGAGCTGCTGGTGGAGACCGCCGAGCGGTTCGCCGGGCACGGGCTGGCCCTGGAGCAGGGGCGCTGCCTGGTGGCGCTGGCCCGGGTGGAACGCCGCCGGCGCCGCAGGTCCGCCGCGGCCTCCGCCCTCCAGGCGGCGGCCGCGGTCTTCGAACGGGCCGGAGCCGCGCCCTGGCTGGGGCTCACCGCGGACCGCCCGGCCCCGGCCGACGGCCCCGCCCTGGAGCCCGCCTCCGGCGGTGCGCTGGCCGCCCTCACCGACGCGGAACTGCGGCTGGCCCGGCTGGTGGGCGCGGGCGCCAGCAACCAGGAGGCGGCGGCCCGGCTGTATGTCAGCGTGAAGACCGTCGAGGCCCGGCTGACCCGGATCTACCAGAAGCTGGACGTCCGCTCCCGCGCCCAGCTGGCCTCCGCCCTCAACGGCCCGGCGGGCCGGGTGCGGTGAGGGCGGGCGGCGGCCCCGGCCGGTGCCGGCAGCCTGGCCGGATGATCAACGGGTGCGGCCGTGAAGACGATGCTTCAGGCCGCCAACAGCGAGTCGTCCTCGGGGCGGGCGCCCGGGAGCCGGTGGCGGGCCGCCACCAGGGCGGTGTCGATGTCGGCGGTGCCGGTGGCGGTGCACAGGGTGCGGGCCAGCTCGTCCATCCGCGCCCGGACCTCCGGCCCGCCCTCCTCGGCGTGCAGGGCCACCAGCGTGGCGTACTCCTCGACCAGGTTGTCCAGTACGGCGGGGTGCGCCATCAGCACGGCGGGTCTCCTTCCGGGGGCGGGCGGCCACCGGGGCCGCTCGTCGGACGCCGCTCGTCCGGCGCCGCTGTCCCGCTACCCGATGATCGCCGGCCCAATCAGCCGGTGATCCGCGGCGACCGGTCCGGATCGGAACCGATCGGTCTCGATACGGTTCCGACTCCTGCGCCGAGGCCCGGCTTCGACTAGCTTGCCTGGCATGATCAGCGCTCCCGGGCCGTCGTTCACCGAGGTGCTCACCTCCTCCGGCCCTCCGCTCGTCCTGGACGGCGGCCTCGCCCACCAGCTGGAGACCACCGGACACGACCTGGGCGGCGCGCTGTGGTCGGCCCGGCTGCTCGGCGACGACCCCGAGGCGGTGGTCGCGGCGCACCAGGCGTACTTCGAGGCGGGCGCCGGCACCGTGATCACCGCGAGCTACCAGGCGAGCTTCGAGGGGTTCGCCCGCCTCGGCATCGGCCCCGACCGGGCGGCCGCGCTGCTGGCACGGAGCGTGGAGCTGGCCCGGGAGGCGGCCCGGCGGGCGGAGGCGCGCACACCCGGCCGGGCGCTGTGGGTGGCCGCCTCGGCCGGCCCGTACGGGGCGATGCTCGCCGACGGCTCGGAGTACCGGGGGCAGTACGGGCTGGCGGTACGGGAGTTGGAGCGGTTCCACCGGCCGCGGCTGGAGGTGCTGGCGGCCGCCCGGCCCGACGCGCTGGCCCTGGAGACGGTGCCGGACGCCGACGAGGGCCGCGCCCTGGTCCGGGCGGTACGCGGACTGGGCGTGCCGGCCTGGCTGTCGTACAGCGTGGAGGGCGGCCGGACCCGGGCGGGCCAGCCGCTGGAGGAGGCGTTCGCGGTCGCGGCGGACGCGGAGGAGATCGTCGCCGTGGGCGTCAACTGCTGCCGCCCGGAGGAGGTGGCCCGGGCCGTGTCGGTGGCCGCGCGGGTGACCGGCAAGCCGGTGGTGGCGTACCCCAACAGCGGTGAGCGCTGGGACGCCGGGGCGGGCGCCTGGCGCGGTCCGGTGACCTTCTCGGCCGACCGGCTCGCCCAGTGGCGGCGGGCCGGGGCCCGGCTGGTGGGCGGCTGCTGCCGGGTGGGCCCGGAGCGGATCGCCGCGCTGGCACGGGAGGCGCGCCCCTCCGGCGTACGCGCCGGCCGCACGCGCCCGGCGCACTGAGGGACGGGGCGCGACGTGTCCGGGGGAACGCGGCGGTGGCTTATGCCCTCCTCCTTACCGGAGGGCCGCCGTACGGCACGTAGGCGACGCCGTACCGACGACGCACCCGCACACGATCCCCCAGAGCACGAACGAACGGACCCATGGCTCCTGCAACGCTCCTGGACGTCCTGCTGAACGCGGCGGACGAGTCCCCCGGGCAAGTCCTCGTCCATGTCCGCGGGGACGGTACCGAGAGGGCCGTCACCTTCCGGGAGCTCCTGGGAGAGTCCCTGCGCGTCGCGGGCGGTCTGCGCGAGGCGGGGGTCGCCCCCGGCACCTTTCTGCCGCTGCTCGCGGACCGGGGCGAGGACTTCCAGCCGATGTTCTGGGGCGCGCTGGCGGCCGGGCTGGTGCCGGTGCCACTGGCACCCGACGCACGGCGGGTGGGCCCGGTGTGGGAGCACCTGGGCCGCCCGCCCGTGCTGGTGGACGCGGCCTGCGCGCCGGTGGCCGCCGAACTGCCCGGCCCGGTGCGGGTCCTGCGGTTGGAGACGCTGCGGGAGTGCCCCGTACCCGCCTCCCCCGCCGTACCGGCCCCCGAGGACCTGGCCTTTCTCCAGTTCTCCTCCGGCAGCACCGGCGCGCCCAAGGGGGTGGAGCTGACGCATGCCGCGGTGGTGGCCAATCTGCGCCAGATCGTCGCCGCGTCGGACCTCACGGAGCGGGACGTCCTGGTCAGCTGGATGCCCTACTTCCACGACATGGGGCTGATCGGCACCCATCTGGCGCCGCTGGCCGCCCGGTCGAAGCAGGTGAGGATCGGCCCCCTGTCGTTCGCCAAGAACCCCTCCCTGTGGTTCGAGACCGCCGCCCGGCACCGGGCCAGCGTGCTGTCGGCCGCCAACTTCGCGCTGGCGCTGGCCGTCCGCCGCGTCCCGGACGAGGTGCTCGCCGGGCTGGACCTCGGCGCGGTGCGGCTGATGCTGGTGGGCGCCGAGCCGATCTCCGCGACGGTATGGCGGGACTTCGCCGCCAAACTGCGGCCGGCCGGGCTGGATCCGCGCGCGGCGACACCCGTCTACGGCCTGGCCGAGGCGACCCTGGCCGTCACCTTCCCTCCGCCGGGCGAGACGGCCGTCCCGGTGGCCCTGGAGCGGGCGGCCCTCAGCCGGGGCGTGGCCGTGGAGCGCGCGGCGGGCGGGGACGCGGTGGAGGTGATGGACGTCGGCCCGCCGGTGCCGGGCTGCTCGGTCCGGATCACGGACGGCGCCGGGCGACTGCTGGGCGACCGGCGGGTGGGACACATCGAGGTGAGCGGCCCGCAACTCGCCCGCGGCTACCACGGCCTGCCGGAGGCGACGGCGCTGTCTTTCATCGGTGACACGGGCGGGTCCGGCGGCACCGACGGCTCCGGCGGTTCTGGCGGTTCTGGCGGTACCAACGGCCCCGGCGGCTCCCACGGCCCGGACGGCACCGGCCGATGGCTGCGCACCGGGGATCTGGGGTTTCTGCGGGGTGGCCGGCTCTGTGTCACCGGGCGGCACAAGGACGTCCTCTTCCTCAACGGCCGCACCTTCCACGCCCCGGACATGGAGGAGGTCGCGGCGGCGACCCCCGGGCTGCCGCCGGGAAGCCCGGTGGTGGTCGGCTCGACGGACCCGGTGACGGGTGGTGAGCGGGTGGTGGTCTTCGTCCCCTGGGCCCGGCCACCGGGCGGCGCGGCCGGGGTCCTGGACCAGGTCGCGCGGCGGGTGCGGACCGCGCTGGTCCACGACGACGTACGGGTGCTGGCGCTGCCCCCCTCGGCCTTCCCCCGGACCACCAGCGGCAAGGTGCAGCGGCAGCGCATGCGCACCCGCTTCGAGGAGGGCCACTACCGGCCCGCCGCGACCTCTGGAGGCCCCGTTCCGCCGGCGGCCGCCCAGCCGACTCGCTCACCCGCCGGTGTCCGGCAGCTGGTGCGCGGGGTCTGGGCCCGGGTGCTGGGGGTGCCCGAGGCCTCGATCGGCGACCGGGACGCGTTCGCCGCCCTGGGGGGCACCTCGCTGAAGGCCATGGAGGTCCTGGCCGGACTGGAGGAGGCGCTGGGGACCACCCTGGGCCCCGCCCTGATGCGCCATGACACCGTGGCCGCGTTGGCCGACCACCTGCCGGCCACGGCGGAGGAGGCGACGGCCCCGGTGGCCACGGCAGCCGCACGGCCGGGGGAGGCGACGGCGGTGGTCGCGCTGGCCTGCCGCTTCCCCGGGGCGTCCACCCCGGAGGAGTTCTGGGAGCTGCTGGAGGCCGGCCGCGACCAGGTCACCGAGGTACGGCCGGACCGCTGGGGCGCCGAGGCGGCGGCAGCCCCGTACACCGGGCGGTGGGGCGCCTTCCTGCCCGACCCGGCCGACTTCGACGCGGAGCACTTCGGCATCGGCGAGGAGGAGGCCCGCACCCTGGATCCGCAGGCCCGGATCTTCCTGGAACTCGCCCATGAGGCGCTGGAACGGGCCGGTTACGCGGGGCCCCGCCGGCGCGGTCTGCGGATCGGGGTCTTCGCCGCCGTCGGGGACAGCGGCTACCGGCAGGTCCTCGCCGGGGCCGCCCCCGCCGCGCCGCCGTCCGCGACCACGCTGACCGGCAACCTCCCCAGCCTGATCGCCGCCCGGGTCTCGCAGTGCCTGGACCTGGACGGCCCGGCGCTCGCCGTGGACACCGCCTGCTCGTCGGGGCTGGTCGCGCTGCATCTGGCCCGGCGCAGCCTGGCGGAGGGCGAGTGCGACATCGCCGTCGTCGGCGGGGTCAATCTGCACCTCACCCCGGACGGCTACCAGGCCCTGGAGGCCGCGCGGGCGCTGTCCCCCACCGGGCGCAGCCGGGCGTTCAGCACGGCGGCCGACGGGTTCGTCCCCGGCGAGGGCGGCGCGGCCCTGGTGCTGCGGCGGCTGGGGGACGCCCGCCGGGACGGCGACCACATGCTCGCCGTGGTCCGGGGCACGGCGGTCAACAACGACGGTACGAGTCTGAGCCTGATGGCGCCCAACCCGCTGCGGCAGCGCGAGGTGATCAGCCGCGCCTACCAGGACTGCGGGGTCGACCCGGCCTCCGTGAGCTATGTCGAGGCCCATGGCACGGGCACGGCTGTCGGCGATCCGGTCGAACTGCGGTCCCTGGCCCATGCCTTCCCCGCCCGTGCGGACGGCCGGCCACGGCTGCTGGGCTCGGTGAAGACCAACCTCGGGCATCTGCTGAACGCGGCCGCGCTGCCCTCACTGGTGAAGGTGGTGCTGGCCCTCGGGCACGGCCGGCTGCCCGCCTCGCCGCACTCCTCGCCGCCCTCCCCCGCCGTCGAGCGGTCCGGGTTCGCCCTGGTCACCGAGGCGACCGCCTGGCCGTCGTCCGACGGCCCCCGCAGGGCCGGGGTCAACGCCTTCGGCTTCGGCGGCACCAACGCCCACGCGGTGCTGGAGCAGGCGCCGCCGCCCCTGGCGGAGGGCCCGGACGAGGACGGCGAACGGCCGGCGGGCCCACGGCTGCTGACGCTCTCGGCGCGTACCGCCCCCGGTCTGGACGCCTGGGCCTCCCGCCTTCTCGGTCATCTGCGTGAGCACCCGGAGCTGGACGAGGCCGAGGTGTGCCGGGCGGCGGCCATGGCCCGGGACGAGGGGGACCACCGGCTCGCCCTCGTCTCCGATCCCGGCGGGCTGCGCGACCGCCTGGCCGCCGCCGTCGCCCCGGCAGCCGGTACGGGGGCGGTGCGGGCGACCGTGGCGCACCGGCCCCGTACCGTCTTCGTCTTCCCCGGCCAGGGTGCGCCGCGACCGGGCCAGGGCCGTGCGCTGTACGAGACGGCGCCGGTGTACCGCGCCACCCTGGACGAGGCCTCCGCCCGGGTCGGCCCGGTGCGCGGACGGGAGTTGAGGGACTGGTGCACCGACCCCGGGGCGGACCTGAAGGCCCTGGCCGCGACCGAGGTGGCCCAGCCGCTGCTGGTGGCCCACGGGGTGGCCGTGGCACGGCAGTTGGCGGACTGGGGGGTGCGACCGGACGCGCTGCTCGGGCACAGTGTCGGTGAACTCACCGCCGCCTGCGCCGGAGGGGCGCTTTCCTTCGCCGACACCCTGGCCTTCGCGGCCGAACGCGGGCGGCTGATGGGGACGGCGACCCCGCCGGGCGCGATGGCGGCGGTGCGCGGGGCCGACGAGGAGCAGGTGGCGGCCCTGGTGGCGGCGGCCCCCGGTGAACTCGCGGTCGCCGCGTACAACGGTCCCGGCGCACTGGTGCTCTCCGGCAATGCTGAGGCGGTCACGAGGGCGGCGACCCGGCTCACCGAGGCCGGGGCGACCGTACGGCCTCTGGAGGTGACCCGGGCGTTCCACTCCCCGCTGATGGAGCCGATCGCCCCGGCTTTGACCGAGGCGGCGCGCGCCCTGACCATCTCGGCCCCGGCCGTCCCGCTGCTGAGCACCCTCACCGCCGAGTGGCAGCCGACCCTGGACCCGGACCGGCTGCGCGAACACGCGCTGCGCCCGGTGCTGTTCGGGCGGGCCGTGGCGCGGCTGCTGGACGAGGGCTATGACACCTTCGTGGAGGTCGGCCCGCGCCAGAGCCTCGCCGGTCATATCCGGGCGGCGGCCACCGGCGAGCGGGCGGGCGGAGACGTCCTCGTGCTCTCCGCACCCTCCGCACCCGCCGGGCCCTCCCTGGACGAGGTCGCGGGCGGGGCGCGGGAGTTGCTGGAGACGGTGGCGCGGCTGTGGGCGCGCGGGGTGCGCCTGGACCGGCCGATACGGGGCGCGGAGCGGCGGCGGGTGCCGCTGCCCCCGTACCCCTACCAGCGACGCCGCCACTGGCCCGAGGAGACCCGGTTGCTGCACCGCGTCGTCTGGCAGCCGACGCCGCCTCCGCCGCCACCGTCCGGCGGTACGGCGCCGGTGCTGGTGACCGGCCCGGACTCGGCGGCCGCCTACGCGCTGACGCGGCAGCTCGCGGAACGCGGCATACCGGTGACCACGGATCCGGACGCGCGCCCGGCGACGGTGCTGCTCCTGGCGGGGCCCGCCGCACACGCGACGACGGCGGCGGACATCGAAGACGTCCAGCGCGAGTTGGTCACGGCCTTCCAGGAGGCCCTTGCCCTGCTCGACCTGTCCGGGGCCGACCGGCTGCTGGTGGTGACCGACGACGCGCACACCACCGGGCACGGCCCCGAGCGGCCGGAACCGACGCAGTCGGTGCTGGGCGGGCTGAGCCTGGCCGTGCCGGTGGAGTCCCCGGGAGTGGTGGCCGACTGGCTCGACCTCTGCTCCCTCGATGACCCCGGGGAGCGGCTGCGGGCCGTGCTCGCCGAGGTGGTGGCATCGCAGGCGGAGGGGGTGGTGGCCGCCTGGCGCGGCGGGCGGCGGTTGCTGCGGACGGTCGCACCGCAGGGGGTGGGGCTGCCCGCCGTCCGGGACCGGCTGCCCGCCGACGGCACCTTCCTGATCACCGGCGGTGGCGGCGGCCTCGGCTCGGCCCTGGCCCGGGAGCTCGCCGGTCGCGGCCGGCCGGTGCTCCGGCTCACCGGCCGCTCCCCGCAGCCTCCGGCGGGCCTGCTGGAAGAACTCGCCGCACTGGGTGCCGAGGCCCACTACCACCGGGCCGACCTCACCTCCCGGGACGACGTGGAAGCGCTGGTCGCCGCCCTGCCCGCAGCCCCGGACGCGGTCTTCCACGCGGCCGGAACGGTCCGCCCGGGGAGCCTGCGCGGGACCAAGCCGGAGGAGACGGTGGAGGCGTTCGGGGCGAAGACCCTGGGCACCCTGCTGCTCTCCGAGGCGCTGCGTCGGCAGGACCGGGGCCCCGGGCTGTGCGTGGCCTTCTCCTCGGTCTCCTCGGTGCTGCCGGGCCTGGCGAGGGGGTTGGGCTCCTACGCGGCGGCCAACGCCTTCCTGGACGCCTTCGCCGCCGCCGAACGGCAGGCCGGACGGCCCTGGTTGTCGGTGAACCTCGGGCCGTTCGCCGAGACCGGCCTGGCCGCCGGGTTCGCGGCCGACACCCTGCCCGGTGCCGGAGGCCGTCCGCTGGCGACCGCTCCGGCCCTGGCAGCGCTCCGGGACGCCTGCGGCATGGGCCTGGCCCAACTGCTGCTCGCCGACCGGACGATGGACGGTCCGGATCGCGTACGCGACACCCGACCGCCCTCGCGTCCCGCACCGCAGAGGTCCACGGGGCCGATGGACCCCTCCGGCACCGCCGCGCTGCTGCGGGAGCTGCTGGCCGAGTCCCTGGGCGTACCGGTGCACACCATCGATGACGACGCGCCGTTCCTCTCCCTCGGGCTGGACTCGCTGGGCGCGGTCGACCTGGTCAAGCGGCTCGAACGCCGGGCCGGGCGGACCCTGCCGACCACCCTCTTCTTCGAGTACCGGACCGTACGCGAACTGGCCGCCCACCTGGACGCGGAGCCCGCCTCCCAGCAGCCCCGGGCGTCCCAGGAGGCCGCCGACCGGGCCGCGCCCTTCGCCCTGACCCCCGTACAACTCGCCCTGCACACCAGCAGCCGGCTGTATCCGGACCTCCCGGCCCGGGGCCATCTGCGGATGGCCGTCCAGGGCCCCCTGGACACCGAGCTGCTCGGCCGGGCCCTGGCCGTACTGGCCGAACGGCACCCCATGCTGCGGCTGCGGATCGAGGACACGGGGAACGGGCCGATGCAGTACCCGGCACCGGCCGCACCGCTGCCGACCTGGTACGAGGTCCGGGCCTGCGGGGCCGGGGAGGTGGCCGAGCTGGAGACGGCCCTGTGCAACCGGCCCTTCGACCTGAGCACGGAACCGCCGGTACGCGCCCTGCTGCTCCGTCAGGACGCCGACCTCGCCCGACTGCTGCTGGTCGCGCACCACACGGCGGCCGACGGCTACAGCCTGAACCTGCTGGCCGAGGAGGTGTGGGAGACCTACACCCTGCTGGCGCGGGGCGAGCTCCCGGCCCCGGCACCGGGCGGGCCGGGCTTCGCCGCCTACGCGGCCGCCGAGGGCAGGGGGTCCGGCGGCACCGCACCGGAGGCGGACCGCCGCTACTGGTCCGAGCGGCTGGCGGCGAGGGCGCCGGAACCGCTGCGGCTGCCCTGTGACGGCGATCCGGACGGGCCGCCGTCGGGCCCGCTGGTCCAGCACTACGGCGCGCTCGACGCACCCCTGACCGCCGCCCTGGAGCGGCTGGCCGCCGAGCACGAGGTGTCGCTCTTCCAGCTGCTGCTCGCCGGGTATGTGCGCTGCCTCGCCCGGTGGACGGACCGACCGGACATCGCGGTCAATGTGGCCCGGGCCCGGCGGGAGGGGCGCTTCCCCGGGTTGGACCGGCTGGTGGCCCCGCTCGCCGACACGCTTCCGCTGCTCTGCGAGACGGCCCCCGAGGAGCCGGTGGTCGAACTGGCCCGGCGGCTGCGCGGGATATGGCTGGAGAGCGAGCGGCACTCCGGGGTGAGCAGCCTGGACCTGGCCGCGCTGCTGCCCGGCGGCGGTGGTCCCCGTACGGTGAGCCCGGCGGGCTTCAGCTTCGCCCGCTTCCCCGCCCGGCTCGCCGCCGACTGCCCGGTGGAGGTACGGGCCGAGGCGGCCGGCACCGGGTCGGCCGCGACCCGGCTGAGCCTGCTGTGCTGGGCGGACGGACCCGAGCTGCGGCTCTCCTGGAACTTCCCGCTGCCGCTGTTCCGGCCGGAGACGGTGGCCCGGCTGGACCAGGAGTTCCGCGCCGAACTGGCCGCCGCCCTCACCGCCCCCGCACCTTCCCGGTCATCCGGCGTGGTCGATCGACTGCTCCGGCAGTTCCGCGCCACGCCCGGGGCGACCGCCGTGTCCGCCGACGGCACGGCGCTCGGCTACGCGGAGCTGGACCGTGCCTCCGCTCTGCTGGCCGCGCGGTTGCGCGACGCCGGGGTGCGGCCCGGGGCGCTGGTCGGGCTGCTCACCGAGCCCGGCCCGGACACCGTGGTCGGCGTGGTCGGCATCCTGCGCGCCGGGGCCGGCTGGGTCCCGCTGGACCCGGCCCATCCGCCCGCCCGGCTGGCGGACCAGCTGCGGCGCGCGGAGGTCTCCACGGTGGTGTGCCACGCACCGACCCTGACCGCAGCCCGGGCCTTCGACGGAATGCGGGCGGTGCCGGTCGACGGCCCATCGGACGCCACGGCGGCCACTCCCGTCCCCGTACCCACGCATGACCCCGAGGCGATCGCCTACGTCATCTTCACCTCGGGCTCCACGGGCCGCCCCAAGGCAGTGCCAATCACCCACCGGTCGATGGAGAACTACCTGGACTGGGCCATCGCCACCTTCGGCTACGGATCCGGTGACCGGCTGGCGCAGACCGCGTCGCCCTGCTTCGACGCCTCGGTACGCCAGCTCCTCGCCCCGCTGCTGGTCGGCGGCACCGTGGTGACCGTGCCCAGGGAGCTGCTGCGCGATCCCGAACTGCTGCTCGCCCACGCGGAACGGACCCGGATCACCGTGTGGAGCTCCGTGCCGACACTGTGGGAGCAGTTGCTGTCGGCCGCCGAGCAGCGGGTGCGTGACGGCGGGCCGGTGCCGGATCTGTCGGCGCTGCGATGGGTGCATGTGGGGGGCGAGGCCCTGTCCGCCGCCCAGGTGCGCCGCTGGTTCGACCTGTTCGGCGCGGGGCAGCGGATCGCCAATCTGTACGGGCCCACCGAGACGACCGTCAACGCCACCTGCCACCTCATCGCGGAGCGCCCGGCCGACGAGGAGCGCGCCCTGCCGATCGGACGGCCGGTGGCCGGTACGGAGTTGGCGGTCGTCGCCCCCGACGGCACCCTGTGCGGGCCGGAACAGCCGGGTGAGCTGCTGATCGCGGGGGCCGGACTGACCCCCGGCTACCTCGGCCAACCCGAGCTGACCGCACGGGCGTTCACCGTGCGGGACGGGCGCCGCTGGTACCGCAGCGGCGACCGGGTCCGCCGCCGGGCGGACGGGGTGCTGGAGTTCCTCGGCCGGATCGACGACCAGGTGAAGATCCGGGGGAACCGGGTGGAGCCCGGGGAGGTGGAGGCGGCCCTGCTGACCCATCCCGGCCTCGCCCAGGTCGCGGTCATCGCCCATGAGGGGCGGCTGCTCGCCTTCGTCACCGCCCGGCCCGGCGCCGGGCAACCGGATCCACGTGCGGTGCGCCGCCATCTGGCCGGTCTGCTGCCGCCCTCCATGGTCCCCTCGCGGATCACCGTGCTGGCCAAGCTGCCGCTCACCGGCACCGGCAAGGTCGACCGCCGCGCGCTGGCCGGCCGTACAGGGGACCCGGCGACCGCCACCGCCCCCACATCCGCAGACCCCACCACCCCCACCGAACAACAACTCGCGCACATCTGGTGTGAGGTGCTGGAGGTCAAGACGGTCCACCGGGAGGACGACTTCTTCGAGCTGGGCGGTGACTCGCTGCTGGTCCTCCAGGTGTTCGCCCGGCTCGGCGAGGTCAGGTCCCCGCTGCCCCGGCCGACCGTGGTCTACGAGCACCGCACCCTGGCCGCGCTCGCGGCGGCGGTGGACGCGGCCACCGCCCAGCGGACGCCTCCGACCGTCGCACCCGCCGACCCCGCCACCCCCTTCCCGGTCACCGCCGTCCAGCGCGGCTTCCTGCTCGCCGAGGCGCTGGCACCCGGTGGAGGCGGCGGTTCCTGGACGGCACGGCTGCGGCTGACCGGCGCCCTGGATCCCGAGCTGTTCCAGTCGGCGGTGGATGCGCTGGTGGAGCGCCACGGCATGCTCCGTACCGTCTTCCCGGCCGGTGCCCGGCCACCCGTACAGCAGGAACTCCCGCCCTCGCTGCGGCTGCCGGTCACCTTCGCGCGGATCACCGACCAGGCCGAGGTGGAGGCGTACGCGGCGGCCGAGGGCGCGCGGCGCCTGGAACCCTGGGCCTGGCCCCTGCTGCGGCTCCATGTCCTCACCCTCGGCGCGCGCGAGCATGTCCTGCTGGTCCACGCCCATCATCTGATCGGCGACGGATACAGCGCCGCGCTGCTCCTCCAGGAGCTGACCGCCTTCTACGAGCAGCTGGCGGCGGGCCGCCGCCCCGTCGAGCCGCCCGCGCCCCGCGCCACCTTCCGCGACCACGCCCTGCTGCCGGCCGATGCCGCCCCCGGCCCGGCACGGCAGGCCCGGACGGAGGCGATGGAGGCCCCCTACCGGCCCCCCGTACTGCGCGCGGAGAAGGCCCCCGCACCGTTCCACTCCACCACCTTCCTGCTCGGCGGCGAGCACACGGCGGCGCTGCGGACGCTCGCCGCCAAAGCGGGGGCAACGCTCTACGCACCCCTGCTGACCGCGTACCACCAGCAGTTGACGCACCTCACCGGCCAGGCGGACCTGATCGTCGGGCTGGCGGTGAGCGGTCGCGACGGCCCGCTGCCGGATGTGCACCGGATCTTCGGCCCGTTCGCCACCGCCGTCCCCGTCCGCCCGGCGGCCGCCCCGCACGGGGACGAGGCGTTCGCGGAGGCGCTGCGCCGGGTGGTGGCCGAGGCCGAGGAGGCGCGCCGATACGAGGAGGTGGTGCCCCGGGACGGCGACGGGCTGCCGCTGACGGCGCAGTTCTTCTTCACCTTCCTGGACTTCTCCGTGCTGTCCTCCCCGCCCGGGCGGTCGCTGACGGTGTCCTGGGACGACGGGGACAGCGCGTTCGCGCCGCCCTCCTCGGTGACGGATGTGTTCCTGGCCGTGCGGCCGGAGGAGGACGGCGGCCTGCGGGTGACGGTGCGGGGCTCCGCCGCCGCCTTCTCCCCCGCCGCCCTGGCGGACTTCGCCCGGGCGCTACGGGACCGCCTCGACCGGGCCACCGACCCCCACCACACCCCATGCACCATGGACGCCGCGCTGATCGGCTATCTGCCGTCCCCGGGCCACCTGGCGCGGCTGGCGGGTCTGCCGGAGGAGGCCCTGCGGCGGGAGGAGCTGCGCGCGCTGCTCTTCCCCGACGGGGCGCCGAGGCTGCTGGAGACGGTACGGACCGGACTGGGCCGCTCGGGCTTCGTCTGCGTGCCCCTCTTCGCCGACGAACTGGCCGATGAACTCCGAGGAGATGGCGGGCTGGTGGGCCATACCGCCCGCGCGGTGGCGCTGGCCTCCTCGCTCGGTGCCCGGTGTGTCTCGCTGGCCGGGATGATCCCGTCGCTGACCGGCTACGGCTTCGAGGTGCTGCGCGCCTCGGAGGGGGCGGGCTCGACGGTGGAGGTGACGACCGGGCATGCGGCGACCGTGGTCTCGGTGGTCCGGACGGTGCAGGTGGCGCTGGACGCCCTCGGGCGCGAACTGGCCGACCTGGACGTGGCGTTCGTCGGGCTCGGGTCGATCGGCGCCTCCTCGCTGGAGCTGCTGCTCGGCCGGGCGGCCCGGCCGCCCCGGCGGCTGCTGCTCTGCGACGCGCCGGGCAGCGGTGCGCGGCTGGAGCGGTTGGCGCGGCGGCTGAGGGAGCGCGGTCTGGCGGGTGAGGTGGCGGTGGTGGAGTCCCGGCCCGCCCTGCCGGACGCGGTGTACGGGGCCGGGCTGCTGGTCACGGCGGTGAGCGGTTTTGCCACCCTGCTGGACGTGGACCGGCTGGCGCCGGGCGCCGTGGTGGTGGACGACTCCTTCCCGCACTGCTTCGACACCGGGCGGGCGCTGGCCCGGATGCGGGAGCGCCGGGACGTCCTGGTCCTGGGCGGTGGGCTGCTGCACCTCGGCGAGGTGAGCCGGGAGGTCGCCGACGGTCTGCCGCCGGCGGCAGCGGCCGGCTATCTCGCCCAGCCGTGGATCGCGGGCACGCTCGCCTCCTGCCGGGTGGAGTCACTGCTGCACGCCGCCGACCCCGGACTCCGCCCGGTGCACGGCCTGGTGGACCCGGCGGCCGCCCTCGCCCACTGGGCGGCGGTGGAGCACGCCGGGGTGGCGGCAGGGCCACTGCATCTGCTGGGCCACACCCTCGGACCGGAGCTGGTGGCGGAGGTGAGGGCCGCCCACCGCGACTCCCCTTCCCGATGATCGTTCGATCATCTGGCCGCTCGCTCTTGACCGTCACCCGATCGGTCGATCACGATCTCCCCGTCGCCGGTCCGCAGGCGGCTGTCCGTACGGCGGGGAGGCTGGTTCCGGCATGACCGGTATATCCGGAAGCGGCGAGCACCCGGGGAGCGCGGCGCAACTGCTGCGGCTCCCCGGCGAGGACCGGGCCCTCAGCCCGTACACCGGCTACACCCGCGCCCACTGGGAGGCCGCCGCCGACGGGCTGGTGCGGGCGGCCTGGCGGTGGGCGACACCGGGCGGGGCGCTGCTGGACCTGCCCGGGCGGCCATCCGTCTCGGGGGTGCGCTCCGACGGGCTGGAGGGGTACGCCCGGACCTTTCTCGCGGCGGCCTTCCGGGTGGCCGGGGCGGGCGGCGAGGATCCGTACGGGCTGCTCGGCCGGTACGCGGACGGGCTGGCGGCCGGCACCCTGCACCCCGGCCGGGAGGACGCCGAGTCCTGGCCGGTGATCCTGGACCACGGGGTGGGCGGCCAGCCGATGGTGGAGTCCGCCTCGGTGGCGCTGGGGCTGCGGCTGACCCGGCCCTGGCTGTGGGACCGGCTGGACGAGGGCGTACGGGACCGGGCCGAGGCCTGGCTGCGCGGGGCGCTGCGGCACACCCCGGCGCCCAACAACTGGTACCTCTTCCCGCTGGCCGTCGCCGGGTTCCTGGAGTCGGTGGGGCGCGGCGACGCCGAGACCGCCCGGGCCGTCGAGCGGGGGCTGGGGCTGCTGGAACGCTGGTACCGGGGGGACGGCTGGTACGCGGACGGCGAGGGGCGGGCGTTCGACCACTACAACGGCTGGGCGCTGCACCTCTATCCGGTGCTGCACGCCCATCTGGCGGGCGACACGGACATGCTCGCGCGCTACGGGGAGCGGCTGCGCGAGCATCTGCTCGGCCTCGGCTCGCTGTTCGGCGCCGACGGGGCGCCGGTGTACTTCGGCCGGTCGCTGGCGTACCGGTTCGCGGCGGGCGCGGCGGTGGGCGCGGGCGCGGTCATCGGGTACACCCCGCTGGCGCCGGGGGCCTCGCGACGGCTGCTGAGCGGCTGTCTGCGCCACTTCCTGGACCGGGGCGCGGTGGACGGGCAGACCGGGCTGCTGACGCCCGGCTGGTACGGGCCGCATCCGCCGACCCTCCAGAACTACTCGGGCCCGGCGTCGCCCTACTGGGCCTCCAAGGCGTTCGTGGCGCTGCTGGCCGGGCCGGAGCATCCGCTGTGGACAACCGTGGAGGAGGCGGGCCCGGTGGAGGGCCCGGACCGGGTGCTGGCCCTGCCGGGACCGGGGCTGCTGGTGCAGACGACCGGCGCGGACGGGGTGGCCCGGCTGCACAACCACGGCAGTGACGCGGTCGCCCCCTGGACCGGGGACACCGCGGCCGGGTCCGATCCGCTGTACGGGCGGTTCGCCTACTCCACCGCGACCGGGCCGACGGCCGAGGGCAACGCACCGGACAACCATCTGGCCGTGGAGGTGGCCGGAGCCGCCTCGGTGCGCTGCCGGATCCGGCCGCTGGGCGCGGGCGGCGGTGCGGGCTGGGGCTGGGCCGCCTCCGCGCACCGTCCGGTCCTCCCGGCCGGTCGGCCGCTGCCGCCGGACCTGGAGGTGGTGAGCGTGACGGTGGCCTACGGGCGGTACGAGCTGCGGGTGCACCGCGTGACCGGCCTGCCGCCGGGCGCCCGGCTCCGGCTGACCGGCTGGGCCACCGGCCCGGACCAGCCGCTCACCTCCCAGCTCCACGGGCTCTCCGGCTGGGCCGGCCACCACGAGCTCCGGGCGCCCGACGGCACGGCGTTCACCCCCTGGGCGGTGCTCCCCCGGCTCACCGCCGGGCCGGTGGAGGGGGACGGGGCACCGCGGGTGCTGGTGGCCCTCGCCTCCCTCACCGGTATCGAGGCACCGGCACAGCTGACCGGGGCGGCGGAGGTGGTCCACGCCGACGCGGAAGGGGTGTCGGTGCGCTGGGCCCCCGGGGACGTGGGCGCGGTGACCCGGATCGCCTTCGACCCGCTCACGGTCGGCCATGATCCCGTACCGCCTCCACCGGACTGAGATGATCGAGGGGAACCACCGGACTCCGGGCACGCTCCGGACCTCGGAAGGGAGCCGCCGCCGTGCGGGTCGCGCTCTTCGTCACCTGCGTCAACGACGCGGTGTACCCGGCCACCGGGATCGCCGTGGTGCGGATCCTGGAGCGGCTGGGGGTGGCCGTGGGCTTTCCGGCGGCGCAGAGCTGCTGCGGGCAACCGCAGTACAACTCGGGCTACCGCGAGCAGGCGCGGCGGCTGGCCCGGCGTACCGCCAGGGCGTTCGACGGCTACAGCCATGTGGTCACCCCCTCCGGCTCCTGTGCGGCGATGGTGCGCGCCCACTACGCGGGGCTGGGCGAACCGGGGCTCGGGCCGCGGGTGTACGAGCTGTCGGAGTTCCTGGTGGATGTGCTGGGGGTGGTGGACGTGGGCGCCGTCTTCCCGCACCGGGTGACGTACCACCCGTCCTGCCACGGGCTGCGGCTGCTGGGGCTGGGCGACCGGCCACGGCGGCTGCTGGCAGCGGTGAGGGGGCTGGAGCTGGTGGAGCTGGAGGGCGCCGAGGAGTGCTGCGGCTTCGGCGGCACCTTCGCGGTGAAGAACCCGGAGGTGTCGGTGGCGATGGGCCGGGACAAGGTGGGCGCCGCCGTGGCCACCGGCGCCGAGGTGCTGTGCGGAGCGGACAACTCCTGTCTGATGCATCTGGAGGGGGTGAGGGCCCGCACGGGCGGTGAGGGGGCGGCGAGGCTGCGGACCGTGCACCTCGCCGAGATCCTGGCGAGCACGGAGGAGGAGCCGCTGCGATGAGCGGGACGTTTCTCGGTATGCCGGCATTCCCCGAGGCGGCCGGGGCCGCGGTGGCGGACCCCGTGCTGCGCGCCAACCTGCGGCACGCCACCCACACCATCCGGGCCAAACGGGAGCGCGCGGTGGCCGAGTTGGCCGACTGGGAGGAGCTGCGCCAGGCCGGCAAGGAGATCAAGGACCGGACCCTGCGGCGACTGGACGTGTACCTCCTCCGGTTGGAGGAGGCGGTGGTCGCGGCGGGCGGCACCGTGCACTGGGCGGAGGACGCCGAGGAGGCCAACCGGATCGTCACCGGGCTGGTCGAGGCCACCGGGGAGCGGGAGGTCGTCAAGGTCAAGTCGATGGCCACCCAGGAGACCGGGCTCAACGAGGCGCTGGCGGCGGCCGGGATCGCCGCGTACGAGACCGATCTCGCGGAGCTGATCGTGCAGTTGGGGGACGACCGGCCCTCGCACATCCTGGTGCCGGCGATCCACCGCAACCGCGGGGAGGTCAGGGACATCTTCCGGGAGCGGATGGGGGACTTCGGCCGCCCGGCGCCGGAGGGGCTGACCGACGAGCCCGCCGAGCTGGCGGAGGCGGCCCGGCTCCATCTGCGGGAGAAGTTCCTGCGGGCGAGGGTCGGGATCTCGGGGGCCAACTTCATGGTGGCGGAGACCGGCACCCTGGTGGTGGTCGAGTCGGAGGGGAACGGCCGGATGTGCCTGACCCTCCCCGAGACGCTGATCTCGGTGGTGGGCGTGGAGAAGGTGGTGCCGACCTGGCGGGATCTGGAGGTGTTCCTGCAGACCCTGCCCCGCTCCTCCACGGCGGAGCGGATGAACCCGTACACCAGCATGTGGACCGGCACCGCGGACGGCGACGGGCCGCGCGCCTTCCATCTGGTGCTGCTGGACAACGGCCGCACCGCCGCGCTGGCCGACGCCACCGGGCGGCAGGCGCTGCGCTGCATCCGCTGCTCGGCCTGCCTCAATGTCTGCCCGGTCTACGAGCGGGCCGGGGGCCATGCCTACGGCTCGGTGTACCCGGGCCCGATCGGCGCCATCCTCACCCCGCAACTGCGCGGTACGGTGAGTGAGTTGGACGCGTCCTTGCCGTATGCCTCCTCGCTCTGCGGGGCCTGCTACGAGGTGTGCCCGGTGGCCATCGACATCCCCGAGGTGCTGGTGGCGCTGCG
The DNA here is from genome assembly GCF_023218175.1 of Streptomyces lichenis. Classification (GTDB taxonomy): domain Bacteria; phylum Actinomycetota; class Actinomycetes; order Streptomycetales; family Streptomycetaceae; genus Streptomyces; species Streptomyces lichenis. Next base: position 106,091 of record NZ_JALPTH010000019.1, on the reverse strand, counting down.
CGAGCGGGTGGTGGCGGAGGGCGGCTCCCCGCACCGCTCCGGGCACCGGCTGGAGCGGGCCGCGATGGCGGCGGCCACCTGGGTGTTCGACCATCCGGCCGCGCTGGCCGCGGGCGAGCGGCTGGCGTCGGCCACCCGGCGGCTGCACCCGTCCCGCCCGCTCGGCGCGGGCGCCTGGACCGAGGGGCGGAGCCTGCCGGAGCTGCCCGAGCGGTCGTTCCGCGACTGGTGGCGGCGGCGCACCCGGGACGGGGAGGAGGGGTCGTGAGCGCGCGGGAGCGGATCCTGGCCCGGATCCGGGCGGCCAACGCCGGGGCGCCCGAAGCCCCCGAGCCGTCCCGGGACTACCTCACCGCCCATGCGCCCGCCGGCGACCCGGCCGCCCTGGTGGACCTGCTCCACGAGAACCTGGCCGACTACCGGGCGCGGGTCCACCGCACAGGACCGGCCGGGCTGCCCGGCCTGGTGGCGCGGCTGCTGGCCGAGCGGGGCGCCCGGTCGGTGGCGGTGCCACCGGGACTGCCGGCCCACTGGCTGGCCGAGACCGGGGCCGAACGGCACCCCGACGACCGGCCGGCCGGGCCGCTCGATGCCCGTGAACTCGACGCGGTGGACGCGGTGGTGACCGGCTGCGCGCTGGCCGTCGCGGAGACCGGCACCCTGGTTCTGGACGGCGGCGCCGGGCAGGGCCGCCGGGCGCTGACGCTCGTCCCGGACCTGCATCTGTGCGTGGTACGGGTGCCGGAGCAGCTGGTCGCCTCGGTGCCGCTCGCCCTGCCCCGGCTCGCCCCGGGGCGCCCGCTGACCTGGATCTCCGGGCCCTCGGCCACCAGCGACATCGAGCTGGACCGGGTGGAGGGCGTGCACGGCCCCCGCACCCTGGAGGTCGTCCTGCTAGGCGCGTGACCGGGGCGGGCCCTCAGTCCGGCAGCGGCAGGTCGTAGGAGCGCCCCGGCTCCACCGCCACGGTGCGGCCGTCGGCCAGTTCCACCTCGACCGGGGACCGGCCGCCGTCCGGCGGTACGGCGACATGCAACCCGCCCGGGGTCATCCGCAGCCGGACGCCCCAGTGGCCCCGATAGCGCAGGCTGACGTCGTACGCGGAGAGCTCCGGCAGCGGCACCGGGTCCAGCCGCAGCCGGCCCGCGCGGGTCTCCAGTCCGGTCAGCCCGCGCTGGACCAGGTCCAGGGTGCCGGCCATCGCGCCCAGATGGATGCCCTCGCCGGTGGTGCCGCCCTGGAGGTCGGCGATATCGCCCTCCAGCGCCTCCTGGCAGAACTGCCAGGCCTCCTTGCGGCGCACCCGGGCCAGCACCCAGCCGTGCACCAGCCCGCTGAGCGTGGACCCGTGGCTGGTGCGGCGCAGGTAGTAGTCGACGGTCCGCCCCCAGGCCGCGTCGTCCAGGGTGTGCCCGAGCCGGGCGAACAGCGCCTTCAGCTCGGCGGGCGGGAAGAGGTAGCCGAGCATCAGCACATCGGCCTGCTTGGAGGCCTGGTAGCGGTTGACGGTGTCGCCGTCGGCCTCCAGCACCCGGTCCAGCCGGCGGATGTCGCCGTGCCGGCGCCGCAGGCCCTCCCAGTCCAGCTCGGCCAGCTCGCCGAAGCCCTCGAACTGGCTGATCACGCCCTGGTGGAAGGGGACATGCAGCCGCCGGGACACGTCCTCCCACAACTCCAGCTCGCCCTGTGCCAGTTCGGTGCGCTCGGCCAGCTCCAGGCGGCGCGGCTCGGGCAGTTCGCGCAGGAGCTCCAGGGTGCGGGCCAGCACCCAGGAGGCGGTGACATTGGTGTAGGCGTTGTCGTCCAGACCGGGCCGTACCGCGTCCGGGTAGGCGTCGTGGTACTCGTCGGGGCCCATCACGCCCCGGATGCGGTAGCGGTCCAGCTCGGGGTCGAAGGTGGCGCGCCCGGCCCAGAAGCGGGCGATCTGGAGCATCATCTCGGCGCCCTTGGTGTGCAGGAACTCGCTGTCCCCGGTGGCCTCGCAGTAGGTCCACACGTTGTAGGCGATGGCGGAGCCGACATGGTGCTGGAGGTGGGAGTGGTCGGGCAGCCAGCGCCCGGAACACGGGTTGAGGTGGAGCCGCTGGGCCTCCTCGCGGCCGTCGCTGCCGGACTGCCACGGGTACATCGCCCCGGTGCAGCCGGCGTCCCGGGCCGCGAACCTGGCCTGTTGGAGGCGGCGGTGCCGGTAGGTCAGCAGCGACCGGGACACCTCGGGGAAGTGCAGGTTCAGATAGGGCAGCACGAACAGCTCATCCCAGAAGACATGGCCCCGGTAGGCCTCGCCGTGCAGCCCGCGGGCCGGCACGCCCACATCCAGGTCGGCGGTGTGCGGGGACAGAGTCTGCAGGACGTGGAAGAGGTGCAGCCGCAGAATGCGCCCCGCCTCGTCGGGGACCTCCAGTTCGGCCCGCCGCCACAGCTGGCCCCAGGCGGTGCGGTGCGAGGCGAGCAGCGCGTCGGCGTCCGGGGCGCGGCGCACCCGTTCCACGGCGGCATGCAGCGGGTCGCTGATCGCGGCGTCGCGGGAGGTGTGCAGGGCCACGCACTTGTCGACGGTGACCGGGTGCCCGGGGCGCAGGTCCAGGGTGAGGCGCTGGACGGCCCGGCGGTCGGGATGGTGGGTGGTGCGCTGGATCGCGGCCTTGGCCGGGGCCACGGTGGTACGGGCGGCCAGGCCGATCCGGATGTCGGAGGTGCTGGTGCGGCAGCGCAGCCAGAGGGTGCCGGGGTCGGTGTCCGGGTCGGCGTCCCCGGTGTGGACGTGGACCAGGTGCCGAGCGGCGAGCTGCCGGTAGCGGGCGACCCCGGTGTTGGCGACCGCGCCGTCCAGGGCGGCCTCCACCTCGATGGTGCCGGCCCAGTTCTCGGCGGTGAACTCGGTGCGCAGCAGGGCGAGATGGGGGTCGGCCATATGGACGATCCGCCGCTGCCGGACGGTGAGCCGCCGCCCCTCGCCGTCCTGGTAGCGGGTGCGGGTGTGCAGGATGGCGCGGCGCAGGTCCAGGGTCATCCGGTGGCCGGTCACCGTGTCGTCGGCGGGGCCGAGCCAGTCGCCGGAGGCGGCCGCCCGTACCGGCCCGTGACCGGGGCCCGGCCCGGTGGCGTCCCGGCCCTCCTCCCGCTCCCGGGGCGGGGTCTGGTCGAGCACGCGGTAGCGCAGCGGCAGCCAGTCGGGCAGGTTGACCATGTCCTCGTTCTCGACGGCGCGGCCGGCGACCTCGGAGGTGAGCCGGTTGTAGCAGCCGGCCGCGTAGGTGCCCGGGTAGTGGGTGCCGTCGGCGCCGTACTCGGTGAGGGCGCCGCGGGTGGCGAAGTAGCCGTTGCCCAGGGTGCACAGGGACTCGCGCAGGCTCTGCCGCCCGGCGGCGTACCCCTCGTACTCCCAGGTCCAGGCCCGGTGGTCGGTGCTCACCGGGGTGCCCCGGGCGGGTGCGGCGGCCGGGCCGGGGGCTCGGGCAGCAGCGCGGAGAGGTCGGACACGACCAGGTCGGCGCCGTACCGGCGCAGCTCGGGGGCCAGTTCCTGGCCGGGGCTGCGGTCCACCCCGACCACCAGGCCGAAGCCGCCGCGCCGGGCGGCCGCGACCCCGGCGGTGGCGTCCTCCACCACGGCGCAGCGGCCGGGTGGGACGCCGAGCCGCCGGGCCGCCTCCAGGAAGAGGGCGGGCTGCGGTTTGCCGGGCAGCCCGAGGCGGGCCGACTCCACCCCGTCCACCAGGGCGTCGAAGAGCCCGAGGACATGGGCGGAGGCGAGCACCGCGCGGGCGTGCCGGGAGGCGGAGGCGGCGGCCAGCGGGGTCCGGGTACGGCGCAGCTCCCTCAGCAGCAGCACGGTGCCGGGAAAGGCGTCGGCGCCCCGCTCGCGCAGCAGCGCGGTGTAGCGGCGCTCCTTGTCGGCGGCGACCGCCTCCACGGTGGCGCGGTCGGGCTCCGGCACCCGCGAGGCCAGGAAGGCGGCGGCACCGTCGAGCCGCGACTTGCCGTCCACGTACCGCGCGTAGTCGGCGACCGGGTCGAAGGGGCCGCGCCGGGCGGGGTCGGCGGGCGGGTGGGCGGCCAGCCAGGCGTCGAAGGCGGCCTGCCAGGCGGCGGCGTGCAGCCGGGCCGAGTCGGTGATGACCCCGTCCGTGTCGAACACCACGGCCTGCATCTCGGCCAGCCCGTGCGGACCGCCGTCGGCCCCGTGCGGTCCTTGGGCGGGTCTGCTCGGTCCATCCGCCGCGCGAGCGGTCATCGGGCGCCTCCCTCCGGGCCGCGGACTGCGACCGCGGACGTCTCATGGACCCCGGCGAGTGCCCGGCCGGAAGCGGTGTAGGCGTACGAACACCCCGCGTGCCCGCCGTTCGGGTGAAGAGGTGGCCCCCTCCCTGGAGCCGTGGCCGGCTCCGAGCCGTACACCCAGGAGGAGGTATGGGCTGCGGTGGAGCTCGCCGGGCTGCACGCCGGGCAGGCGGAGGACCTCCGGCGGATGCCGATGGGCCCGCACACCATGGTCGCGGGCGGCGCCGGGATCCCGGGCGGCCGGCGCCGGCGGCTGATGATCGCCCAGGCCCTGATCCGCCGCCCCGCCCGCCGACACCGGCGGCCGGCTGCACGACCTGGTACGCCGCCGGCCGGCCTGACACCGGCCGACTGCGCTGACCGGACCCGCTCGAAAGGGTGGGATCGGCAGCGACACGCGCGCCGCTGCCCCGGAACGCGGGAACCCCTCCCTCCGAACCCCGCCCGGACGGACCGGGCGGTGCGTCTCACGGAGGATTCACCATGTTGAGGAAGGCCCTCGCCTGCGCCGCGCTCATCGCCGCCGCCACGGCGCTCGGTACCGTCCCCGCCGCCGCGAACGACGACGACCGCGACCACGGCAGCTTCGGCGCCCTGGAGTGGAACAAGGGCAAGTTCGCGTCCCTGGAGTCCGCGGGCGGCTCCGAGATCGCCGTGGGCGGCTGGGACCAGGGCGGCGCCATCGAGGCCAACTGGTAGCAGCCCCGTCGCATCGACTGCGTCACAGCACGGCAGAAGGCCCCAGCTTTTCGCTGGGGCCTTCGCTGGTGTCCGAGGGGGGACTTGAACCCCCACGCCCGATAAAGGGCACTAGCACCTCAAGCTAGCGCGTCTGCCATTCCGCCACCCGGACAAGGTGTCTGTCGCGCGGGCTTCCCCGCGGCGACATCGACAACTCTACCAGGGGTCCGAGGCACCCTTCACCCGCATATCCGATGGTCAGAGCGGTGCACGGAACACGCTCGCGCTGCGTCCCGGGGCGGGCACCGCTTGTGTCCGGGGCGGCGTTCTCAGGCCGTCAGCCGGCCGAGGACGGCGTGCAGGGCCCGCCGGACGGCATCCCGGCTCTCCTCGGTGTGGTCCAGGGTGTCGAAGCCGTGGCGCCCGTGCGGGACGTCGATCACCTCGACCGGGGCTCCGGTGTCCCGGGCGGCCGCGAGGAAGGCGGAGACGGTGTTCGCGATGGCGGCGTCCTCCCGGCCCGCCCGGGTCAGCACGACGGGAGGCGTGCCGGTGCCGCGGGCCAGCGCCTCGGTTGGGCGGAAGCGGCCGTCGACCGCGGGCCAGCCGGGCAGCGGGGCGAGGACCGGGTACGTCAGGGCCAGGCAGCGCAGCCACGGCGGCGGCCCGTCGAGCCAGTCGGCGGCGAGCAGCCCGCCCGCGGAGAAGATCCACAGGGCGATCCGGTCGGGGTCCACCCGGGGGTCGCGGCGGAGCAGGCCGAGAGCGTCGGCCACGTCCTGGGCGGCCCGTGGATAAGCGTCGAGCCGGTGCAGCCCGTGGTCGACCACGGCCCCGACCGCGCCGAGCTCGGCCGCGTACCGGGCGTAGCCGAGATGAGCGGGCCAGTGCCTGGGGGTGGGCCTCAGGTCGGTGGGGACCGGGCCGCCGTGGACGAAGAGGATCGTCGGCCGGGGGCCGGGGCCGTCCGGGAGGTGGAGGTCGACGGCGCCGTGCCGCTCGCGGGGCCGCTCGGCGACCTCCAGGACGAAGGGCCGGAGATGGGCCGGCGGCTGCTCCTCGGTCGGGGCGGTCAGCCGGTGCCCCTGTCCGGCGGCGGCGCGCAGCAGCACCTCGGCGAGCTGGTCGGGGACGGAGAGCATCGGCCAGTGGCCGGTGGCCAGCTCGAAGAAGGCCGCCCGCGCTTTCGCCAGCGCCGTCATGTCCGGGTCGCCCAGGCCGAGCAGCCCTTCCAGGAGGGCGATGCTCACGCCGCTCGCGGTGCAGAGGATCGCGGTGTCCGGCGGCGGGGCGGTGGCTCCGGTGAGCCGGAGCGGCCGGGTGAGGGTGGCTGCCGGCTGCGGGGACGCCCGCTCCGCCAGCCGGGCGAGCGCGGCGGCCGGTACGCCCTCGGTGCTGCCGAGGCGGCCCCACTCGCCGGGCCCGGGCGGTGGTACGGAACGCGGGGCGGTCCCGGACGCCCCTTCCCCGCCGAGCAGCCGGGCCCGGGTCTGCTCGTCGGCGATCGCGGCCAGTGGCGCCACCCCGTTCCTCGGCAGCCCCGCGTCCACATGCACCACCCGGGCGATCCGCTCCGGGCGCCGGTGGGCGGCGGCGGTCGCGGGCTGGTTGCCGTAGCCGTGCCCGACCAGCACGATCCGCTCCTCGGTCAGGGCGTCGAGCACTCTCAGTACGTCATCGGTGTGTGCCGCCAGGTCGGTGCCGGTCAGGGTGGCCGGGTACGCCGCCGCACCCGCCTCCCGCAGCAGGGCCGTCGTCTCCGCCCAGACCCATCCCCCGGTGAACGCATCCGGCACCAAGATGAACGCCATCGACTCCGTCATGGGCTGCTCCGTCATGGGCTGCTCCGCCATGGGAGTCCCCCTCTCCTGCGCGGGGTCCCGGCCCCTGCGGCCGTCCGCGCGCGGCTACGGTAGGAACTCCCCCTGAGGGAGGTTCAAGACGTGTGTGCCGCGCCCCATCCGGCCGGAGACGAGGGTGACCGGTGGAGCATCGGCGAACTGGCCGAGCGGGCCGGGGTCACCGTCAAGACCGTCCGCTTCTACTCCGATCGCGGGCTGCTGCCCGAGGGCGCCCGTACGTCCGGCGGGCACCGGCGGTTCGGGGTGGACGCGCTGGGCCGGCTCCGGTTCATCCGGGCGCTGCGGGCCTTGGACGTGCCGGTGCCGGAGGTGCGGCGGCTGATCGAGTCCGGGGTGGACTCCGGCGGGGACGCGGACGGGGCGGCGTTGGCGGAGGTGGCCGACCGGCGGCTGGTGGAGGTCGGCGGTCGGCTGGCCGCGCTGCGCTGGCGGGAGGCGGCGCTACGGGTGGTGGCCACCGGCCCGGCCGAGGAGCGCGCCGAACGGCTGCTGCTGGTGGGCGCGTTGGCGTCGCCGCCCAGTACCGCCCCGCTGGCCCGGTTCTGGCGCGGCTGGCTGCCGCCGCGGCTGCCGGCCCGGCTGCGCTCGGCGGTGGTCGAGCAGGCGGTTCCCGAGCCGCCGGACGATCCGTCCCCCGCCCAGGTGCTCGCCTTCGCCCGGCTGCACGCCTTCGTCTCCGCGCCCTGCGGGGGTGGGGCCTTGCCGCAGCCGGCCGCGCACAGCACCGCGGAGGGCTACCGCCCGGCGGTGCTGTACGCGGGCCTGACCGAGGCGTACGGGCTGGCGGCGGCCGAGATGCGGGCGGGGCGGGGGCCGCACGCCGGCGGGGCGCTGGACTGCTTCGCCGCCGCCTATGCCGGTGCGCGCGGGGTGCGGGACACCGCGGACTTCCGCCGGGCGCTGGCCGGCCGGCTGACCGCGGATCCCCGGATCGACCGCTACTGGGAGCTGGTCACCGAGGTGGTCTCGCCTCCGTCCGGGCCGCCGGTCCCGGTGCCGGGCACCCTCCATGACTGGCTGCTGGCCGCGCTGCGCGCCGAGACCGCCCGGGGGGCGGGCTGAGCCCCGGGCTCAGCGGCCGCCGCGTTCGCGCAGCGCGTGCAGATGGGCGCTGGACTTGCGGGCGAACGCGAAGGAGTCGGCCGGGTTGTCGTGCTCGGCCTGCCAGTGGTGGTCGCGGCGGCCGCCGGGGGTGCGGCCCACGGCGGTGAGGAAGCGCCGGTAGTCGATGTCGCCGTCGCCGACGTCCACCATGCGGTAGCCGTCGCGTTCGGCGATGTCCCGTCGGCCGTCCTTGACGTGGAACAGCGGGTAGCGGTCCGGGGCGCGCAGGACGTAGTCCAGCGGGTCGAACGGCGCCGGGACACCGTCCGGGCGCCGGCCGAAGCGGAACGCGCCCGCGTACGCCCAGTAGATGTCCATCTCCAGATGGACCAGGTCCGGGTCGGTCTCGGCGAGCAGCACGTCGTAGAGGCGGACGTCCGGCCGGTCGGTGGCGAAGGAGAACTCCTCGGCGTGGTTGTGCTGGTAGAACTTCATGCCGCGCTTCCTGGCCTCGGCGCCGTAGTGGTTGAAGTCCTCGGCGCAGCGCTTCCAGCCGTCCACGGTGGCGCCGTAGCGCCAGGGACCGGAGGCGGTGCCGATGTGCTTCAGGCCGAGGGCCTCGGCCTCGTCGAGGACCTTGGTGAGGTTCTGGGCGAAGCTGTACGCGTTCGGGTTGCCGTCGTCGTAGTAGTTGACGTGGCTGCCGATGGCGTTCAGCCCGTGGTCGCGGGTGAGCCGCCGGAGCTGGGCCAGGGTGATGGGTCCTGCGGAGCCCTGGGTGTAGCCGGCGTACTCGACCTCGTCGTAGCCGTAGAGCGCCAGCTCCCGGAAGACCGCGGCGAAGCCGAGGGTGGAGACCTTGTCGCGGAGCGAGTAGAGCTGGACGCCGAGCCGGCCGGGCGGCAGTACGGGGCGTCCCCGGCCGGGCGCCGGGGCGGCGGCGGGGGCGGCCGCGGTGGCGGAGACCGCCGTGGTGGGGAGCAGGGCCGCGGCGGTGGCGCCGGCGGCGACGCCGAGCATGCCGCGCCTGCTGAGCCGGTGGGCGAGTTCGGGGTCGCGGTCGCGGGGGGTGTGGGGCATGGGCTGGCTCCAGACTCGATTGTCAGTGGGGTCTGCTTCAGTGGACTTCGACGGTTTCCCGAGGTGTTCAGGAGGCGGTGGCGGTGAGGCCGGCCAGGTCCAGCAGCAGGGCTTTCACATCGGTGGCCGCGACGCGGCCGGGCAGGGAGCGCGGGGTGGAGCACACGATCAGCGGACCGTCGTCGTCGCTCGCGGGAAGGCGTCCATGGCTGCCGCGAATAGGCGAGGGGTCCAGGGGGACCACCGCCATCCGGTAGCGCAGCCCGAGCTTCTTGCGGGCCAGGGCTGTCGCGGCCCGTAGCCGCACATAGGGGTCCTCGGGGTCCATGAAGAGCTCCGCCGGGTCGTAGCCGGGTTTGCGGTGGATCTCCACCAGCCGGGCGAAGTCCGGGGCGCGGGTGTCGTCGAGCCAGTAGTAGTACGTGAACCAGGCGTCGGGTTCGGCGACGGCGACCAGCTCCCCGGAGCGCGGGTGGTCCAGGCCGTGGGCCTTCTTGCCCTGGTCGTCCAGCAGCCGTTCGACGCCGGGCACCTCGGCGAGGGCGGCGCGCACGGTGTCCAGGTCCTCGGGTCGGCGGACGTAGACATGGGCGAGCTGGTGGTCGGCGACGGCGAAGGCCCGGGAGGCCATGGGGTCGAGGTATTCCATGCCGTCCTGGGTGTGCACCTCCAGCAGCCCGGCGCGGCGCAGCACCCGGTTGATGTCCACGGGCCGGCTGACCGGGGTGATGCCGTATTCGGAGAGGGCGACGACGGTGCGCCCCTGGGCGGCGGCGTCGGCGAGCAGCGGGGGCAGGGCGGCGTCGAGTTCGGCGGCGGCCCGGTGAGAGCGGGGGTCCTCGGGTCCGTACCGCTGGAGGTCGTAGTCGAGATGGGGGAGGTAGCACAGGGCGAGGTCGGGGGCGCGGGTGCGCAGGATGTGGCGGGTGGCGTCGATGATCCACCGGCTGGAGACCAGGTCGGCGCCGGGACCCCAGAAGCGGAAGAGGGGGAAGGTGCCGAGCAGTTCGGTGAGTTCGTCGTGGAGGTCGGGTGGCCGGGTGTAGCAGTCGGGTTCCTTGCGGCCGTCGGCGTAGTAGACGGGGCGCGGGGTGACGGTGATGTCGGTGTCGGCGCCCATGGCGTACCACCAGCAGATGTTGGCCACGGTGTAGCCGGGGTGGGCGCGGCGGGCGGCGTCCCACAGCTTGTCGCCGGAGACCAGGCCGTTGTGCTGGCGCCACAGCAGGATGTCGCCGAGTTCGCGGAAGTACCAGCCGTTGCCGACGATGCCGTGCTTGGAGGGGAGGGCGCCGGTGAGGAAGGTGGACTGGGCGGTGCAGGTGACGGCGGGCAGGACGGTGCTCAGCGGCGCCCGGGAGCCGGAGTCGCCCAGGGCCCGCAGCCGGGGCATGTGCTCCAGCAGACGGGGGGTGAGGCCGACGACGTCCAGCACGAGGAGGGGGGTGGGGAGTTGCGAGGGCAGCGAGCCGGGGTCCGCCGGTCCGCCGGGGGTGGGGGTCGTCATGGCAGTTCCTTGAGGCCGAGGTCGGTGAGGAGGTCGCGGGCGAGGGTGAGTTCGGCGGCGATCCCGTCGGCGAGCCGGGCGCGGGTGCGGGGGCGCAGCGCGGGCGGCAGGGCCTGCCAGGTGTAGGTCTCCACCTCCAGATGGCGGGTCAGCGGCGTCGGGCCGCCGACCAGCCGGGCGAGGGCGTCCCGCAGTACGGGGAGGGTGGAGGTGAGCGGCGGGTCGGGCGGCCGGTGCAGGGGGACGTGGAAGTGGGCCCGCCAGGGTCTCCCGTCCGGCAGCGGGGCGACCGGGCCACCGGAGGCCGCGCCATCGGAGGCCGCCGCGCCGGTGACCGGGCTGCCGGTGACCGGGCTGCCGGCCAGGGCCTCGGCGAGGTCGTCGGTGCCGAGGAGTCCGGCGTCGGCGGGTGTCTCGCCGGGGCCGAGCGGTCGGGCCAGGGTGCGGGTCTGGTGGAGGAAGCGGGGTTCGGCGTACGCGGCGAGCGCCTGGCGCACCTCGGGGAGGTGCGGATGCTCGGCGTGCAGGGCGGCGGAGAGCTGGGCCTTGGGGATGGCGATCCCCGCGGCGGTGAGGGCGGCCAGAGCGGTCGCCGGGTCTTCGAAGGAGGTGGCGAGATGGCAGGTGTCCAGGCAGAGTCCGATACGGGGGCTGCCCACGGCGGTGAGCGGGGCGATGGCGTCGGCGGTGGTCTCCACGGTGCAGCCCGGTTCGGGTTCCAGGGCGATCCGGACCGACTTGCCGGTGAGTTCCTCCAGGGCGTCCAGCCGGGCGGCCAGGGTGGTGAGCGCGGTGTGCGCGGTGCGGGCGGCGGTGGCGTCGAAGGGGGTGCGCCAGGCGAGCGGGAGGGTGGAGACCGAGCCCTCGGAGGTGTCGTCGGGGAGGAGGGCGGCGAGCAGCCGGGCCAGGTCGGTGGTGTGGGCGAGGCGTTCGGGGCGGGTCCAGTCGGGCTGGTAGACGCGGTACTTGACCTCGCGGGAGCCGAAGCCCTGGTAGGGGAAGCCGTTGAGGGTGACCACCTCCAGGCCGCGCCGGTCGAGCTCGGCGCGCAGCCCGCGCAGGGCGCCCGCGTCGGCGGTCAGCGCGGCGGCGGCGTCCCGGGCGAGCCACAGCCCGATGCCGAGCCGGTCGCGGCCGAGGCGGCGGCGGACCGGTTCGCAGTGGTCGCGGAGCTGGGCGAGCACCCCGTACAGGGTCTCGGCGGGGTGGACGTTGGTGCAGTAGGCCAGGTGGACGGTGGTGCCGTCCGGGTGGCGGAAGCGCATCGGGGGCTCCTCTCACTCACCGCCGCGCAGGATGGAGTTGCCCTCGTGCAGGGTGCCCGGGTCGTCGGGCGGGTCGAGCCTCAGGCGGCCGCTCAGCCCGTAGAAGGCGACCGGGTTGCGCCACAGCACCCGGTCGACCTCGTCCTCGCCGAAGCCGGCCGCGAGCATGGCGTCGCCGACCCTGCGGGTCTTCAGCGGATCGCTCCTGCCCCAGTCGGCGGCCGAGTTGACCAGCACCCGTGCGGTGCCGTGCTCCTTCAGCACGGCGACCATCCGGTCCTCGTCCATCTTGGTGTCGGGATAGACGGAGAAGCCGAGCCAGGCGCCGCTGCCGGCGGCCTCCTTGACGGTGGTCTCGTTGAGGTGGTCGAGCAGCACCCGGTCCACCGGCAGCGCGGACTCGCGCACCACGTCCAGGGTGCGGCGCAGTCCGGTGAGCTTGTCCCGGTGCGGGGTGTGGACCAGGGCGGGCAGCCCGTGCTCGGCGGCCAGCTGGAGCTGGGCGGCCAGCGCGGTGTCCTCGGCCGGGGTCATGGAGTCGTAGCCGATCTCGCCCACGGCGACGACCGAGTCCTTGACCAGATAGCGGGGCAGGGTGTCCAGGACCGGCACGCAGCGCGGGTCGTTGGCCTCCTTGGGGTTGAGGGCGAGCGCGCAGTGGTGGGCGATGCCGTACTGGGCGGCGCGGAACGGCTCCCAGCCGAGCAGGGCGTCGAAGTAGTCGTGGAAGGACTCCGGGCTGGTGCGGGGCTGGCCGAGCCAGAAGGACGGTTCGACCACGGCCCGCACCCCGGCCCCGTGCATCGCCTGGTAGTCGTCCGTGGTGCGGGAGGTCATATGGATGTGCGGGTCGAAGATGCGCATCAGGAGGCCTCCGGAGGGACGGTCAGGGCGAGGACGCGGTGCAGGTCGCCGGGGACGGGACGGCCCGCGGCGGTGCGTTCGGCGGCGAAGTCGGTGAGCATCCGGGCCAGTTCGGCGTCGGCGCGGGCGCGCTTCGCCAGCCCGGCGACCGCGTCCACGGGCACCCCGGTGAACAGGCACTTCAGTACGGCGTGCCGCCAGGAGTGGGGGTCCAGATGGGCGGCGCCATAGGGGCCGACGGCGGCGGCGACCAGCCGGGTGTCATGGGTGCGCAGGGCGTCCTGGACCAGGTCCAGCGCCTCCGGCCCGGAGAACAGGGCGGGCAGGGCGAGCAGCACGGCGCGGCGTTCGGCGGCGTCGCCGTACCGGTAGAGCCGGGCCAGGGCGTCTTGGCCGGGCCGGGCGGTGCGCAGCAGCAGGGCACGGACCGCGGCGGCGTGCTCGCCCCCGCAGTGGCGGCCCGCCGAGGCGAACCGCAGCTCCCACGCGGCCGGCCGGGCCGGCGGGGGCACGGGTATCCCGGTCAGGTCGGCCACGTCCTGACCGGCGGGCTGACCGGCATGCTGTTCGGCGGCGTGGGCGGCTTCGGCCAGCGCCTCGGACAGCCAGGTACGGGCGGCGCCGTCGAGCCGCTCCTCCAGCTCGGCCCGGGAGGCGGCGACGGAGGCGGTCCGTGTTCCTGACGGACGGGGAACGGTCATGGGGCCGGGGCTCCCTTCACGGAGGTGGTCACGGCCGGGGCCGGGGCGGGGCCGGAGGGATCGGTGAGGGTGCGGAGGAAGGCGAGGGAGGTGCGGGCGAGTTGCGGGCCGGCGTGGGAGTGGCGGGGCAGCTCCACCACGGTCAGGCCCCGGTAGCCGGTGGCGGCGAGGGCGTCCAGGACGGGAGGGAAGTCGATCTCCCCGTCGCCGAAGGGAAGGTGCTCGTGCACCCCTCGGCGCATGTCCTCGATCTGGACATGGCGCAACCAGGGGGCGGCGGCCCGTACGCAGTCGGCCGGGGACTCGGGCTCCAGGCACTGGCAGTGGCCGATGTCCAGGGTGAGCCCGAGGAGGCCCGGCCCGGGGTCGCCGAGGAGGGAGCGGAGGTGGTGGAAGTCGGCGAGGGTGGCGAGGAGATGACCGGGTTCGGGCTCGACGGCCAGCGGTACGCCGGCGGTGTCGGCGGCGGTGAGGACGGGGGCCAGGGAGTCCCCGAGGCGTCGCCAGGCGGTCTCCGCCGTGGTGTCCGCGGGAAGAGTGCCGCTGAAGCAGTGCACCGCGTGCGCGCCGAGGTCGGCGGCGACCCGTACGGCGGTCGTCAGCAGCCCGGCGCGGGCGGCGCGGCCCTCCGGTTCCGGGTCGAGGAGCGAGGGGCCGTGCTTGCGGCGCGGGTCGAGTACATAGCGGGCCCCGGTCTCCACGGTGACCCCGAGCCCCAGCTCCGCCAGCCGGGCGGCCACCTTGCCGGTGCGGGCCGCGAGACCAGGGGCGAGCGGATCGAGGTGCATATGGTCGAGCGTCAGCCCGACCCCGTGGTAGCCGAGGTCGGCGAGGAGGCCGAGAGCGTCGTCCAGCCGGAGATCGGTCAGCCCGTTGGTGCCGTAGCCGAATCGGAGAGCCGGGGGCGGGAGGGGCGTCGGGTGGTCGCTCATGTGGGGCTCACCTTCCGGGACAGGACACGGGCGAGCGGGGCGGCCGCCAGCAGGGCGAGCCCGGTGGCCGGGGAGCCGACGCGGGCGGCCAGCGCCGCCTGGAGCGGGATCATCGCCCGGATACCGCCGCCCACGGCCCGCCGGGTGAGCGTGGCCGAGGGGTTGAGCGCGGCATGCAGCAGCGGCGGCCCGGCGGTACGGAGGTAGCCGACGGCACAGAGCCCGGCGACCACGCGGGAGACGTCCCGGAGCACATCCGTAGCGCGGAAGGCGTCCCGGAGTGCAAGGGCGGCGCCTTCGGGTGGGCGGGCGGTGAATGAGCGACCTACGGCGGACGAACGGCCTCCGGCAGGCGAGCGGTCCACGCCGGGCAGCCACCGTGCCGGACGCACAGCCCACGCGGCCAGCGCAGGGGCGGCGCCCTCGGGTGGGTTGGCGGCGAATGAGCGCCCTCCGGCGAGCCAACGGGTTACGGCGGACGAGCGGCCGAAGGCGAGCAAGTGGGCCGCGCCGGAAGACCGCCAGACCGGGCGCACAGCCCACGCGGCCCGCACAGGGGCGGCGCCCTCAGGTGGGCGGACGACGAACGAGCGCCCTCCGGCGAGCCAACGACCCACGGCAGGCCAACGGCCAGAGGCAGGCCAACTGCCTCCGGCAGACGAGCGGCCGGAGGCGAGCGAGCGGCCCGCGCCGGACGACCGCCGTGCCGGGCGCACAGCCCACGCGGCCCGCACAGGGGCGGCGCCCTCGGGTGGACGCACGACGAATGAGCGCCCTCCGGCGGGCCAACGCCCCACGGCAGGCAGGCGGGCGAAGGCAGGCGCACGGCCATCGAAGGAGCGGCTTACGGCGGGCGAGCGGGCGAAGGCGGACGGGCGGCCTACGGCTGGCCAGCGCCCGGAGGCGGGTGAACCGCCTATGGCGGGGCAACGGTCCGCGCCGGGCAGCGGCCGTGTCGGGCGCGCGGCCCAGGCCGCCAGCGCGGTGCAGGTGGCGAGGGCGGCCAAGGGGGCGGTGGTGGAGCCGCCGTATGCCTCGTGGCGCGACACGGTTGTCACCGCGTAGGTGTGCGCCCCCAGCGCGGCGGCGGCCGGAAGGGCGGCCCGGGCACTCCCGCTCCCCCGGCCACCGGGCCCGACCGCCGTGGCGGTGGCGCCGAGCAGCAGGTCCAGGGCGCGGGCCGCCGCCATGGCCGCCGGGCCCAGGGAGGTGTGCTTGAGCCGGAGGTCGTACGCCCAGACGGTGGCGGTGAGCGCGCCCGCCACCACCAGCGGGGCCCGGCCGGCCCGGGCGGCGCAGAGCAGTCCGGCGCCGCTCAGTGCCCCGGCGGCCGCCAGCGCCGCGCCGGGGGCGACCCGCCCGGAGGGGAGGGGCCGGTGCGGCCGGTCCACCGCGTCCTCCGCGCGGTCGGCCCAGTCGTTGAGCGCCATCCCCGCCTCGTAGAGGCAGAGCGAGGCGGCGATCGCCCATCCGGTGCCCCGGTGGGGCCGTGTACCGACGGCGGCCGCACCGGCCAGGGCGTCCCCCGGGACGCTCGGCAGCGCCGAGACCCGCAGCAGTTCGGCCCAGGCCCGACGGCGGGCCCGACGGCGGATCGTGCGGTGGTCCTTGCCGTCGCGAGGGTCCGTCGCCTGTCGGGCCGTCGGGCCGGACGGACCGGACGGACCGGATGGACCGGACGGATCGGGGGGCACGGTCACCTCGCTGGAACCGGTACCCGTACTCGTAGCCGCTCCGGGGCCCGGTGGGGGGAGCGGCACCGCCGCGGTGACGCGGCCGCTCCCGCCGCCCCGGTGGCCGTTGGCCGCCGAGGGCCCCCAGGTCTCCCGGCCCGTACCGCCGTCGTCGCCGTCCGTCTCGTCGCGGAGCCCGCTCATCGGGCCTCCGCCAGCCGCTGCCCGAAGGCGAGGAGGGCGGCGTACTGGTCGGCCAGGGCGGCGGGGCCGCCGTCCGGGTCCTTGAAGTAGAAGCCGAGTTCGGGGCGCGGGCCGGTGAGGCCGGCCTCCTGGGCGCGGGCCAGCAGCCGGGCGAGGTCCAGCACCAGCGGCGCGGCCAGCGCCGAGTCGCAGCCCTGCCAGATGGTCTGGAGCACCATCCGGGAGCCGAGGAAGCCGTCGAAGGCGATGTGGTCCCAGGCCGTCTTCCAGTCGCCGAGCGCGGGCACGTCGTCGATGTGCACCTGGCCCTCGGGGGTGTGCCCGAGGGTGTCGGCGAGGACGCGTTCCTTCCCGGCGTTCTTCGCGGCGGCCGCGGCCGGGTCGGCGAGGGCGGCACCGTCACCGCCGCCGAGCAGATTGGCCCCGGACCAGGCGCGCACGGCCAAGGCCCGCTGGAGGAACATCGGCGCCAGCACCGAGCGCAGCAGGGTCTGGCCAGTCTTGCCGTCCCGCCCGGCGTACGGCACGGCGGCCCGGGCGGCCTCGGCCTCCAGGGCGGAGGTGCGCAGCCCGGTGGACGGGGTGAAGTTGGCGTAGGGGCAGCCGGCGCGGAGGGCGGCGGCCGCGTAGAGGGAGCTGGGTGCCAGCCGCGCGGCGCCCTCATCCGGGGCGGGTTCGGTGGAGGCGACGTTGACCACCACCGTACGGGCCAGTCCGTGCCGCCGGGTGAAGTCGGCGATGTCGGCGGCGAAGGCGGCGATCAGCTCCTGGTCGCCGCGAGTGTCGCCAGGTTGGGGCCCGCCGGGCCGTATCTCGGCGTCGGCGGCGGCCAGTTCGGCGTGGACGGCGGTGGCCAGGCCGTGCGGCAGGACGCCGCCATGGGTCAGCTCCTCGGCGCGCTTGGGCAGCGGGGCGGCGGCGGTGTCATGGCCGCCGAAGACCAGGGAGGCAAGGGGAGGCAGTCCGGCGGAGGCGAACGGCCCGGTCTCGGTCACCATGCCGGTCGGGGGGTGGAGGCCCGCGGCGAGCGCCGCGCATCCGGCGACCGCGGTGGTGGCGACGGAGCCGCGCGCCCCGACCAGCCAGACCCCGGTGCGTACCTCGGTGACCCGGTGTTCAGCGGACATGGCCTGCCTCCCTGGAAGTGGTGCCTGCGGTGCCTGCGTGCATGTGCCGGGGTCGGCGGTGATGGGGGGTGAGGCGGTGGGCGGGGGGTACGGCGCCTCCCCGCCCACCGCCGGCTGCGGGGCCGGTCCGAGGCGGGCCGGCCGGGTTGTTGTGCACACCTCAGAGTGGGCGGCGGAAGGGACGTTAGCCTGCCTTGTCCCGAGCGGAAAGCCCTTGTGCCGCACCTCGGTCCGGCTTTCTCCCGGCGCGGGACGAAGTCGGTTTGGGCAGGCCGGACCGCCCGGTGGCGCGCGCGTGCCACCGGGCCGCTCAGCAGCGGTTATGCCTCAGTCCGCGGAGCCGAAGGCGGCGTCGAAGGAGGCGGCCGGCGGGTCGAAGTCGTACCGCTTCAGCGTGGCGAGCGCTTCCGGCGCACCGATCAGCCGGTCCATTCCGGCGTCCTCCCACTCCACCGACACCGGGCCGCCGTAGCCGATGGACCGCAGCATCCGGAACACGTCCTCCCAGGGCACGTCCCCGTGCCCCGCCGAGACGAAGTCCCAACCGCGCCGAGGGTCGCCCCAGGGCAGATGGGAGCCGAGCCGCCCGTTGCGGCCGTCCAGCCGCTTGCGGGCCTCCTTGCAGTCCACGTGGTAGATCCGGTCCCGGAAGTCCCAGAGGAAGCCCACCGGGTCGAGGTCCTGCCAGACGAAGTGGCTGGGGTCGAAGTTGAGCCCGAACGCGGGGCGCAGGTCCACCGCCTCCAGGGCGCGCTGGGTGGTCCAGTAGTCATAGGCGATCTCGCCGGGGTGGACCTCGTGGGCGAAGCGGACGCCCTCGGCGTCGAAGACGTCCAGCACGGGGTTCCAGCGCTCGGCGAAGTCCTGGTAGCCGCGCTCGACCATCCGCTCCGGCACCGGCGGGAACATCGCCACCAGATGCCAGATGGAGGAGCCGGTGAAGCCGATCACCGTGCGCACCCCGAACGCGGCCGCCGCCCGCGCGGTGTCCGCCATCTCCCGAGCCGCCCGCCGCCGTACGCCCTCCGGCTCCCCGTCGCCCCAGATCCGGGCGGGCAGGATGGCCTGGTGGCGCTCGTCGATCGGATGGTCGCAGACCGCCTGGCCGATGAGGTGGTTGGAGATCGCGAAGCAGGTCAGCCCGTACTTGTCGAGCAGCGCCCGCCGGCCGTCCAGATAGCCCGGGTCGGCCAGCGCCTTGTCGACCTCGAAGTGGTCGCCCCAGCAGGCGAGTTCCAGCCCGTCGTAGCCGAAGTCGCGGGCGAGCCGGCAGACCTCCTCCAACGGCAGGTCGGCCCACTGGCCGGTGAAGAGGGTGAAGGGACGTGGCACCGGAAGGCCTCCTAGGCGGTGACGGCGGACGAGGGCGGCGGGGGTGGCGGGGACGGGGGTGGGGTGGTGGTGAGCGAGGGCGGTACCGGCCCGGCGGCGGGCGGCACGTCCGTAGGGGCTTGGCCGTCGGTCGGGGTGTAGGCGGCGTGGTCGGCGGCGCTGCGCTCCACGGCCGCCAGCACCCGCTGCACCTGGAGCCCGTCCGCGAACGAGGGGGACGGCTCGGTGCCGGCGGCGACCGCGAGCACCAGGTCCCGGGCCTGGTGGGCGAAGGTGTGCTCGTAGCCCAGCGCGTGCCCCGGCGGCCACCAGCCCTCCAGATACGGGTGGTCCGGCTCGGTCACCAGCACCCGGCGGAAGCCGGCGGAGGCGGCGGGCTCGGTGTGGTCGTGGAAGAACAGCTCGTTCAGCCGCTCCAGGTCGAAGGCGAGCGAGCCCCGTTCGCCGTTGAGCTCCAGCCGCAGCGCGTTCTTCCGGCCGGCCGCCATCCTGGTCGCCTCGAAGGAGGCCAGCGCCCCGGAGGCGAGCCGTCCGGTGAACACCACCGCGTCGTCCACGGTCACCGGCCCCCGCCCGGCGCCCCCGGCCGCCGGGAGGCCGGCGCCCGCCCCGCTCTCCGCCGCAGGACCGCCACCGGCAGGATCAGCCCCCATGGAACTCGCCGCCGCGGGCCCCGCCGGTGCCCCGACCAGCCGGGGCCGCTCCCGGACGAAGGTCTCGCTCAGCGCGGAGACCCCGACCAGCCGCTCCCCCGCCACATGCTGGGCCAGGTCCACGATGTGCGCCCCGAGGTCGCCGAGCGCGCCGGAGCCTGCGTGCTCCCGCTCCAGCCGCCAGGTCAGCGGGAAGTCGGGGTCCACCAGCCAGTCCTGGAGGTAGCAGACCCGGACGTGCCGCAGCGCGCCGAGCCGCCCCTCGGCGACCAGCCGCCGCGCGTACGCCATCGCCGGAACGCGCCGGTAGTTGAAGCCCACCATCGCCACCTGGCCCCGGGCGCGGGCCCGTTCGGCGGCGGCGGCCATCGCCTCGGCCTCGGCCACCGAGTTGGCGAGCGGCTTCTCGCACAGCACGTGCTTGCCCGCCTCCAGCGCGGCGATCGCGATCTCGGCGTGGCTGTCACCGGGGGTGCAGATGTCCACCAGCTGCACATCGTCCCGGGCGATCAGCTCCCGCCAGTCGGTCTCGGCGGCGGCCCAGCCGTGCTGGTCGGCGGCGGCGCGCACGGCCGCGGCGTCCCGGCCGCAGACCGCGGCCAGCGCGGGGCGCAGCGGCAGGTCGAAGGCCCGGCCCACGGTGCGCCAGCCCTGGGAGTGGGCGGCGCCCATGAAGGCGTAGCCGACCATGCCGATGCCCAGCACCGGCCGGTCGCCGGACTGGGCCGGTGGTTCCTTGGCGGCCATAGGGTTCAGTTCCTCCTCGTCGGTGTCCGTCGAAACGGCGCACGGGGCCGGCTAGTTGAAGCCGGTCGACAGGTACTCGTCGACGTTGTCCTTGGTGACCACGGCCGAGTAGAGGGTGATCGAGGACGGGATCTCCATCTCGGCGAGACCGCCGACACCCTTCTTCTGGCCGAGCGCCCGGGCCAGGTCGATGGCGGATGCGGCCATGGTGGGCGGGTAGAGCACGGTCGCCTTGAGCACCCCTCGGCCGGACTTGATGGCGTCCATCGCGGAGCGGGCACCGGCGCCGCCGACCATCAGGAAGTCGTCCCGCCCGGCCTGCTCCACGGCCCGCAGCGCGCCCACGCCCTGGTCGTCGTCGTGGTTCCACAGCGCGTCGAACTGCTTCTGCGCCTGGAGCAGTTGGGCCATCTTGGCCTGGCCCGACTCGACGGTGAACTCGGCGGCCTGGCGGGCCACCTTGGTGATGTTGGGGTAGTTCTTCAGCGCGTCGTCGAAGCCCTGGGTGCGCTGCTTGGTCAGCTCCAGGCTGTCCAGCCCGGCGAGCTCCACCACCTTGGCGTCCGGCTTGTCCTTCAGCTGCTCGCCGATGTACCGCCCGGCGTTGAGGCCCATCCCGTAGTTGTCGCCGCCGACCCAGCAGCGGTACGCCTGCGGGGAGGCGAAGACCCGGTCCAGGTTGACCACCGGGATGCCGGCCTTCATCGCCTGGAGGCCGACCTGGGTGAGCGCCTTGCCGTCGGCGGGCAGCACCACCAGCACGTCGACCTTCTTGTTGATGAGGGTCTGGATCTGGCCGATCTGCGCGGCGGTGTCGTTGGAGCCCTCGGTGATCTCCAGGGTGACCTCGGAGTAGCGGGCGGCGCGCTGCTTGGCGTTCTCGTTGATGGCGTTCAGCCAGCCGTGGTCGGCCTGCGGTCCGGCGAAGCCGATGGTGACCGGGGTGCCGGGCTTGTCGTCGGCGGCCGGCGCCCCGCTCGCCGCCGGGCCCGAAGCGCCGGAGTTCTTCGGCTCGTTGCTGGTGCAGGCGGTCAGCAGCGCCCCGGCGGAGACGGCGGCGGTGCCGAACAGCAGTCCTCTGCGGCTGGTGCGGCTGTTCTCCGGCATGACGGGTGGCATGGCGTCTGGCATGGCGGGTGGACCCTTCCGGTCGGAGGCTGTCAGTGCTCGGCGGCGGTGCGGCGCTGGACCAGGACGGCGGCGACGATGATCGCGCCCTTGGCGATCTGCTGGACGTCGCTCTGCAGGTTGTTGAGGGCGAAGATGTTGGTGATCGTGGTGAAGACCAGCACCCCGAGCACCGAGCCGGTGATGGTGCCGCGGCCGCCGCTGAGCAGGGTGCCGCCGATGATGGCGGCGGCGATGGCGTCCAGCTCGTAGAGGTTGCCGTTGGTGTTCTGGCCGGAGCCGGCCAGCACGATCAGCAGGAAGGCGGCGATCCCGCAGCACAGCCCGGACAGCAGATAGAGGTAGAGCCGCTGGCGCCGGACGTCGATGCCGGCCAGCCGGGCGGCCTCCGGATTGCCGCCGACCGCGACGGTGCGCCGGCCGAAGGTGGTGCGGTTGAGCAGCAGCCAGCCGACCGCCGTCACCACCGCGAAGACCAGCACCAGCGGCGGGATGCCGAGCACATAGGCATCGGGCACGCCCAGGTCCAGCACGGACCGCACGGTGACGATCTGGGTCCGGCCCTCGGTGATCTGGAGGGCCAGTCCGCGCGCCGAGGCGAGCATGGCGAGGGTGGCGATGAACGGGACCATCCCGCCGTACGCGATGAGCAGCCCGTTCACCAGTCCGCAGCCCAGGCCGACGACCACCGCGGTGAACAGGATCCCGGCGAAGCCGTACTCCTGGGTGGCGACCGTGGTGGCCCACACCGAGGCGAGCGCCACGATCGCGCCCACCGACAGGTCGATGCCCCCGCTGGTGATGACGAAGGTCATGCCGACGGTGACCACACCGATCACCGAGGCCTGGGTGAGGACCAGTTGGAGGTTGGCGGTGTCGAGGAACTGCTCGGGCCGGGTGAACCCGCCGACCGCGACCAGTACCGCGAGCACCCCGAGCAGCGACAGGTTGCGGACGTCGGCCCGCAGCCCCAGCGGCGGACGGGTCCGCACCGGGGCGTCCTCGCGGACGGGTCCCCCGGCCTTCCCGTGCTCCGCACCGGTGGCCGGGGAGGTGGGCTGCGTCATGGCGTCGGGCTCCCTTCCGTCACGGGGCGCCCGTCCCGTACGGGGCTCCCCTCCATCACGAGGTCGAGTACGCGGTGCTCGTCCAGCTCCCCGGCGGGCGCCGTGTGCACCACCCGGCCCTCCCGCAGCACCAGCACCCGGTCGGCGAGGCCCAGCACCTCGGGGACCTCGCTGGAGACCAGCAGCACCGCGAGCCCGTCGTCGGCGAGCCGCCGGATCACCGCGTACAGCTCGGCGCGGGCGCCGACGTCCACGCCGCGGGTCGGCTCGTCCAGCAGCAGCACCTTGCAGCCACGCAGCAGCCAGCGGGCCAGTACGGCCTTCTGCTGGTTGCCGCCGGACAGGGTGCGGATCTGGGCGTCCGGGTTGTCCGGGCGCAGCGACAGCTCACGGGTGGCCGCCCGGGCCGCGGCGCGCTCGGCGGAGCGGTCGAGGAAGCCGGCCCGGGAGTAGCGGGAGAGGGTGGAGACGGACACGTTGGCGGTGACCGACTCCAGCATCAGCAGGCCCTGGGCCTTGCGCTCCTCGGGGGCGAGGCCGAGTCCGGCCCGGACCGCGGCCCGGACGCTGCCGGGCTTCAGCGGCCGCCCGGCGACGGTGACCCGGCCGGTGTCGGGCCGCCGCGCCCCGTAGACGGTCTCCAGGATCTCCGAGCGGCCGGAGCCGACCAGCCCGGCCAGACCGACGATCTCCCCGGCCCGCAGTTCCAGGTCGATCGGGGCGAACTCGCCCTCGCGGCCCAGCCCTTCGACGGTCAGCACGGGTGGTCCGGTGGCGGGCAGGGTGGGCCGCTCGGGGAAGACGTACTCCACGTTCCGGCCGGTCATCAGGGCGACCACCTCGCGGGTGGGGGTGGAGTCGGCGGGCAGCCCGCCGGCCACGGCCCGGCCGTCCTTGAGCACGGTGACCCGGTCGCCGATCCGGCGGATCTCCTCCAGCCGGTGCGAGATGTAGACGACGGCGACACCGTCCGCGGTGAGGTCGGCGACGATCCGGAAGAGGTTGTCGGTCTCGTCCGGGTCGAGCGCGGCGGACGGCTCGTCCATCACGATGAGCCGCACCTCGTGCGAGAGGGCCCGGGCCATGGAGGCGATCTGCCGCTGGGCGGCGGAGAGTCGGCCGACCGGGCAGGCCGGGTCGATCTCCGGGTGGCCGAGCCGCTTCAGCAGCGCGGCGGTGGCGGCGCGGGCGGCGCGGCCGCGGACGACGAAGCCGGCGGCGGTCGGCTCATGGCCGAGGAAGACGTTCTCCGCGACCGACAGCCCCTCCACCAGGTCGAGTTCCTGGTAGATGGTGGCGATGCCGAGGCGCATGGCGGCCACCGGGGAGCGCAGCCGCACCTCCTCGCCGCACCAGGTGATGATGCCGCCGTCCGGCTGGTGGGCGCCGGCGAGCACCTTGATCAGGGTGGACTTCCCGGCGCCGTTCTGGCCGAGCAGGCAGTGCACCTCACCGGGCCGCACCTCCAGGTCCACGCCGTCCAGGGCGCGTACCCCGGGGAAGGACTTGGTGATGCCGGACATAGTGAGCAGCGGTGGTCGCGGGGTGGCCGGGCCGGCCGGTGGTTCGGGTGCAGCCATGGTGGGTTCCCTCGGCGTACGGGCGCCCCGCCGGACCGGCGGCGGGCACACGGGTGGTACGGACACGGGTACACGGGTAGTGCGGACACGGGGTGCGGGCGGTGCGGGTCGGCGGAGGCGGTGGCGCGGCCGACGGGACGGACGGGCGGGTACGCGGACGAGTCACCGGACTCGTGAGGCGGGGGACGCGGGCGAGTCCTGGGACTCGTGGAGCGGAGGTGCTCGTGCGGTGCTCATACGGAACGGGTGGCGCGCATGCGGAAGAGGTGGCGCTCGTGCGGAACAGGCGGATCGCGTACGGAACGGGTGGTGCGCGTACGGAACGGGTGGTGCGCGTGCCGTGGTGCGGGCGGCCCGGTGGGCGGGCCGGCCCCGGCCGGGTCAGGCCGGGGAGAACAGGTGGTCGCTGATCAGCCGGGCGGCGCCGGTGACTCCGGCGAGCTGGCCCAACTCCCCCAGCACGATGGGCAGGTTGCCCGTCGCCAGCGGCAGGGAGGTGCGGTAGACCTGGGTGCGGACGCTGGCCAGCAGGGTGTGGCCGAGGCCGGTCACCCCGCCGCCGATCACGACCAGGCCGGGGTTGAAGAAGCTGACGAGCGCGGCGATGACCTGGCCGACGTGGTTGCCGCCCTCGCGGATCAGCTCCAGCGAGGTGGCGTCCCCGGCCGAGGCCGCCGCGGCGACGTCCGCCGCGGTGAGCCGTCCGGCGCCCTCCAGCCGCGCCGCCAGCTCCGCCGAGTGCCCGCCGCGGGCCGCGTCCTCGGCGTCCCGGGCCAGCGCGGCACCGCTGAAGTGGGCCTCCAGGCAGCCTCGGTTGCCGCAGGCGCAGGGGCGGCCGTCCGGGACGACCTGGATGTGGCCGATGTCCCCGGCACTGCCGGTGACGCCCCGGTGGACCTCGCCGCCGACCACGATGCCGCAGCCGATACCCGTACCGATCTTGACGCAGAGGAAGTCGCCCACCGAGCGTGCGACGCCCGCGTGCTGCTCCCCCATCGCCATCAGGTTCACGTCGTTGTCGACCATGACCGGGCAGCCCAGCTCCTGGCTGAGCGCCTCACGGACCGGGAAGCCGTCCCAGCCGGGCATGATCGGCGGCGCGACCGGCACGCCCTCGGGGAAGCGGACCGGGCCCGGAACGCCGATCCCGGCACCGTCGAACCCCTCGGCCAGCCCGGAGGCCCTGAGCTTGGCCGCCATGGCGAGCACCTGCTCGAACACGGCGACCGGGCCCTCGCGGACGTCCATCGGCTGGTTGAGGTGGCCCAGCACCTCCAGTTCGGCGTTGGTGACGGCCACGTCCACGGAGGTGGCGCCGATGTCCACGCCGAGGAAGCGCAAGCCGGGCGCGAGCCGGATGTTGTGCGAACGGCGCCCGCCGCGCGAGGCGGCGAGCCCGTCCGCGACCACCAGGCCGGTCTCCAGCAGCCGGTCGACCTCGACCGCCAGCTTGGAGCGGGACAGGTCGACCTGGTCGCCGAGCTGGGCACGGGAGTTGGGGCCGCCGTCGCGCAGCAGCCGCAGCAGCCGCGCCTGGTGCGCGTTGGCAGGTCGTGCCGTCATCCGTCTCACGCGCCCCTCCCCGCCGTCGTCTCGTCCGGCCGTTCACGTCCTGCTGTCGAGAGGGGAACGTAGCAGCGCTTTGCCGCAGGGGGAAGAAGTTGCGCGGGAATCGCCCTCGACTTTCTCCTCACCCAGGACAAAGGCCGTACCCGGCCATCCCCGTACCGGGGACGACCGACGACCGGCTCAGGGGATGCGGACGACCTGGCCCGCGTACGACAGGTTCCCGCCGAAGCCGAAGAGCAGCGCGGGCGCGCCGGAGGCGACCTCGCCGCGCTCGACCAGCTTGCTGAGCGCCATCGGGATGGAGGCGGCGGAGGTGTTGCCGGACTCGGTGACGTCCTTGGCGATGACCGCGTTGACCGCGCCGATCTTCCGGGCCACCGGCTCGATGATCCGCAGGTTGGCCTGGTGCAGCACCACCGCGGCCAGCTCCTCGGGGGCGATACCGGACCGCTCGCAGACCCGGCGGGCGATCGGCGGGAGCTGGGTGGTGGCCCAGCGGTAGACCGCCTGGCCCTCCTGGGCGAACTTCGGCGGGGTGCCCTCGATCCGTACCGCGTGCCCCATCTCGGGGACCGAGCCCCACAGCACCGGGCCGATGGCGTCGGTGCCCTCCGGAGCGGCCTCCACCACGGCGGCCCCGGCCCCGTCGCCGACCAGGACGCAGGTGGTGCGGTCGGTCCAGTCGGTGATCCCGGTCATCTTGTCGGCGCCGATCACCAGGGCGCGGGTGGCCGAACCGGCCCGTACCGCGTGGTCGGCGGTGGCCAGCGCGTGGGTGAAGCCGGCGCAGACCACATTGAGGTCCAGGGTGGCCGGGGAGGTCATGGCGAGCCGGGCGGCGACCCGGGCCGCGGTGTTGGGCGAGCGGTCGATCGCGGTGGAGGTGGCGACCACGACCAGGTCGATGTCGGTGGGCGCCAGGCCCGCGGTGGCCAGCGCCTTGGCCGCCGCGTGTGCGGCCATCTCGTCCACCGGTTCGTCGGGCCCGGCGACATGGCGGGTGCGGATGCCCACCCGGCTGGTGATCCATTCGTCGCTGGTGTCGACCAGCTCGGCCAGGTCGGCGTTGGTCAGCACCTGGGCGGGCTGGTAGTGCCCGAGCGCGGCGATACGAGTGCCCGTCATGCCCGGGACCCCCTTGCGTGAGGTACGTGTGGAACCACGTGCGGAAGCGGCGGCGTACGGCCTGCTGGGCGTACGGACCCCCCAGTCTCGTCAGCGACCGGTGAGTAACCGGTGAGGTGATTCCACAGGAATCACGCTCTCCTCTTGGAGAGTCCGCAACATCACCGGCCACCACCGGCCCGCACCGGCGAAGCCACCGCCCCTCCCCGTCTGCCGAAGATCCCCCGAGATGCCCCGGAGATCTCCCGAAGGTCCCCTGGCGTTCCCGGCGCGCGACAATGGCACGGTCAACGGTCACGAGAAGGCACTAGCACACCGAAGGACGGGCTGATCGAACATGGGACGGGCCACCGAGCGCCGCCGCGTCGTCCGGATCCGGGACGGCGCCGTCTCGGCGCGGCCGGACACCCTGGCCGGTGAGGAGCCGCTGGAGATCCGGCTGAACGGCCGGCCGCTGGCGGTCACCATGCGCACCCCGGGCGACGACTTCGCGCTGGCCACCGGGTTCCTGGTGAGCGAGGGGGTGGTGGCGGCGGCCGAGGAGGTGCGCTCGGTGGTCTACTGCGCCGGCGCCCGGGACGACGGCACCAACACCTACAACGTGGTGGACGTCCGGCTCGCCCCCGGCGTCCCGGTGCCGGAGACCGGCCTGGAACGGAACGTCTACACCACCTCCTCCTGCGGGCTGTGCGGCAAGGCCAGCCTGGACGCGGTGCGCACCTCGACCCGGTTCGCGCTGGGTCCGGGGCCGATGGGGATCACCCCGGAGCTGCTGGCCGTGCTGCCGGAGCGGCTGCGGGCGGCGCAGCGGGTGTTCGACCGCACCGGCGGACTGCACGCGGCCGCGCTGTTCTCCCCGGCGGGCGAGCTGATCGACGTACGGGAGGACGTCGGCCGGCACAACGCGGTGGACAAGCTGGTGGGGCGGGCCCTGCGGGAGGGGCTGCTGCCGCTGGAGGAGACGATTCTGCTGGTCTCCGGGCGCGCTTCGTTCGAGCTGGCGCAGAAGGCGGTGATGGCGGGCGTCCCGTTCCTGGCGGCGGTCTCCGCCCCCTCCTCGCTGGCCGTGGAGCTGGCGGCGGAGACCGGTCTGACCCTGGTGGGCTTCCTGCGCGGCCGGAGCATGAACGTCTACGCGGGTGAGCACCGCCTGGACCTGGCGGGCGCCCCCGTCTGAGGCCCGGGCGAGGTCACTGCCGGCTGATCGAGCGGGTCACCCCCGCGGCGACCGTCGTCGCCAGGATCCAGCCGGTGATGATCAGGGCGTAGGACAGCCACTGGTGCCAGCCCGCGGGGGCGAAGGCCTGTTCCTGGCCGAAGCCGATCACCGGCAGGAGCAGGTCGAGGGTGTAGAAGACGGGGTTGAAGTCGGGAGCCTCGTCCGCCTTGACGGGGCGGGGGTGCTCCAGGCCGTAGGCGATCGAGCCGACGGCCAGCAGCGACAGCAGCCAGGCGACCGCCCGCAACGGCCGGAAGCCGTAACCGACGGCGGCGTCCTGGACGTACCCCCACAGCCGTCCGTACCAGGTGAGCGTGGCGCGCCGGCGGCGCTGCTTGGCGAGCTGGACGAGCCGGGCCGCGTCGTCGTCGCCGATGTGGCGGTACGCGGCGGTCAGCTGCTCGTAGGCATGGGGCTCGTACCGGTCACCGTCCCGGTCCAGCATCGGAAGGCGGCGCGCGGCGGGCTCGTGCGGGGCGAGCACGGTGTAGGTGAGGTTGCCGAGGTACACCTGGTCCGGCAGCATCTCGGGTTCGACGGTCAGGATCTCTATCTGGGAGCGCCGCAGGCTGAGGGTGCCCTCGATCCGGTCGCCCCCGCGCAGCCAGAGTTCGCCGATGACGGCGCTGCTGGCCCGCAGGGCGGTGTCGCCGGGGTGGGACAGCCGGGCGTGCAGCAGGTCGAGGCGGCCCGGTATCCGTGAGCCGCGCAGCTCCACCCGGCCCCGCACCCGGACGCAGCGGGCCCGTACATGGGCTTCCACCTGGAGGTTCTGGGCGTCCAGCGCGATACCGCCGGGGTTGTCGAGCTCGGCGTCCTGGAGGTTGACCCGCCCGGCGACCGAGGCGCCGGTGAGCCGCAGCTGTCCGTCCACGCGCAGCCCGGGCGCCCACAGGTCCTCCCCGAGCGCCATCTGGTTGAGCTGCAGCGCGGGCTCGGAGGCGCCGGGCGCCGAGAACTCCGCGCCCTCCAGGAAGAGCGCCCCGGAGATCCGCGCCCCTCCGAGCCGCGCCGGTCCCCGCACCCGGCAGCCCGTCATCCGCACCACCCCCTCGACCCGCAGCGCCCCCGAGGTCAGGCCCGGCAGCACGGACCTGCTCAGATCGAGCTCGCGCAGCTGGGCCGCGTACAGGTCGGGAATGTCGTCGAAGTGGCAGTCGCTCAGCCTGACCGGCGCCTCGATCACCGCGTGCCTCAGCTCCAGTGCGCCGGTGATACGCGCCCCCGTGAGCGCGAGCGCCGCGATCTCCCCCTCCTCCCGCGGCGCCTTGACCAACAGCGCCCGCAGCACACTCGCCCGCACGGTCCGCTCGGCGCCCCAGTCGTCGCCCGGCGCGGGCGGTTCGTCTCCGGCGGCCCGGAAGTCCACGGACTCGCCGCGCGGGAAGGCCCGCCAGACGCGGGTCTCGGCCGGCGTAAGATCACTGATCACCGTCACGCCGGGACTTTCGCCCGCCGAGTGCACGCTGTCAACTACCGCGCGCAGCGGCACCCTTCACCTGGTGCCTTGCGGTCGCCGTCCCGGCCCGTGGTCGCCGTCCCGGCCCGGATACGCTGCCGGGATGACGGACAGCGAGAGCGAGTTGGTCGTCGATCTGCGCGGCCGGCCCATCGGGACGCCCGGCGACTTCTGGGACGCGGTCAGCGGGCCGCTGGGGCTGCCGGAGTGGTTCGGCCGGAATCTGGACGCCTGGTCGGACGCCCTGTACGGGGGTGGGGTGTCGGCGGTGGTCGACCGCCACCCCGTCCTGGTCGTCCATGTCGACCGGCGGGGCCTCTTCGCGGGCGGGCGGTCCGCGGGCGAGGCCCTGGCCGGGGTCTTCGACGGCAAGCGCGCCCGGCTCCTGGCCCATCCACCGGAGTGACGGTCAGTCCACCAAGGGGTCCGCGTCGGCCGGGTAGCGGGCGGCCAGCGCGGTGACCGCCTCGGCGACCGCCCGGCGCAGTTCCGGCGGCCCCAGCACCTCCGCGTCCGGGCCGAGCCGCAGCAGATCGCCGACCGCGACGGTGGACGCCTCCACGGCCAGCTCGGTCTCCACCCAGCCGTCCGGCCCGGGCTCCCCGGCCTGTGCCAGGGCCCGGCCGCCGGCCGCCCCGTACATCATGGGCAGCAGCCGGCAGGCCCGGGGCGAGAGCCGCAGCCGGGCGGTGACCCGGCCGATCCGGGACTCCAGGGCGAGGGAGGACTCCTCCCAGTACGCGGCCAGCGCGAAGCCCGCCGGGCGCTCGAACCCCTCCTCGGCGACCTCGGCCGCGGTGAACCGGGAGACCCGGTAGGTCCGCACCGGCGCGGTCGCCGGATCACCGGCGGTGGCGACCAGGTACCAGGTCCCGCTCTTGAGCACCACGCCCAGCGGGCGCAGCTCCCGCCGCACCTCACCGCGCGGACCCCGGTAGGTCCCGCGCAGCAGCCGCTGCTCCCACACCGCCCGGGTGACGGCGGCCAGCTGCGGCACCGGGTCGGCGCCCCGGAACCAGCCCGGGGCGTCCAGATGGAACCGCTCCCCCATCAGCCGGGCCCGCTCGGCCAGTTCGGCCGGCAGCGCGGCCTGCACCTTCAGCCGGGCGGTCGCCAGCACCCCGCCGAGGCCGAGGTCCCGGGCCGGACCGGGCGCCCCCACCAGGAACAGGGCATCGGCCTCGGCGGCGGTGAGTCCGGTCAGCCGGGTGCGGTACCCCTCCACCAGCCGGTAGCCGCCCTCCGGCCCCCGGTCGGCCAGCACCGGGACGCCCGCCGCGGCCAGCGCCTCGACGTCCCGGTACACCGTGCGCACCGACACCTCCAGCCGCTCGGCCAGCTCGGGGGCGGTCATCCGGCCGCGGTTCTGGAGCAGCAGGAGCAGGGAGAGGAGCCGGTCGGCGCGCATGGCCGCCATTGTGCCGCCCGTACCTGACAGCAGATGTCAGGTACGGGCGGAATGCTGGTTCCACCGCCGCACCGGACCTGTGGCGCGGCGCGCAACAGGACGACGAGAGGACCACCCATGGCCATCCGGACCAGTGGCAGCATCACCTTCGCCGACTGGCGGGAGACCCCGGCCGGCCCGGACGGGACGTACCCCCGGCTCAGCCGCGCCTCGGTCGTCAACCACTACGCGGGCGGCATCGAGGCCGCGGGCACGGTCTGCGAGTACGCCATCGCGTACACCACCGAGAAGACCGGCACCTGCACCGGTATGGAGCTGCTGGCCGGGCGGCTGGACGGGCGGGAGGGCAACTTCGTCATCGAGCAGCGGGCCACCTTCGCGGAGGACGGCTCGGTGCGCGCCACCTTCACCGTGGTGCCCGGCTCCGGCACCGGCGAGCTGGCCGGGCTGCGCGGCGAGGGCGAGTTCAGCTACCAGCCCGGGCAGTCGCCCTTCCCCTACTCCTTCGACTACCTGCTGGACTGAGCTGCCGGGGTTCCACGGTGAACAGCCGTGCCCGGCAGGGGCGTTGTCACCATCCGGTGACACCGGGGACAGGGCTGTGACAGTGCGGGGCACAACGCCCCCGGGGTGCGGCGGGTCCAACGGGGTGACGAAGGGGGACGTGCCGTCCGGCGCGGCGGCCGGCTCCCTTCGCCGGACCACCGGCGGGCGGCGAACCGGCCCGCCGGCCGAACCCTGGAGGAGAGTGCCGTGAACGTTCGTACCCGAGGTCTCACCGGTGTCCGCGGCGGACTGGCCGCCGTGCTGGCGGCGGTCTGCGCGGTGGCCGCCGCCGCACCGGCCGTCGCCGCGTCGGCACCCGCCCCCGTGCGCGGCGCCACGTCCGCGACCGCCGCCGCGCCCCGGTTCCTCAAGCCGGCCGATCTGCCGCCGCACCCGTCCTCGGCCTGGACCGCCGGGCCGGTGGTGTCCGGTCAGCCGGACCCGCTGCCGCCGTGTGTGGGGGCGGCCCTGCCGTCCACCACCGTGCACCGCGACTACTGGACCGATGTGGACGCGGGCGCCCAGCAGCTGACGGTGGTGGAGCGCGACGAACGGCGGGCCAAGGAGTTCGTGGAGCTGCTCCGCCGCGACCTCGCCGACTGTGCCGCCGAGCTGATGGAGCAGGACCCGGAGGTGACCGCCACCGGGCGCGACTACGGCACGGTCGACGTCGAGGAGGGGGCCTTCGTGCGGGGGCTGGCCACCAGCTGGAGCTGGGGCGGCAACGACGTCAGCCTGTTCGCGGTGGGCCGGGACGGGCGGACGGTGACGGTGGTCCGCTGGGCGCAGCTGGGCGGCTTCCAGGACGCCCCGGTCGCCGCGTTCAGGACCACCACCCGCAAGGCGGTGGACGGGCTGTACTGAGGCCCGGGCCGCCGGGTCACTTGCGGGGCGGGTCCACCATCTGGAGGGCGAGGGTGTCCGGGGGCGGGGCCAGGCCGGGGCCGCCCGCCTCCACCCAGGCGAGGATGTCGTCCAGGCAGTCGTCGTCCAGGGTGAAGCCGATCCAGGCGGCCTTGGCGCCCCGGCGCCGGGCCTCCCCGGAGGGCTGCACCACCACGATGTTGGCCTGCGCGCAGGGACCCAGGCAGTCGCTGGTGCGCACCGCGAGCCGCCCACCGGAGGCCGCCGCGGCCTCCCGCAACCGGCGCAGCTGCCCGGCGTGGTCGGTGCCCGGGTGCTTCCGGGCGTCCCCGCAGCAGCAGCCGCGGCACACCACCAGGGTGCAGGGGCGGGAGGCGCCGGGGCGTATCCAGGAGGGTGCGGCTGCTGCGGGCATGGGGGCCACCGTAGCGGGCCGGATGATCACGGGAGGACGGGGGTGGTCCGGTCCTGGTCCGGGCCCTGGCCCCGCACACCCCACCCGGCCCCGCTCAGGCCCCCGGCTCAGCGTCCCGCCCGCCGCTGGTCAGAGGCGCCCAGGTGGGGGACGTGTGCGCCGGGGTGTGCGCCCCGGCGTGCGCGGGGCGTGGTGATTCGGTGGAGATTCCCCCGTACCTCCTTACTCAGAAGTCAGTACGGCTTGACGCCCCGTGTCTGTGGCCAGCGGGGCCGCTCTGACCTGTGGTGATGGCCGCGCAATGGACTAGGCCAAGACACTCCCGCAGGCGCCTCGCGGTGGGGTACCGTCCACCCCCCGCCCACGAATGGCGCGCCCCGAGGAGGCAGGCCGTTGCGCGAGTTCAGTGTTCCGCCGCCGGCTGCGGCGCCCCTGGTCGGCGGGCTGGCCGACGCGGTCTTCGAGCACGCCGAGAGCCGGCCGGACCGGGTCGCCCTGGGCCGCAAGGACGCCTCCGGGCGCTGGACGGAGGTGACGGCCGCCTCCTTCCGCGACCAGGTGCTCGCGGTGGCCAAGGGGCTGCTCGCCCAGGGCGTGCGGTTCGGCGACCGGGTCGCGCTGATGTCCCGTACCCGCTACGAGTGGACCCTGCTGGACTTCGCGCTGTGGACGGTGGGCGCCCAGTCGGTGCCCGTCTACCCGACCTCCTCGGCCGAGCAGGTCCACTGGATGCTCCAGGACGCCGAGGTGACCGCCTGTGTGGTCGAGCACGAGGACCACGCCATGACGGTCGGCTCGGTGATCGACCGGCTCCCCCGGCTGTCCCGGCTCTGGCAGCTGGACGCCGGGGCGCTGGCGGAGCTGGTGGCGGCCGGGGAGCGGATCGCGGACGAGGTGGTGCACCGGCACCGGCGCGCGGTGACCCCCGACTCGGTGGCCACGGTGATCTACACCTCGGGCACCACCGGGCGCCCCAAGGGCTGTGTGCTGACCCACGCGCACTTCATGTTCGAGGCCGACACCCTGGTGGACCGCTGGAGCGAGGTGTTCCGGCCGCGCCCCGGGGTCGAGCCCGCCACCCTGCTGTTCCTGCCGCTGGCCCATGTCTTCGGCCGCATGGTGCAGATCGCGGCCGTCCGCAGACAGGTCAAGCTGGGCCACCAGCCGGCCCTGTCGGCGGACGCCCTGATCCCCGATCTGGCCGCGTTCCGCCCGACCTTCGTGCTGGCCGTCCCCTATGTCTTCGAGAAGGTCTACCAGGCCGCCCGGCGCAAGGCGGAGGCCGAGGGCCGCGAGCAGGTCTTCGACAAGGCCGTGGAGGTGGCGGTCCGCTACGCCGAGGCGGTGGAGGCCAGGGCGCTCGGGGAGGGCCCCGGCCCCTCGGCGGCACTGCGGGTGCGCCACCAGTTCTTCGAGAAGGCGGTGTACGGCCGGGTGCGCGAGGCGCTCGGCGGACGGGTGCGGCACGCCATGTCCGGCGGCTCGGCGATGGACCGGCGGCTCGGGCTGTTCTTCGCGGGCGCCGGGGTCACCGTGTACGAGGGGTACGGGCTGACCGAGTCGGCCTCGGCGGCCACCGCCAACCCGCCGGAGCGGGTGAAGTACGGCACCGTGGGCCCGCCGATCCCGGGCACGGCGGTGCGGATCGCCGACGACGGCGAGGTCTGGCTGCGCGGGCCGCATGTCTTCGCCGGCTACCTGGGCGACCCGGCCGCCACCGACGCCGTCCTGGACGACGACGGCTGGCTGGCCACCGGCGACCTGGGCGCCCTGGACGCGGACGGCTATCTGACCATCACCGGGCGGAAGAAGGAGATGCTGGTGACCTCCGGCGGCAAGAGCGTGGCGCCGTCCGGTCTGGAGGAGCGGGTGCGCTCCCATCCGCTGGTCGCCCAGTGCCTGGTGGTCGGCAACGACCGCCCCTATGTGGCCGCCCTGGTGACCCTGGACGGCGAGGCGGTCGCGCACTGGCTGGACATGCAGCACCGCCCGCCCCTGCCGCCCGCCGAGCTGGTCCGCGACCCGGCCCTGGAGGCCGAGATACGGCGGGCCGTGGTGACCGCCAACACCCAGGTCTCGCAGGCCGAGTCGATCCGCACCTTCCGGATCCTGGCGCACCCCTTCACCGAGGATCGCGGGCTGCTGACCCCCTCGCTGAAGCTGAAGCGCAAGGCGATCGAGGCCGAGTACGCGGCCGAGGTCGAGGCCCTGTACCGCTAGCGGCCCCCGGTCGGTCCGGCTCGCCGCGCACGCCGCGGGAACATGATCCAGGATGTGGTTGTTGACATCGGGCGTACGACCGGCGCAACGGGATAGGGGCATACCGGTACACCGCACCATTGCGGTACCGGGTCGCACCGGCCCGCCCCGCGCACCGGCGTACCGATTCACCAGCAACGACGACGTAAGGATCGACCGCTCGTGAGCAAGGTCCCCTCCATCACGCTCAACAACGGCGTCAGCATGCCGCAGCTCGGCTTCGGCGTCTGGCAGGTGTCCGACGACGAGGCGACGAAGGCGGTGGGCACGGCCCTGGAGGCCGGCTACCGCAGCATCGACACCGCAGCGGCCTACGAGAACGAGAAGGGCACCGGCGAGGCGATCCGGGCCGCCGGGCTGCCCCGCGAGGAGCTGTTCGTCACCACCAAGCTGTGGAACAGCGAACAGGGCTACGACTCCGCCCTGCGCGCCTTCGACTCCTCCCTGGACCGGCTGGGCCTCGACTACGTCGACCTCTACCTCATCCACTGGCCGCTGCCGGCCAAGGACGCCTATGTCGACACCTACAAGGCCTTCGAGAAGGTCCTCTCCGAGGGCCGGGCCAAGGCCATCGGCGTCTCCAACTTCCTCCCGGAGCACCTGGACCGGCTGATCCAGGAGACCTCCGTGGTGCCCGCGGTCAACCAGATCGAGCTGCACCCCCAGCTCCAGCAGGCCGAGTCCCGCGCCTTCCACGCGCGGCACGGCATCGCCACCGAGGCCTGGTCCCCGCTGGGCCAGGGCAAGGGGCTGCTGGACGTCCCGGCGGTGCGGGCCATCGCCCAGAAGCACGACCGCACCCCGGCGCAGGTGGTGCTCCGCTGGCACCTCCAGCTGGGCAACGTGGTCATCCCCAAGTCCGTGACGCCCTCCCGGATCCGGGAGAACATCGACGTCTTCGGCTTCGAGCTGGACCAGGACGACCTGGCCGGCCTCGCCGCCCTGGACGAGGGCAAGCGGCTCGGGCCCGACCCGGCCACCTTCGACCTCGACTCCTGAAGCCCTCCGGCGCTCCCGGGCGTCCGCAGGAAGCCCCGCCGCCCGGTCAGGGCGGCACCCCGCGAAGGCGCGGCCGCACCCGGCGGCCGCGCCTTCGCGCGCGTTCGCGCACGTCCGGGCGGGCCCCGGGGCCCCGACGCGCCCTTCCACCGGCCGTCGCCGCGCCCCCCGTCCGGTACGATCACCGCACCACCGCCGGTCCGGGCCATCGGCCGGCCAGGAGGTTCACCAGGCCCGGCCCGTCACCCGGGTCGACCGCCGCGAGGGCGGCGCGTGGGACCCGTGGGACGAGTCCGGCGCCGGTCGCGGCATCGCACAGGCATCGTCACCCCTCCGCCCGGGCAGGCGGAACCGGGAACCAGCTCGCCCCGCCGCCGTGTGCCGGCGCGCGGTGCGGACACCCGGGACGGCACAAGGGAGGAACCGGATGCTCGGGACGCCGGAGGCGGCCCCGTCCCGTACGGCCGGCGAGCGGCGCCGGCTGGACGCGGTGCACCGGTACGGGCTCCTGGACGACGCTCCCGACGGTGCCCTCGACCGCGTCGCCGCCCTGGCCGCGCGGCTCTTCGGCGCCCCCATGGCGACCGTCTCCGTGGTGGGCGCCGACCGGATCCGCCTCAAGGCCGCGTACGGGCCGACCGGCGCCCGCGAACTCGGCCGCGAGCCGGGGCTCGCCGCCTCGGCGATCGAGCGGGACGGGCCGTACGTGGTGCCCGACACCCTTCGCGACCCCCGTACCGCCGCGCATCCGCTGGTCCAGGGCGCGCCGGGGGTGCGGTTCTACGCCGCCGCGCCGATCACCACGCCCGGCGGGGACCGGCTGGGCACCGTGGACGTCTGGGACACCCGGCCGCGCGAGGCGGACGCGGACCGGCTGGCGGCCCTCGGTGAGCTGGCCGCGCTGGTCGCCGAGGAGCTGGAAGGCCGGCTGGCGGCGGCCCGGACCCTGGCCGCCGAGCGGCGGATGCGCACCGGCGCCGAGCGGCTGGCCCGCACCCTCCAGCGCACCCTGCTGCCCCCGGCCCTGCCGGCCGTACCCGGGCTGAGCACGGCCGCCGCCTACCACACCGCCTCCCCGGACGAGGTGGGCGGCGACTTCTACGACCTGTTCCCGCTGGCCGACGGCCGCTGGGCGTTCTTCCTGGGCGATGTCTGCGGCAAGGGCGCGGACGCCGCCGCCCTCACCTCGCTGACCCGCTACACCCTGCGCGCCGCCGCCATCCACGACCCGGACCCCGGCGCGGCGCTGGCCACCCTGGACGCGGTCCTCAAGGCCGAGTACCAGGACGGCGACCCGCGCTACTGCACGGCCGTGTTCGGGGTGCTGGAGTCCGCGCCGGACGGCTCGTTCGAGGTGGTGCTGGCCGCCGGCGGCCACCCCCCGGCCCTGGTGCTGCGCGCGGACGGCACCTCCCGGCCCGTACCCACCCCCGGCGGGCAGCTGATCGGACTGCTGCCCGCACCGCACTTCGCCCGCAACACCGTCCGGCTGGACCCGGGCGACGCCCTGCTGCTGTACACCGACGGCCTCACCGAGGCGCGGACCGACGACGGGGGGATGCTGGGCGAGGACGGCCTCGCCGACCGCCTCGCCGACCTCGCCCCGCACGGGGCCGAGGCGCTGCTGGCCGCGGTCGACAAGCTCCTCGGCGACCTCGGCGACGGCGTCAGCGACGACACCGCCCTGCTCGCCCTCTCCGTCCCCGCCCGCCCGGCCGGGGTCCCGCCCACCGCCCCCGTCCACCCAGCCCTGGCCGATCCGCCCCGCCCCACGGCCCCATCCGCACAGGAGAACCGGTGACCGAACGCACCCTTACCGTCACCTCCCGCACCCACCCCTCCGGCGCCACGGTGCTGACCGTGGACGGAGAGCTCGACCACCACACCGCGCCGCAGCTGCGCGCCGCGGTGGAGGCCGCCCCGTACCCGCCCGCCGGCACGGTGCTGGACCTGACCCGGCTGGGCTACTGCGACTCCACCGGCATCACCGTGCTGGTCACCGGCTACCACCGGGCCCAGGCCGCCGGGACGCCGCTGGTGCTGGCCGGGCTGAGCGCCGATCTGCTGCGGGTGTTCCGCATCGTCGGCCTGGACCAGATCTTCTCCTTCCGCCCCACCGTGGACGAGGCGGTGGCGGCCCTGAGCTCCTGAGTACGGCGACGGCGCCCCGTCCCCGTACACCAGCCCTACGAGAACGGGGCGCCGCCCCGGACACGGACCCGGCTCAGCCGTTGGTGGGCCCGCCGAGCGCCCAGCCGGAGACGTCCGCCGTGCGGCCCCGCCACAGCGGCGCGCTCACCGTGCCGTGCACGGACAGGAAGACCACGTCCACCAGGTGCAGGAAGGGATGCAGCCCGTCCTTGCCGGCCCCCTCGCCGTCGCCCAGCGCCTCCTGGACCGTACGGGGCAGCAGTGCCAGGTCCTCCGAGCGCTGCTCCGGCCCCGCGTTCTGGGCGACCACCTGCTCCCAGCGGCGCGCCCAGGCGGCCGAGCCGACCAGCGAACCGGCGATCACCCCGCCGGAGGTGGACAGGGTGATCCCCAGCCGGCCGTCCTCGGCGACCTCGGCCATCCGCAGCAGCACCTCCAGCTGGGCGTCCACCTCCGGCGCCGCGGCCGCGTCGCCCTGGGTGCTCCGGTCCTTCTTTCCGCTCACGCGTGTTCCTCTCGCCGTACCGGTCCCGGCAGTTCGCCGTCAGCACTCTGATGACCCCGATCGGCGCCGCCATGCCCGGTATCGGCGCGGCCGACGGCCCGTCAGCCCTTGCGGGCGGTGTGCACGGTGTGCGCGGCCAGCCAGTACAGGTCGGTGCGCCGGTGCAGTCCCAGCGGCTCGGCCGGGTCCAGCAGCCGGTCCAGTGCCACCAGGTCGTCGGCGGCGAGCGCCTCGCCGAACGCCTCCCGGTAGCGGGTGAACTGGGTGACGGCCTGGTGCCGCACCGCGTCGGTCACCGGCGCCGGGGAGTCGTGCAGGAAGGTCCGGCTGCCGCTGGGCACCAGCCCGGTGTCCGCCAGCAGGGCCCGC
The DNA here is from genome assembly GCF_023218175.1 of Streptomyces lichenis. Classification (GTDB taxonomy): domain Bacteria; phylum Actinomycetota; class Actinomycetes; order Streptomycetales; family Streptomycetaceae; genus Streptomyces; species Streptomyces lichenis. The sequence continues at coordinate 67,470 of NZ_JALPTH010000019.1, read as the reverse complement.
CAGTCGTCCACCTCGTCCTTGGCGTCCGGCAGGTCGGCCCGCATCCGGGCGAACCACTCGGCGTGCACCGCCTCGATCCGCTGCTCCAGACCGGGGCGGCCGATCCCGGGGTTGCGCGGCAGGAAGCGCTGCGGCAGCCCGCCCTCCACGATCGCCAGCAGCCCGCCCGGCCGCAGCCGCTCGGCGAACCCGGCGAGCGCGGCCCGCTGGTCGCCCAGGTGGTGCAGGGAGTTGGCCGCCCAGAGCAGATCGGCCTCGCCCAGCGCGGGCAGCTCGCCCGGCAGGTCGGCGTGCAGGGTGGTGACCCGGGCGCCCTGCGCGGTCGCGCGCCGCTCGGCCGCCGCCAGCAGCTCCGGGGTGCCGTCCACGGCGACCACCTCGGCGTACGGGAAGACCTCGGCCAGCAGGCAGGACAGCACGCCCGGCCCGCTGCCGACATCGAGGACCCGGCGGACCGTACCCGCCGGAAGGAGGCCGGCCAGCCACTGCCCGGCCTCGCGGTACAGGGGGGCCTGGAGCTCGGCGCTCTGCTCCAGCAGGGGCAGCAGCGCCGACCAGTCCAGCTCGGTGTCGTGGTCGGCGTGTCCGTGGGCGTGGGGGTGGCCGGGGTCTCGGTGATCCGCGGGGCGTTCCGCGTGGTGTTCCGCGTGGTGGGAAGTCATGGTCCCAGCGTGCGCGCCGGGACGCCGTTTCGGCGAACGCCGTTGCCGTTACGGCAAAAAGGGCCGGCCGCCGCTCAGCGGGCCCCGTGCGCCGGGGCCACCGCCTCCACCCGGGCCGCCAGGTCGAAGTCGCGCGCGGTGACCGCGCCGCCGGCGTCATGGGTGTGCACGGTGAGGTCGACGGTGTCGTAGCCGAGGGTCAGCTCCGAGTGGTGGTTCAGCTGCTGCTGGATGCTGGCCACATGCATGACCAGCGCGGCCGCCGCCACATGGTCCTCAAGGCGGTAGGTGCGGGCGATCCGGTCGCCCTCCTGGGACCAGCCGGGCAGTTCGCGCAGCCGGTCCTCGATCTCCTTCTGCGACAGCGGCTCAGTGGGCATCGGAGTGCTCCCTCGGGTCGGGGCGGACGGTACGGCCGTGACGATACGGTCCCCCGGACCGCCGCCGGGGTAACCCCTGGCCGGATCCCCACGGCCGGTCGGCCACCCGGGCCGCCGCCCGGCCGGGACGCGACCACCCGGGCCGCCCCCTGGGCTACCGTCAGCCCCATGACAACTGTCGCACCGGTCGGCGGAGTAGGGCCCCTGCTGCGGGGCTGGCGGGAGCGGCGCCGGGTCAGCCAGCTCGAACTGGCCCTGCGCGCCGACTCGTCGGCCCGGCACATCTCGTTCGTGGAGACCGGCCGCTCCCGCCCCAGCGAGGAGATGGTGCTGCGGCTCGCCGAGCATCTGGACGTACCGATGCGGGAGCGCAACGCGCTGCTGCTGGCCGCCGGTTACGCGCCCCGGTACAGCGAGACCCCGCTCGACGACCCGGCCATGGGCGCGCTGCGGGAGGGCCTGGAGCAGCTGCTGTCCGGCTACGACCCCTACCCGGCCCTGGTGGTGGACGGCCGGTACGACGTGGTCGCGGCCAACCAGGGGGTGACGGCGCTGCTGGGCGGGGTGGCCGAGCGGCTGCTCGCCGCGCCGCTGAACGCGATGCGGCTCACCCTGCACCCGGAGGGCCTCGCCCCGCGGATCCGCAACCTGCGCCAGTGGCGGGCGCATCTGCTGGGGCAGCTGCGGCGGGCCGCCGAGACCACCGCCCCGGCCCGCGCCCGGCCGCTGCGCGAGCTGTACGAGGAGGTGGCGGCCTATCCGGCCCCGGCCGGCCCGGACGACACCGACGACCCGGACGACCCCGCCCCCTACCGGGCCTTCGCACTGCCGATGCGGCTGGAGCAGGACGGCCGGGTGCTGTCGTTCGTGTCGTCCATCGCCACCTTCAACACCCCGCTGGACGTGACCGTCGCGGAGCTGGCCATCGAGACGCTGCTGCCGGCCGACCCGGAGACGGTCGCCTACCTCCGCTCCCGCTGACCGCGGGCGGGACACCGGAGCCCGGTCGCAGTGCGGCGACCGGGTCCCGGCGCACCCCACGATGCCCGGGGCGCCCCGGCCCCGTCGATGACCCCGCAGGTCATCCCCCGAAGCCCGGGGCTCACTCCAGCAGGGCGGCGATCCGCTCCGCCGTCCAGTGCCCGGCCGCGCCGGGCCGGGCCGCGAGATAGGCGGTGACCGCGTCCTCGTCCCAGGCCCCGGTGGCCAGCAGCCCGGCGGCCAGATGGCGCAGATAGCCGGCCGAGGGGACGGTATGCTCCACCTCGTCCATCCGCCAGGGCGCGGTGAAGGTCAGCAGCGGGCGGCCGTCCAGCATCCCGGGGTGGACCAGCGTCTCGTAGCGGCCCTCCCCGCAGGCCGCCCGCCCGTCCCGCAGCACCGGCCCCAGGTCCAGGTCGGCGCCCGGCTCGCGGTACATCTCCTGGGCGGCCAGATCGGAGAACTGCACCGCGGTCAGCAGATGGGCGCGGGCCAGCACCCGGCCGGGCGCCTCCGGATCGTAGAACGCCCGTCCGCCCGTCCACACGGGTGACTCGGTGGCGAAGTACACCGCTCCGGCCAGCTCCACCGGCACCGAGGCCGAGGGCATCCGCGGCTCCCGGCTGCCCGGGTACTCGCGGGTGGCCTCCGGCGGGCGGCCGCCGAGCAGGTAGTAGGCCAGACGGTCCACATGGAGGTTGGAGCCGTACGCCGCGTACCAGACTTCCCTCGTCATACCCCGACGGTAGAGGCGCGGCGCGTGAAGCTGCCCTGTCGGCCCGCTTAAGAAAACCTCGATGGACGCGGGCGGCCGGGCTGGGCAGATTGGTCCCCGTCCGCGATCTCTCCCGTCTCCCCCGTCCCCCGCTCCCCTCCTCCCCCACTCCCCACCGCAGCCTGGAGCCGCAACCGATGAAGGCACTCGTCAAGCACAAGGCCGAGCCCGGGCTCTGGCTCATGGACGTCCCCGAGCCCGAGACCGGCCCCACCGATGTGCTGATCCGGGTGCTGCGCACCGGTATCTGCGGCACCGACCTGCACATCCGCTCCTGGGACGGCTGGGCCCAGGGCGCGGTGAGGACCCCGCTGGTGCTCGGGCACGAGTTCGTCGGCGAGGTCGCGCGGGTCGGCGCGGACGTCAGCGACATCGCGGTGGGCGACCTGGTCAGCGGCGAGGGCCATCTGGTGTGCGGCAAGTGCCGCAACTGCCTGGCCGGTCGGCGCCACCTCTGCCGGGCCACGGTCGGCCTCGGGGTCGGCCGGGACGGGGCCTTCGCGGAGTACGTGGCGCTGCCCGCGTCCAATGTGTGGGTGCACCGCACCCCGGTGGACCTGGATGTGGCGGCGATCTTCGACCCGTTCGGCAACGCCGTGCACACCGCGCTCTCCTTCCCGCTGGTCGGCGAGGACGTGCTGATCACCGGCGCGGGCCCGATCGGTGTGATGGCCGCGGCGGTGGCCCGGCACGCCGGCGCCCGCAACGTGGTCGTCACCGACGTCAGCGAGTCCCGCCTCGAACTGGCCCGCAAGGCCGGCGCGACCCTGGCGGTCAACGTGGCCGAGCAGACCATCGAGGACGCCCAGCGCACCCTGGGCCTGCGCGAGGGCTTCGACATCGGCCTGGAGATGTCCGGGAACGCGCAGGCGATGCGCGGGATGGTCGACAACATGACGCACGGCGGCCGGATCGCGATGCTCGGGCTCCCGGCCGAGGAGTTCGCGGTCGACTGGGCGAAGATCGTCACCTCCATGATCACCGTGAAGGGGATCTACGGCCGGGAGATGTTCGAGACCTGGTACGCGATGACGGTCCTGCTGGAGGGCGGTCTCGACCTCACCCCGGTGATCACCGGCAGCTACTCCTACCAGGACTTCGACGCCGCCTTCGACGAGGCCGCCACCGCCCGCAGCGGCAAGATCATCCTGGACTGGTCCTCGGCCGGCGCCTGATCCGGCATCCCTTCCGCCCTCACCCTAGGAGTCTTCCTCATGTACGCGTCCGTCCGCGACGAGCTGCGCGCCACCCTCGACGAGATCCGCGAGGCCGGGCTGTTCAAGCCCGAGCGGGTCATCACCACCCCGCAGTCCGCCGCGATCTCGGTGGCTGCGAAGGACGCCGACGGCGGCGAGGTGCTCAACTTCTGCGCCAACAACTACCTCGGCCTGGCCGACCACCCCGAGGTGGTCGCCGCCGCCAAGGAGGCGCTGGACCGCTACGGCTACGGGATGGCCTCGGTCCGCTTCATCTGCGGCACCCAGGACGTGCACAAGGAGCTGGAGGCGCGGCTCTCGGCGTTCCTCGGCCAGGAGGACACGATCCTCTACTCCTCCTGCTTCGACGCCAACGGCGGCGTCTTCGAGACCCTGCTCGGCCCGGAGGACGCGGTCATCTCCGACGCCCTCAACCACGCCTCCATCATCGACGGCATCCGCCTCTCCAAGGCCCGCCGCCACCGCTACGCCAACCGGGACATGGCCGAGCTGGAGCAGCAGCTCAAGGACACCCAGGACGCCCGCCGCCGGCTGATCGTCACCGACGGCGTGTTCTCCATGGACGGCTACATCGCCCCGCTGCCCGAGATCTGCGACCTCGCCGACCGCTATGACGCGATGGTGATGGTGGACGACTCGCACGCCGTCGGCTTCACCGGCCCCGGCGGGCGCGGCACCCCCGAGCTGCACGGGGTGATGGACCGCGTGGACATCATCACCGGCACCCTGGGCAAGGCCCTGGGCGGCGCCTCCGGCGGCTATGTCGCCGCCCGCGCCGAGATCGTCGCCCTGCTGCGGCAGCGCTCCCGCCCGTACCTCTTCTCCAACTCCCTCGCCCCGGTCATCGCCGCCGCCTCGCTGAAGGTCCTGGACCTGCTGGAGACCGCCGGTGAGCTGCGCGAGCGCCTGGAGGCCAACACCAAGCTGTTCCGCAGCCGGATGACCGAGGAGGGCTTCGAGATCCTGCCCGGCGAGCACCCCATCGCCCCGGTGATGATCGGCGACGCGGCCGAGGCGGGGCGGATGGCCGAACTGCTGCTGGAGCGCGGCGTCTACGTGATCGGCTTCTCCTACCCCGTCGTCCCCCTGGGCCAGGCCCGGATCCGGGTCCAGCTCTCCGCCGCGCACTCCGAGGCGGATGTGCAGCGGGCGGTGGCCGCGTTCGTCGAGGCGCGGTCGGTGATGGCCGCCGGGTGACCGGCTTCGGCGGTCGCGCGACAATGGCGGGGTGATCGACCCCCGCCGTCTGCGCATCCTGCGGGCCGTGGCGGACCACCGTACGGTGACCGCCGCGGCCGCCGCGCTGTATCTGACCCCCTCCGCCGTCTCCCAGCAGCTCGCCGCGCTCGAACAGGAGACCGGGCACACCCTGCTCAACCGCAGCGGGCGGGGCGTCACCCTGACCTCCGCCGGGGAGATCCTGCTGAACCACGCCAACGAGGTGCTGGCCCAGCTGGAACGCGCCGAAGCCGAGCTGGCGGCCTACGCCGCCGGGACCGGGGGCGAGGTGGTGGTGGCCGCGTTCGCCACCGGCATCGCGGAGGTGCTGGCCCCGGCGATCGCCCGGCTCGCCGGGAGCCACCCGGGCATCCGGGTCCGCGTCCGGGACGCCGAGGGCGACGCGTCCCTGCCGATGGTGCTGGACGGGGAGGCGGACCTCGCGGTCGCCGTCGAGTACCGGGGCGCCCCGCGCGACGGCGACCCTCGGCTGGCCCGCGTCCCGCTCTACGCCGAACCCTTCGACGCGGTGCTGCCCACCGGGCACCCGCTGTCGGTCTCCCCCACGGTGGCCGTCGCCGAGCTGGCCGACTGCGACTGGATCGCGCCCTACCCGGGCAACCCCTGCCACGACATGGTCGCCCTCGCCTGCGAGCTGGCCGGCTTCTCGCCCCGGGTGCTGCACTCCTCGGACGACTTCCGCGCGGCGGTGGCGCTGGCGGGCGCGGGGGCCGGGGTGGCACTGGTACCGCGCTCGGCGCTGAGCGGGATGGAGCTGAAGGACGTGGTCGTCCGCCCGGTCTCGGGGCCCGGCGCCTACCGCCGCGTCTTCGCCGCGACCCGGCGCGGGGCGGAGGCGCATCCGCTGGTACGGCCGGTGCTGGAGGCGCTGGCGGCGTCCGCGGCGTAGTGCCTGGCCGGGTGTTCGACTGCGGGCCGGTGGGTTCGCCGGCGCGGGTGGGTCTGTGACCCGTCTCGCCGTGGTCGCGCACTACCGGGCCGATGGCCCGCACCGGCCGGACGCCGCGGCGCGTGGGAGGCGGGCCCGGCGGTGCTGGTCATGGGGGGCCTGTAACCCGCGGCCGGGCCCCTCGGACGGCTACGCGCCGGGAAACGCCCGACCGGGCGACGCGGGTTACGCCACCGGGCGGCGCCGGCTGGCCCGCGCGGCCATCACCGCGTAGACGAGGACCCCGGCGAAGAGGAACAGCACGCCCTGGTAGACCGCGGCGTAGCCGGATCCGGCGACCAGCCAGAGGGAGAAGGCGAAGGCGAGCAGGGCGAGGACGCCGTCCCGGATGAGGCGGGGGCGGTTGACGCGGTCGGCCCGGCCGGTGAGCAGGAAGTGGATCTGGGCGGCGGTGGAGAGCAGGTACGGAACGGTGGCGGTGAAGGTGGTGACCAGGACCAGGGTCTCGAAGACCCCGGCGGGGCCGGCCGTGTAGTTGTAGACGGTCAGCAGGGAGGCGAGCACCACGGTGGTGAGGACGCCGTAGGTGGGGACGCCGCGCCGCTTGTGGGTGAAGAAGCGGGGGAAGAGGCCGTCCTGGGCGGCGGCGTAGGGGGTCTGGGCGCTGAGCAGGGTCCAGCCGTTGAGGGCGCCGACCATGGAGACCAGGGCCATGCAGGCGACGGCGGTGCCGCCCCAGGTGCCGCCGAACATGGCGTTGACGGCGTCGGTGAAGGGGGCGCTGGAGCCGATGAGCCGGTCGTGGGCGACCAGGCCGAAGACGGAGAGGGTGCCCAGGAGGTAGAGGCTCGCGGCGCCGAGGGTGCCGAGGATGGTGGCGCGGCCGACGTTGCGGCGGGGGTCGCGGACCTCGCCGGCGCTGACCGCGGCGGACTCCACGCCGAGGTAGCTGAAGAGCAGGATCGCGGCGGAGGCGGAGATCGCGCCGGCCGCGCTGGTGGAACCGGTCTGGAAGGGGCCGAGGTTGGCGGAGTCGAAGAAGAACAGCCCGCCGACGGCGACCAGCAGGAGCGGGACGAACTTGAGCACGGTGGCGGTGAGCTGGACCGCGCCGACGTAGCGGGTGCCGGCCAGGTTGGCGAGGGCGGGCAGCCACTGGACGGCGAGGGCGGCGGCGATGGTGGCGGCCGTGGAGTGCCGGACGGGGATCAGGACGTCCAGATAGCCGACCGCGGCGACGGCGAGCGCGGCGTTGGAGACCCAGGTGGTGATCCAGTAGGACCAGGCGGTGAGGAAGCCGGCGAAGTCGCCGAAGGCCTCGCGGGCGTAGACATAGGGGCCGCCGGTCTGCGGGTGCCTCTCGGCGAGGCGGCCGAAGACCAGGGCGAGGGTGAGGGCGCCGGCGGTGAGCACGCCGAAGGCGACCAGGCTGATGGTGCCGTAGGGGGCGACGGAGGCGGGGAGCAGGAAGATGCCGCCGCCGATGATGTTCCCCATGACCAGGGCGGTCGCGACCGGGAGGCCGAACCGCCGGGAGTGCCTGCTCTGCTCGTCGGGGGTGACCGGGGGGTTGAGCGTGGTCATGAGGGTGGTGCGCCTTTCGCCGTGCAAACCCGAACATGCTCGGGGTAGGGCGAAGGCTGCACCAAATCAGTCGTTTTTGTGCGGCGTGACGCGGCTGGTGACCGGAAATGCTTCGCTGGGGCGTGTGTGCGGCGGTGAATTCTGCGCCGTGCGGTCCACCGGTATCTGGGGTCCCGGGCCTTCGGTGAGCCAGCGGCGGAGGACCCGGTGGACCTGTTCGGCGCCGACCAGGGCGGAGCCGGCGGGCTGGGGGTCCGGGACGGGTGGGGTGAGGGTCACCGGCCAGAGCAGGAAGGCGTGGGACTGCTCGCCGCCGAGGCCGCCGTGCGAGCCGATCTGCTCCTCGAAGGCGTGCACGGTGCCGGTCGCCGGGTGGTAGCGGGAGTTGACCATGAGGTCGGCGGTGTGCGGGAAGGAGTCGGTGCGCCGGACGGCGTCGGCGGCGCCGGGGCCGAAGCCGGCCAGCGGGCCCTGGTCGTCGGCCAGGTCGTCCACGGGCACCTCGGCCCCGTCGGGGCCGAGGACGAGGGAGCCGTGCCGCTCGCTGCGGACCAGCAGGAAGCCGATGCCGGGGTGGTCGGCCAGGGTGCGCAGCAGCGCGGGGTGGCGCCGGTCGATCTCCTCCCTGGAGGCCCGGTAGGGGATGTCCGGGAAGGAGACCAGGCCGAGGTTGCCGGAGGCCAGTACGACGGGGTCGGTGCCGTGTTCGGGCGGGGGGCCCGCCTCCTCGTCCTCGGGGGGCGGCAGGTGCACCGCGCTGCGCAGGGTGTCGCGGGCCTCGGCGCCGCCGGTCCGGCGCTGGGCGTGCCGGGGTACGGGCAGTCCGCAGCCGGACCGGACCAGGTCGCGCAGGCTCAGCCCGTACGCGGACTCGAAGGTCTCACCGGGGCTCTGCCCGTGGTCGGAGAGGAGCACGATCCGGTAGGGGCGCGGGGCGTGCGCGGCGACCTCGGCGATCAGGGAGATGGAGCGGTCGAGGCGGCGCAGCACGGCCGCGGCGTCGCGGCTGCGCGGTCCGGAGTGGTGGGCCACCTCGTCGTAGGCGACCAGGTCGGCGTAGATCGCGGTGCGGCCGGAGAACATGTCGCCGATGACGGCGGCGACCACCACGTCCCGCTCGACGGTGGTGGCGAAGGCGCGGATCAGCGGGTAGAGCCCGCCGCGGCCGACCCGGGGGTGGTCGCCGCGCAGCCGGGCGCGGGTGGACTGGCCGATCTCGCGGAAGGCCTCGGCGGCGAAGGAGAGCGCGGTGCGCACCGCGTTGGCGGGGTCGCGGAAGTAGGCGAAGTAGCCGGCCCGGGAGCGGTTGCGGCGGCCCCGGCGGGCGGAGACGGAGAGCACCAGGGCCAGCTGGTCGGCGCCGCCGCTGAAGAGGTTGCCGCGGCTGGCGCCGTCCAGGGTGAGCAGTCCGCCGTCGCCGGTGCGCTCGATGGCGCGGCGCTGGAGTTCGGCGGCGCTGCCGGGGCGGTTGCTGACCATGGTCCGGCCGGTGTCCTTCTCGTACCAGCGGAAGGCGGGGACGTCGTGGTTGGAGCCGTGCAGGATGCCGAGCTGGCTGGCGCCGGTCTGGCTGGACCAGTCGGTGCGCCAGGGGGTGAGCCGGTGGGTGGTGCCGAGCCAGGAGGCGACGGTGGGCATGGTGCCGTCGGCGACGGCGTCCCGCAGCACCTGGCAGCCGACGCCGTCGAGCTGGAGGAAGAGGGTGCCGGGGGCGGCGTCCGGGGCACCGTCCGGGGGTGCGGTGCGGCGGCGGCCGGCGAGCCGGTGGAGCCGGCGGCGGTAGGCGGCGTCGTCGCGGACGGCGAGGGCGGTGGAGGTGGCGGAGGCGACGGCCGACATCACGGCGGCGACCACCACGGCGTCCCGCGGGTCGGCCTCGCCGCCGCGCTCGGGGATGACCCAGAGGGCGACCAGCAGCAGGGAGCCGTTGATGGCGAAGCCGAGCAGCCCGAGGACCAGGGCGGGCACCAGCAGCAGGGCTCGGACCAGCAGGGGCCAGACCAGGGCGCCGAGGAGCCCGAAGGCGCCGGCGGCCCAGGCGGCGGTGACGGCGGTGCGGGTGATGGACTCGCCGTCCTCGGACTGGAGCTGGACATCGGGCAGGATCCCGGCGAGCGCCAGCAGGGTGAGGCTGGAGGCGGCCCAGACCAGGGTGACCCGCAGCAGGGTGGCCCCGGCGGTCTTCAGGGCGCGGCGCATCCCGGGCGAGGAAGAGCGCCGGTGGCCGAAGGCCGAGAGGTGGGCCTCGGGGGCGTCCGGCTCGGCCGGATGGTCGGCGAGGGCGTGCGGATCGTACGCGGCCCACTGCCCGGAGTCGTACGGGGAGGGGTCTGCGGAGGCTCTGCCGGGGGTGCCGGGCTCGCGCTGCTGCTCGTCGCTCACGGCCGGCGCGCTCCTCGGGGGCACGCGGCGGGATCCGGCTCCTCCAGTGGCGTCGGGCTCGCCATACGTACACCGTGCATGCGGATGACCCTACTCCCCGCCGCGCGGGGCCCGGCAGCCGCGTGTTTAGGCTCGGGCGCTGGGGCGAAGGAGCCCGGTAGGCGCGGTGACGGGGCGGCGTCCGGCGGTGGCCGGAGGCGCGGACGGGCCGCGGGAGCGAGGAGGACGGACGGGTGGCGGTCGAGGTCACATGGTGGGGGCACGCCACCTGCACGGTCGAGGACTCGGGGACGCGGGTGCTCACCGACCCGCTGTTCGCGCGGCGGCTGGCGCATCTGCGGCGGCGGCGCGGGGCGGTGCCGACCGAAGAGGCGGCCCGGGCCGACGCCGTACTGGTGTCGCATCTGCACTCCGACCATCTGCATCTGCCCTCGCTGGCCCGGCTGGCGCCGGGGACCCGGGTGGTGGTGCCGAGGGGCGCGCCGCGGGCGGTGCCGGGGCTGCGGCGGCTGGCCAGGGTGCTGCGGCTGACCGAGGTGGCGGCGGGTGAGGAGGTGAAGGTCGGCCCGCTGGTGGTGCGGGCGGTGCCGGCGCGCCATGACGGGCGGCGGCTGCCGGTGGGCCGGGAGCGGGCACCGGCGCTGGGCTATGTGGTCGCCGGGGAGGCGCGGACGTACTTCGCCGGGGACACCGGGCTGTTCGACGCGATGACGGAGGCGGTGGGCGCGGTGGATGTGGCGCTGCTGCCGGTCGGCGGCTGGGGGCCGTTCCTGGGCCCGGGCCATCTGGACGCGCGGCGGGCGGCCGAGGCGCTGGCCGCGCTGGGGCCGGGCGCGGCGGTGCCGGTGCACTACGGCACGTACTGGCCGATCGGGATGGACGGGGTGCGGCCGCACGAGTTCCACTCCCCCGGCGAGGAGTTCGTCCGGCACGCGGCCCGGCTGGCGCCGGGCACGGTGGTGCACCGGCTGGAGCACGGGCAGAGTGTGCGCCCGGAGGTGGGGCGTTGATAGAGACGCTGCTGGGCGAGCTGCCGTCGCCGGGTACGCAGTCGGCGGTGGGCTATCCGTCGCTGTTCCTGCTGGTGGCGCTGGGCGCGCTGGTGCCGGTGGTGCCGACCGGGGCGATCGTCAGCTCGGCGGCCGTGGTCGCCTTCCACCAGGCGGCGCCGCCGCTGCCGCTGCTGGCGGTGTTCGCGGTGGCCTCGGCGGCGGCCTTCGCCGGGGATGTGGCGCTGTACTGGCTGGGCCGGCGCGGAGTGCACTCCGAGCACGGCTCGAAGTGGCTGGCGGCGCTGAAGCGGCGGGCGGCGCCGGAGCGGCTGGAGCAGGCCCAGGAGAAGGTGCACGAGCACCGGATCTCGGTGCTGGTGCTGTCCCGGCTGGTCCCGGCGGGCCGCATCCCGGTGATGCTGGCCTGCCTGCTGGCGGAGCTGCCGCTGAGCCGCTTCCTGCGGGGCAATCTGCTGGCCTGCCTGGCGTGGGCGCTGACGTACCAGCTGATCGGCATCCTGGGCGGTTCGCTGTTCGCCGAGCCGTGGGAGGGGGTCGCGGCGGCGGTGGCGCTGACGGTGCTGGTGAGCGCGGTGCCGTGGCTGTGGCACCGGCTGCAACGCCGCCGGCGCCACGCCTGAGGCGTCCCGGAGCGGTCACGGTGGCTACGGCGGCTACGGCAGTACGCGGGAGCCGCCGACCGGCAGGTCCCAGAGCCGTTCGCGGGCCAGTCCGGCGCGCCGCCAGGCGGCTCGCACCCGGGTGAGCGGTTCCAGCACGGGTTCCGCGGAGAGCACGAAGGTGGCCCAGTGCATGGGTGCCATGTTCCGCGCGCCGAGGTCCAGGAAGGCCTGGACGGCCTCCTCGGGGTCGGTGTGCACATCCCGCAGCCACCAGCGGGGGGCGTAGGCGCCGATGGGCAGCAGGGCGAGGTCGATACCGGGGTGGCGGGCGCCGATCTCGCCGAACCAGTGGCCGTATCCGGAGTCCCCGGCGAAGTAGACCTTCCGCCCGTCCGGGGCGGTGAGCACCCAGCCGCCCCACAGGGTGCGGCAGGTGTCGGCGACACCGCGCCGGGACCAGTGGTGGGCGGGGACGAAGTCGAGGCGCACCCCGTCGAGTTCGGCCGACTCCCACCAGTCCAGCTCGGTGACCCGGCTGAACCGGCGGCGCCGGAACCAGCGGCCGAGCCCGGCGGGGACGAACACGGGGGTGGTGCGGGGCAGCCGGCGGATGGTGGGCGCGTCGAGGTGGTCGTAGTGGTTGTGGCTGACGACCACGGCGTCGATCGGCGGCAGCTCCTCCCAGCGCACCCCCACCGGGGTGATCCTGGCCGGGGTGCCGAGGATGCGGCGGGACCAGACCGGGTCGGTGAGCAGGGTCAGTCCGCCGGTACGGACGATCCAGCTGGCGTGCCCGGCCCAGGTGACGGCGGTGGTGTCCGGTCCGACCGGGGGCAGCGGCTCCGGTTCGAAGGGCAGATGGGGGATGTCGTGCAGCCCGTCCGCCCGGGGCCGGATGGCGCCCTCCCGGGCCAGTCGCGCCATGGCCCGTACGCCGGGCAGCGGCGCGGTGAGCCGGTCGGCGAAGGAGCGGGGCCAGGGGCGGAGATGCGGGTGGGCGAGCGGATGCGGGCCCAGAGCCCCGGCGACCGCCCCGGGAATGGCGGGCGGCCGAGGGGCCCGCGCGGGCCCCTCGGGGGGCGTGGGCGGATGGGCGGTTGCGGGCACTTCGGTGGACGGGGCCGCTTCGGCGGGCGGTGCGTCGGTGGGCGCGGGGCCGGCCGATACGGGATGGGTGGTGCCGGTGGGCCTGGCGTCGGCGGGACCGGCATCGGTGGGCGCGGCGTTGGTGGGGCCGGGGCCGGTAGGGCTGGCGGGTGCGGCCGGATGGGCGGACGCGGGCGTTTCGGCGGGCGGCGCGTCGGTGGGCGCGGGGCCAGCCGATACGGCACGGGTAGGGCCGGTGGGCCCGGCATCGGCGGGACCGGCATCGGTGGGCGCGGGGTTGGCGGGGCCGGTGGGCGCGTCCCTCGACGCGGCATCGGTGGGGCCGAGGCCGGTAGGGCTGGTGGGTGCGGCCGGATGGGCGGACGCGGGCGTTTCGGCGGGCGGCGCGTCGGTGGGCGCGGGGCTGGCCGATACGGCATGGGTGGGGCCAGTGGGTTTGGTGGGCGGTGCGTCGGTGGGCGCGGGGCCGGCCGATACGGCATGGGTGGGACCAGTGGGCGCGGCGTCCCTGGGCGCGGCATCGGTGGGGCCAGGGCCGGTAGGGCTGGCGGGTACGGCCGGATGGGCGGACGCGGGCGTTTCGGCGGGCGGCGCGTCGGTGGGCGCGGGGTTGGCGGGGCCGGTAGGCGCGGTGTTGGTGGGGCCAGGGCCGGTAGGGCTGGCGGGTGCGGGGGCGGTATGCGCGGCGTCGCTGGGGCCGGTGGGGTCGGGGTCGGTGGGGCCGGTGGGGGCGGTCCGTTCCGTCATCGGCCAGCTCCGTTCGCCGGGGTGCGGTGCAGTTCGTGGAAGGCGGCCGCGAGCCGGTCCAGCGCGGCCGCCACCTCGGGCAGCTCCAGCGGGTCGTCCGCGGTCAGGGCCCGGCCGCCCGGGTCGGGGGGCGCGCCCAGCAGCGGGGCGGTGTCCAGCCGTACCCGCAGGGCGCCGAGGTCGTCGCCGAACCGGTGCCCGCCGGGCGCCGGGAAGCCGAGCCCCTCGCCGAGGTACTCCTCCAGCTCCATGGCGTCGGTCACCCCGCGGGCGGCGAGCTGCCCGCGCAGCGGGGTGAGGTCGGCGTAGAGGCACCGTCCGGCCTGCGGTGGCCGGGCGAGCCCGCCGCTGGCCAGCACCGTCCGGTGGGCGGCGGCGGCCACCCGGCCGTGCAGGGCGGCCGAGGCGGCGGCCCGGGCGGCGACCGGCGCGGGCTCGCGCAGCGCGTGGGTGGCGGCCGCGGCGACCGGCGCGGCCAGTTGGGCGCCCAGCGCGGTGAGCCGGTCCAGGGCGTCGGCCCGCCAGCGGGCGCCGCGCTCTCCGGCGGGGAAGCGCGCGACGGCGGCGGGCCAGGCGGCCGGGGCGAGCGCGCCGGCCAGGTCGGCCAGCACGGTGGTGTCCTCGGGGCACATCTCGGAGGGGCTGACCAGCACGGTGCCGCCCGGGTCGTGCGCGGTGTCCCGCCAGGTCTCGTCACTGACGATGTGCAGCCCCTCGCCGACGGCCGCCTCGCAGGCCTCGCGCACCAGCTCGGGCGGGGCCGCGGTGCCGGTGGGGTCGTCGGCGACCGAGACCAGCAGCAGCCCGGGGCGGCCGCCCTCGGCCCGTACCCGGCGGATGGTCTCCAGCAGGGCGTACGGGTCGGGCACGCCGCCGCACTCGGCCGGGACGGGCACGTGGTACGCGGGCCGGCCCAGCAGCCGGGCCTGCGGCGCCCACCAGGCGGGGCAGGGCCGGGGCAGCAACAGGTCGCCGTCGTGCGCGGCGATGATCGCGGAGAGCAGTACCGGGGCGCCGGGCGCGGCGGCCAGGTCGTTCGGCCCGCAGTGCACCCCGCGCCGCCGCCAGTAGCCCCCGGCCGCCTCGCACAGCTCGGGGCCGCCGCCGGGCGGTGCGGGTTCCCCGCTGCCGGCCGCGGCGGCGACCACGTCGGCCAGCTCGGGCAGCACCGGCAGCCCGGACGCGGGGCCCGGTGGCTGCGGCCCGTAGCGCACCGGGCCGCGCCCCTCGGTGACCGGCTGCCGCATACGCGCTCACCTCCGCCGTACCGTCGCCGCCCCGGACCGCCGTCCGGCCAGGGGCGTCCACCGCCGTCCCCCTGGCCTCTTTATACGGAGGTTCCGCGCGCCCCGCCGCTCGGGGGCATCCGGTCGCCCGGGCACGAGGCGGCCCCGTGGGTCCGGCCGCGGCGCGGGCCGGGCCCACGGGGCCGGGGCGATGAGGGAGCGGCCTCAGGCGGGCCTCAGGCGCCGGAGTCGCGCATGATCTCCTCGCGCATCTGGTTGCAGCAGCGGCTGATCAGCCGGGACACGTGCATCTGGGAGATGCCGAGATCCTCCGCTATCCGGCTCTGCGTCATATCGCGGAAGAACCGCATGTAGAGGATGCGCTGCTCGCGCTCGGGCAGCTTGGCCAGCCGGGGCTTGACCGCCTCGCGGTCGATCACCGTGTCCAGCGCCGGATCGGGTCCGCCGAGCGCGTCCACCAGGGTGTAGCCGTCCTCGGTGCCGGGCAGTTCGGCGTCGAGCGAGAGGGCGGTGAAGCTGTCCAGGGCCTCAAGACCGGCCATCGCCTCCTCCTCCGTCATCCCCGCCTTCTTGGCGATCTCCGCCACGGTCGGGGCGCGGCCCCCGACCGTGTGCGAGAGCTCCTGGTAGGCGGTGCGGACCCGGCCCCGCAGATCCTGGACGCGCCGGGGGACGTGCAGGGTCCACATGTGGTCGCGGAAGTGCCGCTTGATCTCGCCGGTGATGGTCGGCACCGCGAAGCTCTCGAAGGCCGCGCCGCGGGTCGGGTCGTACCGGTCCACCGCCTTGACCAGCCCGAGGGCGGCGACCTGCTTCAGGTCCTCCAGGGACTCGCCGCGGTTGCGGAAGCGGCCGGCGAGCCGGTCCGCCATGGGCAGCCAGGCCCGGACGATGTCCTGTCGGACGGCATCCCGTTCCTCGCCCTCGGGGAGGTCCGCCATCCGCTGGAAGGCCTCGGCCGTGTCGGGGGCGTCGTCGTGCGGGTGCTTCGTGTGAGCGAGGATAGGCATGTGGCTTTCAGCTCCCTGAACGGCGCTGACGGTTGGCTGACACCCTGGAAGGAAGAGCTCCTTTCCCCGGGCGCGGACACGCACGCCCGGGGAAGCGGCGGGCCGCTTCCGGGGACGTGCCTCCGGTCCGAAGCACGAGGTGCGCATGCCCGTGGCCGAACCCGGCAAACTCCTCTTTCCATGCTGGCCGTAACGGGACGATTCCGCTCATCGAGGGCGCGTCGCGGCTGCGGTGGATCTGCCGTCCGGGTGACGGCCGCCGGCCCCGTACCGGATGCGGTACGGGGCCGGGGGCGGGCGGGGCGCGGTCAGCCGCCCGCGGTCGCGGGTGCCGCGTGCGAGCGCCTGCCGACGGGACGCGGGCGCCGCCGTAGCGTGCCGGCCAGTTCGGCCGGACGGGCATGGCGGGCCCGGGGCCGGGGCGACGGCCCGGGGGTCGCGGGGGCGGCACCGGCCGGTGCGGTGGCCTCCGAGCGGGCCGCCACCGGCGCGGGGCGGGCGGCGGGCTCGGGGCCGGGGTCTCTGCGCGGAAGGATGTAGTCCTCGTACCGGCCCATGGCCATCAGTCCGCCGAGCATGGCGGGTGGCATGAGCAGGGGCACCAGTACGGTGATGAGTCCCATCGACCCTGTTCCTTCCCGTCGTTCCGCAGCGGGTCTCCGCTGCGGGGCGGTCTCAAACCGGGCCCTCGCCCGGTCGCCTCCGGAAGACCTCCCGAACCCGGGCCAACCGGCGTGTTTGCCTCCGTATCGCCGGGTACCCGGCCCGGCGACCGCAGCCGAGGAACCCCGAGAACCCCGAGGAACATGGAGGGCGCACATGCAGCGAGGCAGTGACCGGCTCAGCCGCCGCCAGGACGACGAGATGAAGCACCAGCTCAAGGGGCTGCTCCGATCCGGTCACCCCACGCGGAGCGAGGAGTGGCACGACCCCGAGCCGATCGCCGACGACGACCCGCGGCTGGCGTCGCGGGATGTGCCGGCCGACCCGTTCGAGGCGCTGCGGCTGGAGCTCGCCCGGTTCCTGGCGCGTACGCCGTTCCCGGCGCACCGCGGTGACCTGCTGCGGATCCTGCGCGAACGGCACGCCCCCGACCGGTTGACGGACCGGGTGGCACAGCTCCCCCGGGACGACACCTACCGCAGTGTGCAGGACGTGGCCGTGGCGCTGGAGCGCCGGCCCCACCCCGCCTGAGCGGGCGGCGCGGGGCGGAAGACGGACAAGGACGACGAGGAAGAAACGAGGAGTACACCGTGCAGATCGCGTTTCTGGTGGCGCCGGAGGGCGTCGAGCAGGTCGAACTGACCGAGCCCTGGCAGGCCGTCAAGGCGAACGGCGACACCCCGGTCCTGGTGTCCACCGACTCCGGTGAGATCCAGGGCTTCAACCACCTCGACAAGGCGGACACCTTCCCGGTGGACCGGACGGTCTCCGAGGTGTCGGCTTCCGACTTCGACGGACTGGTCCTGCCGGGCGGGGTGGCCAACCCCGACTTCCTGCGCACGGACGAGAAGGCCGTCGCCTTCGTCAAGGGCTTCTTCGAGGCGGGCAAGCCGGTGGCGGCGATCTGCCACGCCCCGTGGACCCTGGTGGAGGCGGACGTCCTGCGGGGCCGGACCCTGACCTCCTGGCCCAGCCTGCGGACCGACATCCAGAACGCGGGCGGCACCTGGGTGGACGAGCAGGTCAAGGTGTGCACGTCCGAGCCGAGCACCCTGATCACCAGCCGCAAGCCGGACGACCTGAAGGCGTTCAACGAGGCGTTCACCGCCGAGTTCGCCAAGGCCTCGGCCGGCTGACCGGCGGGCGCCCGTCACCGGGCCTCCCGCGGCAAGGCTCCTCGTCCCGCGCGGCGGACGAGGAGCCTTGTCGTGTACGGGAGCTTCGCCGTGTACGGGGAGCCTTGCCGTGTCTCCCGGGCTTCTCAGGCCTCGCGGCCGGTGAGGGCCAGCAGCCTGGTCTGGTCGTCGGCGCCGTCCGGGGTGTCGACCGCCGGGCCGAACAGCCCGCTGCCGGCCAGGGCGTCCGCGTGGGGGCCGACCTCCCGCAGGGCGAAGTCCACCAGCGGCTTCGGCAGCCGCTCGTCGGCGCCGATGCCCCGGGACAGGTCCCAGGCGTGCACCACCAGGTCGGTGACCATCTGGGCGCAGTAGGCGGTGGCCGGCGTCTGCCCGTACGAGAGGGAGACCACCCGGTCCAGGGCGCCCTTCTCGGAGAAGGCCGCGCGGGCGGCGGCGGCCGCCTCGTCCCAGGTGGCGACCGGGTCCTCGCCGAGGACATCGCCGTCGAAGGCGTCGCCGACCTCCTTCATGGTGCGGTGCTCGCGCACCAGCGGCACCACCCACAGCTGCTCGCCGGCGAGATGGTTCACCAACTCGCGGACGGACCAGTCGGTGCAGGGTGTCGGGTCGTCCCACTGGTCGGCGCCGATGGCGTGCACCCGTGCGCTGAACAGCTCCAGCGCCTCGGCGTGCCGGGCGGGCAGCTCGGACGGGACGTGCGGGTTGGGCATGGCGGTCGCCACCTCCAGGTCGGACAGTCAGGCGCATGCGAGTACCGGGTTCCCGACCACTCTTGCCCGACACCGGCCCGGCGGCGACCCGGCACCGGCCGGGCCGCGCAACGGAGGCGGCGGGGGTGAGCTGTGTGGCGGGCAGGTCGTCGGGTACTCGTCGCCGGTGCACGACGATCCACCGATCCTGGAGGGATCAGATCCATGCAACTCTCCTTCCTCACCAGCCTCTTCGACCGCCCGGGGCCGTGGGCCAGCATCTATCTGGACACCTCCGTCATCGACGAGTCGGCGGCGGAGCGGCGCGAGCTCCAGGCCCGTGAGGCCTGCCAGGATCTGCTCGGGCAGGGCTGCGACCAGGACACCGCGCGGGCCGTGTACGAGGCGCTGACCAGCGGGCGGCCGCCGCACGAGCAGGGGCGGGCGGTGTTCGCCGCGCACGGCGAGGTGGTGCTGGACCCGCCGCTGAGCCGGCGGCCCCTGGCGCCCGCGGAGGTCACCTGGGCGGCGCTGCCCCGGCTCGGCCCGCTGCTGGACCTGGCCGCCGCGGAACCTGTCTGCCTGGTCGCCTACATCGACCGCACCGGGGCCGATCTGGAGCTGCGCGGGCCGGGGGGCGAGCGGCTGGCCGGGACGGTGCAGGGCCGTGACTGGCCGGTGCACCGCACCGCCTCGGCGGACTGGTCCGAACGGCACTTCCAGACCAGCGTGGAGAACACCTGGGAGGAGAACGCGCGGACGATCGCCGAGGCGGTCGCCGAGTGCGAGCACGAGACCGGCGCGGATCTGATCGTTCTGGCGGGTGACGCCCGGGAGCGGCGCTCGGTCCATGACCGGCTGCCCGCCGACGTACGGCCGCTGGCCGTGGAGAGCGAGCACGGCGGCCGGGCCGACGGCGCGGGCACCCGGCTGCTGGACGAGGACGTGGAGGCGGCCCGCGAGGAGCATCTGCGCCGTACCGCCGACCAGGAGCTGGACCGCTTCCGCTCGGCGCGCTCGGACACCGGCGGCGGTCCGTCGGCCGCGGAGGGCGTGCCGGCGCTGGTGGAGGCGGCCCGGGAGCACCGGATCGCCGAGCTGCTGGTCCGCACCGAGGGGCCGGACGCGCACCGCGAGGTGTGGGTGGGCGCCGAGCCGGACCAGATCGCGGTGCGCCGCAGCGACACCCACTACCTCGGTGAGCGCGATCCGCTGCCGGCCCGGGCGGACGACGCGCTGCTGCGCTCGGCGGTGATGGCGGGCGCCGAGGTCCTGCGGGTGCGCCCGGAGGACGACGAGGAGGTGCCCGTGGGCGGCCTCGGGGCGCTGCTGCGCTGGCCGTACGCGGAGGGCGAGCGCGAGGCCGCGCACACCGGCGCCGGCTGAGCCCGCCGGCCGAGCGGTACGCGAGGGGCCCCGCGTACCGGCACCGGCCGACCCCCGACCCCTGCCCCGACCGGGACCGCGCACCGCCGGTGCGCAGGCGTTCGACGCGGGCGCGTGCCGGGGCCGGGCCGGGGTACGCGGACGGCATGTCCGATGCGTACGCCGTACAGCCCGCGGCCGACTCCGTCCGTGCCCGCGTCGCCGCCACCCTCTCCGAGTGGGACCGCGACGTCTTCTACCGCGTCGCCGCCCGGCACTGGCCGGGCGGCGACCGCGTGCTGCCACGGCTGAGCCGCAGCGCCAACCACGGACTGCTCTGGTTCGGCACGGCGGCCGGGATGGTCCTGCTGGGCCGCGGCACCCGCTCCCGGCGGGCGGCGGTGCGCGGGGCGGCCTCGCTGGCGCTGGCCTCGGCGGCGGTCAACACGGTGGCCAAGCGCTCGGTGCGGCGCAACCGGCCGGTGCTGGACAGCGTTCCGCTGATGCGGCAGCTGAAGCGGCAGCCGATCACCACCTCCTTCCCGTCCGGGCACTCCGCCTCGGCGGCGGCGTTCGCCACCGGGGTGCTGCTCGAGTCCAAGGGCTGGGGCGCCGCGGTGGCGCCGGTGGCCGCCGCGGTGGCGCTGTCCCGGGTGTACACCGGGGTGCACTATCCGAGCGACGTCCTGGTGGGGGCGGCGCTCGGCGTGGGGTGCGCCTTCGCGGTACGGGGCATGGTGCCGACCCGCGACCAGCTGCCCGCGCCCGGTCGGCCGCACGCCGATGTGCCCGCGCTGCCCGGCGGCGACGGGCTGGTGGTGGTCGCCAACCGGGCGTCCGGCTCCTCGGAGGCGGCGGCGCTGGTGCGCGACGCCCTGCCGCTGGCCCGGGTGATGGAGGTCGAGCCGGACGAGGTGGCCGAGACCCTGGAGAAGGCCGCCGGCGACGGCGGCTTCCGGGCGCTGGGCGTCCTCGGCGGGGACGGCACGGTCAACCGGGCGGCGGCGGTCGCCGCCAAGCACGCCGTGCCGCTGGCGGTCTTCCCCGGCGGCACGCTCAACCACTTCGCCTATGACCTGGGCATCGAGTCGGTGCACGACACCTGCCGGGCACTGGCCGCAGGCGATGCGGTCCGGGTGGACCTCGGGCGCTTCTCCCCCGGCCCCGACGGGGCGGAGCACGGCTATTTCCTCAACACCTTCAGCCTGGGCGTCTACCCGGAGCTGGTGCGCCGCCGGGAGCGCTGGTCGCCCCGGATCGGCGGCTGGTCGGCGGGGGTGCTGGCGGCGCTGCGGGTGCTGCGCGGACGGCATCCGCTGGAGGCGGAGGTGGGCGGGGAGCACCGGCCGCTGTGGATGCTGTTCGCCGGCAACTGCGTCTACCGGCGGATGGGGCCGACCCCGGGCCGCCGCTACGACCTGGCGGACGGGCTGCTGGACGTACGGGTGGTGCACGGCGGGCGGCTGCCCGGGCTGCGGCTGACGGCGGCGGCGCTGGCCGGTCCGCTGAGCAAGTCGCCGGTGCACGCCGCCGAGAAGCTGCGCCGGTTCACAATCTCCGGGCTGGCCCCGGGGACCCCGCTCGCCTACGACGGCGAGGTCACCGAGGCGCCGGCGGAACTGCTGCTCGACAAGGAGGACGAGGCGCTGGCGGTCTACCGCCCGCAGCTGTGACCTCGCGGGCAGCGGCGGTCGCGTCGGGAACCGCAGGCCCTTGTCGCCGCCGGCGTGGTCGGGCCGGGTCCTGGGCCGTCCGCCCAGCGGCCGGGGACCCTGATCCGATCCGGGACCTCGCTCATCTGCGGCAGGACGTAGATGTGTGTCGTAGCGGTCATCGCCTCCGGTCGGCTCGGGTGAGGGCGCGGTAGGCGTCGGCGAGCCGGCAGAGGTAGTCGGTGTCGCTGCTCAGGTCGTGGCCGCCGGATGTGCCGAACGCGTCGGATCGGGGCCGCTCCCCGGCCGCGCGGGCGCGCAGCGCGGCCGCGATCTCGAAGGCCTCGCGCGCGTGGTGGTCGCGTCCGTCGTCCTGGCCCCGGGTGGTGGGCCGGTAGGGGCGGATCGCGAGCAGGCCGTCACGGATCTCGATCACCCGCCGGTACAGGCGCAGCCGGGTGGGGAGGTCCGCCACCGCGCGCAGTGGTCCCGGAGGCTCCAGGGCGATGGCGGGTTCGGCCTGGTAGAGGGCGAGCCACAGCGGCCGGAGCCGGCGGTAGCGCCGCAGCCGGCGCAGCCAGGTGGCGGCCGCCGGCACGGTCACCCCGGCCAGCACCAGCAGGTGTGCCGCGGTCGGCAGCGCCTTGCTCAGGGCGAACCCCTGTCCCGGGGAGAAGTCCAGGGAGGTCCGGGCGGCGACGGCGACCGCGGTCCGGCTGGCCATGTAGCAGGCCGCGGCGAGGGTCCCGGCGATGATCAGCGAGAGACCGAGCCGCAGGGTCCGGTCCGGGGCCGCCCGCCGTTCACGCAGGCAGAGAAGGGCGATGACCAGAAGTTCCGGGAGCAGGGCCACGGCGTAGGCGACGCAGTACTCCATGACCCAGGGCGACCGCGGGTACAGGTCGGGAGTGAGGGCGAAGAGCAGGGTCATCACGCTGCCCGCGGTGATCGCCCAGATCGGGTTGGCGCGGGCGCCTGCCTGGTGTCCCCGCAGACGCAGCAGCAGCTGCGCGCCGGCCCAGCAGGCGAGGAGCATGGCGAGGTGGCCGGCGAGCCTCTCCACGCCGCCCATGCCCGCGGCGTGCGTGAGGTGGATCGCGGCGGGGGTGAGCAGCGTCTGCGAGAGGGCGAGGCCGAGGACGCAGAGCCGTACGAGCCGACGGCCGGGCGCGGGGCTCGGTCGCAGCCACAGCAGCATGCCCCAGGCCAGCAGCGCCGGGCCGTAGCGGCGCAGTACCTCACCCACCGCGGTGACCGCCCTCCAGTGCCGAGCGCAATCGGCCGGTCGCGGAGGTGTCCGGGTCCGCGGGCCGGGTGCGCTCGCCCAGCAGGGAGGCCAGGTACTCGGCTTCGCGTTCCTCGGTGCTGGAGTAGCCGGTGCGGCCCAGCACCCGGCGGATCAGGGCCGGATCCAGCCCGGGCAGCAGCAGCCGCGCCTGCTCGGCGGCGCTGAGGGTGGCCGGGAAGTGGTCGCAGAGCACATGCCCGATCTCGTGCAGCACGATGTGGTCCTGGTGGGGTGCGCTGGTGTGCTGCTCGTAGGCGATGAGATCGGCACTGTCGGTGGCGATCCACAGTCCGCACACGTCATGCAGGCCGGGTACGGGCATGCGCCGCAACGGCCGTCCGCGGGAGGCGCTGAGCGCGGCGCACAGCGCGGGTAGGTCGAAGGTGTCCGGGAGTCCGAGCTCGCGCAGCGCGGTGGTGCAGCGCCGCCGCAGCCCGCGGCGGCTGATCCGCGTCACCGGTCCGGCTCGCCGGCCGGGTCGGGCAGCCCTTCCAGCGCGCGGACGTGGTCGACCATGTCCCTGATCGCGTCGAGGCTTTTGGGGGACAGCCCCCGGGCTCGGAGGGCTATCTGCCGTACCGGCGCGTCCCGCAGGGCGGCGAGCAGGGCGAGTTCGGCGTCGATGCGCTCCGCCTCCGCGTCGTCGAAGAAGTAGGCGGGCGGGACGCCGAAGAATCCGGCGAGGGCTTCCAGATGGCGCTTGGTCGGGTTGTCGCGCAGCCCCTTGCGCAGCTGCCACAGGTAGGTGGCCGAGATGGTGGGGCCTCCCTGGGCTTTGATCGCGCCCGCGACCTCCTCGAAGGTGTACTCGTTTCCGTCGGGCAACCGGCGCACCGTGCTGAACAGGCGGTTCACCTTCGCCGCCAGTGGTCCGTCGACGCTGTCCTCTGCCATGGCACCCATCCTACCGTCGTCAACTGAGGTGAATGAGGTGACGGCATCTCATTTATTATTGTTGACGGGCCAGTTGGGGGTGTCTACGGTTCTGCCGTGCGGCCGGGTCTCCTCCACGCGGAGGAGACCCGCCGCCGGGGCGGCCGGACGGGGGCCGGCGCCCCTCACCGGTCACGCCGATCAGGAGGCAGTCCTATGAACCCCATCTCCCGGAGCCTGGGAGCGCTCGTCATGGCCGGATCGATGGTGGTCGCGGGGATCGCGGTGGCGGGCCCGGCAGCCGCCACCCCGGCCTCCGCGGCGGCGTGCAGCCTGGGGGCCGACGCCCCGAAGGCGGGCGCCGGCGGCACCATCGTCGGTGTGGGCAGCCGTACCGGCTGCGGCACCAGCCGGGTGACGCTCACGGTCAGGGTGCAGAAGAAGCGGTTCCTGCAGGGCGATGTCACGGTCGGCTCGCGCACCCACGCCCAGTTCGGCAACGGCAACATGTCCGTCGTCGCCGGCTGCGACGGGAACGCGACCTACTTCACCGAGACGCTCAGCTCGACCGGCAACAAGGTCAAGTCCGCCGAGCGGAAGCTCTGCTGACCCAGGGCCTCCGACTGACCCAGGCCCCCCGACGCCCGGCCACCGACCAGGCGAAGCCCGGGCCGGAGGCGGGACGGGGGGCCCTCAGGCCGCCGCCCAGGGCCGGGCCGGCGCCGGAGATGAACCACTGCACGAGCGCCGCAGCGAGGTGAATCGCCGCCCGGGCGGCCTCCGGGGCGTCCGGCACGGTGCCGCTCTGGCCACCGTGCCGGGAGGTCTACCCCTGCCACAGGGCAGGCGTCATCGCCTCGGCCACGGCGATGGGGTCGCCGGCGGCTGGTGCCGGGATCACCGTGGCGAACGTGTGCCGGGCGTTGCCGATCTCGCCGGGCATGGTGCCGAGCGCGGCCTTGGCGTTGTCCAGCTGGACGACGGCGTGGGCCACGGCCTCGACGGCCTCGGCGGCCTCGCTGTACACGCCCCCACCGGATTCGGGCTGCGCCCGTAGGCGGCCTTCCAGGCGGCCGCGAGGTGATCAGCGTCCGACCGTACGAGCCTTCGGGCATGCGGTTTTCCGTCGACAGCCTCCCCCCGAGCGGCGGTCTCGCAGTCCATGGGCGAGCGCTGGCAGTCAGCCGTCAGGGGCGTGAACACCCGTGCGGCCCATAAGGCTTGGGCAGGGATCCTATACGCCTCCCTTATTTGCATCTATCCCCATATGTCCTATTACTCTTGGCGGCCGTGCCCGGGCCGCTGAGCGGTCCCGGCGACCGGACGGTGATCGCGCGGTGGGGGAAGGAGGCGGGTAAGGCATGCGGGGCACAGCACTCTCCGGGCTCGCCAGGCGCATCGGGGGCGCGGGCCGTGCCGAGGCCGCCCGGGCCGCGGTGGCCGCCGGGCTGACCTGGCAGACGTGCGCGACGCTGCTGCACAGGCCCGCGCCGTACGCGGGCGCCGTCGCGGCGGTGCTCATCGTGGAGACCAGCGTGGTGCGCACCGCCGGCGCCGCCCTGCGCTACGCCGCCGGCTGTCTGCTCGGAGTCCTTGTCGCCATACCCGGCGCGCTCTACGTGGAGCCCACGACGGCCGGTCTCGGCCTGGTCGCGTTCGCCTCCGTACTGCCGGCCCGGCAGGGCTTCCTCGGTCACTACGGCCTGCACGTGCCGACGACCGCGCTGCTCACCTTCGCCATGGTCCGGGGCCGCCACCCCGGTGAGCTGGGCTCCCACCTCGCGGAGATCGTGCTGGGCATGGCCTTCGGTCTGGCCTGCGGCGCGCTGCTGTTCCCGGCCGTGCGCGTACGGTCCGCCGAGCGGGCCCTGGACGACCTGCGCCTGCTCACCGCCCGGCACCTCGACGGCCTGGCCGACGCCGCGGCCCGGCACCGGCGCCCGCGCGATGTCCTCGGCCCCACCTGGCAGGACGACCTCGACACGGCGCTGGGCCGCGCCCGCAAGGCCGTGGAGGAGGCCCATGAGAGCCTGCGCTGGAACGTCCGCCCGACGGCCCGCCGACGCCGCTGGCACCTGGACCACCAGGTGCTGCACAGCCTGACCGAGGCGGCTGACCGCGCCGCCGCGACGGGCCGTCTCCTGGACGCCCACCCGGCGGCCGCCACCGGAGCGAGGACACCGGGCACCACCGGCACCCCCTGCCCCGATCCCTACCCGCGCCTGCTGCGCACGGCCGCCCTCTGCGTCTACTCCTGCCGGGGCGGTCGGCCGCACCCCGCGCTGCCCGCCACCCGGCACGCCCTCGCCCGGCTGGCCACGACGGACGGCGACCCGCCCGCCGGCACCGCCGGGGACCCCCGTCTGCTGGAGCACCTCGGGGCGGTCCTCGACCGTCTCGCGGCACCCGCGCCCGCGCCGCCCGCCCGGCCCCACCGCCCCTGCACCCTCCAACGGCTCTCCCCACGATGATGACCTCACCGCACACCACCACGCGCCCCCGCGACACCGGCACCGAGCGCGACCACCGTCACCCGCCCCTGCTCCCCGGCACGGCACCCGTGCTGCTCATGCTGGTCGTCGCCGTGACCGACCTGCTGACCCCCGACTGGCTGCATGTCCTGCCGGTGATGGCGGGCGTGCCGGTGCTGGCCGCCGCGCTGCTGTCCTGCCGGGCGACGGCGACGGTCGGCGCGGCCACCCTCGCCGTCACCGCGCTGCTGCAGGCGGACTCGGGGCGCTGGGGGCGTCCGGACGGGGAGGTCACCCTCGCCACGCTGGTCGTGGCCGGGCTCGCCTCGCTCGCCGCCTGCTCCCTGCGGCAGCGCCGGGAGACGCAGCTCCGGCGGGTCCGTTCGGTCGCCGAGACCGCGCAGCGCGCGCTGATGCACCCGCTCCCGCCCCGGATCGGCCCGTTGGAGCTGCGCGGCGTGTATCTGCCGGCCGAGTCGGAGGCGCGGATCGGCGGCGACTTCTACGAGGCGCTGCGCACCCCGTTCGGCCCGCGAGTGCTCATCGGCGACGTCCGGGGCAAGGGCCTGACGGCCGTGGACGCCTCGGCGACACTGCTCGGCGCGTTCCGTGAACTCGCCTACCGGGAGGCCGACCTGACCGAGGTGTCGGAGCAACTGGACGAGCGGGCCCGGCGCCAGATCGCCGCGCTGGGCGGGACGCCGCACCAGGACCGTGCGGGCGCCCTGTTCGCGGAACGGTTCGCGACCGCCCTCCTGGTGGAGTTCCCGCCGGGCGAACCGGTGGCCCGGATCGTGCACTGCGGCCACCCGGAACCGTACGTCCTGCGTGGGGAGGCGGTACGGCCCCACGAGCCGGACCAGCCCGGCGCGCCACTGGGACTGGGCGACCTGCTCGACGCCCGCCCGGTCGCCGAGACCGTGCCGTTCGCCCCCGGCGACCGGTTGGTGCTGTACACCGACGGCTTCATCGAGGCCCGGGACCGCGGCGGCCGGTTCCACGACCTGGCCGCACACGTCCGCGCCCATGCGGACCGGCCGCTTCAGGCGATGGTCACCGCCCTCCGCCGGGACCTTCTGCACCACGTCCAGGGCGATCTCGACGACGATGCGGCACTGGTCGCGATCGAACGCCTGCCCGACGAGGAAGGAGGTCTGGTCGACGGGCGGCCGTGACCTCACCGCCCCTCGAAGCTCCAGCGCCGACACCAGCGCGCCCACGGCCGGCGCGAGGCAGCGGGTGGGGAAGGCATGGTCGTGGAAGACACGGGCCCGGACATGGGCATCCGTGGCCCTCGTCCGCCTGGACGGCTACCTCACGCGGCGCGGCCGCGCTCGCCCTGCCGGGGAAGCTGTTCGAGGTGGACGCCGTGGCAGTGCGCCCGTACGGGCCCTCCGCGCCCCGGTGCCTCCCCGGCCGGTCCCGCGCCGCGCCGGGGAGGCACCCGGCGGCCCCGGACTGAACGGGCACCCGGACTGACCGGTCATCCGGGCAGCCGGTCATCCGGGCAGCCGGTGGTGCCCGGGTCCGGCCGCCACACCTCCCTCACCCGGTCTCGCAGCCACTGGTGGCCCGGGTCGGCGTCGTCGCGCGGGTGCCAGGCCATGGCAATGTCCAGGGGCGGCAGCGGAAGCGGCACCTCGAAGGTGGTCAGCCCCAGGGCCGCCGGACAGTGCTCGGCGACCCCGACCGGGGTGAGGCAGACCAGGTCGGTCTCCCGGCACAGGAACAGCGCGGTGGTGTAGCTCGGCAGCACCGCCACCACGCGCCGCCGCAGGCCGAGTTCGACCAGCCGCTCGTCCACCGGACCGCGCACCCGCCCCTTACGGGACACCCCCACATGGTCGGCCGCGGCGAACGCCCGCGCCCCGGCGCGCCCGCCCCGCCCGACCGCGTCCAGCAGCGGATGCCCGGGCCGGACCACTCCGAGCAGCCGCGTCCCGCCGAGCCGCTCCACCAGGACTTCCGGCTCGGGCCGCGCGATCACCCCGATCTCCAGGTCGAGACGGCCCTCCCGCAGCGCCTGGGTTTCCTCCGGCACCTCCGGCAGGAAACGCAGCACGACCCCGGGCGCCTCGCGCGAGACGGCCCCGATCAACCGGGCCGCGAAGAAGGCCAGGATCATCTCGTTGGCCCTAAGGGTGAACCGCCGGTCCAGCCGGGCGGGATCGGCGGCCGGCTGCGGCACCAGGACCGCCCGCGCCTCCTCGACCAGGGCACGGACCCGGGGACGCAGCTCCACGGCGTACGGGGTGGGGACCAGCCTGCGGCCGGCCCGCACCAGGACGGGATCACCCAGGGCGGCGCGGATCCGGCCCAGCGCCCGGCTCACGGCGGGCGCCGACAACCGCAGCCGGGCAGCGGCGGCGGTGACGCTCTCCTCCTCCAGCAGCATGTCCAGGGTGACCAGCAGGTTCAGATCGAGCGAACCAGGCGGGGGCGGCTCCGGGAACGGCCGGGCACTCGGTCCCACGGTGTGACTCCGATCATGGGGAAGCCGGCCGGAGCCCGCCCCGACCAGCTCGTTTGCGCTTGACGCACACTACCCTTGCGCAGGTTGCACTGGAGTCAACACTAGCCCCCTGTGAGGCTGCCGTCATGACCCGTACACATGAAGCGGCCCGCTCCTCGGCCGCCACCGCCGCTGCCGCCACCGCCCGTACCCGGTCCCCGAGGGCCGGCGACATGCTTGCGGTGGTGAGCCAGGGCGGCTCCTCCGTCACCTTCTTCGACGCCGTCGGCCACGGCCGGCTCGACGTCCTCCCCCTCCCCAGTCAGCCCCACGAACTGTGCTACGACCCGGCCCGCCGGCTGCTCTACGTCTCCATCACCTACCACGCCGGCTACTACCACGCGAACGCCGGCCGGGCGCGGGAACTGGTGGTGATCGACCCGGACACCCGCCGGATCGTGGACACCGTGGACCTCGCGCCCGACCACGCCCCGCACGGCCTGCTGCTGGATCCGGTGCGGGACCTCCTCTGGGTCAGCGTGGAGGCCACCGAGGAGGAGACAGGCGGTCTGGTCGCCCTGGACGCCACCACCCGCCGGCGGGTGCGGCGGGTCCCGGTGCACGCGCCCGGACCCCACTGGTTCGCCGTCACCCCGGACGGCCGTCGGGCCTACTCCGCCAACAAGGAGGCGCCCTTCGTCTCCGTCGTGGACCTGGAGACCGGCGAGGCGCTGGACCGGATCGAGGTCCCGGGCAGCGAGGGCATCGACATCTCGCCGGACGGGCGGTACGTGTACGTCGCCGCCCCCAAGGGGGATTACCACCCCGGCTCGGTGCCCGGGGCGGGGGTGCGGATCATCGACACGACGACGGGCCGGACCGTGCGGACGCTCGCCACCGAGAACGTGGTCTTCCCCGTCCACACCACCTCCCAGGGGCTGCTGCTGGCAGGTGAACTCCGGGTCAGCGCCGGGTCGGACGGCGCCTCCCTCGGCACCCAGGAGCCGGGGGTGCTGCACATCCACGACGCCGGGGGCGAGCCCCTCGGCCGGGTCCCGGTGGGCGCCTTCCCCCTCACCATCACCTCGTCGCCGGACGGCCGGTTCGGCTACGTGGCCGCCATCCTGGACAGTACGGTGACCGTGGTGGACCTCGCGGAGGCCCGGGTGGTCACGACCCTGGAGGTCGAACACGAAGGCGAGTCGGGCGCCCACGGCCTGGCGTACATCTCGGCGCCCTGACTCCCCCGCCTCAGGCGGTTTCCCTCGGGTCGGCGGGCGGACCGGTGGACCTCCCACGGTGGGCGTCGGAGCTCTGGTGGCGGTCCGCCACCCGGCGGGCCGACCGGACCTGGCCACCACGCCGCCCGCCCCGCCCGGCGATCGCATGGGTGGGGCCGGTGGCCATCTGGTCCTTCCTCGCAGTGTTCTTCGTGGGCTGCGTCGTGTGTGCCGTCTTCTCCGGTGCCGCGCCGAGGGGATGGTGAGGCGCCCGGGTCCGGCTCTGTCGCCGCTGACGGGTGCCTGTGCCGAGCGCACGGTCGAACCGCGGCCGCCCCGGACGTGACTCACCGGGTCTGTCCTGGGAATGCAGGGGTATGCGGCACGCATGGCTCTGACGAAGTACGCCGTTCCCCCGCGGAACGTACGGCAGTTGCGACGCGTGCGGTCGATCTACGCGGCAGGGGCGCTGCTGTCTCTGCTCGTGCTGCTCCAGACCGGACGCGTGCCGAACGAGCGCCATATGGTCCTCGCCGGCGTGCTGCTGACGGTCTTCGCTCTGCTGCTGGCCTGGACGCTGGTGCAGCTCCGGCTACAGGGCCGCAGGGGACGTTGCGGCACGGCCCGAAGGCTGACTTCTTCCGCCTGAGCGGCCGCACGGTCCGAGGAGACGGACCCTCTGCCCCTGCGTCCTCGCCGAGATGGTGCAGGCCGGCGGTGGGCTTGCCGCCGGCATGAGCGCGCATGGGTCCGTACGTACCGCGCTGCGGGCCGCGACGGAGCAGGCCCGGAAAACGGCGGCGGCCGGAACTCCTGGGCGCCAGGGACGGGCTGCGACTCAACTGACCGTCTCGGGGAGTGTGGCGTTCCAACCCGGCGTTCCAGGGGCTTTGCGTATGCCCAGGCCAGAGGGTGTTTCCGCGTTCCACCGTCCCGGGTTGCCCGGAATTCGTGGCTGGGTGGACGAAGTGCCGCACATGCTTGGGGCGTTCACACGTGACCCGTATGTACGGCATCACGTGCACCTCGACATCGGCATCTCAGGGAGTCTCCGCATGTCTCGTTACGCCACCAGCTCGCGCCGCCGCACGGCCGGCGTGGCCGCCGCAGCCTTACTGCTTCTGGGACTGTTGACCGCGTGCGGCTCCGGGTCCTCGGACACCGGTGCGCCGCATCCCAGTGCCTCCCCGAAGGCCGGTTCGCCCACCGGCCCGCCCGACGCCGGCGCGAAGGGCTCCTCGACGCTGTCCCAGCCCGACGGTGGCGAGCTGAAATTCCAGGAGGGCGAGGAGCTCGCCCCCCGGCAGCTCCGGCTGAGCGTCGACGGCGGCACGGACACCCTCACCGAGGTCTCCGCGATCACGCTGGACCAACCCACCCAGCAGAACCCGGCCGACGGCCTCCGGCTCATCCCCGGAGAGCAGCCGCAGGCAGGCACGGTGACCGTGACCCGCGGTTCCGATCAGTCCCAGCAGTTCACCGACCTGATCGACGGCAAGACCCAGCCCGGGTCGGCGTCGCTCGAGCAGTTGGACTTCGCGGGCAATGTGACGAAGCGGTTCACCCTGCAAGAGCCCAGGGTCGTCAAGGTC
Organism: Streptomyces lichenis; assembly: GCF_023218175.1. Classification (GTDB taxonomy): domain Bacteria; phylum Actinomycetota; class Actinomycetes; order Streptomycetales; family Streptomycetaceae; genus Streptomyces; species Streptomyces lichenis. Next base: position 36,231 of record NZ_JALPTH010000019.1, on the reverse strand, counting down.
GAGAACGGCAGCACCCAGATCGTTACCATCCACTTCACGAGCCTGACGATCAGCTAGCGCCTGCGGTGTCGGTGGCGTCGTCGGTCGGGGGCGAAGACGAGGTACCGGTGAGGCTCGCGCCGGACGTCCAGGCGGTCCCCGAGGATGTCGCGGAGCCAGCGCGGCCTCCGCATGGCCGGACGCTCGCCGGGAACTGGCGTCGTCGGATGACCGAGTACGGCCCACCGAACGGCCCGGGCGGATGGAGGCTGTGGTCAGGGCTCGGATCTCGTCCGTGGCCGGCAGGACTGGGGTGAGCGAGGCGGCGACCGACCGGGGTCCGAGGGGGCCAGCGCCTCGGCCCGGGCATCGAGCCCGACTTGGCCGCCGGGCTCCAGCCGACCACCGTGGTCGGCGCGGCTGCTGGAGCGGTCGGCGCGGATCGTCGGCCACTCGTCTGGGACGATGGGTGGGCGCGGGCGGCGGCTGCCGACGGATACCGGGCGGCGCCGGTGAGGCCCGCCGGTCCGGCCGCCGCCACCGGGCCCCGGATCGGGCCGCCGGCCACCGCGTATGTGCTGCTGATGCTGCTCGGCCCGCTCACCGCCCGCTGGTCGGCGGCGGGCGGGCGCCGGCGGGGCAGGTCTCCGCGGCCGGTTCGGTGGCCGGCCCCACGGCCGTCGCCACCGTCGCCGCCTGCCGGGCCGGGCACGCCGGGGCGGGCGGCGACTCAGTGAGCCGCGGCGTCCGGGCCCGCGACCTCGGGCCACAGGCGTACCAGTGTGCGCACGGTCTCGGTGATGGCGGGGCGGCGGGCCGCGCCGGTGCGCCACAGGGCCCGCAGCCGCCGGCTCGGCACCGGGTCCAGCCGGACGGCCCGTACCCCCGTCGGCAGCGCTCCCCGGCCCAACCGGGGCGCCAGGGCGATGCCGAGGCCCGCCGCGACCAGGGCGAGCTGGGTGTGGTTCTCCTCGGCGCGGTGGACGATCCGGGGCTCGCCGCCGGTCGCCCGCAGGGTGCGCACCAGCCAGTCGTGGCAGACGGTGCCCGGGGGCTGGGAGATCCACCGCTCGGCGGCCAGGTCCTCCCGGCACACCGACGCCCGGTGCGCCAGCGGATGGCCGGCCGGCACCAGGAGGTCGCACAGGTCGACCCCGATGTCGGCCGCCGCGACGCCTGGCGGGACCGGCACCGGTGCGATGTCCCAGTCGTGGGCCACCGCCAGGTCGACCGCACCGCGGGCCACCAGCTCCACCGACAGATGCGGGTCGATCTCCTGGAGACGGGCGTCCAGTGCCGGATGGCGGCGGGCCAGGTCGGCCAGCGCCGTCGGCATCAGCCCGCGCGCGGCACTGGCGAAGCAGGCGATGTCGAGCCGCCCGGACGGCTCCCCGCGCCGTTCCTCCAACCGCACCTCGGCCCGCTCGACGATGACCATCAACTCCTGCGCCGTGACGACCAGCTGCTCGGCCTCCTCGGTGAGCCGGACGCCCCGGCCCCGGCGCTCCAGCAGGGTGGTGCGGGTCTCCCGCTCCAGTTTGGCGATCTGCTGCGAGACCGCGGATGGCGTGTACCCGAGGGCCGCGGCGGCGGCGACCACGGTGCCGTGGACCGAGACGGCGTGCAGAGCCTTCAACCGGCCGAGGTCCAGCACGAGCGACCCCTCCCCTCCCACGGCCTCCGCCCAGCGGAGTATTCAGCGATGCTTCATCCAACCATGCAGCAATCCGCGCTGTACTGCACGGTCCGCCGCCAGCGATGCTCATGCCATGCCACGCACCGCCCTTCCCAACCCTTCCGGTCCGCTCCCCGCACCTCCCTCCGCCGCCCGCCCGGGCCCCTCCCCGTCCGGGCCGATGCCGGTCCGGCACCTGCTCCTCGCCCTCCTCGTCGCCGCGGTCTGGGGGGTCAACTTCACCGTCATCCACATCGGCCTGGAGCACTTCCCACCGCTGCTCTTCTCCGCGCTGCGGTTCCTGGCGGCGGCGCTCCCCGCGGTCTTCCTGGTGGGTCGGCCCAAGGTCGCCTGGCGGTGGATCGTCGGCGTCGGACTCGCCCTGGGCGTCGCCAAGTTCGGGCTGCTGTTCGTCGGCATGGACCGGGGCACCCCGGCCGGCCTGTCCTCCCTGATCCTGCAGATCCAGGCCGTCTTCACCGCGCTGTTCGCCTGCGCCTTCCTCCGCGAACGCCCCGGCGGCGTCCGGATCGCGGGGATGGCCGTGGCGGTCGCCGGCATCGCCGTCGCCGCGGTGGACGAGGGCTCCACCGGACCGATGTCCGCCTTCCTGCTGGTCATCGCGGCGGCCGTGTGCTGGGGCGTCTCCAACGTGCTGACCCGTCGGGCCGCCCCGCCCGACGCGCTCAACTTCATGGTCTGGGTGAGCACCGTCCCGGTGCTGCCGCTGCTGCTGCTCTCCCTGGCCGTGGAGGGCCCGCGGCGCGACCTCGACGCCCTGCGGGCCCTGGACTGGACCGGTGCCGGGGTGATCGTCTACGTCGCCTGGGTCACCACCGTCTTCGGCTTCGGCGCCTGGGGCTTCCTGATGCGCCACCACCCGGCCTCCTCGGTCGCCCCCTTCTCCCTCCTGGTGCCGGTCTTCGGCATGTCCTCCGCCGCCCTCTTCCTCGGCGAGCACATCACCCCACTGCGCTGGTGCGCCGCCGCGCTGCTGGTCGGCGGAGTGGCCCTCACCTCCTACCCGCCGGCGGCCTCCGGCGGCGGTCTCCGCGGCCGTTCCTGGTGCAGACGGCCGAGGCGATCGGCCGGTAGGGCGAGAGCCGGTCGGCCGCCGCGTAGGAGGTGATGTCGACGCGGGTCGCGCCGCCCGGCAGTTAGACGTACCGGCAGCCGCTGCCAGCATGCATGACCAGCCGCACGCCGACGGGCCGGTTCTGCCAGGCCGCCGGCGGCAGTGCCGGCGCCGTGCGCGGTGCGGAAGCCGGCCTCGGGCACAACCGGGCCCTGGCCACGCGCTACGACAAACGAGCCAGCCACTACCGGGCCATGGTCACCCTCGCCTCCGCCTCCGGCTCCGGCTCCGGCTCAACGCCTTTCCGGGCATCCGCTAGCGTCCCAGGGTGCCCGCGTCACCCATCACGATCACCGGGGCGCGCGCCGGGTCCAGGGCGACCAGCAGTTGCCGCAGGTCCTCCTCGTCCATGGAGACGCAGGCCTTGGTGGGGCCGCCGTGGTCCACATGGATCCAGACGCCGCCGCCCGCGTCGTCGCCGAGCGGGCGGCGCTTGTCCAGCGGGGTGTTGCCGGGGACCCGGTTGTAGTCGATGGCCACCACGTAGTCGAAGGAGCCTTCCAGCGGTTCGCCGAGGAAGCCGGTGCCGGGCATGTTGAAGTATTCGGTCTGGTCGTACGGCATCCGGGTGCCCGGGTCGGGCAGCCGGCCGCCCGCGTCGCTGAGCGTGTAGACCCCGATGGGGCTGCGCAGGTCGCCGGCGCGGTGGTGGGCACTCCAGCCGCGCAGCGCGTTGTGGGCGGGCCAGGACTGGCTGACCGCCCGCCAGCCGGCCGCCGGGTCGCGCTCGTAGAGGACGACGGTGGACTGCGGGGAGTCCGGTCCGTCGCCGGTGACCACCACGGCCTGGCTGCTGCCGGAAGGGATACGGGAGCGGGTGGCCGGTCCCAGTCCGGGGACCTGGGCGGGGGCGGGGCGGGGCGGCCCGGCCGCCGGAGCGGGCGGGCGCACCGCGGCGGCGGGTGGACGCGGTGGCTCGGCGCAGCCGCCGACGAGGAGTCCGGCCCCCACCGCGGCGGCGAGCACCAGGCGACCTGCGCTGTTGACGACGGGCATGGCGGGGGCCTTTCCTTCACGTTGCCGGCGGCCGTGCGGCGGGGACGGGCGGCCACGGAAGTGATGATCTGCTGATCTGCCCGGAGCCGCGCGCCGGGCCGGGCCGACGCGCGAAAAGTTCCCCCGGTGTCCGTACCCGGTGTCCGGAGACGAGGTGAGCCCCGGCCTGGGCGGCCGGGGCTCACGGTGCTTCCTGCTGGTCGCTGGTCGGTGCAGGGTCAGAGCAGCGGCCCCAGCGGGCCGAGGTCGATGTTGAGGTCCTCGGGCTTCAGGCCGAAGCGGCTGCGCAGCAGCTCCATCCGGTCCTCCAGCAGCATCAGGGTGAGCCCGATGCGCTCCTCCTGGTCCTCGCTGAGGGTGCCGCCCTCGACGCGCCGAAGCGCCTGGCGCTCCATGAGCTGGCGCAGCAGTTCGATGACGGTGAGCACCAGCCGGGCGAGGTCGCGCTCGATCGTGTCCGGGTCGAGTTCCACCCGGCGCTTGCCGGTGGGGTCCGGCTCGGGCTCCTCCGCGGAGGGGATGTCGTAGGAGGTGTCGTGCGGGATGTCGTAGGGGGGCTCGGCGTCGCGCATCAGCGCACCTCGAACGGGGAGGGCACGTTCTCGTTGACCGAGCTGATCAGCGCCCTGAGGTCGACCCGGACCAGGTCCACGTCGGCGATGCTCAGGGTCAGGTCGCCGGTGAGCACCACCCCGCCGGCCAGCAGCCGGTCCAGCAGGTCGACCAGGGCGATCCGGCGTTCGGCGAGCGGGGAGGCCGACACCGGCCCCATGGGCGCGCTCATCCGCGTACCGCCTCGGGACCGGCCCCGTCACCGCCACGGTCACCGGCACCGGCGGCCGGCACCGCGCCACCGGCGGTCGGCTCGGCGCTCGGGCCCGGCTCGGGCTCCGCGCCACCAGCGGACGACTGTGCGCCACCGGCGGCCGGCTCCGCCCCACCGCCGACCGGCTGCTCCTCGTCGCCGATGCCGGCGAAGGAGTACGGGACCCAGGGTCCGGTCAGCCGGACCTGGACGCCCTCCTCGGCGTAGCCCTGGACCAGGTCGGCGAACTCCTGGCCGCGGGCCCGGTCCACCAGGTACGCGGCGTTCAGCACGTTCACCCCGGGGACCCCGGAGAGCTTGGCGTCCTGGGGGCGGTGCAGGGCGGCCGCCTCCGCCTGCGCGGACAGCTCGGCGTGCAGCCGGCGGCTCAGCGCGTCGGCCCGGCCCCAGTCGGCCTCGCGGCTGCGGCGTGCCTCCATCCGGCGGCGCAGGTAGTCCCGTCCACTGCCGCGGGCCTGGCCGCCGGCCGGGGCCCGCTCGGGCGCCGCCCCGGCCGCGGGCGCGGGCTGCTCCGCGTACACCTTGACGCCCCACTCCAGCCGGCCGTCCAGCCGGGTGAGGGCGCGCTCGAAGCGCTCGCCGCCCTCCTCCAGCAGCCGCCGCACCCCGCTGTCGTCGCGGCAGACGGTGGCCAGCCGCAGCGGCACCGGGCAGGTCACCGTGGCCAGCGCGGCTATCACCGCGTCATGGGCGCGCGCGGTGGCGGCGAGCCAGTCCAGGTCCTCCAGGCGGGCCTTGAGCGGCCCCTCCTCGAAGTCGGCGGCCGGCACCGGGTCCACCACGGCGACCAGGTCGCCATGGCGCACCAGCTTCGGCGGCTGCCCGGAGATGCCCCGGACGCCCTCCGGCGGGACGCCGTCGAAGGGCCGGGTGACCGCGTAGACATACCGCAGGTCGGGGGCGGCGGTGCTCATGCGTTGCGCTCCTCCAGTTCGGCGCGCTCTTCCAGTTCGGCGATGCGCCGCTGCAACTCGGCGTTCTCCCGAGCCAGTTCGCCCTGGCGGGCACGGGAGGAGAGCGAGGGGTCGCTCTCCCACCAGTCGATGCCCATCTCCTTGGCGCGCTCCACCGAGGCGACCACCAGCCGGAGCTTGATGGTCAGCAGCTCGATGTCCAGCAGGTTGATCTTGATGTCGCCGGCGATCACCACGCCCTTGTCCAGGACGCGTTCCAGGATGTCGGCGAGGTTGGCGCCGCCGCCGTCCGGCTGGTAGGCCATCGAGGCGGAGGGCCGCGGGGCGGGCATGGTCATCGGTTCGGGGGTCCCTTCTCAAGCCGGTCGAGGAGGTCGTCCTCAAGCCGGTCGAACTCCTCCTCGGTGATCTCCCCGGCGTCCAGCCGGTCGGAGAGCCGGGCGAGTTCACGCTGGATGGCGGAGGGGTCGTAGTACTGCCGCTCCGCCTCCGCCATCACCTGGCGCAGCACCCAGACGGTGCCGCGCGCGGGCGCCGCCGGCAGGAGCAGCAGTTCTCCCAGCAGGCCCATGCGGGATCACCCTTCCGATTCGACGAAGCTGTACGGCGGCAGCGGCCCGTTGACGGTGAGGACCAGGTGCGGGTTGGCCTGCTTCAGCTCGTCCACCGCGTTGACGAAGGCGTCGGAGCGGTCGCGGTCCACCAGGAAGGAGATGTTGGCAAGCCAGCCGCCGCTCTCCGGTCCGGGCTTGACGTCGGCCGCGGTGGCCTCCAGGGCCTGCTGGACCAGGACCGCGTCGCGCGCCTCGCGCTGCTGGACGGCGGCCACCACCCGCTCGCCGAGGGCCAGCTTCTGGTCGTAGCTGCCGCCGCCGGCGGCCCGGTTGGCCTCGCTGAGCGCCCGCAGGTCGGGGTCGTCGGCCAGCACCTGGTGGAGGACGGACTCCTCGTCGTGGCTGGCCTTGACGTTGTACTCGACCTTGTTGTCCAGCGCGTCCAGCCGCTCCAGGTAGTGGGCCTCGCGCTCGCCCAGCACCGACAGCACGGTGTCGTCGTCGGGCGAGACGCCGCCGAACCGCATGGGCAGCACCGAGCCCCCGGCGCCGGCCTCGGCCAGCACGTTCTGGTGGGCCAGCAGATCGCGCCGCTTGGGGCGCAGGCTGTCGGGCGCGTCGCTGACCAGCGCCACCAGGTCGCCCCGGGTCAGGACCCGCACGGGCTGCGCCGGCTCCCCGACGCCGCCGAGCTTCTCCGGCAGACCGGGGTGCGAACTGCGCGCGATCCCGTAGACATAGGTGCTCACTCGGTCTCCTCCTCCTTCTTACGGGACGTGCGGCTGCTGCTGCGCTCGGACGAGCCGGACTTCAGGGCGCCGGATATGGTCTCGGCGGCTCCGGAGAGCGCTCCCTTGGACTTGCCGCGGGCGCCGCCCTCGGTCAGGCCCTCCACGATGTCGGGGAGCTGGGCCGGGGCCTTGCGCCCGGACTCCAGGTCGAGGCGGTTGCAGGCCTCGGCGAAGCGGAGGTAGGTGTCGACACTCGCCACGACCACCCGGACGTCGATCTTCAGGATCTCGATGCCGACCAGGGAGACCCGGACGAACGCGTCGATCACCAGGCCCCGGTCGAGAACCAGTTCCAGGACGTCGTAGAGGCCGCTGCTGCCGCCTCCGCCGCCGCTCTGCTGTGCGGGAACCACTGACATGTCGTTCTCCCTCCCTAGGAGCGGTCCGCCCGGCCGCGTTCATAGCGGCGGACGCGCTTGTATCCGGTCAGATCGCCGTCCTCGTCGAGCTGCACCAGATAGGTGGCGAGCAGGCTCATGGTCTCGGGGACCCGGGCCAGCTCCAGCACCTCGACGTGCACCGTCCAGCCGTCGTCGGTGCGCTCGAAGGAGGACACCGACTCGGCCTCCAGCCCGGTCATCTCGTTGAGCTGGGCGGCGGCCTCGCGGACGATCTGCATGGCCTTCTTGGGCTTTTTGCGGGGCTCCGGTTCCGGAGCCTCCTCGTTCTCCTCGATCTCCTCCGGCTCGTCCGGTTCCGCGTCCTCGTCCCGGGCCGCGGACCGTGTGGAGCCAGCGGTGCTCTTCCTCGTACGGCTGGTGCCGCCCCCGCTGCCGCCGGTGCTCCTGCGAGCCGTGGTCTTTCGAGCAGTGGTCTTACGGGCGGCGGTCTTGCGGGCAGCGGTCTTCTTCGCCGCCGGCCTGCGGGCGCCCTCCTCTTCCGGGGTGTCGCCCTCGTCGGTGTCGTCCCGGTCTCTGCCGGATGCCTGGGATTCTTCTGATGTGTCTGCCATGGAAGCCTCGTTCCCTCTGGTTGCCGGACCATGGCCTCGCAAACCCTTGGCCCACGCTTGATCCGAAACGACCCGGACGGGTGATCGATTGCCCCCGTTTCCGGCCCGGACACCGCCCTCAGCGCAGCGCTTCCGGCTTCCGGCGGGCCGGTGCCGGCGAGCGGCCCCGGGGCGCCGGGCCCCAGGGGCGGGCACGGGCCTGCTCCGGCACGTTGTGCACGGTCCAGCGACGGGCATGGGTCCCCGGCTTGTCCGGCTGTGCGCAGGTCAGCGGGGTGGCCAACGGGGCACCGGGCCGGGCGCGCACCGAGTAGGGCGCGACGGCGGTCTGCGCGGAGCCGCTGCGCTGGACGTCCAGGTGGAGCCAGCCGCCCCGGGCGTCCTTGCGCGCGGCGGCGGTCAGCTCCTCGGGGTGCGCCTCGGCCAGGGTGCCGGCCACTTCGCGGGCGAAGCCCCGTACCTCGTCATGGTCGCAGCGGCCGTCCAGCGCCACGACGAGGTGCCAGCGGTGCGGGGCGACGGCGGCCCGGCCGGCGAGGAGGACCAGGGTGGCGGTGTCCTCGGCGACCGTGTGCACGACGGTGCCGCCCTCCTGCGCCACCTCCACCCGGCGCACCCGGTCCGGATGGTGCTCCGGCATGTCCCTCTGCGTGAAGCGGGGCCCGTCGATGCCGTCGGGGTGGCGCTCCCGCATCAGCACCTCCACACTCCGGCGACCGGCCCGGACCGTACGGACCGGGGTGCCGGAGCCGGTACCGGTCCGGGTGCCGGTGCCGGTGCCGGTGCCAGCGGTATTGGAACCGGTGCCGGTACGGGTGCTGCCGCGGGCGCTCATCGCCGCCGGGTACCCGCGCCGGACCGCGGTCACGCCCGCGCGGCGCGTGTCGGCCCCGGACCCCCGCGAGAGGGTCCGGGGCCGGTGCCCGCGACGGAGGCGAGCGGCCTCAGGGCGTGACGACCCGCTCCACCAGCAGCTTCACCGCGGCGGTGATCGCCTCGGCGTCGATGCCCGCGGCGTGCAGCTGCTCCTCGGGGGAGGCCGAGGCCGGCAGGTTCCGTACCGCGAGGCGGGTCAGCCGGGGCGCCGGGCGCCCGTCCGCGAAGGCCTCCGCGACCGCGTCGCCGAGCCCGCCCTCCGGGTGGTGGTCCTCCACGGTGAGCAGGCAGCCGGTGGCGGCGGCCGCGTCGTCGAGGGTGTCCTTGTCCACCGGCTTGAGCGAGTACAGGTCGATGACCCGGACCGGGATGCCGTACTCCTCCAGGGTGTCGGCCGCCTTCAGCGCCTCGTGCACGGTGACGCCGGCCGCCACGATGGCCGCCCGGTCGTCGTCGCCATGGGTGCGCAGCACCTTGCTGCCGCCGACCGGGAAGGTCTCGTCCGGGCCGTAGATCACCGGGGTGTCGCCGCGCGAGGTGCGCAGATAGCGGATGCCGTCCAGATCGGCCATGGTGGCGATCAGCTTCGCGGTCTGGTTGGCGTCGCTCGGGTAGAGCACCGTGCTGCCGTGGATGGACCGGAACATCGCCAGGTCCTCCAGGCCCATCTGGGATGGGCCGTCCGGGCCGATGGCGACCCCGGCGTGCGAGCCGACCATGTTGATCCCGGCCTGGCTGACCGCGGCCATCCGCAGGAAGTCGTGCGCCCGGGTGAGGAAGGCGGCGAAGGAGCAGGCGTACGGGAGGTAGCCGCGGCTCTGCAGCCCGACCGCGGAGGCGACCATCTGCTGCTCGGCGATGAAGCTCTCGAAGTACCGGTCGGGGTGGGCCTTGGCGAAGAACTCGGTACGGGTGGAGTCGCCGACCTCGCCGTCCAGCGCCACCACGTCGGCGCGGGCCGTGCCCAGGGCCTCCAGGGCGTGCCCGTAGGCGGTACGGGTGGCCACCTCGTCGCCGATGTCGTAGCGCGGCAGCTCGACCTCGCCGCCGGACTTCCCGCCCAGGGTGGACTGGCTGACCCCCTGCTCGGGCCTGCGCACCTCCACATGGAGGTGACGGGGGCCGCCGAGCTCGGCGATCGCGGCCTCGGCGTCCTTGATCGGCTTGCCGTGGAAGCCCTCCTGGTCCTCCACCGCCTTGACGCCCTTGCCCTTGAGGGTGCGGGCCAGGATGGCGGTGGGCTGGCGGATGGTGGAGCGCGCCTCGGCGAAGGCCCGGTCCACGTCCTCCACGTCGTGCCCGTCGACCTCGATGGTGTGCCAGCCGAAGGCGTGCAGCCGCCGGGCGTAGGCGTCCAGGTCGTGGCCCTCGCGGGTGGGCCCGCGCTGGCCGAGCCGGTTGACGTCCACGATGAGCGTGAGGTTGTCCAGCTGGTGGTACGAGGCGGCCTCGGCGGCCTCCCATACCGAGCCCTCGGCCATCTCGCTGTCGCCGGAGAGGACGTAGACCCGGAACGGGATCTCGTCCAGCCGCTTGCCGGCCATGGCGATGCCGACCCCGACGGGCAGGCCCTGGCCGAGCGAGCCGGTGGCGCTGTCCACCCACGGCAGCCGGGGGGTGGGGTGCCCCTCCAGCCGGCTGCCGAGCTCGCGGAAGGTCAGCAGCTCGTCGTCGCCGATCGCCCCGGCCGCCTTGTACATCGCGTACAGCAGCGGCGAGGCATGCCCCTTGGAGAGCACGAACCGGTCGTTGCCGGGGTGCTCGGGGTGGTCGAAGTCGAACCGCAGATGGTGGGCGAGGAGCACCGCGCCGAGGTCGGCCGCCGACATCGAGGACGTCGGGTGGCCGGAGCCGGCGGCGTCGGCGGCGCGGACCGCGTCCACCCTCAGCTGCTGTCCGAGTTCGGCCAGTTCTTCGTAGTGCATGTCACTCCTTTCCGGAGGTGCTTCCGGGCGTGTTCCCAGACGTGTTCCCAGACGTGTTCCCGGACGACGTGTTCCCGGACGTGCCGGAGTTTTCGTGGGTGCCGGAGGTGCCCGGCGCGCCCGGGGTGTGGACGAGCTCGGGCGAGGCGGTGTCCAGCGGGACCTGCCAGGAGCGCAGCAGCCCGAGCTGGACGGCCTGGCGGGGCAGTGCCGCGTCCAGCAGCCAGTCGGCGGCGACCCGCACCCGGTTGCCGGGCATGGCGGCCAGGTGGTAGCCGCGGGTGACGGCGCCGGCGACCGGGCCGGACAGCGGGACGCCCATCGGGTTGGCGGCCGCCTTCACCCCGCCGAGGTCCACCGCGAAGCCCAGGTCGTTGTGGCGGTAGGCGACCGGGGTGCCCAGGCCGAGGGAGGCGGCCACGTTGCGGGCGGCCACCTTGCCCTGGCGGGAGGCGTGCTGGGCGGTCATCGGGGTGAACTCACCGGGCCGGGTCAGGTCCGGGACGGCGGCGGCGTCACCGCAGGCGAAGACCTCCGGATGGCCGGGCACGCCGAGCTGCGGGGTGACCACCAGCCGGCCTTTCTCGGTGGGCAGGTCCAGCAGGGAGACGAGCGGGTCGGGACGGACGCCGACGCACCAGATGAGGGTGCGGGTGTCCACGAACTCCCCGGTGTCCAGCAGTACGCCGTCCTTGGTGGACTCCTTCACGGAGGTCTTCACCCGGACGTCCACCCCGCGCTCGCGCAGCACCTCGTCGGCGGTCCTGGCGAGGCGTTCGCTCAGCCCGGGCAGGACCCGGTCGGCCACGTCGAGCAGCATCCACCGGGGCTTGACCCCGCGCGGCCAGCCGGGCTGCTTGCGCACCAGCGCGTCGGTGAACATCTTGCCGTGGGCGGCCAGTTCGGTGCCGGTGTAGCCGGCGCCCACCACCACGAAGGTGGAGCGGGCGGCGCACTCGGCGGGGTCGCCGCAGTAGCCGGCCAGCTCGATCTGGCGGGTGATGTGGTCGCGCAGGTACAGCGCCTCGGGCAGTCCGCGGAAGCCGGTGGCGTGTTCGGCGACGCCCGGGATGGGCAGCAGCTTGCTGACACTGCCGACGGCGAGCACCAGCCGGTCGTAGGTCAGCTCGCCTTCCCCGCCCTCGGGGTCGCTGTAGTGGACGGTACGCGCGGCCAGGTCCACCCGCTCGGCCTGGCCGAGCACCAGCCGCACCTGGCGCAGGGTGCCGGGCAGCGAGACGGTGACCCGCCTGGCCTCCAGGACACCGGCGGTGACCTGCGGCAGCAGCGGCAGGTAGAGGAAGTAGTCGGTGGGGTTGAGCAGGACGATCTCGGCACGGCCGCGCAGGGTGCGGCTGAGGTGGCGGGCGGTCTGGTAGCCGGCGAACCCGGCCCCCACGATCACCACCCGCGGGCGCCTGCGGGGGCCGCCGGAGGGTCCGGACCGGGCGGGGCCGGTACGCCCGGCCGGGGTGGTCGGGCCGGACGGGCTGACGGACGGGGTCACGGGGCCTCCAGCGTGATCGTGCGGTTGTTCCGGTGCGGTGTGCTCGGGGGGGTGGTTGCTGCGGCTGGTGCGGTCTGGTGTGGTGAGGCTGGCTTCTTGGTGCCGGTCTGCTCTGGTGTGGCCGGTCTTGGTGTCGGTCTGCTCTGGTTGCTGCGGCTTGGTGCGGTCTGGTGCGGTGCGGTCTGGTGCGGCGTGGCCTGATCTTGTGCCGCCCTGTGCCAATCAGCGCGTCCACGGGCCTCCCGGAACGGTGACCCCGGACGCGCCTGCCGGGGCGCGTCCCGGATGCGCCAGGGCTGCGCCGCGGCCGCGGCCCGTCCCGGACGTCTCCAGGGCGGCGACCCCGAAGCTTCCGGGAACGGTGTCCCGGCCGCCTCCGGACGGCGACCCCGGGCCGTACAGGGACAGCACCCCCGGACGTATCCGAGGCCGTGTCCCGGTGGACCTGCGAGCAGTTCCCAGGCCCTCCGGGCGGCACCCCGGCGGACCCAAGAGCGGAGCCCCAAGGCCCTGTCCTTGCCGCGCACACCTCCGCCGGACTGGCAGCCCGGCGGACCTTCCCGGTGCCCCTGAGCCCGCACCCCAAACGCCCGCAGTCCGGGCGCACCGGACCCCTCCGCACTCACCCCCGCCCCAGTACGTATCACTCAATGAGACGTCTATCTCGCCATTCGACCTACGCGCCTACGCTGGCCGCACCCCACCACCCGAGCGACCCCGGGAGTAAGCCATGAGCGATGCCGCCGCCCGCACATCCGAGCAGGCCGTCTACACCCACGGGCACCACGAGTCGGTGCTGCGCTCGCACCGCTGGCGTACGGCTGCCAACTCGGCCGGCTATCTGCTGGCCGAACTCCGGCCCGGGCTGCGGGTGCTGGATGTGGGCTGCGGGCCCGGCACCATCACCGCGGACCTGGCCGCGCTGGTCGCGCCGGGCGGCCGGGTCACCGGGGTCGACGCGGCGGACGGGGTGCTGGAACAGGCGCGCGCCGAGGTACGGGCGCGGGGGCTGGAGGAGGCCGTCGACTTCCGGGTCGCCGATGTGCACGCGCTGCCCTTCCCGGACGGCTCCTTCGACGTCGTCCACGCCCACCAGGTGCTCCAGCACGTGGGCGACCCGGTGCGCGCCCTGGCGGAGATGCGGCGGGTGTGCCGACCCGGCGGGGTGGTGGCCGCCCGGGACTCCGACTACGCGGCTTTTGCCTGGTTCCCCGAGCCGCCGGCGCTGGACGACTGGCTGGCGCTGTACCGGCGGGTCGCCCGGGCCAACGGCGGCGAGCCGGACGCGGGGCGGCGGCTGCTGTCCTGGGCGCGCCGGGCCGGTTTCACCGAGGTCACGGCCACCTCCTCGGCCTGGTGCTTCGCCACCCCGGACGAGCGGAGCTGGTGGAGCGGGCTGTGGGCGGACCGTACGGTCTCCTCCTTCTACGCCGAGCGGGCGGTGGCGGGCGGACACGCCTCGCCCGCCCTGCTGGCCGAGATCGCCGAGGGCTGGCGGGAGTGGGGGCGGGCCGAGGACGCCTGGTTCGCGGTGCCGCACGGCGAGGTGCTCTGCCGGGCCTGAACCCCCGACCACACCGCACCGCACCGCCCCGGCAGGTCCCGCCCCAACTAGGCTGGCCCGCATGGAGATTCTGGGCACCACCCTGCGCGTCTGCGTCGACGACCTGGAGACCTCGACCGCCTTCTACGAGCGGGTCACCGGCACCCGAGCGCTGCGCTTCGAGCGCGGCGGGGTGTCGGTGGCGGCCGTGGGCTCCTTTCTGCTGATGAGCGGACCGGAAGCGGAACTGGAGGTGCTGCGCAAGGTGGCCGCGACCATCGCGGTCGACGACGTGGACGCGGCGTACGGCACGCTCAGCGAGGCCGGGGCGAAGATCGTCGCCGGGCCGCTGCCGACGCCGGTGGGGCGCAATCTGATCGCGCTCCACCCGGACGGCTCGGTCTTCGAGTACGTCGACCGGCGCCAGTAGCCGGACTTGTGCGCCGCCGCCGAGGCGCACCGAGAACCCTCGAACGAGTGAAGCACCGGACGACCCGATCCGGCCCTTCACCCATTCGTCGCATCACCATCTGGTCCGATATCCTCTACTTGATAGGCAAATGTGCCCCTGTGGAGGGTGGTGCGATGTCCCCGGAGCGGTTCGCCTCGGAAGACCCGCCTCCCGCCCGTGTGCGCCCCGGCGACGGCCGCCTGTCCGCGCCGAAGGCCATGCGGTCGGCCGCGGACCAGCTGAGTGAGCTGCTGGGGCGGGCACCGGAAGCCATCTCCGCCGTGCGGCCCACCGAGGAAGGGTGGGAGGCCGATGTGGAGGTCCTGGAACTCGAACGGATCCCCGAGACGACCAGCGTGCTGGCCAGCTACCGCGTCCAGCTCGACGCGGAGGGCGAACTGACCGCGTACGAACGGGTCCGCCGCTACACCCGGGGGCAGATCGACCGGCGTGGCTGACCACCCGTCCCCCACCGTGCCCTGCCGGGTGCCATGGCAGCACCGGGGCGGCACCGGACCGGCGGGTCGGAGGAGAGGAGGCACCATGACGGTGGTGCCCCAGAGCGGTGCGGGCCCCGCTGCCCAGGGCGGCGGCGGGAACGCCTCTTCGCTGTACGACGTACTGGAGCTCATTCTCGACCGGGGCCTGGTCATCGACGTCTTCGCCCGGGTCTCCCTGGTCGGCATCGAGATCCTGAAGATCGACGTCCGGGTGGTCGTGGCGAGTGTCGACACCTATCTGCGCTTCGCCGAGGCGGTCAACCGGCTGGACCTGGAGTCCGGCCGCAAGGCCCCGGCGCAACTGCCGGAGGTCGTCGGCGGGCTCACCGAGGGCGGCGCCCGCGGCAAGACCAAGGGGGCGCTGAGCGGCGCCGTGGAGGCGGTCACGGACACCTTCTCGGAGTCCTTCCGCCGGGGTCGCGGGAAGGACCGGGACCGCGAGGAGGCAGCCGCCGAGTCCGCCGACGCCGACCGACGGCGTCCGGTCCGCCGGGCCCCGCCTCCCACCGACGACGACGTCCGGGTGCCGGTCGACGAGGACACGCGGCCCGCGCGCCGCGTCCACCGGCGACGGGACGGCTGAGCCATGGCGGTCTATGTGTACGGGATCACCGCGGCCGAGCCCCCGCCGGCCCTGGACGGCGCCCACGGGGTGGGCGACCCGCCGCGGCCACTGCGTACCGTCGCCGGCGGTTCGCTGGACGCGGTGGTCAGCGACGCCCCCGAGGAGCTGCGCGCCGGCCGCCGGGACGTCCGCGCCCACCAGGACGTACTCGACCGGCTGAGCGACCACGGCGGTGTGCTGCCGCTGCGCTTCGGCACCCTGGCGCCCGACGACGAGGCCGTCCGGCGGACCCTTCAGGAACGTGCGCCCGGATACCGGGAACGGCTGGCCGCCCTGGACGGCTGCGCCGAGTACCACCTGCGGGCCTCCCACCGGCCGGAAAAGCCGACCGCCGCGGAGGAGGGGGCCCGCCGGGACTCCCTCGCCGCCGAGGTGACCGCCGCCCTCGGGCCGCTGGCCCGGGAGTCCCGCTCCTCGGACCCGACGGGCGAGGACGTGCTGAACGTCTCCTTCCTGGTGGCGCAGGACGAGCAGCCGGCCTTCCTCGACCGTGAGGCGCGACTCGCGGTCGAGCACGGTGCATCGGCGTTCCGCTTCCGGCTGCACGGCCCGCTCCCGCCGTACAGCTTCGTCTGAGGGGGTGCGACCGGGCCATGGGCGTACTCACCCAGCTGCTCACCCTCCCGCTGGCCCCCGTGCGCGGGGTCGGCTGGGTGGTTCGGCAGGTGACAGATGCGGCGGAGCGCGAATACTACGACCCCGAGCCGGTACTCGAAGGGCTGCGGGAGTTGGAACGCGAACTCGCGGACGGGCTGATCAGCCCACGGGAGTTCGACCGCCGCGAGGACGAGCTGCTGGACCGGCTGGAGGAGATCCGCCGGCACCAGGGCGCCGGCCCTGCCCCCGGAGGCGGTCCGCGGTGATCCCCGGCCCGGATCAGCGCGGCCCCCGCTCGGCGGACCCCACCGGCTCGGACGGGGCCGGTCCGCCCGCACCGCCGCAAGGCGTGTCAGGAGGACTTCCCATATGACGAAAGCGACCACGGGCGCCGCACTGCTCGGCGGCTACGTGCTCGGCCGCACCAAGAAGGCCAAGCTCGCCATCGCCGTGGCGACCTGGCTGGTGCGGAAGCAGATCGACCCCAAGAAGGTCACCGCGCTGATCAGCGACTCGCCCGCCCTGGAAGGGCTCAGCGGGCAGCTGCGGGAGCAGTTGCAACACGCCGGCAAGGAGGCCGCGGCCTCCGCCGTCGCCGCTCGTGCGGACCGGCTCGCCGACCAGCTGCACGCCCGGACCGAACGGCTGCGCCGGGGCGAGGACGAGGAGGGCCCGGAGGACGAGGAAGCCGAGCAGAAGGGCGACGAAGGCGAGCAGAAGGGCGAGGAAGCGGACCAGGAAGAGCCGGAGAGCCGGGACGAGGAGGAGGAAGAGGGGGAGCCGGAGAGCCGGGACGACGAGGAGGAAGAGGGGGAGCCGGAGAGCCGGGACGACGAGGAGGAAAAGGGAGAGGACGAGGACGGGGAGGAGGGCGAGGACGAGGAGCCGGACGAACCGCCTCCGCCTCCCCGCAAGCGAGCACCGGCGAAGAAGACCGCCACCAAGACCGCCGCCAAGACCGCGGCTGAGAAGTCGGCCTCCGGCGGCTCCCGCTCCCGGAGCGCGGCCGCCGACCAGGACGGCGGCGAGCCCCGGCGGGCGGCCCGCAAGCGGGCGCCGGCCGCGGACTCCTCCCGTAACGCGGAGTCCTCCCGTACTTCCGCACCCCGCAAGCGGACCGGATCCGGCCGGACGCAGAGGAGGGCCGGCGCATGAGTGAGCAGGAAGCGACCGGTACGGCGCGCAGCGCGAAGGAGACGGCCGGCGGCCTGTCCGGCGCCCTCGGTGACGCCGGCGACCGGCTCAAGGACGAGCTCCGGCAGTATCTGGAGGCCAAGGCGGGGCGGGCCGTCGGCTCACTGGGCGGACGGCTCGGCGAGGCCACCCGCCGGCTGGGCGACCCGGGCTCCTCGCTCGGCAACGTCGCCGGCGCGCTCGGCAAGGGCGGCCAGGCCCTCGCCGAGGGGAAGTCCCCCCAGCGGGCGGTGGCCGGCGCGGCCTTCTCCCATGTCAAGGACACCGTGAAGGACAAGGTCTCCGGCCTGTTCGGCGGCGGCAAGGGCGGAAAGAGCGGCAAGGGCGAGACCCGGGGCAAGAGCGTCGTCGTCATCGAGGACGTGGACGTCGGGGTCCCGGTGCGCCAGGCGTACGACCAGTGGACCCAGTTCCAGCAGTTCGGCCGCTTCGCTAAGGGCGTCGTCAACGTGGAGCAGTCCGACGACACCACCTCCCAGTGGCAGGTCAAGGTCGCGAAGTCCAACCGCAACTGGAAGGCGAGCGTCCTGGAGCAGGTCCCGGACGAGCGGATCGTCTGGTCCTCGGAAGGTGCCAAGGGCACCACCAAGGGCGCGGTCACCTTCCATGCGCTGGGCGACAACCTCACCAAGGTGCTGCTGGTCCTGGAGTACTTCCCCAAGGGGTTGTTCGAGAAGACCGGCAACATCTGGCGCGCCCAGGGCCGCCGCGCGCGGCTCGATCTGAAGCTGTACCGCAAGTTCGTGACCATGCAGAGCGAGCCCGCCGAGGGCTGGCGCGGGGAGATCCGCGACGGCGAGGTGGTCCGCAGCCACGAGGACGCGGAGGCCGAAGAGAACGAGGACAACGAGGAGCACGAGGACAACGAGTCCACCGGGGAGGAGTCCGGGGCGGACGAGCCCGACACGGACGAGGACCGCGAGGACGACGACGAGCCCTATGAGGACGAGGAGTACGAAGACGAGGACGAGCCCGAGCCCGAGGACGAAGAGGCCGAATACGAGGACGAGGACCAGGACGAAGACGAGGAGGAGGACGACTACGGGGAGGACGAGCCCGAGTACGAGGACGACGAGGAGGAAGAGGACCGGGCTCCGCGCCGCCGGGCGGGACGCCGCTGAGTGACGGGCCGCGCCCGGGCCCCGGTCCGGGCGGGCCGGCCCACCGACGCCGAATCGAGGTCGACCGCCGTGAACGAACCCGTGGCCCGCAATCTCGGCCCCTACTCCTCAGCGGCCGCGCCCTACGGCCAGGGGAGTTCGGCGAACCTGGCCGACATCCTGGAACGGGTCCTCGACAAGGGGATCGTGATCGCCGGCGACATCAAGATCAACCTCCTGGACATCGAACTGCTCACCATCAAGCTGCGGCTGCTGGTGGCCTCCGTCGACAAGGCGAAGGAGATGGGCATCGACTGGTGGGAGCACGACCCCTCGCTCTCCTCCCGCGCCCGCGACGAGCGGCGGGTCAGCGGCACCGGCGGACGCGGTGCGCTGGCCGAGGAGAACCGGCGGCTGAGGGAGGAGGTAGCGGCCCTGCGGGCGTCCGCCTCCGGCGCGGAGGTCTGGGACGCGGAAGCCTGGGAGGACGACGAGGCGGAGGCAGCCATTCCGGACGAGGCGGGCGCGGATGTGGTGGACGAGGCGGGCTCGGATGTGGTGGACGAGGCGGGCGAGGTCGTGGTGGACGAGCCGCCGCCCCGGCCCCGGCGGCGCCCCGCCCGGCGCGCCGACCCCGAGGAGGGTGCGGTCCGAAGGCCTCGGCGCGCCGACCCCGACGGGGAGGGAGTCCCCCGGCGGCCCCGCCGCGCCCGCCCCGAGGAGGCTGCCGGGGCGGAGGACGGTGAGCGGCCCCGTACCCGGCCGCGCCGCCGACCGGGAGCCGGGGACGAACGGTGAGCACCGAGCTGGTGTACGTGTACGGCGTCGCCGCCGCCGGGCCCGGGCTCGCGCAGACGGTGCCCACCCTCCAGGGCGTCGGCGGCGCGAGGGTCCGGCTGATCGAGGACGGCGGCCTGGCGGCCGTGGCCGGACCGGTGGCCGCCGCCGACTTCGAGGAGGCCGCACTCGCCGCCCGGCTGGAGGACCTCCGCTGGCTGGAGGCGGTCGCCCGGGCCCATCACGCGGTGGTGGACGCCGTGGCCGCCGCCGGTCCGGTGCTGCCGCTGCGGCTGGCGACGGTGTACCGGGACGAGGACGGCGTACGCGCCCTGCTGGCCGACGGACGGGACCTGTTCGCCTCCCGGCTGGCCCAGCTGGCCGGCCATGTGGAGTGGGGCGTCAAGGTGCACCTCGTACCGCCACCCGCGCCCCCGCCGAGTGCACCCGCACCGGACCCGTCCGCCCGGCCCGCCCCCGTAGCGCACGCTTCCGGACCCGAGGCACCGACGCCGGGACGGCGCCCCTCCCCCACCGACGGTCCCGGGACCGTCGGGCCGGGCCGGGCGTATCTGCGCACCCGGGGGCATGAGCGCCGCAGCCGGGAAGACGCGCACCGGGCCGCCTCGGCTGCCGTGGAGCACGTGCGCCGCACAGCGGCCGCCCATGCTGCCGAACGGGTGAACCACCGGGTCCAGCAGGGCCCGCTGGCCGAGGGCGGGGCCGAGAACCTCGCCAATGACGCCTATCTGGTGCCCTCGGAGCGGTGCGCGGCCTTTCTGACCGAGGTCCGCCGGGCCGCCGAGCAGGAGCCCGCGGTACGAGTGGAGGTCACCGGTCCCTGGGCCCCGTACTCCTTCGCCGGCCTGGACGGCTCCGGCGCGGCGGCGGGGCCGTGATGAGCGAGGGCCCCTTCCGGTACACCTCGCCCGGCTTCCCGGCCCCCGGCCCGAGGAACGCCGCCCCCGACCCGTACGCCACCCCCGAGCCGTACTCCCCCACCGACCCGTACTCGCCCACCGACCCGTACGAGGGCTCCCCGCTCCCCGGCCGGCAGGTCGCGCTCATCGATCTGCTGGACCGGCTGCTGACCGGCGGGGTGGTGGTGACCGGGGACGTGGTCCTCTCCATCGCCGACATCGACCTGGTACGGGTCTCCCTGCGGGCCCTGATCGTCTCGATCAGCGCCGAGAACCCGTCACCCTGGGCGGGGCCGTCCCATGCCGGGTGACCCTCCCCCGGCGTACGGTTCCGGGTCGCCGTCCCCCTCCGGCCCCGGCCCCGACCGCTACCGGGAGCTGGCGGACGCGGCGGACCGCGCCTTCCGGCTCCTTCCGGCGGCCCCCCGGCAGTTGCCGCCATCCGGTCGCGCGGGGCCGGGGCCCTCGCCGCCCGCGCACCGGATCAACGCGGACCCGGACACCGTGGAGCGCGACCTGATGAAACTGGTGCTCACCATCGTCGAGCTGCTGCGGCAACTGATGGAGCGGCAGGCACTGCACCGGGTGGACGCGGGTGATCTGACCGAGGACGAGGAGGAGCGGCTCGGGATGACCCTGATGGTGCTGCACGACCGGATGACCGAGCTGTGCGACCGCTACGGGCTGACCCTGGCCGATCTCAACCTCGACCTGGGCCCGCTGGGGAGCCTCCTGCCCCGCGACCCCGGCGGCCCTCTCGACCACCCCTGAGAGGGAGGCCGACGCAGCGCTCGGAGCGGAGCGTCCTCGTCGCGGATGGCCAGGGTGCCGGTGTACACGGCGGGATCGATGACCACGATGACGCGCATGACGCGCACGATGCGGACGACGGCGCATGATCACCGCCGTCCAGGGCCGACCGGCAGGGGCCGGGGACAACCCCTCCCTCGGCGGGGCCGGTCAGGCGCCCGTGTGCGGCTCCGCCATCGCCGCGCGGGCGGTCGGCATCTCGGCGGTGAGCGCCCAGCGCTCGTGGTCGCGCCACTCCCCGTTCACATGGAGCATCGCCGGTGAGAAGCCCTCCTTGCGGAACCCGGCCCGCCGCACCAGGGCCAGCGAGGCGGCGTTGCCCGGCTGGATGTTGGCCTCCAGCCGGTGCAGCCCGAGCGGCCCGAAGGCGTACGCCGTGACCAGGGACAGCGCCTCGCTCATCAGCCCGCGGCCCGCCGCGTGGGCGAAGGCCCCGTAGCCGAGGGTGCCGTTGAGGAAGGCTCCGCGGACGATGTTGTTGATGTTGACGAACCCGGCGATGGCACCGTCCGCGTCCTGGTCGCAGACGAGGAGCGAGGCGTTCGCGGGGTTGCCGACCCGCAGCCCGGCGTAGCGGGCGAAGTCCTTGACGCTGTCCGGCGGGAAGAGCCAGGGGTGGTGCAGCTCCCGGCTTTCCCGGGTCCGGGCGGTGAACTCCTCGCCGTCCTCGTGGCGCAGCTCGCGCAGGGCGACCCGCGGTCCGCGGGCGACGGGGACGGCGGTGCCGTGCGTGGAGGTCATGGCCCCACAGTAGGGGCCCTTGGGGCGGCGGCGGCCGTCAGTGGTGGGTCACCAGGAGCTTCGGAGTCTCCTCGGACTGCTCGGCGGGATCGGGGCGTTGGATGAGCAGCGAGGTGAGGACGCCGATGCCGAGGAGGACGAGCGCCGCGTACATCGCGTGCTGGTACCCGGCCTCGGTCGGCCCGCCCGCGTCGCTGCCTGCGGTGATCATGGCGGAAGCCAGGGCGATGCCCAGCGAGGCGCCGATGCCGAAGCAGGCTCCGTTGAGACCGGAGAGCGAGCCGGGCTTGTCCTTGGGAGCGGTGGTGACCGCGAGGCCGTTGAGGCCGGTGAGCATGAACCCGCCGTAGGTCACGCCGAGCGCGGCCAGTGCGGCGATGAGGATCCACTCGTGGTGCAGGAAGACGGTGGCGAGGGCGAAGATCACGAAGTTGGCGAGGGCCCCGGCGACCACCACGGTGCGCCAGCCGATCCGCGGGCCGAGTCGGCCGGTGAGCGGGGCGGACACCACACCGATGAGCTGGATCGGGGTGAGGAAGAGGAAGGCGGCGGTCACCGCGCTCAGTCCGAGGCCCACCCGGGCGTCCTGGGAGAAGAGCGGGATGGTGAGGGCGATCGCGCCGAAGGCGCCGCCGAGGGTGCAGACGGTGGTGAGCAGCAGTGGCCAGGCCCGGCGGGAGGCCAGGACGTCCAGGTCGATGACCGGGTTGGGCGCGCTCTTCTGGGAGACCACGAAGAAGGCCAGCGCGGCCAGGCCGCCGAGCAGGAAGCCGAGGGTGAGGGGGGAGGTCCAGCCCCAGGCCGCGCCCTGGGCGAGACCGACCAGCACACCGGTCAGTCCGAGGGCGAGGGCCGCGATGCCGCGGGAGTCGAAGCGGGCCCCGGCGTCCAGGGTGGGCGGCACGTCCGGCACGTAGCGGCGCACACCGAGCAGCCCGGCGACGGCGATCAGGGTGGAGCAGACGAAGATGCCGCGGAAGCCGATGGTGTCGGCGATCTGGCCGCCAGCGATGGCGTCCACCCCGGCCAGACCGCCGTTGACGGCGGTGATGACCCCGGCGGCCTTGCCGAACCCGGCCGGGCTGAGCAGCTGGTTGAGGGTGAGGAAGGCGAGGGTGAACATCGCGGCGGAGACGCCCTGGAGGATCCGTCCGGCGATGAAGACCTCGATGCTGGGCGCGAAGACGCAGAGCAGGTTGCCGGCGATCAGGACGACGGCGCAGAGCAGCATCATCGGCTTGCGCCCGCGCTGGTCGCTGAGCCGGGCCAGGGTCACCTGGCCGATGGCGGCCATCAGGAAGAACAGGGTCTGGGAGAGCCCGGCGGCGGCCGTGGTGGTGCCCAGCCGCTCGATGACATCGGGCAGGGCGGGGCTGAGCATGGTGGCGTTGATCTGGTAGCCGAGTACGGCGAGGACCATCGCCAGCATCATGGGGCCGCGCCCCGCCAGATCGGATCCGGTCCCGGAGACTGGTCCGGTCCCGGAGACTGATCCGGTCCCGGAAACCGCCCCGGTATCCGCCCGGGATCCCGCCCGGGAATCCGCAGAGGAGTCCGCCGGAGAGCCCGGACGGTCGGAGGTGGTGGACATGTCGGCCCCTTTGCCTCGTATGCCATGCCGTCGTGCTGCTGTCATGCCGTCGTGCCGCTGCCATGTCATGCCGTTGCGGTGCCATGGAAGGGCAACTTGTCAGACAAGTAGCGCACTCACTTTCGGGTCTACGCGCGTAAATCGTCAAGACCCTCCCGACCTCGAACCTCTCGCACGGGCACATTCGCCCCGTTTCGCCCCCTTCACCCCTCCCTCCCCCTCTCCCCCGCCCCCTCCGGAGCGTTGCCCGAGGCGGTCGACCCGGCATAACTTGCCGACGGGCACGGTGGAGGTTGCCGACATACCGGCCGGGCTTGCCGACAAGCCGGCCGAGGAGGAGCGGGAGTGGTCAGCGTGGAACAGCGGAGACCGGTGGTGGTGCTCTACGAGCGGATCGCGGACGCCATCCACGCCGGCACCTATCCACCGGGCTCGACCCTGCCCTCGGAACCCAGGCTCGCCGCCGAGCTGGGGGTGAGCCGCCCGGCCCTGCGGGAGGCGCTGCTGCTGCTCCAGGAGGACGGGCTGGTCACCGTGCGCCGGGGCGTGGGGCGGACCGTCAGCGACCGGCCGCCGCGGCGCGGCTTCGAGCACGTCCGGCCGCTGGAGGAGCTCCTCGGTACGGCCGGCCCGGTCCGGGTGCGCGCGCTGCTACGGGCGGTCGAGGAACCGACCGACTTCACCACCCAGCACCTGCTGGCGCCCGCCCGGGCCCGGCTGCGGTTCTGGGAGTCGCTGCTGACGGCCGACGGCCACGCGGCGGCGCTCAGCCAGGAGTGGGCCGCCGACGAGGAGGTCCTCGCTACCGCCCACCCCGCCTTCGCCGAGGCCCTGGCCGCCGGACCGGCGCCTGGCGCGGCCCCGTCGATGCTGGCGGTGCTGGCCGCGGCATCCCGGGGGGTGCAGCTCACCGCGCACAGCGGGATCACCGCCACCCTGGTCGGACAGCGCCGCGGTGAGCAGCTCGGCCGGCCCGCCGACACCCCGGCGGTGCTGGTCACGCAGGTGGTCCGGGTCGGCGGCACCCCCGTCCTGGCGGCCAAGCACATGCTGCCCACCGGGGCCGCCCCGCTTCCGGTGCTCCAGTCGAACTGACCCTGGCCCGCCCCGGTGGCAGCGCGTCCCCCGTACCGGTGTCACCGGGGTCACGGCGCGAGGGCGGCGGTGTGCCGTACACTCCCGCCCCATGCACTTGTCTGACAACCTTGCCCCCGCTTCCACCCCGGCCATCGCGGAGTGGGTGCGGCTCGCCCCGAAGGCCGTCCTGCACGACCACCTGGACGGCGGGCTGCGCCCGGCGACCATCATCGAACTGGCCCGCGAGTGCGGCTACGCAGGGCTGCCGACCGAGGACCCGGCTGCCCTCGGCACCTGGTTCCGGGATGCCGCGGACTCCGGCTCGCTGGAGCGGTACCTGGAGACCTTCGCCCACACCTGCGCCGTGATGCAGACCCGCGAGGCGCTGTTCCGGGTCGCCGCCGAGTGCGCCGAGGACCTGGCCGCCGACGGCGTGGTCTACGCGGAGGTGCGCTACGCCCCCGAGCAGCACCTGGAGGCCGGGCTGACCCTGGACGAGGTCGTCGCGGCCGTCAACGAGGGCTTCCGCGAGGGCGAGCGGCGGGCCGGCGGCCGGATCACCGTCGGCACCCTGCTGACCGGTATGCGGCACACCGACCGCTCGCTGGAGATAGCCGAGCTCACCGTGGCGCACCGGGATCACGGGGTGGCCGGGTTCGACATCGCGGGCGGCGAGATCGGCAACCCGCCGGCCCGCCATCTGCCCGCCTTCCAGCACCTCAAGCGGCACAACTGCCACTTCACCATCCACGCCGGCGAGGCGGTCGGCGCCGAGTCGATCCACGAGGCGGTGCAGGTCTGCGGCGCGGAGCGGATCGGGCACGGGGTGCGGATCACCGACGACATCGCCGAGGACGGCACGCTGGGCCACCTCGCCGCGTACGTCCGGGACAACCGCATCGCGCTGGAGGTCTGCCCCACGTCCAACCTGCAGACCGGCGCGGCCAAGGACTACGCCTCGCACCCGATCGACCTGCTGCGCCGGGCCGGCTTCCGGGTCACCCTCAACACCGACAACCGGCTGGTGTCGGGGACGACCATGAGCCGGGAGTTCCAGCACATGGTGGACGCGTTCGAGTACGGGCCGGAGGTCTTCGAGGAGTTCACGGTGGCCGCGCTGGAGGCGGCGTTCCTGCCGCTGCCGGAGCGCCGCCAGCTCATCGACGAGGTGGTCCGCCCGGCCTACGCCGCCCTGGCCGCCTCCCGGTAACGGTCCCTCTGACGGATACGGCGGGCCGGTCCCTGCCCCTGCCCCTGCCCCTGCCCCTGCCCCTGCCCCTGCCCCTGCCCCTGCGACAGGGGCTTACCGCAGAGCCGGCAGCTCCAGGGTGAGCGTGCGGGCGTCGGCGTCGAGCTCGGCGGGGACGCCCAGCGGCAGGGTGAGGGAGGTGGGGCCGTGCCCGAACCCGAACTCCTCCACGATCGGCACGCCCAGCGGGGCCAGCCGGTCCACCAGGACCTCGCGGACCCGCTCGTACGGTCCGCACTCCGCCCAGGAGCCGAGCACGATCCCGGCGGACCCCTCAAGCAGACCGGAGCGCAGCAGCTGGGTGAGCGTGCGGTCAATCCGGTAGGGCTGCTCCCCCACGTCCTCCAGGACCAGCAGTCCGCCTCGGGCCGACGAGCGGGCGTCCGGGGTGCCGAGCCCGGCGGCGAGCAGGCTGAGGCAGCCTCCGAAAAGTGTGCCGCGGGCCCGGCCGGGCACCATGGTGCGGGCGCCCGGCAGTCCGGTCAGGACCTGGGCGGACTCCGGGGCGAACAACGTGGTGCGCAGCTCCTGCCTGGTCCGCTCGTCCTGGAGGAAGGTGGCCGCGCCGGTCATCGGCCCGTGCAGGGTGGCGAGTCCCAGGCGCAGGGCGAAGGCCTCGTGCAGGACGGTGGCATCGCTGTAGCCGACGAACAGCTTGGGCCCGGCGGCCCGCAGGGCGTCCCAGTCGAGCAGGTCCACCAGGCGCTGGGCGCCGTATCCGCCGCGGGCGCAGAGCACCGCGGCCACCTCCGGATCGCACCAGGCCTCCGCCAGGTCCCGGGCGCGTGCCTCGTCGGTGCCGGCGAGGTATCCGAGCCGGGGGTGGACGTCCAGGGCATGCGGCATCACCACCGGGTCCAGGCCCCAGCCGCGCAGGATGTCCACCCCGGCGGTGATCCGCTCCTCGGGGACGGTGCCGCTGGGCGCGACCACCGCGACCCGGTCCCCCGGGCGCAACCGGCCAGGACGCGTCAACGGCCGCACCCCGTCGTCCCGCCGACCGTCGGAATCGTGAAAGCCGTACGGGCCCTCCGGGCCGCCCGGGCCATCCGGCCTGCCCGGCGCGTCCGCGTCGAAGGTGGCGGTCATATCCGCAGCTCCAGCGGCGGTACGTCAAGTCGGTCGATGCCGAACACGCCGACGTAGAGAGCGAGTTCGGCTTCCAACGCTCGGACGAGGGTGGCCTCGGCCCGGAAGCCGTGGCCCTCGCCCTCGAAGGGGATGTAGGTGTGCGGCACCCCGCGCCCGGCGATCCGGTCCAGGAAACGTCGGCTCTGCGCGGGCGGGCAGATGACGTCGTCGAGCCCCTGGAGCAGCAGGAACGGCGCGGTGATCCGCTCGACCTGGTTGATCGGGGAGCGGGCGCGGTAGCGGGCGGGGACCGCGTCGGGCGGGCCGATCAGCGAGTCGAGGTAGTACGCCTCGAAGTCATGGGTCTCATCCGGCCCCCACTGGGTGAGGTCGAGCACCGGGTAGAGGATGGTGCCGCAGGCGTAGGCGGAGGTGGCGGCGAGTGAGGCGGCCGTGGTCCAGCCGCCGGCGCTGCCGCCGCGGATGCCGAGGCGGGCCGGGTCGGCGGTGCCCTCGGCGGCGAGCGCCTCGGCGACGGCGGCGCAGTCCTCCACGTCGACCACGCCCCACTGGCCGCGCAGCCGGTTGCGGTACTCGCGTCCGTAGCCACTGGAGCCGCCGTAGTTGACCTCGGCGACGCCGATGCCGCGTGAGGTGAAGTAGGCGATCTCCAGGTCGAGGACGAGGGCGGACCGCCCGGTGGGCCCGCCGTGCGCCCAGATCACATAGGGCGGCAGCTCATCGTCGGGGGCGATGCGGTCGGGGTTGTGCGGCGGGTAGACATGGGCGTGGATCTCGCGGTTGTCGGGGCCGGTGAAGGTGCGGATCTGCGGCTCGGGGTAGTACGCGGGGTCGACCGGGTCGGTATGGGCGGAGCCGATGACCCGGGTGCGTCCGGTGCTGGTGTCCAGCTCCACGACCTCGTACCCACTGCGCGGGCTGGCGGCGACGCCCACCACCCGGGAGCCGTCCCCGGCCAGGCCGGCCGCCCACTCGGTCCACGGGCCGGCGGCGTCCACGAGCTCCCCGGTCTCCGGGTCGAGTATGCCGAGGCTGGTGGCGCCCCGGCCGTGAACCACGGCCACGGTGCCGTCCTGGAGCGGCTGGAACCAGCTGAGGCCGATCTGCCACAGCGGGCCGCCGAACTCCTCGCCGCGCCCGCCGCACAGCGGGGCCCCCACCACCGGCCGGGGCCCGTCCGCCCCGTCCGTCCGGATGCTGCCCTCGGCCGTACCGCCGACGGCCCCGGGGGCGATCCGGTACAGCTCCCACCAGCCGGCGGCGTCCGAGGCGTACAGCAGGGAGCCGTCGGCGGACCAGTCCACCTGGCAGACCGACTCCTCGGGGCCTCCGGCGACCGGCCGCACCCCGGTGAGGGCTCCGTCGGCGGTGACGTCGGCGGTCAGCACGGTGGTGCCGTCCCACGGCATACGGGGGTGGTCCCAGACGATCCAGGCGGCGCGGCGGCCGTCCGGGGAGAGCCGGGCGCCGGTGAGGAAGCGGTGCTCGTCGCCGGTGAGTTCGCGGATGGCGGCGCGGTCCTCGGCGGCCGAGCCGTCCAGCGGCACCGCGGCGAGCAGCCGCCGCAGATCGCCGGGGTGCTCCCCGGTGAACTCCTCCAGCACGCACCAGACCTCGCCGCGGTCGACCAGGATGACCGGGTCGGCCCAGCGCAGTCCGCCACCGGTGCCGGACAGCGGGGTGAGCGGCCGGGGCTCGCCGCCCCCGTCCGGCCGGTGGGCGTAGAGCCGCTGGTCGGGAAAGTGGCAGAAGACGACCAGCGGCCCGGCCCCGGTCCCGTCACCGCCGTCGCCGCCGCCGCCGCCGATGGCGTCACTGCCGTCACCGCGGGTGCCGTCACCGCCCAGGGCGTCCCCGCCGGTGGCGATGCCCGCCCAGGGTCGGCCGCCGTACTCGATGACCCGGCTGCGGACGTTCCACGGGGCGGGCAGCACCACCTCCTCGGTGCCGTCGGCCCGCCGGCGCACCAGGGCGCGCCGGCCGCCCTCGGCGGGGCGCGGCTCGGTCCACCACACCTCCTCGCCCACGATTCCGACGAAGTCCGGGCGGCCGTCGTGTGAGGCGGCCAGCCGGGCATCGATCGGCGACGGCCAGGTGCCGTAGGGCCCGGTGGGTACCATGGGTCGTTTCCCCCTCGTGGTCGAGCTGGTGGTCGGCTCGGCCGGTGCCCCCGGGCCGGCCGACGGTCGGTCAGGCGGAGCGCATATAGCGGTCGAGGACCCGCACCCCGAAGTGCAGGGCCTGGACCGGGACGCGCTCGTCCACGCCGTGGAACAGTGCCTGGTAGTCGAAGCCGATGGGCAGCCGCAGCGGGGAGAAGCCGTAGCCGACGATGCCGAGCCGGGCGAACTGCTTGGCGTCGGTGCCGCCCGACATGCAGAACGGCACCACATGCGCGTCCGGGTCGAAGTGCGTCAGCGCCTCCCGGAGCTTGGCGAAGGTCGGCGAGTCGACCGGTGCCTCCAGTGGGATCTCGCGGTGCTGGAACTCCCAGTCCACGTCCGGCCCGGTGAGCTGGTCGATGGTGCGGATGAACTCCTCCTCGCCGCCCGGGACCATCCGGCCGTCGATGTGCGCGGTGGCAGTGCCGGGGATGACGTTCACCTTGTAGCCGGCCTGGAGGATGGTCGGGTTGGCGCTGTTGCGGATGACCGGCTCCACCAGCGAGGCGGCCCGCCCCAGCTTGGCCAGCAGCACATCCGCGTCGAAGTCCTCGGCGTCGAGGTCCGGTTCGATGCCGTGCAGGGCGGACAGCTCCATCAGCGCGGCCCGCACCGTCGGGGTGAGCCGCACCGGCCACTCGTACTCCCCGATCCGGGAGACGGCGGCGGCGAGCCTGCTCACCGCGTTCTCCCGGTTGACCTTGGAGCCGTGCCCGGCGCGGCCGTCGGCGGTGAGCTTCAGCCAGGCGGTGCCCCGCTCCCCCGCCCCCACCGGGTAGAGGATGAGGTCGGGACCGGCGTGGAAGCTGTAGGCGCCGGACTCGCTGATGCCCTCCGTACAGCCCTCGAACAGATCGGCGTGGTGCTTGGCCAGGTACCCGGCGCCGTCGACGGCGCTGTCCTCCTCGTCGGCCGTGTAGGCGAGGACGATGTCGCGGCGCGGCCGGATGCCCTTGCGGGCCCACTCGCGGACCACGGACAGGACCATCGCGTCCATGTTCTTCATGTCGATGGCGCCGCGGCCCCACACCATCCCGTCCCGGACCTCGCCGGAGAACGGGTGCACCGCCCAGTCGGCCGGGTCGGCGGGCACCACGTCCAGGTGGCCGTGGACCAGCAGGGCGTCGGCGGACGGGTCGGTGCCCTCGATCCGGGCCACCACATTGGTGCGGCCGGGGCTGCGCTCCAGCAGCTGCGGTTCGATCCCGGCGTCGGCCAGCCGCTCGGCGACGTACTCGGCGGCCGGGCGCTCCCGGCAGTCCCCGCCGCCGCGGTTGGTGGTGTCGATGCGGATGAGGTCGGAGGTGAAGGCCACCACCTCGTCCAGCGTGAGGTCGTCGGTCTCGTCTGATGTCAGGTCAGCCATACTGCTCCTCCACTGCGGCCGAGACGATCGTGGTCACTGCCTTGAAGGTGCGGATGGTCTCGTACATCGTCATGCCGGTGTACGAGACCCGCCGCTCCCCACTGGGCGCCACGCCCGGGACGACCGTGGCGGCCGCCGCGAGGTGCTCGGCGTCGAACTCCAGCTCCACGGTGAACGGGCCGCCCCGCACCGCTTCGTACCGTACGGCCAGGGCGGTCGCCTCCTTGGCGGCGGCGCGGATGTCGGCGGCCGTCCGGGTGGGTGTGCGGCACACCGCCGCGTACCGCGAGATGTGGTCCTTGACCGCGACCTTGCGCGCCTCCGGGGCGTAATCCAGGGCGTCCTCGCAGGTCAGGTCGTCCCCGGTGACCAGGATGACGGGGACGCCGTACTCGGCGGCCACCGTCGCGTTGAGCAGGCCCTCGCTCGCCCGCTCGCCGTTCAGCCAGACTCCGGTGATGGAGTTGGCGAGGTAGGTGTGGGCGAGGACGCCCTCGCTGCCGGCGCCGGTGTGGTAGCCGACGAAGGCGATGCCGTCCACGTCACCGTGCTGGACGCCCTCGACCATGGACAGCGACTTGTGCCGGCCGGTGATCATCTCCACCCGCTCGTCGAGCTGCTCCAGGAGCAGGTTGCGCATGGTCCAGTGGGCCTCGTTGACCAGCACGGCATCGGCGCCGCCGTCGAAGAACCCGAGCGCCGCCGCCTGTACGTCGGAGGTGAACAGGGACCGGCACCGCTCCCACTGGGGCGTGCCGGGCAGCACGTCGGCCGGCCAGGTCACGCCGGTGGCGCCCTCCATGTCGGCACTGATGAGGATCTTCATAGCCCCGACCGTACGCGCTCCCGAGCCGACTGCCCAGGGCTGTGGATAACCCCCGGCGCGGCGCGATCCCCCTCACCCGGGGCGCCGCTCACCCACCCCGAATCCACCGTCCGGACCGGCCGGCCGGCGGTCCCTGCCGACGGCCCTCCGGCCACCGGCAGGGCCACCATCAGGCGCCCGCCACCAGGCGACCGCTACTTGGCCACCTCGGCAGCCAGCTTGTCCAGCAGCTGGTCGTAGATGCGGCCCAGGCCCTTGGGGGCGAAGGTCCTCTCGAAGAAGCCGCCGATGCCGCCGGCCCCCTGCCAGACCGTCGTCACGACGACCCTGGCCCGTCCCTCACCGGCCGGGGTGACGGTCCAGGTGGTGACCATGGAGGAGTTGCGGTCCTTCTCCACGAGCTGCCCCTCGGTCGGCTCGCTCACCTCCAGCAGGCAGTCGCGGACGCGCTTGCTGGTGGCCTGGAGCTTCCAGTGGACCAGGGTGCCCGCACCCTCGCCGCCCTCGCGCACCTCGTACTCGCTGAAGTGCTCCGGCAGGAGCTTCGGCCGGGTCTGCCGGTAGTCGGCCAGGGCGCCGAACACCGCCTCCGCGTCCGCCTCGATGACCCGTTCCGTCGTGGCCTCGACCTGCGCCATACCTCGTCCTCCAGCGTTCGTACCTCAGGGGAGGCCAGCCAACCACCAGGCCCTGCCACCACCCAAATCCAGCAGCCCGCCCCCACCTCCACTCCCCCTGTCCCCCTTTCCGTCCTCCTCCCTCCGGCGATCATGGGAACACTTGTTCTATTGTGGTGCGCGGTACTACCGAGGAGGCGCCATGCGCTGGGACAACCTGAGCGACCACCCCGCCGCGGCCACCGCCGACCCGGCCCTGTTCGGTGCGGACGCGGTCGTGACGAGGACCTTCGACACGCCCGAGTTCCGCGACATCACCTTCCACGAGGTACGGGCCCGTTCGATCGTGAACCGGGTGCCCGGCGCCTCCCGGATGCCGTTCGAATGGACGGTCAACCCCTATCGGGGCTGCAGCCACGCCTGTGTGTACTGCTTCGCCCGCAAGACGCACAGCTATCTGGACCTGGACACCGGGCTGGGCTTCGACTCGCAGATCGTGGTCAAGGTCAACGCGCCGGAGCTGGTGCGCCGCCGGCTGGCCTCGCCGAGCTGGCATGGCGCTCATATCGCCATGGGCACCAATGTGGACTGCTACCAGCGCGCGGAGGGCCGCTACCGGCTGATGCCGGGGATCATCTCGGCGCTGCGCGACCACGCCAACCCGTTCTCGATCCTCACCAAGGGGACGCTGATCCTGCGGGACCTGCCGCTGCTGGTGGAGGCCGCCGAGGTGACGGAGGTCGGCATCTCGGTCTCGGTCGGCTTCACCGACCACGAGCTGTGGCGCACCGTGGAGCCCGGCACTCCGGCGCCGGAACGGCGGCTGGACGTGGTGCGGCGGCTGGCCGAGCACGGCATCGGCTGCTCGGTGCTGATGGCCCCGGTGATCCCGTTCCTGGGCGACCGCCCGGACCAGCTCCG
Source organism: Streptomyces lichenis (assembly GCF_023218175.1). Classification (GTDB taxonomy): domain Bacteria; phylum Actinomycetota; class Actinomycetes; order Streptomycetales; family Streptomycetaceae; genus Streptomyces; species Streptomyces lichenis. Next base: position 3,942 of record NZ_JALPTH010000019.1, on the reverse strand, counting down.
CGCCACCGTACGCGCCATCGCGGACGCCGGGGCAGACTCGGTGACCCCACTCGTCCTGCATCTGCGCCCCGGCGCGCGTGAGTGGTTCACCACCTGGCTGCACCGCCACCACCCCCAGCTGGTGGGGCGGTACGAACGGATGTACGCGGGCGGTTCCTACGCGCCCACCTGGTACCAGCGCCGGATCACCCGTCAGGTGCACGAGTTGGCGGACGAGTTCGGGATCGGGCCGGCCCGGCGCGGCGCGGCACGCCGTATCGCCCCGCCCCGACCGGAACGAGAGGAGCCGGCACCCACCCAGCTCACCCTGATGTGATCGAACGCCATCCGATATGACCTGATCTGACCTGCTATACCAGTCCGCCCCGGTCTGCGCCCCGGTGGACCGGCCCCCGACCGGCTCACACCTGATCGGGGGACGTCGTGTCGGAATCCGCCCCTCCGCATCGGAATACGGGGACGATCCGGCAGGAGTGGGACAGGCGGCGCTCGCTCGGGCGCCCTCGCCCCCTCCTCCGTTTCCTTCCCCTCTCTCCCCGTCCCTTTCCGATGCAACTCGGAGGCCAGGCCAGATGCAACAACGCGTAGGGGTGCTGATCGCGGCGGGCGCCATGGTGGCCGGGGCGGTGACGGCCGCCGCTCCCGCGGCCGCCGCCCGCCCGACCTCCGCCCCGCCGGAACCCGGGATTCCGGCCACCGCGCCGCCAGGACCGGCCACTCCGGCAGTCATGGCCCCGGCACTGGGAACTCCCGCGGCCGCGGCCCCGCCGGCGTGGAAGGCGTGCGCGACCACGTCGTACCCCCGGCTCCAGTGCGCGGAGCTCTCGGTTCCGCTGGACCATGACGACCCGCTGGGCGAGCGGATCACCCTCGCCCTCTCCCGCGTCCCGCACACCGCCAAGACCTTCCAGGGACCGCTGGTGGTGAACCCGGGCGGGCCCGGGGCCGGCGGCAGGACGATGGCCGGGTTCGTCGCCGCCTCGCTGCCCGCGAAGACCGCCGCGCAGTACGACGTCATCGGCTTCGACCCGCGCGGTGTGGGCGCCAGCAAGCCCGCTCTCAACTGCAAGCCCGGCTACTTCGCCCCGGTGCGCCCGGACTCGGTGCCCCGGGACACCCGCGACGAGCGGGTCAACCTGGCGCGGGCCGCCTCGTTCGCGCGGGCCTGCGGCGAGAAGTACGGACGGCTGCTGCCGCACATCAGCACCACCGCGGCGGCCCGCGACCTGGACGCCATCCGGCAGGCGCTGGGCGCGCGGCAGATCAGCTACCTCGGCTACTCGTACGGCACCTATCTGGGGGCGGTCTACGCGCGGCTGTTCCCGGACCGGGTGCGGCGGGCGGTGCTGGACTCGGTGGTCGACCCGCGCGGCGTCTGGTACGAGGCGAACCTCGCCCAGGACACCGCCTTCGACGCCCGGCACAAGGCGTTCGCCGCCTGGGTGGCGCGCCATGACAAGGCGTACAAGTTGGGCGGGGACCCGGCGGAGGTGGAGCGGCGCTGGTACGCGATGCGCGAGGCCCTGAAGCGCCGGCCGGCCGGTCATACGGTCGGACCGGCCGAGCTGGAGGACACCTTCCTGCCGGGCGGCTACTACAACGGCTACTGGCCGATGCTGGCCGAGGCGTTCTCGGCGTACGCGAACGAGCGCGACCCCGCGCCGCTGGTCGCCGTGTACAAGGCGCTGGCCACGCGCGACGCCTCCGACGAGAACGGCTACTCGGTCTACGCGGCCGTGCAGTGCCGGGACGCCCGGTGGCCCAAGGACTGGGGCACCTGGTACCAGGACAACTGGCGTACACACGCCAAGGCGCCCTTCTCCACCTGGAACAACGCCTGGTACAACGCACCCTGCGCGTTCTGGCCGGTGGAGGCGGCGTCCCGGATCGAGGTGACCAACGACGCGCTGCCCCCGGTTCTGCTGTTCCAGGCGACCGAGGACGCGGCGACCCCGTTCGAAGGAGCGGTGACGGCCCGGCGGGAGCTGCGCGGTTCCCGGCTGGTGGTCGAGGAGGACGGCGGCAACCACGGGGTCACCCTCGCGGGCAACGCCTGCGCGGACGGCCACCTGGCACGCTATCTGGACACCGGTGAGCTGCCGAAGGACGGCGGCGGCCAGGGGCAGGCGGACGCGGTCTGCGCGGCGCGCGCGGAACCCGAGCCGGCCGGTACGGCCGCCCGTGGCAGCCGTGCCGGGACGTCGGTCGCGACCCTGCCCGCCACCGGTGGCGCGGCACTGCACGGCATGCTCGGCCACCGAGGCTGACACCGCCCACCGAGCCGCCCGGCTGACGCCTCGGGGCGGGACTGTCAGTGGCATGGGTGAGGATGGTCCGCATGACGACTCACCTCACCCATGTGCCCGCCCCCGAGGGCATCGCTCCCGCGCCCGGCTACAGCCATGTGGTGTGGGGCAGCGGCCGGTTCATCGCGATATCCGGCCAGTGCGCGCTGGACGAGCGGGGCGAGGTCGTGGGCGAGGGCGACGCGGCGGTCCAGGCCCGCCGGGTCTTCGAGAACCTGCGGCGCTGCCTGGCCGCCGCGGGAGCCGGCTTCGACGACGTGCTGAAGCTCACCTACTTCGTCACCGACGTCGCCCATCTGCCGGCGGTGCGCGCCGCGCGCGACGAGGTGATCGACACCCGCCGCCCGCCGGCCAGCTCCGCCGTACAGGTCTCCGCCCTCTTCCGGCCGGAGCTGCTGGTCGAGATCGAGGCCTACGCGGTGCTCCCGGAAGGCCCCCGGCGATGAGCGCCCCGCCGGACTCCCGGCTACGGGTCCGGCCCATGCTGGCCGCCGACTGCGCGGCCGTCGCCCGCATCCGCACCGCGGGCTGGCGGTTCGCCTACGCCGACCTGGTGCCGCGCCCCTACCTGGACGCCCTCAGCGAGGAGGCCACCGCCCGGCGTCTGCGCGATCAACTCGCCACAGCGCTCCCTTCTTCCTCGCCCTACTCCTCGTCCAACTCACCGTGGCGACCTCTCGCCAACCCGGAACTTCAGCACCCCGCCGACTCGTTGCCCAAAATGGAGGAAGGGCGCACGGGTCCGCACCACCTGGTGGCCGAGCAGGCCGGCGAGATAGTCGGCTGGGCCTGCCTAGGCCCCTACCGCCACCCCGACACCCCCGCCCCCGCGACTGCCGATGGCGCGAGCGGTCCCGCGGGCGGGCAGGTGGTCCCGCGAGGTCTGCACGGCGGGCCCGGCGACGGCGAGGTGTACGCCCTGTACGCAGACCCCCAGCGACTCGGCACCGGCATCGGACGCGCGCTGATGGACGAGGTCGTCGCGTTGACGTCGGCCGCCGGCCACCCGGCGCTGCGGCTGTGGGTGCTGGCCAGCAACGCGCTGGGGCGGCGCTTCTACGAGAAGGCCGGCTTCGCCCAGGACGGCGCCGAGGAGCCCTGGCACATCGGCGGCGCCACCCTCACCGAGCTGCGGTACACCCGCCGCCTCTCCCGGCCCTGACCAAGGTGACCCAGGCGCCCGCCCCTGACCCAGGCGGCAACCGGCTCCCGGCCCCGGCGGTAACAAGCATCTGAGCCGGCCCGGCCAGAAGGGGAAACACCGGGTCCCGCGCTGCTGACGCCCGGCAGGGGTTGCCGGCAGGGGTCGCACGTGTGCCTCGCGTTGCTGAGGCCAGGCCGGACGCGAGCGGGCCCGCGTTGCCCATGTCGGCCCGGGCGCGGCGCGCCACGTCGCGTTGCTGAGGCCAGGCCGGATGCGAGCAGGCCTCCGTTGCCCACGTCGGCCCGGGTGCGGCGCGCCACGTCGCGCTGCTGAGGCCAGGCAGGACGCGAGCGGGCCCGCGTTGCCCACGTCGCCCCGGGCGCGGCGCGCCACGTGGCGTTGCCGGCGGAGACCCGGGCGCGGCCCGGCACTTCGCGGTACCGGCATCGGGCCGGGGCGCGCATCACTCGGTGTCCGGGCCGCTGCGGGTGG
>NZ_JALPTH010000018.1 GCF_023218175.1 Streptomyces lichenis | reverse complement strand
GGCGATCTTGTCGGGGTGGCCCTCGGTCACGGACTCCGAGGTGAACAGGCGGCGGGGCATGGTCTCCAGGTCTCCTTTCGGGGGCGGTGCGGGGTTGGGGGGTGTGGGGGCGGCCGCCCCCGGGGGCCGGTGAGGGGCGGGGGCGGCCGCGAGCGGGTCGGTACGGGGACGGCGCGGTCAGCCGGTCCGGGTGGCGGCGTCGGTACGGTCGGGGGCTGCTGGCTCGCGCTCGTCGTTGCCGTCGTTGCCGTCGTTGGGGCGGACGTGCCGCAGCATGGTGCCGACCAGCACCGCGGAGACGGCGACCAGCAGGGCGGCGACCAGGGCGATGACGGTCAGTCCGCTGGTGAAGGCCTCCCGGGCGGTGTCCGCCAGGCGGCCGGCCAGCGCCCCGGGCAGCTCCTGGGCCGCGGACAGCGCCTTGGCCAGGGTGTCCTGGGCCGGTTCGGCGGCCGAGGCGGGCAGGTCGGCGGGGGCGTTCTCCTCGACCCGGGCCCGGTAGACGGCGGTGCCGATGCTGCCCAGCACGGCCAGGCCCAGCGCGCCGCCGAACTCGTTGCTGGTCTCGGAGACGGCGGAGGCGGCGCCCGCCCGCTCCGGGGGAGCGGAGCCGACCACCATGTCGGTGCCCAGGTTGAGCGCGGGGGCGATGCCCGTGGACATCACGGCCAGGCCCGTCACCAGCAGTGCGAAGTCCCGCCCGGCCAGGGCGACCAGCAGTGCTCCGAGCGCGGCGAGGGCCAGCACGGCGGCCATCACATAGGCCGGGCGCACCCAGCGCAGCGCGGCGATGGCCGCGGTCGCGCCGGCCACGCCGCCGAGGCTGCCGGGCAGGCTCCACAGGCCCGCCTCCAGCGGCGAGAGCCCGTGCACCAGTTGGAGCGACTGCACGATGAAGAGATTGATGCCGAACATCACGAACGACAGGGTGGCCAGGGCCCCGAGGGAGACCCGGAAGCGCGCCTCGTGGAACAGCTCCAGGTCGATGAACGGGTCCTCCAGGGTGCGCTGGCGGCGCAGGAAGACCACGCCCGCGGCGACGCCGACCAGCAGGGCCAGCACCGGGAGCACGCCCAGGCCGTCCCGGGTCAGCTGCTTGATCCCGTACACCACCGGCAGCACCGCGGCCAGCGAGAGCACCGAGCTGGCCAGGTCCAGCTTCCCGGCCGAGGGGGACTTGTACTCGGGCAGTAGCACCGGTCCGAGGACCAGCAGCAGCGCCATCACCGGCACCCCGATGAGGAAGACCGAGCCCCACCAGTAGTGCTCCAGGACCACCCCGCCGACCAGCGGGCCGATCGAGGCGCCCACGGTGAAGCACATCATCCACGCCGAGATGGCGATGGTCCGCTGCCGTTCGTCCAGGAACATCACCCGCAGCAGCGACAGGGTGGACGGCATCAGGGTCGCCCCGGCCAGGCCCAGCAGGGCGCGGGCGGTGATCAGGGTCTCGGGGCTGCTGGAGTAGGCGGCCAGCACGGACGCGGCGGCGAAGGCGCCGGCACCGGCCAGCAGCAGCTTCCGCCGGCCGATCCGGTCACCCAGGTTGCCCATGGTGATCAGGAAGCCGGCCACCAGGAAGCCGTAGATGTCGGTGATCCACAGCAGTTCGTTGCCGGTGGGGCCGAGGTCCGCGCTGAGATGGGGGACGGCCAGATGCAGCACCGTCATGTCCATCACGATCAGCATGGCGGGTAAGGCCAGGACGGCGAGTCCCAGCCACTCCCTGGCTCCGGCGCGCGGTCCACCGGACTCGGTGGCGTTGCCGGGGCCGGTGGCGTCCGGCTCGGGGGTGGATGCGGATGTCATCAGCGCTCCGTGGGTTGGGGTACGACCCGGGTCAGGCGGCCGGGGTCCGGGAGAGCGGCGTCGGGGCCGGCTCACGGGGCCACCAGTCCTCGTGTACCCGGTACCAGTCGACGGTCTCGGCCAGAGCGGTACGGAAGTCGCGGACCGGCTCCCAGCCCAACTCCCGCCGGATGCGGGTGGTGTCGACCGAGTAGCGCAGGTCGTGGCCCAGGCGGTCGGTGACCTCCTCCACCGCGTCCCAGCCCCGGCCGCACTGCTCCAGCAGCAGCCCGACCAGCTCGCGGTTGGTCAGCTCGACCCCGCTGCCGATGTTGTACGCGCGTCCCGGGCGGCCGGACAGCCGCACCCGTTCCAGCGCGGCCACATGGTCGTCCACATGAATCCACTCCCGGGTGTTCTCCCCCGTCCCGTAAAGCGGAACTGTTTCCCCGTTCAACAAACGGGTGGTGAATAGCGGGATGATTTTCTCCGGGAATTGGCAGGGTCCGTAATTGTTGCAGCAGCGGGTGATGCTGACGTCCAGTCCATGGGTGGTGTGGTAACTGAGCGCCAGCAGGTCGCTGGAGGCCTTCGACGCCGAGTAGGGCGAGCTGGGCCGCAGCGGGAAGGACTCGGACCAGGAGCCCTGGGCGATGGAGCCGTAGACCTCGTCGGTCGATACATGGACGAAGCGCTCCACCCCGTGGCGTACGGCGGCCTCCAGCAGCACCTGGGTGCCCAGCACGTTGGTGCGGACGAACTCCGCTCCGCCGGCGATCGACCGGTCCACATGGGTCTCCGCCGCGAAGTGCACGATCTCGTCCGCCTCGGCGACCGCGCGGTCCACCGCGTGCGGGTCGCAGATGTCGGCCTCGGCGAAGCGGAATCCCGGATGATCGCGTACCGAGGCGAGGTTGGCCGGGTTGGCCGCGTAGGTGAGGCGGTCGAGCACGGTGACGACCGCCTCGCTGTCGGCCGCCAGCACCGTCCTGACGTAGTGCGATCCGATGAAGCCGGCGCCTCCGGTGACAAGGATGCGGGTGGGCACGGCACACTCCTTTTCTCCATGGGTCTGCGTGGGCGAACTGCCCCGGGCGGTAAGCGGAATGCGATCTCCGTGCCGTGACCGGAAACGGTGCCGCTTACATGTGTATTCGGCAGGGATGATCCGTAATTCAGCGGCGCATGGCGCCGTCGAATCGGGGAAGGCGGTTGCGCAGCACGATTCGGCCACTATCCGCATGGCAGCAGGACTTCACGGACAGGGAGACTTGTTGTGTCTGTCGAGGACGGGAATATCCGCAGACTCACCGCAGAAACCGAGCCCACGCTGGTCACTCCGGTGCAGCGGGGTGGCTTCGGCCACTCCAGACCACGCATCCTGGTGGCCTCCGACTGCCCCTCGACCGAGGCACTGAAACAGGACATGCGCCGCCATGGCTTCGACGCCTGGAGCGCCCCGCGCGGCAGGGACGTCCTGGAGTCCTACCAGGAGTACGACCTGCTGCTTCTGGACACCAACCTGCCCGACCTGGACGGGGTCTCCCTCTGCCAGGCGATACGGCGGGAGAGCGATCTGCCGATCATCGGCTTCACCGCCGCCGACGCCGAGGTCGACCGGGTGCTGCTGCTGGAGGCCGGCTGCGACGACTGCGTGGAGATCCCCTACCGGGCCCGCGAACTGGTCGCCCGGATCAAGGCGGTGATGCGGCGCACCGGGACGGCCCGCCGCGCCGAGCCGGCCGGGCAGGAGGACGACGCCGCCCTGGAGTTCGGCCCGCTGGTCATCGACACCCCGCGGCGGGAGGCGCGTCTGGGCGGACGCGCCATCTCCCTCACCCGCAAGGAGTTCGACCTGCTGCACAAGCTGGCGCAGGAGCCCGAACGGATATTCCAGCGCCAGGAGTTGATGTCCGACGTCTGGGACTACCCGGCCAGCCACCGGATCAGCGCCCAGGCCAGCCGGACCATCGACACCCATGTGAGCAGCCTGCGCGGCAAGCTCGGCAACAGCGAGTGGATCATCACCATCCGCGGGGTCGGCTTCCGGTTCGGCGTCCCGGTGCCGGAGGACGACACCGCCGTCTCCGACACCGGGACCACCGGCCCGACCCGCCCGGCGGGGGCCGGCGGCGACCCGCTGGCCTTACGGCGGCCCCGGCTGGTCAGGGTGCGAAACGCCAACGAGTCTGGGCCATCGGGTTCTTACTGAAGGCGAACACCCTCTCCGGCGCCACCGAGAAGGCCCAGGCCCGGCCGACCGAGCCGCTGAGCGTGCCGTCCTCGACCACGTAGTCCCAGGGCGGCCCGTACTTGTGCCGGAACACCTCGGCGGCCGCGTCGAGCCGGTCCTTCTCCACCACCCGTACCGCGCGCCCCTCCAGGACCACGTCCGTACCGTCGAAGATCCGGTTGGTCCCGGTCAGCAGCGCGCACCGGGGGTTGTCCACCAGGTTGAGCACCTTGCGCTCGCTCGGCAGCGAGACGAACCAGAGCGCCCCCTCGTGCCAGGCCCCCGCCACCGGCGTCACATGCGGTCCCGCTGATCCCGGTGCGGATTCCGCGGTGTCCGGGCGGATGCTGGCGATCCAGTACAGCTCGGCCTCCGCCAGCAGCCGCCGGGTCTCCTCCCAGGGGGCCGCCCGGGCGGCCGGATCGCTGTAGCGGGGGTCGAGTTCCCCCTCGGGGGCGGGGGCCACGGCCCCGAAGGCATGGTCGTCCGGAAGAAGGCCGGGGGCCTGGGCCGGGTCGGTCATCACAGCTCCCCTCGTCGGGACGGTGCGCCGGAGCGGCCGGAGGACATCGCCGGCTCCTGGTGGACCGGCATCCCCAGCCGGCGGGCGAACTCCGGGTAGGAGGCGATGATCTCGTCCCCCTGCGTCCTCGGGTCGAACCGCTCGCACAGCAGGTCCAGCACCCGCCGGTCCCGCTTGGCGCGCCGGACGATCTCGTCATAGGGGGTACGGGTGAAGGCGACCAGCTGGTACTGCTGGGTGAAGTCGCGCGGATAGCGCTGGTGCAGCCGGCGCTCCAGCCCCTTGCGCAGATGGAACAGCTCGTCGTCGATATGGGCGCTCAGCTCCTCCAGGTTGGCCATGGACAGGTCCGCGATGGCCTGCCCCGGCCCCACCCGCAGCCGGCTGAAGTCCGCCACCGCGTCCTGGATCGCCGCGTGCCGGTCGCCCTGGAAGCCCAGATGCCGGTCGAGCAGCCCGCACAGCACCTCGGCGTCCTCGAAGGAGCAGTTGATGCCCTGCCCGTAGAACGGGACGATGGTGTGCGCGGCGTCGCCGACCAGCACCGCCCGGCCGTAGTGGTACGGCGCGCAGCGCACCACCTTCAGCAGCGCGGGGCGGGCGTCCCAGCCCTCCTCGGTGGCCCGGGGCAGGGCAGTCGCGACGTCCGGGTACTCCCGGCTGAAGTGCGGGCGCACGGCGCCCCGGCAGGCGAAGGACCGGAACCGCAGCTCGCCGCCCCGGTCGTCCACCGGCATGAAGAGGGTGGTGGTGGCGGAGCCGTCCCGGTTCGGCTGGGCCTGGAGGAAGTGGTCGCCGCGCGGCCACAGATGCATCCCGTCCGGGCTGAGCCGCCGGGAGGTCTCCTTCCGCATGGTCAACTCCACGTGCCCGTGCGGGATGTACTCCTGGTGGATCCGCATCCGCGCTCCGGACTTGGACAGTTCGTGGCGCAGGGCGCTGTTGGCGCCGTCGCAGCCGATCAGGATGTCCCCGCTCGCCCGGCACACCCCGCCGTCGGCGGTGACGAACACCGCCTCGGCGCGGTGCGCGTCGGCCGCCACACAGGCGTGGCCGAAGTGCACGGTCGCCCCGGCCTCCAGCGCCTTCTCCAGCAGGATCTCCTGGAGCGAGGCGCGCGGCACCGACAGCAGATGGTGGTCGCCGTTGACTCCGTACGGCTGCCGGGTGAGCGAGCCGTCCCGGTGGTGCACCACCCGGCTGCGCAGGATCTGCCCCACCTCGTAGATCCGGCGGCGCAGCGCGGGGTCGAGCGCGCTGGTGCCCCGGTGGGTGAGGGTCAGGTTGAAGGAGCGGCCGGTGCCGACGGTGGCCGCCCCCTCGGCGGACTGCTTCTCGTGGATCTCGACCTCGAAGTTCCGGCGGCGCAGCTCGATGGCGAGAAGGCAGCCCACCGGGCCCGCTCCCACGATGACCGCCCTGACGCGGTGCCTGGCTTCTGACACGATGAGTCCTTCCTCGGATTGCCTGACGGGTCCTGACGGTCCTGATCGGTCGTGATCGGCGCTGGTCTTTCTGGCGTTCCTGACGGGTTTCCTCACGTGGTGCGGGGCGCCGCGGCGAGCTGTCCGGTCTCCTCGAAGTAGCGGACCATCGAGGTGATCCAGGACGGGTCGGCGGGCGGCAGTTCGAGCCCCAGCTCCTTCAGCAGCCGTACGGTGGACTCGTTGCCGTAGCGGTGGTCGCCCAGCTCCATGACGCCCTCCCGGAACAGCGGCACCAGGCTCGCCAGCGAGCGGTCACCGTCACCGCTCTCGGTCGAGCCGGTGGAGCCCGGGCCGGCCTCCAGGGCGGCGAGCCACTCCTCGGCGGACACCGGCCGGGGCCGGGCGCCCAGGGAGGCCAGCGCCTCGAAGACCGTCTCCCAGTCCATGCCGACCGGGTGGAAGACATGGGTGGTGCCGTTCGCCGCCGCCTCGGCGCGGGACAGCAGCACCACCGCGTCGGCCACCAGGTCCGCCGGCAGCAGGTCCACCGGCGGGCCCGGCCGCTCCGGGGCGATCCCCAGCTTCAGGAAGCTCTTCACCTGGAGCCAGAAGAAGTCGTCGGTGCGGATCGCCCCCGTGCCGGTGGCCGGGCCGATCCGCCCGATCCGGTGCACGGTGACCGGCAGTCCGCGCTCCCGGGCCGCCAGCGCCAGCCGCTCCGCGACCCACTTGCTCTGCGCGTAGCCGATGCCCAGCCGCTCGGGGGTCTCCGGCACCGTCTCCTCGTCGATGTCGGAGGGGCCCTCGGGCGAGAAGACCGCGAGCGTGGACATCAGGTGGAGCGGCTTGACCACGGTGTCGGCGCAGAACTCCGCGACCCGGACGAAGCCGTCCACATTGGTCGGCTTCACCGAGGCGTACGGGGCGGCGAAGTTGATGTGCGCCGCCGCGTGGTACACCGCCTCGACCGAGCCGGCCAGCTCCCGGTACGCGTCCGGGGCCAGCCCGAATCGCTCCTCGGCCAGGTCCCCGGCCACCACCCGTACCCGGCTGAGGTCGAGACCGTCGTCGGCCCGGTAGCGGCGGGCGTTATCCCGCAGCCGCTCCATGCCCTCCTCGGCGGAGGAGGCCCGCACCAGGCAGTGCACGGTGCGGCCGTCCGCCAGCAGCGAGCGGAGCAGATAGACGCCGAGGAAGCCGGTGACCCCGGTGAGCAGCACCGAGGTGGCGGTGGCCGGGTCGGCGTGCCGCTCGGCCCGGGACGGGTCCACGGTGTCCGGCAGCCGGGTGTCGGCCCACAGGTCGGGGCCGGTGTCGGCCACGGTCTCGCCGCTGAGCGCCGCCTCCACCCGGGCCGCCATACCGGCGACCGTGGGGGTGGCCAGCAGGGCGCTGAGCGGCAGCTCGGTCCCGTACGCCTCCTGGAGCCGCTGGCGCAGCCGCACCGCCAGCAGCGAGTGGCCGCCCAGGGCGAAGAAGTCGTCGTCCGGGCCGACCGCCGAGCCGTCCAGCAGCTCGGTCCAGACCGCCGCCACCCGCTGCTCGGTCTCGGTCAACTCCCGCGCCTCGGAGGTGTCCTGCACGGGCGCGGGCAGCTCGGTGGCCCGGGCGGCCAGTGCCCCCCGGTCCACCTTGCCGGTCGGCCCGAGCGGCAGCCGCTCCACGGCCGCGAACCGGGACGGAATGAGATAGCCGGGCAGCGACCGTCCGAGCGCCCGCCTCAACTCCGGCTCGTCAACAGGATCTTCGGTACGGAGGAAGGCGACCAGGCGGCGGTCGCCGGGGCCGTATTCGGCCGCCACCACCGCGGAGGCGCTGACCCCCGGCAGGGTGTTCAGGGCGGCCTCCACCTCGGCCGGCTCGATCCGGTAGCCCCGGATCTTGATCTGCTCGTCGGCCCGGCCGAGGTGGGTGAAGCCCTCGTCCGGGTCGCAGCGCACCAGGTCGCCGGTGCGGTAGTAGCGGTCCTCCGGTCCGTCGGTAAACGGATCGGGGCGGAAACGGGCCTCGGTCTGCTCGGGCAGATGGAGATAGCCCGGCGAGAGCACCGGGCCGCCCACATACAGCTCGCCCGGCACCCCGAACGGCACCGGCCGCCCGTCGCCGTCCAGAACATAGGCCCGCACCCCGCCCACGGTGTGCCCGATGGGCGGGCGCTCCGGCCAGGCGGCCGGGTCCGGCGGCAGCCGGTAGGCGGTGCAGAGATGGGCCTCCGAGGGGCCGTAGGCGTTGACCAGCGCGGCGCCGGTCAGCCGGCCGAAGAACTCGCGCAGCTGCGGGGTGACCACCAGCTGCTCACCGGTGGTGTACACCTCCTTCAGGTCCGGCAGCTCGATACCGCCGTGGACCGCCACCGAGGCCAGTTCCTGGAGGGCCGCGTACGGCAGGAAGACCCGCGCCACCCGGCGGTCGCGCAGCTGGTGGGCCAAGCGGTGCAGATCGGTCCGCATCTCCTCGTCGGTCAGCACCAGGGGCGCCCCGGCGCACAGCGCGCCGAAGATCTCCTCGAAGGAGACGTCGAAGGCGAGCGACATGTACTGGAGCATCGAGGCGCCCGCGTGCGGGCCGGACAACTCGGCCTGCTGGCACGCCACGTTGGTGAGGGTCAGATCGTTGATCACCACGCCCTTGGGGCGGCCGGTGGAGCCCGAGGTGTACACCACGTACATCTCGTCACCGGGGGAGCGGCGGTGCGGCAGATCGCCGTCCGCCTGCCCCGCCACCGCCTGCTCCTCGGCGGCCGGGTCGAAGCGCTCGATGCCGGACGGTACGTCGAGCTCCTGGTCGCCGGGGACCAGCAGCAGCCCGGGGCGGGCGTCGGCCAGCACCAGGGCGGTCCGCTCGGCCGGATAGGACGGGTCCAGCGGGACGACCGAGGCGCCCGTCTTCAGCACCGCCAGCAGCGCGGTGACCGCCTCCGGGCCGCGCTCCAGCCGCACCGCGACCCGGGTGCCCGGGCCCGCGCCCCGCGCGGCCAGCGCCCGGGCCAGCCGGTTGGCGCCCGCGTTCAGCTCCCCGTAGGACAGCACCGTGCCGTCCACGGTCTCGACGGCGGGGGCCTCCGGGGCCCGCGTGGCCCGCTCCTCGAACAGCGCGGTGACCGTGGTCCGGGCCGCCCGCTCATCGGGCGCCCCGTGCCACACCCCGGCCAGCTCGGCCAGCTCCTCCTCCGGCACCCAGGCCAGCTCGGCGACGGGCGCCTCCGGCCGGGCGGTGAGCTCCGCCAGCAGGGTGCGGAACCGGGCGGCGACCCGCTCCACCGTCCCCGGGCGGAAGACGGCCGGGTCGTACTCGAAGGTCAGCCCCAGCTCCCGCTCGCCCTCCTCGACGATCAGCGCCAGGTCGTACTTGGGCGCGCCGCTGATGTGGTGCCACGCCTCCGCGCCCTCGGGTCCGAGCAGCCGGCGCTCCTTGGGCATCAGCGTCACCATGGTCTGGAACAGCGGGGAGCGCCCCGCGTCCCGGCCCGCGCCCAGCGCCCGCACCACGTCCTCGAACGCGGTGTCCTTGTGGCGCATCGCGCCCAGCACCTCGTCCCGGGTGGCCGCCAGCAGCTCCCGGCCGGTGGCCTCGGAGCCGATCCGGTGCCGGAGCACCACGGTGTTCACCAGATGGCCGATCGCCGCCTGGTCGGCCGCGCGGTCGCGCAGCGACACCGGCAGGCCCACGGTCAGGTCCCGCCGCCCGGTCTGCCGGTGCAGCAGCAACGCGTACGCGGTGAGCAGCACCACCAGCGGGGTCACCCCTCCGGCGGCGGCCGCCTCCCGCAGCCGGTCGGCCTCCGGCCCGTCCAGCACCGTGCGTACGGTACGGGCGGTGCGGGCCGGACCGGTGGTGCGCGGCCGGTCGGGCGCGAGCTCCAACGGCGGCGGGGCGTCGGCCAGATGCTCGGTCCAGTAGGCCAGTGAGGCCCGCTCCCGCTCCTCGCTCCGGGGCCGGGCCGCCACCGCCTCGCGGAACTGGGTGGGCGCCGGGGACTTCGGCACCTCCCGCCCCTCCGCCAGCAGCCGGTAGGCGGCCAGCCACTCGGTCAGCAGCACCGACCAGGAGAAGCCGTCGAAGACCGCGTGGTGGACGTTGACCAGCAGCGCGGTGCCGGAGTCCGGACCGGAGCCGGTCTCCACGACGAGCACATCGAGCAGCGGGCCCGCCCGCAGATCGAAGCGGGTGGTGGCGAACTCGGCTGCCAGGTCAGTCAGTTCGTCCTCGTCGGCGGCCGTGGCGGTGGCGAAGCCGAAGCGCGGCTTCTCCGCGATGTGCTGGACCAGCCGTGCGCCGTCCGCCGCCTCCTCCATGGCGAAGGTGGTGCGCAGGCTCTCGTGCCGGGCCACCACTCCGGTGAGCGCCCGCCGCAGCGCCTCCGGGTCCACCGTCCCGGGCAGCCGCAGCAGCACCGGGGAGTTGTACGCGGTGGGGTCGCCGTACTCGCAGGCGTACCAGATCCCGGCCTGGCCCGCGGTGGCCTCGTCGCTCACGGGGTCCTGCGCGGGGGTGGCCGGTGCGGGCGTACGGCCGCCGGAGCGGCGCTCGCGCAGCAGTTCCGCCAGCTCCCTCGGCGTACCGCACCCGGCGATGTCCTCGGCGGCGACCGGCAGCCCCAGCAGGGCGGTCAGATCGGCGGCCAGGGCCTCGCCATGGGCGGCGGCCAGCGGGTCGTCGGGGCCCGCCCCGGGGTCGCCGGCGGTGGTCCGCCAGCGGTCCAGGACGACGGTCAGCAGGGGGTCAGTCATGAGCGGTCACCTCCGTGCCCTTCTCGCGTATCGCGTCGGTCTGCGCGCCCGTGGCCGTGCCGTTCTCCCGGAGGGAGCGGATGTGGTCGGCCAGGGCCTGGGCGGTGCCGTGCCGGAAGACGTCCTCGGCGCGCACATCCACGCCCATCACCTCCTGGAGGCTCGCGGCCAGCTGGATCAGCTGGAGCGAGTTGGCACCGGAGAGCACGAAGGAGTCGGCGGCGCCGAGCCGTTCCCGGCCGGTCGCCCCGGCCAGCAGGGTGGTGATGGTGGAGGCCACCGGGTCATCCGCCTCGGCGCGGGCCGCAGCCGCGGCCGGCTCCACCAGGGTGGCGCGCGGCTCCTCCAGCGCCATCCGGTCCAGCTTGCCGTTGTGGTTGAGCGGCAGCTCGGCGAGGTGGTGCACCCGGGCCGGCAGCATGTAGTCGGGCAGCACCCCGCGCAGCTCGGACAGCAGCTCCTCGGTGCCGGGCGGCCGACCGTCGGCGGTGGTGCAGAACAGCACCAGCTCTCGAAGCTGGTCCTGGGCGTTCACCGCGCGGACCACCGCACGCTCCACCAACCCGGTCTTCTCGGCGGCGAGTTCGACCTCGCGCAGCTCCACCCGGTAGCCCCGGATCTTCACCATCTGGTCGGCCCGCCCGGCGAGCACCACCTCGCCGTCGGCGGTCCGGCGGGCCATGTCCCCGGTGCGCAGCAGCCGCACCCCGTCCACCTCGGGGAACTTCTCGGCGGACAGCTCCGGCTGGTCCAGGTAGCCGAGGGCCACTCCGGCGCCGGCGATGCACAGCTCGCCGATCTCGCCCGGGGCGCTGGGGGCCAGGTCCTCGTCCAGGACGTGCAGCCCCACCCCGGGCAGCGGCCGGCCGACCGGGAAGACCTGGCGGCGGATATCGTCCCGGGTGAGCGGGTGGACGGCGGTGAGCGCCGAGTTCTCGGTGCAGCCATAGGCGTTGAAGACGGTGCCGCCGACCGCTTCCAGCGCCTTGGCCAGATGCGGCGGGGAGGGGAAGTCACCGCTGACGATCACCGTGCGGACCCCGGCCAGCGCCTCGGGATGGCCGTCCACCAGCAGGTTGAACAGCCCGCACGGCAGGTTGAGGAAGGTGACCCGGCGCTCGGTGATGATCCGGGCCAGCTCGGGAAGCGAGGGCAGCTGCGGGGGAGCGGCCACCACCCGCGCCCCGTGCAGCAGGCTCAGCCAGACCTCGGTGGTGGAGGCGGCGAAGGAGTACGGGGCGAGCTGGAGGAAGGCGTCGTCGGCGCGCACCTCGGCCTCGCCGTTGTGCTCGGCCACCCGGGAGATCGCCCGGTGCGGGATGCGCACCCCCTTGGGCTGCCCGGTGGAGCCCGAGGTGAACAGGACGTACGCGGGAGACTCCGGGTCCACCGGCTCCAGCGGGCCGTCGTCCAGATCGGCGCTGTCGGCGATCAGCTCGTGCACGTCCCGCTCCACGGTGAGCGAGCCCAGTCCGGCGGCCACGTCCCGCAGGGTCAGCGGCAGCCCGGCCGCGCGGACGATCTCCCGGCGGATGCCGACCGGGTGCGCCGGGTTGAGCGGCACCAGCACGGCGCCGGCCTTCAGCACGGCCAGCAGCACGGTGTACAGCTCCAGCGAGCGGGACAGCTGCACGCCCACCCGGTCGCCGGTGGCCACGCCCTCCTGGCGCAGCCGGCGGGCCAGCCGGTTGGCGGCGGCGTCCAGCTCGCGGTAGGTCAGCGAGGAGGCGCCGAACTCCACGGCGGTCCGGTCACCGGCCTGCGCGGCGGCGGCCTCGAAGGCGGCGGGGAGGGAGGGGAGGCCGGGCAGGGGCGGGGTGGGGGTGACGCGGGAGGCGGGAGTGGCGACGGTGTCCTCGGGAGCGTGGGTGGCTTCGGTGGTGTGCATGGTGACTCCAGCGGCTTCGGGGGCCGCGGCGCGGCGGTGGCGCGCGGCCCGGGGTCCATGGGTCGTGGGTGCTTCCGGGTGTCCGGGGCCGGACGCGGCTCGGCCCGGCGCACACGGGGTGCGCCGGGCCGAGAGGGTCCGGAGGGGGTGAGCGTCAGCGGGCGGCCGGTTTCCGGTCCGGCAGCGAGGCCTTCAGATACTTCGCGGTGGTGGTGTCCGCGCCGGCCGCCATCTCGGCGGGGGTGCCGGTGAAGACCACCCGGCCGCCGTGCTCACCGGCGCCCGGGCCGATGTCGATGATCCAGTCGGCGTGCTTGGCCACGTCCAGGTCGTGCTCGATGGCGATGACCGTGTTGCCCGCGTCCACCAGCCGGTCCAGCAGCGTCAGCAGGTTGCCGACGTCGGCCATGTGCAGTCCGGTGGTCGGCTCGTCGAAGACGTACACACTGCCCTGCTCGTGCAGCCGGTCGGCCAGCTTGATGCGCTGGCGCTCACCGCCGGACAGCATCGACAGCGGCCGGCCCAGCGTCAGATAGCCGAGGCCCACCTCGGCGATCGGCTCCAGCCTGCGCACGATCGACTCGTCCTCGAAGTAGTCGTCGCGGGCCTCGACCACGGTGAGGTCCAGCACCTGGGCGATGTTGCGGCCCTTGGTCTCGTACTCCAGCACGTCCTGGCGGTACCGGCTGCCCTCGCAGACCTCGCACACGGTGGTGACCGGGTCCAGGAAGGCCAGGTCGGTGGTGATGGTGCCGCGGCCCTTGCACTCCGGGCAGGCGCCCTTGGCGTTGAAGCTGAACAGGCTCGCGTCCACCCCGTGCTCCTTGGCGAACTGCTTGCGCACGGTGTCCCAGATGCCGGTGTACGTGGCCGGGGTGGAGCGCGGGTTGATGCCGACCGCCGACTGGTCCAGCACGATCGCCTGCGGGTGCTCCCGGGTGAACACCTTGGACACCAGCGTGGACTTGCCGGAACCGGCCACCCCGGTGACCACGGTGAGCACCCCGGTGGGGAAGTCCGCGTCCAGCTTGTCCAGGTTGTGCAGGGTGGCGCCGCGCACCGGCAGCTTCCCGGTGGGCTCGCGGACCGAGTCCTTCAGCCCCGGGGTGGCCCGGAAGTGCCGGCCGGTGACCGTCTTGCTCCTGGCCAGCTGCTTCACGGTGCCGGTGAACACGATCTCGCCGCCGTCGGCGCCGGCCCCCGGGCCCACGTCGATCACATGGTCGGCGATGGCGATGACGTCCCGGTTGTGCTCCACGATCAGGACCGTGTTGCCCTTGTCCCGCAGGTCCAGCATCAGCCTGTTGAGCCGGTCCACGTCGTGCGCGTGCAGCCCGACGCTGGGCTCGTCGAAGATGTACGTCATCCCGGCCAGCGCCGAGCCCAGATGCCGTACGGTCTTCAGCCGCTGGCCCTCGCCGCCGGACAGGGTCCGGGTGGCGCGGCTGAGGGTGAGGTAGCCCAGGCCCACCGACTCGATCCGGCGCAGCGAGGCCAGCGCGGCGGGCACCACCGGGCCGGGCCAGCGGTCGGCGACCCGCTCCAGCTCCTTGATCAGGTCGCCGATCTCCATGGCGCAGTAGTCGGCGATGTTCTTGCCGTCGATCCGCGAGTCCAGCGCGGCCCGGTTCAGCCGGGCACCTTCGCAGGCCGGGCAGGTCCGCTCGGTGACCACCCGCTCGGTGGACTTGCGCTCCTTGTCCTTCAGCGCGTCCAGGCCCGGCTTGACGAACCGCCGGGTGAAGCGCGGCACGATGCCCTCGAAGTCGTTGATGGCCACGTTGTTGAACTCGTCGGGGCGGATGGTCTGGAAGCCCTCCCCGTAGAGCAGGAGGTCCATCTCCTTCTTGGTGTACTTCCTCAGCGGCTTGTCCGGGTCGAACACCGGCTCCAGGTCCTTGTCCCGGGCCCGGCCCTTCTCGTACCGGCTGATCTGGGCGTACCGCTTCCAGTAGTTGGTGCCGACCGCGAAGTTGTCGTGCTGGATGGCGCCCTCGTTGAGGGACTTGTCGCGGTCCAGCAGTTTGTCCAGGTCGAGCTGGAGGGTGGAGCCGAGCCCGTCGCACTCCGGGCACATGCCGTGCGGGTCGTTGAAGGAGTACAGGTTGGACGGGCCCGCGCTGGGCTCCCCGTAGCGGGAGAACAGCACCCGCAGCACCGGGTTGACCTCGGTCATGGTGCCCACCGTGGAGCGGGTGCCGCCGCCGACCGGTTTCTGGTCCACCACGATCGCCGGGGCCAGGTTCTCGATCAGGTCGAACTCGGGGCGCTCGTAGCGCGGCAGCCGGTTGCGGATGAACGCCGGGAAGACCTCGTTGAGCTGCCGTTGCGACTCGACCGCGATGGTGCCGAAGACGATCGAGGACTTCCCCGAGCCGGAGACCCCGGTCACCACCGTCAGGGATCCCAGCGGAATGCGCAGGGTCACCCCCTTCAGGTTGTTGGCCCGGGCCCCCGTCACCACGATGTGCTGCCTGTCCTCGCGCATGGGCGCTCTTCACTCCTTCGTGTAGCCGTCGTACCGGTCCTGCCGGGCTGGTCGTCCCGGCCGGATCACCCGCTGCCTGTCACTGTGCCCACCGGAGCCGTACCCGCCGCCTCGGCGGCCAGATCACCCAGCGAGATCCGGCCACCCCGGGTGAGCAGCTCCAGCAGGAACTTCTCCGGGGCGCTCCCCTCGGTGCCGGCCAGCCCGGCGAACCAGTCGGCACTGGCCCGGCCGATCCGCTGGGTGTGCTCGACCGCGGGCCGCCGCCGCTCCTCGTAGGCGCTCAGCGCGGCCGGCAGGGAGCCCTCCGAGCAGAGCGCCCCGGCCAGCGCGGTGGCGTCGTCCAGGGCCAGCCGGGTGCCGGAGCCGATCGAGTAGTGCGCGGTGTGCGCCGCGTCGCCCAGCAGCACCACGTTGCGGTGGGACCAGGCGGTGTTGCGCACCTGGAGGAAGCGGCTCCAGCGGGAGCGGTTCTCCAGTAGCCGGGCGCCGGCCAGCGGCTCCGCGAAGAGCCGGGCCAGCCCGGCGGTGTCGGGCAGCCCGCCGCCCCCGGGCACCTCCACCAGGAAGGTGGAGCGGTCCGGTGCGTACGGGTAGGTGTGGGCGACCACCGGGCCCTCGGCGGTGTCCGCGACCAGGAAGGTCAGCCCGGGGAACGCCCGTTCGGCGCCGAGCCAGACGTAGTCCGGGGCGGTGCGCTCGGTCTCGGTGCCGAACCGGTCGGCCCAGGCGGTACGGGTGGCCGAGCCCGCCCCGTCGGCGGCCACCACCAGGTCGTGGGCCTCGGCGAGCGCGTCCGGGCCGGGGGCCGCGGCGCCCTCCTCCACCCGTACGCCCAGCTCGGCGCAGCGCCGCCGCAGTGCGGTGAGCAGGGTGCGGCGGGACAGCGCGCCCAGCCGGGGCGCCCCCACCGACAGCGGGCGCTCGCCCCGGTGCACGGTGACCTCGTCCCACTCGACCAGCTCCCCGGCCAGGGCGTCGGCGGTGTCCGGGTCGGTGGGCCGGAGGGTGTCCAGGGCGGCCGACGGCAGGATGACGCCAAAGCCGTAGGTGTCCTCCACCCGGTTCCGCTCGTAGACGGTGACCTCGGCGGACAGTCCGGAGAGGCGGGCGGTCGCGGCGAACGCCAGCCCCGCCGGGCCTCCGCCGATGACGGCGATCCTCACCTGCTGCTCCTCTCGGTCGGACGTGTCAGCGGGCGGCGCGCAGCAGCCCGGAGACCTTCTCGATCACCTCGGCGGGGGCGGGCATCGCCGCCATCTCCGCGGCGGTCTCGGCGGCCGCCTTGGCCGGCTCCGGGTCCTTCAGCAGCCAGCTCAGCGCCTCGGTGACGCGCTCCGGCCCGGCGTCGTCGATGTCCAGGACCCGGCCGGCGCCCCGGGCGGCCACCGACTGGGCGTTGCTCACGTTGACGGTGCCCGGCATCGGGATGGCCGCCTGCGGCACCCCGGCGGCGAAGGAGCTGAGCATGGTGCCCGAGCCGCCGTGGTGGACGATCGCGTCGCAGCCGTCCAGCAGCGCCCGCAGCGGCACCCACCGCTCGGGGCGGACATGCGGCGGCAGCCGCTCGGGCAGCTTCGGCAGCTCGGCGTCGGCGGTGAGCAGCACCAGCTCGGCGCCCAGGTCCCCGGTGGCGGTGACGATGTCCCGGTACAGCGCGCCCTCGCGGGTCATGCTGGCCGCCGATCCGCAGGTGGCCACCACCCGGGGGACATCGCCCCGGGTCAGCGCCCAACGCGGAAGCCGGCCGCCGTTGTTGAAGCAGCCGTAGCGCATGGTCAGCCGGTGCCGGGGGCGGCCGATGGCGGTGGGCACCTCGGTGAAGTTCGCCAGCGACGGCGGCAGCACGTCGATCTCGATCTCGGCCTCGGTGATCTCGCCCGCGCCCAGCCGCTCGGCGTGCGGGGCGAGGTAGTCCAGCGCCGGGCCGAAGGTCGGCAGCGGGGTGCCGTAGCCGTGCAGCACCGCCGCGGTCCCGGCGGCCCGGGCGGCGACCAGGGCCGCCGAGTGGATGCCCGGGTAGACGATGGCGTCCGCGCCCCAGGACCGGGCGATCTGCACCAGCTCGTCCAGCATCCGGGCGCCCACCTCGCCGAACGCCCGGCCGTGCACCTCCAGCGAGGTCGCGTCGTCCGGGGCCTCGCCCGCCTCGGCCCGCTCCAGGGCGGCCAGCAGCTCGTCGTACGGCTGCCGGGCGCCCTGCTCGGTCCCGGCGTCGGCGGTGACCAGCCCGGCGGCCTGCGCGGTGCGCGCGGCGGGCCCGCTGGTGGCCACCAGCACCTCGTGGCCGGCGGCCAGCGCGGCGTGCGCGGTGGGCACCAGCGGCATCAGATGGGAGGTGACGGGCATCGAGGTGAACAGATAGCGCATGGTCGGCTCCTCGGCGGTCGGCGCGGTGGGCGCGGTCGGGTGGTCAGCGCCGCAGGGCTTCGGCGCGGGGCGGTGCCACCGGCAGCCCGGCGGGGTCGGCGGTGAACTCCGGGGGTACGGCGTCGGGCACCGGCCCGCCCGCCGGACGGCGGTCGGCCAGGTCGACCAGGTACTCCCCGTAGTCGGTGCTGGAGTGCTCCTGGCCGAGCTGCCGCAGCTCGTCGGCGCCGATGAAGCCCATCCGGTAGGCGATCTCCTCCACACAGGCGATCCGCACGCTCTGGCGCTGCTCCAGGATCTGGATGTACTGCCCGGCCTCAAGGAGCGCGTCATGGGTCCCGGTGTCGAGCCAGGTGAACCCCCGTCCCAGCTTGACCAGTTCGGCCCGGCCGCGCTCCAGGTACACCTGGTTGATGTCGGTGATCTCCAGCTCGCCGCGGGCCGAGGGGGTCAGCGTCCGGGCGATGTCGACCACCTCGTTGTCGTACATGTACAGCCCGGTGACCGCGAGTTCGGAGCGCGGGCGCTCGGGCTTCTCCTCGATGCCCAGCAGCCGGCCGTCCTCGGCCACCTCGGCGACCCCGTACCGCTGCGGGTCGCGCACCGGGTAGCCGAAGATGGTGGCGCCGTTCACGGTGCGGGCCTTCTCCCGCAGCAGCGCGGAGAACCCGGGCCCGTGGAAGAGGTTGTCGCCCAGGACGAGCGAGACGTCGTCGTCGCCGATGTGCTCGGCGCCGACCAGGAAGGCCTCGGCGATCCCGCCGGGGTGCTCCTGCTCGGCGTAGGTGAGGGTGAGGCCCAGCCGCTCGCCGTCGCCCAGCAGGGCGCGGAACAGCGGCAGATGGTCGGGCGAGGAGATGATCAGGATGTCCCGGATCCCGGCCAGCATCAGCACCGAGAGCGGGTAGTAGATCATCGGCTTGTTGTAGACGGGGAGCAGCTGCTTGGACAGCACTCCGGTGAGCGGCTTCAGCCGGCTGCCCGATCCGCCGGCCATGATGATGCCCTTCATGTCCCGTTCCTCCTTGAGCCTGTTACGGATCCTGTTGCGGAGCCTGCTTGAGCGACGGTGGTGGCGGGTGGCCGGTAGGCGGGGAGCAGCCCGCGGTCCAGCGCCTCGGCCAGGGTGGGGGCCGCCCGGTCGGCGTCCGACAGGACCGGCTCCGGACGGCGGGGGAGCGGCAGCCCGAGCGCCGGGTCCAGCACCGAGACGGCCGACTCGTCCGCCGGGCGGTACGGGGTGGAGAGCAGGTACAGCAGTACGGTGCCCTCGGTCCGGGCCGCGAAGGCGTGGCCGATGCCGGGCGGGCAGTACACCGCCCGGGTGCGGTCGGCGTCGGCGGTGAGCCGTACGGTGTCATGGCGGCCGAAGGTCGGCGACCCGGCCCGTACGTCCACCACCAGGTCCAGCGCCTCGCCCGCCACGCAGACGACGAGCTTGGCGGTGGCCGGGGCGCCGTCCCGGCCGGGCACGGCGTAGTGCACCCCGCGGACCACCCCGGCGCGGTTGACGCTCAGCCCGCTGCGTACGGCACGGAACGGCGGGACGCCGGGCAGAGCGGACCAGTCGGCCTCCTCGTACAGCGGGCGGAAGGAGCCCCGCCGGTCGGGGAAGACCGGGAGGGCGACCTCCAGGGCGCCGGCCACGGCGAGTTCACGGGTCTCCATACGGCTGCCTCTTCCTGGGGGATCGGGCCTTGCCCGGGCGGCGCCCGCCGGACAGAACGGACGCCGCCCGGCACCTCCCGGGGCGGTCGGCCCCAGGTGGTCCCTGTGGCGTTAGACCCCTATCTGGTTGAGAACCGCGCGGCCCAGGGCGGTCGACGGGTCGCCGAGGTCCAGCGGCAGGTCGAAGTGGTCGCGGTCGGCCGCCACCAGCTCGGCCACCGGCCGCCCGGCGGTGCACAGCGCCTCCGCGTATCCCCGCTGCTGCCGGGCGTACTCGGCGGTCTCGTGCTCGCCGCGGGCCAGCAGCACCCGCTCGGCGTACGGCGGCCCGGCGTGCAGCGGGCTCAGCGCCCGGGCCTCGGCCGGGGTCAGTTCCAGTGCCTCGTCCACATAGCTGCCGACCACCGGATCCAGGTCGTACAGCCCGCTGAGCAGCACCAGCCCGGCCAGCGGTACGCCCTTCGGGCCGGTCGCCGCCAGCGCCACCAGATGGGCCCCGGCCGAGCTGCCCGCCCCGTACACCGCGTCGCTCCGGCCGCCCAGCTCGGCGGCGTGCTCCCGGACGAAGGCCAGGCCCCGGCGTACCGAGGCGGCCATCTCCGGCAGCCGCCGGGCCGGCGCCAGCCCGTAGCCCAGGGCCGTGAACCCGGCCCCGGCCGCCAGCAGCGCGGGTGCGGCGAAGCAGGCGTCCTCCTTGGACGACTCCTGCCAGTGCCCGCCGTGCACGAAGACCAGCAGCGGGGCGCCCGGGCGGCGCGGCGGGAAGTGGTGCAGCCGCTCGGCCGGATGCGGCCCGTAGGCCACATCGGCCCGGTGCGCCAGGGTGGCGCGGGCACTGTCGCTGAGGGCCCGGTACGCGGCGAGGGTGCCGGCCGCGTCCCGGGCGGTGGTGCTGGGCGACAACTCCCGGTCCCGCGTGGCCCGTTCCCCCGGGTCGACCTCGGTGGTCATCGCACCGAGGTCCGGGGGCCGGTCCGGGTCGGCCGGGCTCACGGGGCCGCGGCCCGGCGGCCGGTGACCACGCCGTGCGGGGTCCAGCCGGTGCCGGTGGTGCGGCCCACCTCGGTGAAGCCCGCCTCCCGCAGCCAGCCCTCGCACTGCTCCCACCGGTAGATGGTGGAGTGCCGGAACGGCAGCGTGGTGAAGTAGACGTTGTCCAGCGCCGCGTAGAGCGGACCGGCCCCGTCGTCGTCGCTGAAGGCGTTGAACACCATCACCCTGCCGCCGGGCTCCACCGCCTGGTGGGCCTTGCGCAGCAGGGCGAGGTTCTGCTCCGGCGACCAGATCACCAGCTGGTGGGCGAAGAGCACGCAGTCATGGCCGCCCGGGTAGGGGTCGGTGAAGATGTCGGCCGCCGCGGTCTCGACCCGCTCGGCCAGGCCCGCCTCGCGGATGTTGCGCTCGGCGACCTCCAGCGCGCCCGGCCGGTCCAGCACGGTGATCCGCAGCTCCGGATGGGCGCGGGCCAGCGCGATGGCGTTGACGGCGTCGCCGCCGCCGACGTCCAGCACCCGGCGCACCCCGGTGAAGTCGGTCCCTTCCACCAGTACCGGGTTGGACAGTGCCGACCAGGAGTGCATACAGCGGTAGAACAGCTCCTCCAGGCCCGGCACCCCGGACAGCCGGGTGTACAGGTCCCTGGTGTCGCCGGGGAAGTGGCGGATGCCCACGTTCTCGCCGGTGCGCAGGGACTCGGTGTAGTCGGCGGCCGGGAGGTAGGAGACCCGGTCCTGGAACTCCACGATGTCCTTCAGCACCGGCCACAGCCCCTGGGCGAAGGCGGTGGCCACCGGCGGCCCGTTGCGGTAGGCGCCGTCGGCGACCTCGGTGAGGCCGAGCGCGGTGGTGCCCAGCAGCAGCACGTCGGCCGCCCGGCGCTCGATGTCCAGGGCCTCCGCCACCCGCTCGGCGGACAGCGGCCCCTCCTTCTCCAGCAGGTCGAACAGGCCCAGCCGGCAGCCCGCGTTGAGCTGCTGGAAGGCGGCGTAGCCGAAGAGCACCGGGACCAGCCGGCCCAGCTGCTCGGCGCTCGTTCCGGGGGCCTTGGCGAAGGCGGCGTCGGCGGCCGCGTCGGCTTCCGTCACTTGGCGCTCACCGCCCCGGTGCGCACCGTCGGCTCCGGGACCGGCACGATGAAGCCGCCGTGCTCGTTCAGGAACCGCGACTCCTTGGCCAGGATCTCCTCGGCGTAGTTCCAGGCCAGCAGCAGGTAGTAGTCCGGCTGCTCGGTCACATCGCCCGGCGCCAGCACCGGGATGTGGGTGCCGGGGGTCAGCCGCCCCTGCTTCTGCGGGGTGGTGTCGGTGCAGAACTCCAGCTCCTCGCTGCTCAGTCCGCAGATGTTCAGCAGGGTGGTGCCCTTGGCCGAGGCGCCGTAGCCGGCCACCCGGTGGCCCTGTGCCACCAGCCCGCGCACCAGCGCGGTCAGATCGGCGCAGGTCCGCCGCACCCGGGTGGCGAAGGCCTCGTAGCGGGCGTCGGAGAGGTAGCCGCCGTCCCGCTCGGCCGCGATCAGCTCCCGTACCCGCTCACTGGTCTGCCACCGGCCGTCGGCCCGGCCCGCCGACACCAGCACCGAGCCGCCGTGCACCGCGAGCCGCTCCACGTCCACGGTGCGCAGCCCGTGCCGGCTGAACAGCCGGTCCAGGGTGGAGATCAGGAAGTACGACAGGTGCTCGTGGTAGATCGTGTCGAACGCCAGCCGCTCCACCAGGTCCACCGCGTAGGGCACCTCGATGGTGAACAGCCCGTCCTCGGTGAGCAGTTCGCGGGCACCCGCCAGCACGTCGGCCACGTCGTCGATATGCGCGAAGACATGGCGGCCCAGGATCAGCGAGGCCTTGCCGTGCTCACCGGCCACCGCCCGGGCGGTGGCCGAGTCGAAGTAGTCGGGCAGCGTGGGCACCCCGCGGTCCTCGGCGATCCTGGCCAGGTTGCGGGCCGGGTCCACGCCCAGCACCCGCGCCCCGACGGCCTCCCGGAAGGCCAGCAGCTGGTCGCCGGTGTTGCTGCCCAGCTCCACCACCAGGTCGCCCTCGGCGAGCCCGTACCGGTCCCGGGCCAGCTCCGCCACGGTGCGCATATGGCGGGCCATGGTCTCGGAGTCGGAGGTGACATAGGAGTAGGTGCGGTACAGCACCTGCGGGTCGACCACCGCGGTCAGGCTCAGCAGCCGGCACTCCCGGCAGGAGATCACCTCCAGCGGATAGGCCCGCTCCTGGGCGACGGAGTCGGTCACCTCCAGGAAGCCGTTGGCGAGCGGCACCTCGCCGAAGGAGACCACCTCCTGCCACTCCTCGCTGCCGCAGACCCGGCAGGTGGTCACATAGCGCACCACGTCGTCGGTGCTCTCGGGAGTACGGTCGTGCGTGCTCATGCCAGGTCCTTTCGACGGGGAGATCCGGCGGTACGGGTACGGGGGCCGGTGCCCGCGGGGGCCCCGGCACCGGTACGGAAGGTGAGCAGGGCGTCCACCACCTGCTCGGCCTGTGCGTCGTCGAGCGCGGTGTGCAGCGGCAGCCGTACCAGCCGGTCGGCGACCCGCTCGGAGACCGGGCAGCCGCCCGGGGCGGAGCGCCCGTAGCGGAGGCCGGCCGGGGAGGTGTGCAGCGCCTGGAAGTGGATGGTGGCCTGGACTCCGCGCTCGCGGAGGTGGTCCAGCAGCGCCGACCGGTCCTCCTCGGCCGGCAGCACCAGGTGGTACAGGTGCGCCGAGTGGGCGCGGCCCTCGGGCACCGCCGGGAGCGCCACCCCCTGCTCGGCCGCCCAGTCGGCGAGGCCGCGGTGGTAGGTGTCCCACAGCCGGTGGCGGTGGCGCTGCACCGCGTCGAACTCCTCCAGCTGGGCCGCCAGCAGCGCGGCCAGCACCTCGGGCAGGATGTAGCTCGAACCCAGGTCCACCCAGCGGTACTTGTCGACCTGGCCGAGGAAGTAGCGGTGCCGGTCGGTGCCGCGGTCCCGGATGATCGTGGCCCGGTCCACCAGCGCCTCGTCGTTGACCAGCAGCGCCCCGCCCTTGCCGCAGTGCACGTTCTTGGTGGCGTGGAAGCTCTGCGCCGCCAGGGCGCCGAAGCCGCCCAGCGGACGGTCCCGGTAGGTGGCCCCCAGCCCATGGGCGTTGTCCTCGATCACGGGGATGCCGTGCTCGTCGGCGATCCGCCGGATCAGGTCCATCTCGCAGGCCACGCCCGCGTAGTGCACCGCCACGATCGCCCGGGTCCGCTCGGTGAGCGCGGCGCGCAGCGACTCCTCGTCTAGGGTGAGGGTGTCCGGGTGGCAGTCCACGAACACCGGGACCGCCCCGCGCAGGGCGAAGGCGCTGGCCGTCGGCGCGAAGGTGAACGAGGGCATCACCACCTCGTCCCCCGGCGCCAGGTCCAGCAGCAGCGCCGCGATCTCCAGCGCGGAGGTGCACGAGGGCGTCAGCAGGACGTGCGGGGAGCCGGTGATCCCGGACAGCAGCTCGGCGGCACGGGCGCTGTAGGGGCCGTTGCCGTCCAGGTCGCCGGATTCCAGCACCTCGGCGAGGTAGCGCTGCTGCTTGGCGGCGGTGTGCGGTACATGGAAGGGCACCGTGCGGGTGCCGGCCGGGGCGATGGTCATCGGGTCAGCTCCAGGAGGGTGAAGTCGATACGGACCTGCTGCTCCTCGTCCGCGTGCGCCGCGTACACCGGGTCCGTGCCCAGCTCGGTGGCGGGCACGGTGAACGCCTCCTGGACGTGCACCCGGACGCCGAAGCCCGCCTCCGCGGCCACCTCCTTCAGCCGCTCGGCGCTGCCCATGGCGTAGCTGAAGCCCAGGAACAGCCGCCCTCCCGGCGCCAGCCGCTTGGCCGCCTCGCCCAGGAAGCGGCGGTGCATCCCGTACCCCGGATCGAAGAAGTGATAGGCCAGCGCCGACTCGTGCTCCTGCTCCGGCGGGGCCTCGATGAACGGCGAGTTCCAGAAGACCAGGTCGTAGGTCTCGTCCGGGGGCACCGCCGCGAACAGGTCGCTGGTCAGCGCGGTCACCCGGTCGCCGACCCCGTGCCGGGAGGCGTTGAGCTCCGTGGTGCGCACCGCCGCCGGGTTGATGTCCAGCGCGGTCACCCGGGGCACCCCGGCGAGCGCGCCCATCACCGAGGCGACCCCGCAGCCGCACCCCATCTCCAGCAGGTGGCCGACCCCCTCGTACGGGAGGGAGGAGGCGAACAGGCCGGTCGCGTAGTTGTACTCACCGCCCAGCACCCCGCCGAGCTGCGTCCACTGCCGGTCCAGCAGCGTGAACTCCCGCTCCTGGTCCTGGTCCGCCACGGCGTGCGCGTAGGCTTCCTGCCCCATGGTGAGGCCGAGTTCGTTCATGACTGGGTTCCTCCGGTCGGGGTTGGTCGTGCGGTCCGCCCGCGCCGTCACAGCACCGAGCGCATGGTCCACAGCTCGGGGAAGAAACGGTGCTCGTTGATCTGCCGCAGCCAGGACGCGCCGTCGCTGCCGCCGCTGCCCCGCTTGGCGCCGAGCATCCGCTCCACCACCAGCAGATGGGTGGCCCGCCAGCGCGAGAACTGGTAGGCCACTTCGAGGAGTTGCTCGGCCAGCTCGTACACCGGCCGATGGCCGTCCGGGTCGCGGTAGACGGCCTCCCACACCTTCTCCACACCCTCGTCGGGCGTGTACGGCACGGCCGGGTCGCGGTCCAGCAGCGGCTCCGGCACCGGCAGACCCGTACGGGCCAGATGGCGCAGCACCTCGTCGTACAGCGCGGGCCGGGCCAGCTCGGCCGCCAGCTCCGGGAAGGCCGCCAGGTCCGCCGAGCGCACCATGGCGGTGCCCCGGTTGCCGAGGGTGAACTCCAGCAGCCGGTACATGAAGGACTGGGTGCCCGAGGCCTCACCGAGGATGGACCGGAACTCCAGGAACTCGTCCACCGGGAGCGCGTTCATCGACTCCCAGGCGTCCACCAGCACCCGCTGGCTCCTGACCGCCCGGCCCAGCGCCCGGCAGGCCGCCTCCGGCCGGTCCTCGGCCAGCCGCTGCCGCGCCTGGTCCACCTCCAGGTGCACCATCCGGAACAGCAGCTCCTTGACCTGGCTGATCAGGATGAACGACATCTCGAACGGCGAGTCGGTGCGCGGGTGCTGGATGGTGTGCAGGGTGTCCATCCGCGCGTAGTCCACATACTGGTTCCCGGTGCCCCGGTCACCGGTGGCGTCTCCGGTGCCGATCCCGGTGGTCTCCCCGTGGGCGTACGGGCATCCGCCGCTCATCGCTCCCCCTTCGCTCGTCGCTCCCCGCTCCCGGCCGCCGCCACCTCGGCGAAGGCGGCCACCGCGTCGAAGACGTCCGTGTACGACACGTAGAGCCCGTTCAGGCAGAGCCGCAGCAGGTCCGGCGGCCGGGCGTCGGTGAACACCCCGCGCTCCATCAGCGCCGCCGAGACCGCCGGGGCGTCCGGGCAGCGCAGCGCGACATGGCCGCCACGCCGGTGGTGCTCGGTGGGCGTCACCACCTCCGGCCGTATCTCCGCGGGCAACTCCCGTACCAACGCCGCCAGACAGTCCCCGAGCCGCAGGCTCTTCTCCCGTACCGCCGCGACCCCGGCCCGCTCCAGCGGGTCCAGCGCGGCCTCCAGGGCCAGCAGCGACAGGATCTGCGGGGTGCCGGTGCGGGCCCGGGTGATGCCGTCGGCGGGCTCGAAGGCGCCGGCCATCTCGAACGGCCGCGCATGCCCGTGCCAGCCGGTGATCGGCAGGTCCAGCGCCGCCTGGTGGCGGGAGGCCGCGTAGAGGTACGCGGGGGCGCCGGGCCCGCCGTTCAGGTACTTGTAGCCGCAGCCCACCGCCAGATCCACCCCGGCGGCGTCCACCTCCACCGGCACCGCGCCGGCCGCGTGGCTCAGGTCCCACACCGCGATCCCGCCGGCCGCGTGGATCCGCGCGGTCGTCCCGGCCAGGTCCAGCAGCTCCCCGGAACGGAAGTCCACCGCGCCGAACAGCACCGGCCCGACCTCGCCCCGATGGGCCTGGAGCACCGCCGCCAGCTCCCCGGCCGTGCACTCGACCAGCCGCAGTCCCAGCACCCGGGCCACCGAGGCGGCCAAATAGCGGTCGGTGGGGAAGTTGGCCGCGTCGCAGACCAGCACCCGCCGGTCCGGCCGCAGCCGGGCGGCGGCGGCCACCGCGTTGAACAGCTGCACCGAGGTGGACTCACCGACCACCGTCTGACCGGGGTCCGCCCCGATCAGACGCCCGATCCGGTCGCCCACCCGCTCCGGCGCGTCGAACCAGCCGTCATCGAACCAGCCGCGGATCAGATGCTTGCCCCACTGCCGCCGCACCACCGCGTCCAGCGCCCCCGGCACGGTCCGGGGGAGCGGGCCCAGGGAGTTCCCGTTCAACTGGATCACCCCGTCGGGCAGGGCGAATTCCGCGCGGAACGCGGCAAGCGGGTCCTCGGCGTCCTCTTTCCCGGCCCACAGACGAGTGGATTCCACTGATCAAACTCCTCGGTATCCGATCTTCCTTCGGCTTCCGTTTCCGGTATGGCCGCATGGGCGCATGGCCGTGACCACGGCCGCGAGGCACATCAGCCGACTCAGCCGGCGATCAATCCACAGGTGAAGGGGGCGCTCGACCGGTACGGACACAGTCGGCGCGCACTGTAGACCTTTCTATCTTCGCCCCGTCCGAAGTTTCAACGGGGGCCCGTGTCAATGGACTTCAAGAAAGCGTCAGACATGCTTCAGAGGTCCTACAGGCCAGGTCAGAGAAGTGCCGGGACCGCACTGACACCGGAATTCCCGGCCATACGACCCCCGGGCGCCGAAGTGCTCGCGCCCGCCGGGCGAACCAACGGACACGGCGACAGCGTCGGCAAGAGGGCAACAGAGGGGACACGCGCATGGACACCGGGCACGCCAGGACACGTCAGCTGCCGTCGCAGGGGGCCGCTCCCTGCCGGGGACCGCGCTGCACGGCGGAGCCCGATCGCGCGGCCGCCCGTGCGGTGCCCGGCACGAGTCTGTGCCTGTCCTGCCGTACCCGGCTCGCCGAAGCCCTCGTCCGGCTGCCCGGCCTCTACCAGGAGTGCGGCGAGCGCCACTTCGGCTCCCGTCGGCCCGCCTGGGAGCGTCCGCCGACCCCGGCGGGCCCCCCGGCCGTGCCCCTGCACGCCCCCGCGGCGGACGTCCGCCGCGCCGTGCTCGGGGTGCTCGCCTCCTGGGCCGGAGTGACCGTCCAGAGCAGCGGCGTACGGGCGCCCCGCCGCACCGTCGCCGATCTGTGCGGCTTCCTCCACCGCCACCTCGGGCTGCTGGTGCGGCACCCGGCGGCCGCCGAACTCGCCGCCGAGATCACCGCGTTGCAGTCCCGGGCCGAGCGCGTCGCCCACCCCGACGAGACCGCCCGGGTGTCCGTCGGACCCTGCAAGGAGTCCGGCTGCGGCGGGCTGCTCACCGCCCGCCCCGCCCAGGGCCGCCGGCGAC
The DNA here is from genome assembly GCF_023218175.1 of Streptomyces lichenis. GTDB lineage: Bacteria > Actinomycetota > Actinomycetes > Streptomycetales > Streptomycetaceae > Streptomyces > Streptomyces lichenis. The sequence goes on along the minus strand of NZ_JALPTH010000018.1, from coordinate 138,072 downwards.
CGGCCCGGGTCTCCTGCGACGCCGACCCCGCGCACGGCTGGAGCGTCACCGAGAGCGCGGCCCGGCACAACCGGACCGCCGCCGCCCCCGAGACCACCCGCGGCACGCGTGAGGCGGCGCCCAGCAGGGTGCCGCGCTGGCTGAGCCAGCGCGAGGTCAGCACCCTCTGGGGGGTCTCCTCCAGCAGCGTCTACCGGCTGGCCAGCGAGCGCCGCTGGCAGCGCCGCCGGGTGTCCGGCCGGGTCTACTACGCCGCCGACGACGTCCGCCGCGCCCTGGCGCCCGCCACCGCCTGAGCCCCCGCCGCACCGGCCGGGTCGGCCAGCGACCCGGCCAGCTCCCGCGGCGCCGCCCCGGCCACCGTCACCGTCAGCGGGTCGGCGGCCGGGGCCACCGTGCACTCCAGCACCGCCGGCCGCCCCAGCTCCACCCCCTGCACGATCCGGAACCCGTACGCCGTTTCCGCCTCCGGCAATCCGAGGTCGGCGAGCCACACCCCCAACGCCAGCCCCACCGAGGCGCAGGCCGCGTCCTCCTCGATGGCATACCCGGGGGCGAACAGCCGGGCCGTGGCGGTACGTTCCGAGGCGTCCCAGTGGAAGACGCACAGGTCCGGCAGCCCGTGCCGCTCCATCGCGGCCGTGTCGACCCGGGCGGTGGCCACCGCCTCGGCGCGTACCGGCAGCAGATGGAACAGCGGCCCGAACCCGGCGGCCAGCACCGGCCCCTCGCCCAGGTCGCCCGGGGCCAGCCCCGCCGCGGCGAGCAGCGGGGCCGCGTCCAGCGGGCGGACCGGCTGCGGGCCGGAGGCGGCCAGCACGGCCCGCTCCCCGTCCGCCCGCAGCTCGGTCAGCTTCTCCCCGCACTGCTGCACCACCCGCCCGGCCGGCAGCCGCCCCGACCGGACCAGCGCCACCGCCGTCCCCACCGCCGAGTGGCCGCCGTACGGCGACTCCCCGGCCCGGGTGAAGACCCGCACCCGGTGGGTGGCGCCCGGCGCGGTCGGCGGCAACACGAACACCGTCTCGTCCACCCGCAGCCGCGCCGCGATCCAGGCCATCTCCTGGGCCCCCAGCTCCTCCGCCTCGTACACCACCGCCAGCGGACTGCCCCCGCCACTCCCGGCGCCGAACACCCCCACCACCTCGAACGCGTACATCGTCATCCCGCTCCTCCTCCCAACTCGGCGGCCGCGAACCCGGTCAGCACGTCCTCCCGCCCCGCGAAGGGGAAGTCGGGCCGCGGCCAGTGCACCACCAGATCGGTGAAGCCCAGGTCCGCGAAGACCCCGGAGGCGTCCCGGTAGCTCTCCACCGAGTCCAGTACCCCGCCGACCGAGCCGCCACTGAGCAGCAGCCGGCGCAGGGTCGCCGGATCGCGCCCGACCGCCTCGCAGGCCCGGTCCACCTCCGCGAGCTGCTGCTTCAGCAGCGGGACCACCTGCTCGTACGGTTCGTTGTCGAACAGGTTCGGTGCCCCGCTGGTCACCCACACCTCGGCGTACCGGGCGGTGAGCGCCATGCCCCGGGGCCCGGCGGCGGCGACCGCCAGCGGCACCCGGGGCCGGGCCAGGCACTCCGGCCGTACCACCGCGTCCTCCACGGTGTACCAGTCACCCCGGAAGGTGGTCCGCTCCTCCAGCAGCAGCCGGTCCAGCAACCCCACGAACTCCTCGAACCGGGCCCCCCGTTCCCGCCGCGACACCGGTGGGTCCCCCCGCAACCGGGAGTCGAACCCCTCCGCCCCCGCGCCCACCCCGCACACGATCCGCCCGCCGGAGACATCGTCCAGCGAGACCAGCTCCTTGGCGAAGTCCAGCGGATGCCGGAAGTTGGGGCTGGCCACCAAGGTACCCAGCCCGATCCGCGAGGTGGCCTCGGCCGCCGCCGCCAGGGTCGGCACCGCCGAGAACCAGGGCCCCTCGCTCAACCAGCGCCACATCAGATGGTCATACGTCCAGGCGTGGTCGTACCCCAACTCCTCAGCCAGCAGCCACCGTTTCCGCGCCTCGGCCCACCGGTGCTCCGGCAGCAACAGCACTCCCTGCCTCATCCCTCACCCCTCCTCTGGTATCGGGTCACACGGCGGCCGGCGCCCGCCGCGCCAAGTCCGCCGCGAATCCGGCGGCCTCGGCCAGCACCACGCCCACCCGGCGCTCGCTGCGGGCCAGCGAGCCGTTCCACACCTCGGCTTCCTCGCCGTCGTCGTCCCGGCCCAGCGGATAGAGCCCGTTGACCGCGAGGTCCAGGCCCACCGCCCGCAGTCGGCGCACCAGTTGGGCGGCGACCGCCTCGTCGGGCACCGGGCCGCGCAGCGTCATGAAGAAGTTGTCGTACAAGACGGCCGTACGCTCCGAGGGCTTCACCGGCGCCTCGTTGATCGACTGCTGGAGCAGCGAGCGGCCCCCGGGGACCAGCCGGGCCGCGACACTGTCGTGCACCGCCCGCTGGGCGCCGAGCGCGGCCACCACTCCGGCGGCCCGCGGGTCGTCGGTCCAGGGCAGCGGTCGGCCCCGCAGCAGGCTGCGCACCTGGTGGAAGTCGGGTGCCCAGGTGCCGCTGAAGCCCCGGTGCTGGAGGAACATCGCCGGCCGGATCAGCCGCTGGTAGAGCGCGGTCGGGCAGGAGCCGCTGTACAGCAGCATGGCGCTGTACCCGTGCGCGTAGCACTCCAGCCTGGCCATCGCGCCCGGCCCCGGCACGGCGTCCGGCCCGCGCTCGCCCACCTCCTCCAGCACCCGGCCCATCAGCCGCCACAGCGCGAAGGTCACCTGGTGGCCGACGATCCAGCGGAACCAGAACAGCTGGTCGTACGAGGAGGCCGGGGCCGCGTCCACCAGGGCGGCCGCGCCCGGTCCGCTGCCGGTCAGCGCCCGCAGCTCCCGGGCGATCCGGTCCGGGTCGCAGGACGGCAGCGTCACCGGCCGGTGCTCGGTACCGGCCTGCGCGCGCCCGGCCGGCGGCATGGCCAGCGGCTCCAGCCCGTACGGGAAGTCGCCGAAGTCCCAGCCGTCGACCCGGATCGCGGCGGCGGGTGTGCGGTGCGGGGTGAGGATGCTCATCGGTCCCCCTCCGGCACATAGGTGAACTCGAACTCCAGCCCGTTGACGTCGTACAGATACAGACTCCACACCCCGTCGTCGTCCACCACGATCTCCGTCGGCCGCTCCTCCCGCACGAAGCGGTACCGCCCCGAGTCGTACAAGGCATTCCACCGGTCCCGCACCGCCTCCAGCTCCTCCGGCGCGTCCACCGTCAGGCAGACGTGCTGGAACTGGAAGTCCTCCTCGTGCGGGGTCTCGCCGGTGTGGCCGGACCGGTCGAACAGATGCAGCCGCAGATCGCCCACCGCGATCTCCACGAGCCGCCCGATCCCGGGGAGCCGGCTCAGCGTGAGGTCGGAGAAGCGGTCCAGCTCCCACTTCTTCTCCGCCCCCAGGAACTCCAGATACCACTTAAGGCAGTTGTCCAGATCGGCGGTCTGGACCCCCAGATGGTGGATACGCGGCCGCACCGCCGCCGCCGGGAGCGGGACGCGCGGTGCCGTGGTCTGCTCGGTCAAGGACATGGCGAAGCCCTCCAGGCTCTCCTGGGTTCTCGGGTCTCATTGCTTCCGGCGCACCGGGCGCGGCTGTGCACACGCGCCCCGCGGTGGGTTGCCGAACTCGTCACCTTTCGGGGGAAGTTGGCTCAACCCCAGGTCAGGATGGTGGCGAGGTTAGGCCACGCTAGCTTCGGCCGATTCCAGGGGTCAATGCAGGAACGACAGAGGGATCTGACGCGTTTGTCAGGTCCTTCACAGAGGAACCCGTGCACCTGCGCCTCCGGCCTTCGGCCCCGCCGTCGGCCGTTTCCCCCATCCATCCCTCCTCGTTCTGGAAGTCATGGACACCACCCCCATCCTTGTCCTGGGAGCCACCGGCTCCGCCGGCCGCCGCGTCGCCGCGCGGCTCAAGAACCTGGGTGCCCCGGTCAGAGAGGCCTCCCGGCACGGCGCCACGCGTTTCGACTGGGACGACCAGAACACCTGGGAGCCCGCCCTCACCGGCGCCGACCGAATGTTCCTGATGGCCCCCGACGGTGTGCCCGTGAACCCCGACTTCGTCCACCTGGCCGCGGAACTCAAGGTCCACCACATCGTGCTGCTCTCCAGCCGCGGCATCGAGACCATAGGAGACCGCCGCCTGCTCGACGCCGAGGAGAGCGTCCGCTCCTCCGGCACCGCCTGGACCATCCTGCGGGCCGACTGGTTCGACCAGAACTTCGACGAGGGCCCGTTCCGCGAGGCGGTCCTCGGCGGTGAGATCGCCGTCCCCCTCCAGGACACCCGCCAGGCCTTCATGGACCTGGACGACCTCGCCGCCGTCGCCGCGGTCATCCTCACCGAGGACGGCCACACCGACCGCACCTACGAGGTGACCGGCCCGCGCGCCATGACCTTCACCGAGGTCTGCGCCACCCTCGCCGACGCCGCCGGCCGCCCGGTCGCCTACCACGGCGACGAGTCCGCCTACCGGGCCGCCCAACGCGAGATCGGCCGCGACGAGGACGCCGTCGATCGCGACATCGCCTCCTTCGCCGCCCTCCGCGCCCAGGGCGACGCCACCGTCACCGACACCGTCCCCCACCTCACCGGCCACCAGGCCCGCCCCTTCGAGCAGTACGCGGCAAGGTCGGCGGCCACGGGGTGCTGGCGGGGGGAGGCGGGCGAGGCCTGAGTCTCCGTACCTCGTCTTGGCTGAACCCCCTGGCCGGGTGGTCATCGACACCCGGCCAGGGCCCCTGCCCCTACAGCCGCCCCCGCATCTCCACGCGCGACGTCACCAGCTCCAACCGCTCCGGCCGCTCGGATGTCCACGTCCCGGGGCCGAGCTCCGGCCGCAGCACCCAGACCGACCCGCCACGCACATCGGTGACGATCCCGTCCCGCCCGGCGTCCCTGTCATGCACCAGATCGCCCACCCAGGGCGTCCACTCGCCGCTCACCTGTCCCGTCTCCCGCCCAGCTCGGCCCAGACAGCCTTGCCGGTGGGCAGCGAGGTTGTGCCCCAGTCGCCGGCCAGGGCGGTGACCAGCACCAACCCCCGCCCGTTCTCGTCCCGCGCACCGGCCCGACGCGGCTCCGGCGGCACCTTCGACCCATCGGTCACCGAGATCCGCACCCGCCCCGGAGCCGGCCTCTCCACGGTGACCCTGACCGTGCGGGCCTCCGCGTGCCGGACGGCGTTGCCCGCGAGTTCGGAGACGACCAGGACGGCGTCCTCGACCATCTCCCGCAGCCCCCAGGCGGTTAACGCCAGCCGTACCAGCCGCCGCGCGGTGGCGGCGCTCTCCGGCGAGCGGGGCAGTGTCTCGTGGTAGCCGGGGTGCCCGATCGGGTGGGCCCGCGTCATGGACTGCGGCATGTCGGTCTGCTTCCTCGCGTCAGCCGAACCCTGAGGCCGTACGCATGGCCCTCAAGGCGTTGTCCGCTCATGGAAGCGGGCAGTGAGACCGGCCGACAGGGACGCGACGTCCCACTTTCGGCACGCTATGCGCTCAGCCCTCGCCCAGCCCGAGGAACTCCGCCAAGGAGCCCAGCCCCGGCGGGCGGTTGGGCAGTGACCACAGGTCGCGCACGATGGCGACGGCCAGTGTGTGATGGCGCATCCACGTCGGTGCCACCCGGCGCAGCGACTCCAAAGCCTTCACCGCCCCGGCCGCGTCGCCGAGGTCCGTATGCGCGCGGGCGACGTCGAGAAGCAGCCAGGTCCGCCAGGACGGCGGGGTGTCCTTGGACAGCCGCATGCCCTTGGCCAGCTCCAGGGCGTCCTGGGGCCGCCCGTACTGCACCGCGAGGCGTACGCGCTCGATGCGGACCGAGGACGGACTGAAGACGCTGACCATGCGGTTGTCGCCGCCGGGTGGCAGCTTCGCGACCCGGGCCGCCCGCTGCTCCGCCGTCTCCATCATCACGGCCGCCCGCTCATAGTCACCGCTTCGTGCGGCCGACGTGGCGGCGCTCATCGTCAGCGCGCCCCACACCTTCAGACCGTCGGCCGTGCCGATGAGCCCCTCCCGCACCAAGCCGCCGGCCACTTCCACCGCGATGCTCAGGGCGTCCTCCAGCCGCCCCTGCCGCTAATAGGTCCAGGCCGTGGAGTTGACGATCATCGGCACCAGCAGCGGATCACCGGACCTCCCCGCCGCCGCTATGGCCCGCTCCAGGCTGATCAGGGCCAGGTCGGTCTTGCCCATCCGTACGGCGACATGACCCGCGAGCTGCATCACCTTGCCCAACGCCGCGAAGCCGGCCTTCCTTTCCCCCTCGTCGGCTGCGGCGGTCGCGGCACGCGCGTCCGTGATCAGATCCGGAAGCGCCTTCATCACGGTGTCGAACTCGGCGGAGTGGTACTGCGTCCAGCCGTCCGCGATCTGCTCACGCAACCGCTCCAGCGAGAACCCCGGCCCCGGCGGCTCCGGCTCGGGCGCCCAGAGCGCGGGCATGACGGCCCGTCGTACGGCGACAAAACGCGGCCCGTCGCTCTCGTCCGCGGATGCCACGGCGGGCGGGTCTCCGAGGAGCGTGGTCAGCTCCACCCCGAGACCGTTCGCCAGCGCATGCAGAGTGGGAAGCCGCGCCGAGTGCTTGCGTCGCTGTTCGAGCTGGCGGATCACATCCACGGACACGCCCGAGCGCTCCGCCAGCTCCTCCTGCGTCAACGAGGCCAGCTTGCGCAGGCGCCGCAGGGTCCGCCCGATGTCTTCTTCTGCCACGCCGCCACGGTAGCGTCACCGTGCGGTCGGGGGGCCGCGTGTCAGGGCTGCTCCTGCTCGGCCCAGTACCAGGCGACCATCTCGCCCGGTCGATCAATGACCAGACCTCGGCCGTTACTCAGCCGGTGACCAGGGAGCGGAGCGCAAGTGTGCGATGCTGCGCCGGTCACGGCCCTCCGGAGGTCCGCCGACCGCCTTGCCCACCGCGACCATGGAAATGATCACCCACCCCGGTTTCGGGTCCAGCTCCTTGGTGAGCCCTTCCAAGTCGAAGGCACGGAACTGGTGCGCGGCCAGTCCCATGGCCTGCGCCTGAACAGTCAAGTGAGCGACGGCCTGACCGAGGTCATAGTCCGCGAACTCGGAGTACAGCAACTGCGTGTCATCGACGTGCCGGCGCGTCAGCGTCACGACGAGCAAGCTCGCATCCGTCGCCCAGCGAGCCGAATTCGGCGCGAGGTGAGGGAGCACTCGGTCATGATCCGGCTCACCAGGCCTGCCGATGAAGAAGCCCCATGGCTGGGAGTTCCCCGCCGACGGTGCCCACCGCGCGGCTTCCAGCAGCAGTCCGACGGCATGGTCGTCGACAACCGCCGACGGATCGAACCGGTAGGGACTGAAGCGCTGTGCAAGCAGCGGGTGTATGCCGCTTGGCGGCTGTGGATGGTGCACGATCCGCTGCAACCGGTGGTCGCGAATGCGTATTCCAGCCGATGCCAGCGCAGGCACTGCGGCGCCATGCGGTCCCGCGCGACCGATTCGCCGCGCAAGTGGCCACGGCCCCGGCTCACATCTGCCCTCCTTCGGTGCTGGTTCCTCGCCCCGTCCCTGGATGCCGTCGGGTAGACGACCAGTCGCGTTCGTCGGGAACACCCCGCCCGGTACCGGCGTTGGCGCTGATGACGTAGTCTCGCGGCCTGTCCGGCCGTGTACGGAGAAGGGCGTGGAGGTGAGGGTCGTGAGGCGGGAGCCGCGTACTCTCCCTTGCCCGGGCGCCCGAGCAGCTGCCCACTCCGTGCTGCTGACCTCGCGCGCCCATATCGACCTCCGGCGCACGGCCGGCGCGCTCTGTCGCCGCTGACGCGAAGGCGCTGACGCGACACCGCCCCTGAGGCGATCCCGCTCCTGAGGCGACCCGCTGACGCGACCCGTCTGACGAGCGACCAGCCGTCCGCCCGCGCCCGGCCCCACCCCTCCCACGGGCGCCGGCCCGACGGCCGTCCTCCGACGCACCCCGCTCCCGGGGCCGGGACCTCCCGTGCTCCACCCTGCCCACCCGCCGTGCCCGCGGGTCCGCGCACCCTCGTCCGGAACGCCCAGGAAGGCACCCACCTGTGTCCCTGACCCCTGTCTCCCCTCTCCACCTCGCCGTCGCCCTGGACGGCACCGGCTGGCACCCGGCGTCCTGGCGTGAGCCCGGCGCCCGGCCCCGGGAGCTGTTCACCGCCGCGTACTGGGCCGACCTGGTCGCCGAGGCCGAGGCGGGGCTGCTCGACTTCGTCACCATCGAGGACGGCCTCGCCCCGCAGTCCGCCCACCCGCTGGAGCCCGACGAACGCACCGACCAGGTGCGCGGACGGCTCGACGCCGTGCTGATCGCCTCCCGGGTCGCCCCGCTGACCCGGCACATCGGGCTGGTGCCGACCGTGGTGGCCACCCACACCGAGCCGTTCCACATCTCCAAGGCGATCGCGACCCTGGACTACGTCAGCGGGGGGCGGGCGGGCGTCCGGGTGCGGTACTCGGCCCGGCCGGACGAGGCCGCGCACTTCGGGCGCCGGACCATCCCCCGTATCGAGTCCTTCGAGAGCCCCGAGGCCCAGGGGCTGATCGACGAACTGGCCGAGGAGGCCGCCGACTATGTGGAGGCGGTCCGCCGGCTCTGGGACAGCTGGGAGGACGGCGCCGAGATACGGGACGCGGCCACCGGGCGCTTCATCGACCGGGACAAGCTGCACTACATCGACTTCGAGGGGCGGCACTTCAGCGTCCGGGGGCCGTCCATCACCCCCCGCCCCCCGCAGGGCCAGCCCGTGGTCAGCGCGCTCGGCCACCAGACGCAGCCGTACCGGCTGATCGCCCACCAGGCCGACATCGGCTACATCACCCCGTACGACGCCGCCGACACCCACCGCATCGTCGGGGAGATCCGAGCGGAGCAGCAGGCCGCGGGCCGTGCCGGGGAGCCGCTGCACCTCTTCGCGGACCTGGTGGTGTTCCTGGACGACAGCCGGGCCGAGGCGGAGGACCGGCGCGCCCGGCTGGACGCCCTGGCCGGTGAGCCCTACACCTCGGACGCCCGGATTTTCACTGGGACGGAAGAAGAACTCGCCGATTTGGTCGATGAGTTGGGGGAGGCGGGGGTGAGCGGGGTCCGGCTGCGGCCCGGTGTGCTCGCCCATGACCTGCCCCGGATCAGTCGGCGGCTCGCGCCGGAACTGCGCCGCCGGGGCCGCTTCCGGGAGGCGTACGAGGCCGGCACCCTGCGCGGGCTGCTGGGGCTGGACCGACCAGCGAATCGGTACGCCGCCACAGCCACCGAAGCCGCAGGGGACGCCACAGCCGCCGCATCCGCAGGGACCGCCGAAGCCGCAGGGGACGCCACAGCCGCCACAGCCGCCGCATCCGCAGGGACCGCCGAAGCCGCCCAGGCCCCGGCCGCCGCGACGCCCGCCGCCTGACCACCGCCGGAGAGGACCGCACACCATGACCGACGCAGACAGGGCCGACGGCCGGCCGCGCAAGCAGATCCATCTCGCCGCCCACTTCCCCGGCGTCAACAACACCACCGTGTGGAGCGACCCGGCCGCCGGCAGCCATATCGAGTTCGACTCCTTCGTCCACTTCGCGCGCACCGCCGAACGGGCCAAGTTCGACTTCCTGTTCCTGGCGGAGGGTTTGCGGCTCCGCGAACAGGGCGGGCAGATATACGACTTGGATGTGGTGGGGCGGCCGGACACGTTCACGGTGCTGGCGGCGCTGGCCGCCGTCACGGACCGGCTCGGGCTGACCGGCACCATCAACTCCACCTTCAACGAGCCCTATGAGGTCCCGCCAATTCGCCAGCCTGGACCATCTCTCCGGCGGGCGCTCCGCCTGGAACGTGGTCACCTCCTGGGACGCCTTCACCGGGGAGAACTTCCGCCGCGGCGGCTTCCTGCCCCAGGACGAGCGCTACTCCCGGGCCAAGGAGTTCCTGGACACCGCGCATGAGCTCTTCGACTCGTGGAGGGGAGACGAGGTCCTCGCCGACACCGCCGGCGGGGTCTTCCTCCGGGACGCCAAGGCGGGCGCCTTCGTCCACCGGGGCCCGCACTTCGACATCCACGGCCGCTTCGACGTACCGCGCTCCCCGCAGGGCCGACCGGTGATCTTCCAGGCCGGGGACTCCGACGAGGGCCGCGAGTTCGCCGCCGCGAGCGCCGACGCCATCTTCAGCCGGCACGCCACCCTGGTGGAGGGGCGGGCGTTCTACGCGGACGTGAAGGCCCGGCTGGCCGCGTACGGCCGCCGGCCGGACCATCTGCTGGTGCTGCCCGCCGCCACCTTCGTCCTCGGCGACACCGACGCCGAGGCGGAGGAGCAGGCCCGGGAGGTCCGCCGCCAGCAGGTCAGCGGGGCCACCGCCCTGAAGCACCTGGAGTTCGTCTGGAACCGGGACCTGTCCGGGTACGACCCGGACGGGCCCCTGCCGGACATCGACCCGGTCGTAGCCGAGGAGCACATCTCCCGGGGCCGCGCCCAGGTGCGGATGTACCGGGACCCGCTGGCCACCGCCCGCGAGTGGCGGGAACTCGCCGAGGCCAACCAGTGGTCCATCCGGGACCTGGTCATCCACACCGGCAACCGGCAGACCTTCGTCGGCTCCCCGCGGACGGTGGCCCGCACCATCGACCACTTCGTCCAGTCCGACGCCTCCGACGGCTTCATCCTCGTCCCGCATCTGACCCCCGGCGGCCTCGACCCCTTCGCCGACCGGGTCGTCCCGCTGCTCCAGGAGTGGGGCGTCTACCGCACCGAGTACGAGGGCACCACTCTCCGGCACCATCTGGGCCTGGACCACCCCGACGAGCCGTCGTCCGCCGACCCGCGGGCCGTCCCGGCCGGAGAGGCGGCGGCACGGTGAAGTTCCTCGCCATCACCCTGATCGTGCACCGCCCCGACCCGGTCACCGGCGTGCTGAAGTCCACCCACGCCCGCCTCCGGGAGGTCCTCGACAACGCCGTCCTCGCCGAGGAGCTGGGCTTCGACGGCTTCGGCGTGGGGGAGCGGCACGAGCGGCCCTTCCTCTCCTCCGCACCGACCGTGCTGCTCGGCCATATCGCCGCGCTGACCCGGCGGATCCGGCTGTTCACCGCCGTCACCACGCTCAGCCTGCTGGACCCGGTACGTGCCTACGAGGACTACGCCACCCTGGACCACCTCTCCGGCGGCCGCCTCGAACTGATCATCGGCAAGGGCAACGGCACCGCGCAGCGGGAGCTGTTCTCCGTCACCCCCGAGGACCAGTGGGACCGCAACGCCGAGAGCTACGAGGTCTTCCGGCGGATCTGGCGCCAGGACCGGGTGACCGCCCGGACCCGCTTCCGCCCCGAGCTGACCGACGCCGAGGTGCTGCCCCGCCCCTACCAGCAGCCGGTCCGGGTCTGGCACGGCAGCGCCACCAGCAGGGAGTCGGTGGAGCTCGCCGCCCGTTACGGCGACCCGCTGTTCTCGGCCAACGTCACCCACCCCATCGAGCCGTACGCCGAGCTGATCGACCACTACCGGGAACGCTGGGAGGCACACGGCCATGACCCGGCGGACCTGGTGGTCGGCGCCGGCTCGGCCGGGCTGCTGGTCACCCGCACCTCCCAGGAGGCGCTGGACGTCTACCGACCCCTCTTCGAGAGCAATCTGGCCTTCGCGCGGAAGGCGGGGCTGCCGGTGGTCTTCGAGACGCTGGAGGACTTCGTGGAGCGCAGCTCGGCGCTGATCGGCAGCCCCCAGCAGGTCATCGAGAAGGTGCACCGCTACCACGAGCGGTTCGGCCACACGGTGCTGCATGTCCAGGCGGACGCGGGCGGACTGCCCGACACCCGGCACCGGGACTCGCTGGAACGGTTCCAGGCCGAGGTCGCGCCGGTGCTGCGCGCCGAGATCCCCGACCCGCCCTTCCCCTGGGCCCCGGTGCTGCCCGAGGCCGTGCGGCCGGTCGGGGGCGGAGCGCCGGAGGCCGTACGCGGAGGCGAGGCCGGACCCGAGTCCGTACGGGCATCCGGTCCCGTACGCGTGGAGGAGACCGAGCCCGTACGGGGACGGGGGGCCGGGCACCGTCCCGGCACCGCGGCCGCCCGGCCGGGCGCCGAAGGAGTCCGCCCATGACCGCACCGTCCTCTCCTTCGCCGCTCCCCGGTGATGGCCGCACGCCGCTCGGCGTCCTGGACCTGGTCCCGATCCCCTCCGGGGCCACCGCCGGGCAGGCCCTGCGCCACTCCGTCGACCTCGCCCGGCAGGCCGAACGGCTCGGTTACACCCGCTACTGGTACGCCGAGCACCACCTCAACCCGGGGGTGGCGGGCACCTCCCCGGCGGTCCTGCTCGCCCTCACCGCCGCCGCCACCTCCACGATCCGGCTCGGCTCGGGCGCGGTGCAGCTCGGGCACCGCACCGCGCTCTCGGTGGTCGAGGAGTTCGGCCTGATCGACACGCTGCACCCGGGCCGGCTCGACCTCGGTCTCGGCCGCTCGGGCGGCCGCCCCCCAGCCACTGAGCCCAGCGGGCCCGCGGTCGAGCGCCGTGCGCCGAACGGGCTGCTCATCCCGCCGCCGTTCTCCTTCGCGCAGCTGCTCGGCTCGCCGCGCATCGCCCTCCAGCGCCGGCTGCTCACCCTGCCGGGGGCCGAGCCGCAGGAGTACGCGGAGCAGCTCGACGACATCCTCGCGCTGCTGGCCGGTACCTACCGCTCCCCGGAGGGGGTGGAGGCCCATGCCGTGCCGGGGGAGGGCGCCGACCTCCAGCTGTGGATCCTCGGCAGCAGCGGTGGGCAGAGCGCGCAGGCCGCGGGCGGCCGGGGGCTGCGGTTCGCCGCGAACTACCACGTCAGCCCCGGCACCGTACTGGAGGCGGTGGAGGGCTACCGGGCCTCCTTCAAGCCCTCCGACGTCCTCGGACGGCCGTATGTCAGCGTCTCCGCGGATGTGGTGGTCGCCGAGGACGACGAGACGGCCCGGGAGCTCGCCACCGGGTACGGCCCCTGGGTGCGCAGCATCCGCACCGCCGAGGGCGCCATCCCGTACCCCACCCCCGAGGAGGCCCGCGCCCTGCCCTGGACCGACCGGGACCAGGCGCTGGTCCAGGACCGGCTGGACACCCGGTTCGTCGGTTCCCCGGCCCGGGTCGCCGACGGGCTGGAGCAGCTGAGGGACGCCACCGGCGCGGACGAACTGCTCATCACCACCCTCATCCATGACCACGCCGCCCGGGTGCGCTCCTATGAACTGCTGGCACGGGAGTGGGCCGGCAGGTGAGGTGAGGTGAGGTGAGGTGAGGTGAGGAGGGGAGGGGAGGACGGTGCTCGATGAGGGGAGAAGAGCGGATTCGGCTGAAAATCGCAGTGGCCTCCGTCACACTCTAGTTCCGGTGTGAGGACGGAAGCGGGGGCGCATGGCAGACGCGTGGGGGTTGGAAGGCGAGGCGGCCGGAAGGGCCGAGGAGGCTGACCAGGACGAGAAGTCGGGGGAGTCCGACGAGGGCCGGGGGAGTGGCCGAGCGGCGGGCGGGAGGGCGGGAGGGGGCGCCGCGGTACTGGGGCCCCGTCCGACGTACTACAGCCACCAGGAGATCCTGGCGACGCTCGCCCCACCGGTGCGCCGCCGGCTGACCTGGCTGCTGGCGGTCCCGCTGGTGGCCCTGCTGCTGATGGTCTTACGCCCCTGGACCTATCTGCCGGACACCGGCGACGAGGGCAGCGCCGACCAGGGGCAGGGCGCTCCCTACGACCCGGCCACCGAGGACGACGACGGCGCGGGCGGCGAGGAGGAGACCGCTCCCGGCGAGGAGACCACCTCCACCGACGAGCCCACCCCCACCGGGGAGAGCACGAACGGCACGGCGGTTGCCCAGGCGTCGGAGGTGGACCGGATCCTGGAGGAGTCGTCCGGATACCGGGAATCGGTGAGTACGGCCGTCGCGGACGCCACCGCCTGCGGTCCGCAGGCCGGCCTCACCGAGGACGCCGCGGACTTCCAGGCGGCGGCCGTCGCCCGAGAGGGGCTTTCCACCCAGGTGGAAGGACTCGCCGTGGACCTGATCGAGCAGGGGCCCGAGGTGCAGCGCCTGCTGAAGGAGGCCCTGGACCAGTCGGCCGCCGTCGACTACGACTTCGCCGCCTGGGCCCGAGGGTTGCAGGACGGCGGCTGCCTCCCGGACACCGCCACCGACGCGGAGCCCTACCGCACGGCGGTGGCGGACAGCGCCAAGGCCAGCGCCGCCAAGGAGGCCTTCCTGGTGGTGTGGAACCCGATCGCCGAGTCCCACACGCTGCGGACCTGGCAGGCCGACCAGTTCTGAGCCGTCCCGACCCGCGCGCATCCGCACCCACCGACCATCCGACCGTACCTGAGGAGAGGCATGGCGACCGCACCCGGCACCGCGCCGCCGCCCGGAGCCGACCGGCCCGGAGCCGCACCACCCGCACCGGGGCCTCCCGTGCCCGATCCGGTTCCCCCGGCCATGTCCGAGGTGACCCGGCTGCTGTCCATCGGCGCCCATCTGGACCGGGAGTTCGCCGACCGGGTGATCGACGAACTGCTGGAGAACCGGCAGCGGAAGGCCGCGCCCGCCTACGGCTACGACGCGGCGACCGTCCTCGGGCACGCGCTCGCCGCCCGCCGGTTGCGCGGCGCCCGGCGGGGCGTGGTCGTCACGGCCCTGCTGCTGTGGTTCGCGGTCGGGGTGCTGGGCTCGGTGTGGGGCTCCTTCGGTGCGACGGTCTTCTGGACGGCGACCGTCATCGCCCTGTGGGCCGCCTGGGCGTCGCTGCTCATCGAGAAGATCGTGGTCCGGCAGATCGTCACCGTCCACCTCCGGGTCCGGTCGCGCCCGGGCGCCCGTTACGGCTTCGACGGCGAACCGCCCCAGGACCCCGAGGACATGGCGGAGCAGTACCGGGAGATCAGGGAGGAGCAGGACCCCACCTCCGGTGTCGTCCACTACGGCGGTTACGTCCCGTTCGTCGGCGCGGGCGACCTCCAGCGGTCCTGGTCCTTCGCCGTACTCCTGGACGGCCGCGCGGCCGGAGCGCACTCCGCCCTGCGCCCCACCGGCACGGCACCGGACGGGCCACCGCCCCCCGAGGACGCCGGCGCCCGCCGACCCGACCCGCGCCCCTTCACCGGCGCGGAACTCACCGCGTACGTGAGGGACCGGCTCACCTCGCGTCTGCTGACCGAGGTGGACATGCCCGACCAGCGGCTCGACGGGCTGGAGGTCACCAAGCGCCTCTACGTCCGCGCGGACGGCCCGGCCCCGCCCGACACGGTGACCCTGGCGTCCGCCGAACGGTACGACGGGGCGCGGGAGTTCCTGGTCGTACGGGTCGGCTCCTGGCAGCAGGAACTGGTGCTGACGGTGTTCCTCAACGTCGACCTCAAGGGCCGGGTGCTCTACACCCAGCTGCACGGCTACCAGCTGCTGCCGATCCGGGCCGCCTACCACGAGGCCGACCGGCTCTCCCGCGGGGTGGACGGCAGGGTGCTCGGCACCCTGGCCGGCAAGGCGCTGACCGAGACCCTGCTCGGCGGGCTCGCCTCGGTGTTCCGCTCCCCCCGGCCGCTGGTGACCTCGCTGAAGCGGCGGCAGGGGTGGTCCGGCGGGCTGCGCGCGATCACCGGGTCCGACGAGGAGGAGCGGGCGTTCGGCGACTGGGGGGCGCTGAGCAGCGTCCGCGAGCTGGGCGCGAGCGGCGGCTACCACCACTACTACCAGCAGATGGACAGCGCCAAGTACCTCAAGGTCATCGAGCGGCGGACCCTTGAGGTGATCCTCGACTTCCTCGATTCCAGGGACGTCGACACCGCCGAGTTCCGCGCCCGCCAGGCCGAGGTGCTGAACGTCGGCATCCTCCAGACCGGCGGCGGCACCATCGTCAACAGCGGCGCCACCGCCGTCGGGCGGGACGCCAGCGCCTCCGCCACAACCGCCCGTAGAGCAACTTGAGGAGACACGTCCCATGACCACCAGCGGTGAGCACAGCGTCGGCATCCACCAGACCGGCGCCGGCCGCATCCACAACTCCGGCGCGGTCGCGGCCGGGCGGGGCGCCAGAGCGTCCGTCGTCTCGGACGGGGGAGCGGCGGACCAGGACGGCCCGACTCCGCAGGAGGCCCTGGCGGCGCTGCGCGAGCTGCTGGCGGAGCACGGCCGGGAACTGCCCGACGCCGACCGGGCGCGGGCGCGCGGCGAGGTGGAGGAGGTGGCCGACGAACTGGCCGCCGAGGAGCCCGACCGCGGCCGGCTGACCGGTGCGCTCGACCGGCTGGCCGCCGCTCTCTCCTCGGTCGCCGTGCTGGCAGCCGCCGCCGACGCACTGCGCACCGCGATGGCGGGCCTCCTCGGGTGACGGGCCCCATCGCCGGACCCGTCGCCGCTCAGCCGACGATGGCGACCGGGGCGTCCCAGGCGTTGCGGTCGACCACGATGGTGTGGCCGCCGCGGGTCTCCTTGCTGTTGGCCTTGTACTGGTGGCCGCGGCTGTGGCCGGTGTACAGCTTCGGGTCCCAGGGCCAGTCCTTGGTGGTGGTCTCCTGGCCGTTCCACAGCGCGTACCAGAGGTTCCCCGGCAGGTCGGTGCGGTCCTTGGCGGTGGCGACCGCCTTGGCGCTGGAGGTGCTGAAGCCGTAGAGGCCGGCCCGGTAGGTCTTGGCGCGCAGGGTCTTGGTGAAGGAGCGCACATACGTCAACGTGGCGTCGTTGCACGCCTTGTCGGTGATGTCGTACGACTCCATGTTCAGGTAGATCGGGCTGCCGGCCTTCATCCCGAGCGCCGAGGCCCTGGCGACCGCGTCGTTGGCGTTGCTCGCCCCGACCGAGGCCGCGTCGGCCGCGGTGAACCGCTCCTTGCTCAGGCTCTTCTGGCAGAACGGCTGGGCGCCGACGTACAGCGGGATGATCCGCCAGCCCAGGGAGTCCACCGACTTCACCCAGGACTTGGTCAGCTCGGGCTGGGCGCAGCCGCGGTTCCTGCCGCCCGCGTAGACCGCGATGCCGCCGTAGTAGCCGTCCTTCCTCCAGGCCTTCATCGCGGTAAGCGAGGGCGCGGTGCAGGCGTCGAACGCCCGGCCCGTGTAGGTCTTCTGGGCCGGCCAGGCGGGGGCCGCCATCGAGGTCTGCGCCGCGAACCCCGCCCCGGCGGCCACCACCGCACCCGTCGCCGCCAGGGCGATGTAGCGGCCTCTTCTGGACAACCGGTGCTTCGGCATGTTCCCCACCCCATCCGACATCTGGGCCCCGGCCCTCCGGAGCCCGCTCACCCTACTCGTCGGCGGCCGGGCCGAGCGCCCGGGCCAGGGCGGTACGCGAGGAGACGCCCAGCTTGCGGTAGACGCTGCCCAGATGGGAGTCGACGGTGCGGTGGCTGAGGAAGAGGCGCTCGGCGATCTGCCGGGAACGCAGCCCCGCGGCGGCCAGATCGGCGACCTCCCGTTCGCGCTCGCTCAGCGCGGACCGCAGTTCCGCGGATCGGAGGACCGGGGAAGGGAAGCCCCCCGCCCGTGAACCCCCCGCCCGGGAATCCGCGGACCGGGGAGCCCCGACCCGGGAGGCACCACCTGCCCTGGAGTCCGTTGCCCGGGTATCCGCAGACCGGAGGTCCACGGCCCGGGAGCCTGCGGGCCGACGAGCCTCGGCCTGGGGACCCACAGTCCGGCGGCCGTCCGGTCGGAGGCCGTCCGGCCGGAGGCCTCCGGTACGGGAAGCCGCGGCCCCGGAAGCCCCGGCTCGGGGCCCGGCGCTCTGGCCGCCGCTCCGGACCGGTCGGGCGCCCGGGGAGAGCCGGGCGCGGACGCGGTCCGCCTCCTCCAGGACCAGTGCCGCCCCGCAGGGCCGGGCCAGGGCCTCGGCCCGGGTCAGGACGTCCAGCGCGGCGGCCGGGCCGCGCACCGCCGCGGTCACCGGCACCGAGGCGATCAGCGTCCACGCGTGCTGTACGGGCAGCCCGCCACCGCGGAAGCCCTCCGCGGCCCGCTCGAACAGCTCCAGCGCCCTGGCGCGCTCCCCGTGTGCCATCCGCAGCTGGGCGGACGCCCGGTGGACGCAGGCCCACTGCAAGGGCAGGCCGAGCCGGTTGGCGTCCGCCTCCGCGTCGGCGAGCAGCCGCTCGGCGTACCCGGTGTCCCCGCCGGCCAGCGCGGCGTTCGCCATCAGGGCGAGGAGCGAGGGCCGGAAGGCGGGCTGCACCTGGGGCAGGCCGTCGCCGCCCCCGCCGTCCCGCAGCGTCCGCAGGCAGCCGGCGGCGTCCCCGCCGAGCAGCTGCGCGTGCGCCAGCAGACTGATCGCGGAGGTGGCCCACCAGCCCCGGCCGAGCGCGGCGGTGTCCACCGCCCGCGCCGCGAGCGCCACCGCCTCGCCGGCGTACCGGCGCCCCCGGGCCCAGACCAGCGTCATGGCGCGCATCGCCGTCGCCAGCGTCACCACGTCGGGGGCGCCGACCGCGCGGGCCAGCTCCTCCGCCTCGGCGGCCCGGCGCTCCGCCGCGTCGAGCCGGCCGCCCCACTGGTCGATCATGGTCAGGCCCAGCAACTGGTGGGCGCGGATGTGCTTCTGCGCGCCGCCGGTCGCCGCGTCCAGCCCCCGCCGGAGGTGCCGGCGGGCGTCCGGGAACCGCTCCAGATACAGCTCCGCGCAGCCGAGCAGGGCCAGGACGTCCGGGGCGTGGCCGGCCACCCCGTCCGGCAGCGCGTCCACCAGCGCGGCGCAGCGGGCCACTTCGGGCGCTCCCCGGGCGATGTCGCCGGAGAAGACGTCGCAGAAGGCGAAGAGCACGCCCAGGGCCGCCGAGGCGACGGGCCCGGCCTCGGTCCGCGCCCGGGCGGCCTCCCGCAGCAGCGGGCGGATCCGGTCGTGGGTGCCGCGCAGGACGTGCACCAGCCCGTACTCGTAGATCAGCTCGGTGGCCTCGGCGGAGAGCACCGCGGGCAGCGGCCGGGGCAGTAGCGCCATCCCGGTGCGGGCGATGGCCTCCGCCTCCTCGTAGCGGCAGAGCAGCCGCTCCGCGTCGGCGCAGACCGCGTATGCCTTCAGCAGCAGCCGAGGAGTCAGCCGCGCGCCCCCGTCGGCGGCCTGCCCGGTGAGCCGGGGGCCGCCCTCGGCGAGCAGCTCATGGGCGAGGGCGCGGGCCTCCCGGAGCCGTCCGGAGGCGATCAGCGCCCGGCAGTGCGCGAGCTCCCAGGCCGCCCGCTCCTCGACGCCCGGGTCGCGGGCGGGCAGCGCGTCCAGGGCGAGCCGCAGCCAGCGGGCCGCGTACGCGGGTGCCTGGGTGACCGCCTCCGCGGCCCCCTCGGCGAGGACGCGCGCCGCGGTGGCCCCGTCGGTGTGCACCAGGTGCTCGGCGTGCCGGGCCCGCTCCCGGGCGGGCGCGCCGCGCTCGGCGGCGATCCGCAGCGCCCGGCGGTGGGCGTCGAGCAGGAAGGGCAGCTCGCAGTCGGCGTGGGCGACCTGCCCGACGACCGGATGGCGGAACGCCAGCCGCCCGCCCTGGCCCACCGGACGCACCAGGTCGGCGCGGACCAGCTCGGCGCACGCCTCCAGGCCGTCCCGCGCGCCGAGCCCGGCGATCCGGGCGGCGTCCACCGGACGGAACGCCCCACCCAGCACGGCGCCCGCCCGCGCGGCCGCCCGGGCGGGCTCGCTCAGCGCGCCCAGCTCGGCGAGCAGCGGTGCCGCCTCGCGCAGCAGCCCGTCCTCGTCCCCGCCTGCCCGCTCCGGCCACAGCCCGGCCTCGAAGCCGGCCGCGACCAGCAGCCGGAGATACCCCGGAAGCCCCTTCGCCGCGGCGTGCAGGGCCGCCGCGGAGGCCGCCGTCCCGCCGACCGCCGCCTCGGGTGCGCGAGGCGGCCCGGCTGCCCCGGCTGCCTCGGGGGTCTTGGGCGCCTCGACTATGGAGGCAGCGGCCACGCCCGGCGCCCCCGGCGTGGGGGCGATGACCTGCCCCCGCGCCCCGGCCCCGTACTCCACCGCCCCGGCCGAGTACGCCACCGCCCCGGCCCCGTACTCCGGCGCGGAGCCCATGCCCGGGTCCGGCACCCCGGTCCCGTACGCCAGCGGTCCGGCCGGGCGGCGCCAGTGGTCGAGCAGGGCGGCCACCGCCGCCACGTCCAGCGGGCCGGCCTCCACCCGGAGGATTCCGTCCGTCCGTACGCCGAGGTCCAGCGCCTCCAGCAGGGCGGGCGGGCTCTGCCGGGGCCGGTGCGCCAGCACCAGCACGAAGGGGGCGACGGAGGCAGGGGAGTGGACCAGCCGGAGCACCACCTCCAGCGAGGACGGGTCGGCCCGGTGCAGGTCATCGACTAACAGCACGCCACCGGCGGCCCGCCGGCGTATCAGCTCGCACCAGGCCGCCGGGTCGGACGGCTCGGCGGCCCCGGTCGGCTCCACGGCGGCGCGGAAGACCCGGAACGGGCCGTCCTCGCCCGAGCGGGGCGCCCGGGCCCAGATCACCGGCAGCCCGCGGCGCGCCGCCAGGTCCGCCAGCTCGCAGGCCAACTGGGTCTTGCCGGAGCCTGGTTCGCCCGCTATCTCGACCACGGCCCCCCGGCCGCGCTCCAGCCCGTCCAGGAGCGTGGCGAACCGCTCGCTTTCGGCCTCACGTCCCACCACTGGGCCGTCCGCCATGGGTGACGGCACAACGAACACCACCCCTCCCCCCTGCGGCCACCTGCGCACCCTGGCCAAAGCCATGGCGCGACCGCACGTCAGTTTCGGAACTTCTCCCCCGCTTCCTGCTTCGAATTCAAAGTAACGCGCCGCACTGACAACGGCCCCTCATCGCCCGCGCCTCATTCCGGCACATCCCAGGTGAACCGGTGCACATGGATGCCGAAGTAGGGGAACGACTCCACCTCGCGCACCCCCGGCACCCTCCGTATCTCGTCGTTGATCAGCTCGAACAGCTCGTCCATGCTCCGGCACACCACCTCGGCGAACAGGTCGAAGGAGCCCGCGGTGGACACCAGGTAGACCACGCCCGGCAGTTCCTCCAGCGCCGCCAGCACCTCGCGCGGGGCGCCGTCCACCCGGATGCCGAGCAGGGCCATCACGGGCAGCCCCAGCCGCAGCGGATCGGTCACGGCGGCGAACTGGAGCAGTCCGCCGTCGGTCAGCCGCTGTATCCGCGCCCGTACGGCGGGGCCGGACAGGCCCACCTCCCGGCCGAGATCGGTGTACGAGGCACGGCCGTCCTGTTGCAGCAGGCGGATCAAGGCCCGGTCGACGGTGTCCAGTTCCATACGGGCCGCCACGGGACCGCCTTTCGTTCGCAGGGGGCCGCACGACCGCACGACCGCGGGGTCACCCGACCGTACGGGCGCGGACCGCCGACCGCCGACCGTACCAACGGCCGCGCCCGCGCCCGCCGGTACGTAGCCGGTTCCGTAGTTCTACGGCTGTGCGGGGCCGGGGGTGCCCGGAAGACTGCCGTGCCATCAGCCCGTGACCACCCCCCGACCTGGGAGAACCCGTGAAGTTGAGATCCATGGCCACGACCGCCGTGCTCGGCGCCGTCGTCTTCACCGCGGTGCCGGCCGCCGCGGTCCCGTTCACCGCCTACGCCTGTGGCGGCTCCACCCTGTGCCAGGACGAGGACCCGGGCGACGGGGAGGGCGGCGGCGACTCGGGAGACTGGGGCGGCGGCGACTGGGGTGGCGGCGACTGGGGCGGTGAAGGCGGCGACGGCGGCGGTGGCGACGCCGGTGATGACGGCGGCGACTGGAGCGACGACCCGGGTGACGCCGGTGATCCGGGCGGCGACTCCGGTGACCACGGGAATTCCCCGTCCGAGCCCTCGAACCCCGGGATCGAGATCCTGGACGGGCCGATCGGCGAGCCCATCGACGCGACGCTGCCCGAGGTCGTGGTCACCGGACACGCCATCCGCCCGGCCACCCCGCCCAGCCCCGGCATCGCGACGACCCCCGCGGGCGGCGGCGCCGGTCCCCAGGTCCGAGTGCACAGCCGGGGCAAGGTGTGGGAGGAGCGCGGCGGGAAGTGTTACCGCAACCAGTCCCCCACCGTCGAGGCCAAGTACAGCCGGGGGATCACCTACACGCTCTCCACGCAGACCAGCGCCAACATCTCGGCGACGGCGCTCGGACAGCTCACCAGCGAGCTGAACACGCAGCTCAACACCACCCTCACCGAGACCTACAACTCCGAGCTCACCCTCAAGCCGGGTGAGTCCTGGGCCCTGTTCGTCGAGTACCAGACCAATGTCTACGCGATCACCACGTACGACTTCTGGGGCAACTACTCGACCGAGTTCGTCAATGTCACCGCGCCCACCGGCGTCGTGACCGGCCGCGCCTGCTGAACCGGCGGGCCGGCTCCCACCGGGGCGGGGCGGCGGTACGGCGGGGCTCAGCCTCCCGTACCGCCGCCCCGCCCGTCCCGTACCGCCGCGGCCGCGCTGCCCAGCAGCATCTCCAGCGCCGTGGGGTACGCGCTGTCGTTCATCCGGGCCACCAGCAGCTTTGCGGTGGCCGCGATATGCGGGTGGGTCTCGGCCGGGAGCCGGGCGTACGTGGAGCGCCAGACCGCCTCGTCGTCGGCGCGGGCCGCCTCCGGCAGGGCGAGGCTGGCGGCGTCCAGCGCCGCGAAGGCCAGCGCCTGGTCGACGAACGCCTGGTAGATCCGTACCACCTCCGGATCGGGCAGCCCGGTCGAGCGCAGTACGCCCAGGATGGCCTCGTCCCCCGCGATCTCGTTGGCGCGTCCGCTCACCCGGTTGGCGGTGAGCACCGCCGCCTCCGGATGGGCGAGGTAGGCCCGGTAGATGCGCAGCCCCACCTCGCGCAGGTCGGCCAGCCACTCCCCGGACGGCTCCCACCCCCGCAGCGCGCGTCCGATCAGCTCGTCCCCGATGGCCAGGGTCAGTTCGTCCATGCCCCGGAAGTAGCGGTAGAGGGTGCTCGGATCGGCGCCCAGTGCCGTGCCCAGCCGTCGCGCCGTCAACCCCTCGCGGCCGTGCTCGTGCAGCATCCGCAGCGCCGTCTCCACGATCGTGCGCTCCGAGAGGACCGCGCCGCCCTTGGTCGGCCGGCGCCGCCGCCGCTCCGCCTCCGGCACCACCCGTTTGGCCACTGACCTGCCCCTTTCCCCTCCACCCCGACCTTTATGCCAACACCATTGACCTTAACTCCACCCGGCGCCTTTCATGACGGAACCAGGGCTTCACCCCCTCCGGAGCCCGCTGCGAAAGGCACAGCACCATGCGGATCCTGCTCGTCGGCGCGGGCGGCGTGGGCACCGCGATCACCCGGATCGCGGCCCGGCGCTCCTTCTTCGACCACCTGGTGGTCAGCGACTACGACCTCGCCCGGGCCCAGGCCGCCGTGGCGGCGCTCGGGGCGGAGGAGACCCGGTTCAGCGCGCGGCGGATCGACGCCTCGGACCAGGCCGCGGTCACCGCGCTGCTGGCGGAGGAGCGGTGCGACGTCCTGCTCAACGCCACCGACCCGCGCTTCGTGATGCCGCTGTTCGAGGCGGCACTGGCGGCGGGCGCGCACTATCTGGACATGGCCATGTCCCTGTCGTCCCCGCACCCGGAGCGGCCCTACGAGGAGTGCGGTACGAAGCTGGGCGACGGGCAGTTCGACCGGGCCGCCGCCTGGGCGGAGGCCGGCCGGCTGGCGCTGGTGGGGGTCGGCGTGGAGCCGGGCCTCTCCGATGTCTTCGCCCGCTACGCCGCCGAGGAGCTCTTCGACGGGATCGAGGAGATCGGCGTACGGGACGGCGCCAACCTCACCGTCGAGGGATACGACTTCGCGCCCTCCTTCTCCATCTGGACCACCATCGAGGAGTGCCTCAACCCGCCGGTGGTCTGGGAGAAGGAGCGCGGCTGGTACACCACCGCCCCGTTCAGCGAGCCCGAGGTCTTCGACTTCCCCGAGGGCATCGGGCCGGTGGAGTGCGTCAACGTCGAGCACGAGGAGGTGCTGCTGATCCCGCGCTGGGTGGACGCGAAGCGGGTGACCTTCAAATACGGGCTGGGCGACGAGTTCATCGAGACGCTGAAGACCCTGCACCGGCTGGGCCTGGACCGCACCGCCAAGGTGAGCGTGGGCGGCGTGGAGGTGGCGCCGCGGGACGTGGTCGCCGCCTGCCTGCCCGACCCGGCCACGCTCGGCGACCGGATGCGCGGCAAGACCTGCGCCGGCACCTGGGTGAAGGGCGTGAAGGACGGCGCCCCGCGTGAGGTGTACCTCTACCACGTGGTCGACAACGAGTGGTCGATGGCCGAGTACGGCTCGCAGGCCGTGGTCTGGCAGACCGCGATCAACCCGGTGATCGCCCTGGAGCTGGTGGCCGGCGGCGTCTGGAGCGGCGCCGGGGTGCTGGGCCCCGAGGCCTTCGACCCGCGCCCCTTCCTCGACCTGCTCAACGACTACGGCTCGCCGTGGGGGCTGCGCGAGCAGTGACGGCCGCCCGTCGGCGGGCGGCCGGCCCCGGCGCGGGTGCCGCCGCCCCCGTCCGGGCGCATCGTGGAAGAACCCCAGCGCACCGCGGCAGGACACCGAGACACCCCAGGTGAGGCAAGAGATGACCAAGGACCAGCCCCAGGGCACCACCGGCCCGCCCGAGCTGAAGGCCGGTGCCATCGGGTTCACCGACGCGCTGGTCATCGGGCTGAACTCCACCTCGCCCGCGTACTCCCTCGCCGCGGCCATCGGCCCGCTGGTGGTGCTGGTCGGGGTCTACGCGCCCGGGGTGATGCTCGCCTCCTTCGTACCGATGCTGCTGATCGCCTCCGCGTTCTACTACCTCAACAAGGTCGACCAGGACTGCGGCACCACCTTCTCCTGGGTGACCCGGGCGATGGGCCCCTGGGCGGGCTGGCTCGGCGGCTGGGCCGTGGCGATGACCGGGGTCCTGGTGGTCGGCTCGCTCGCGGACGTCGCGGTCACCTACGGGCTGCTCACCCTCGGCCTCGACGGGCTCGCCGGCAACGAGGTGGTACGCCAGGGGCTGACCGTGGCGCTCATCGTGGCGATGACGGCGGTGTGCGTCATCGGCACCGAGGCGTCGGCCAAGGTGCAGAACGTGCTGATCCTCGCCCAGGTGCTCTGCCTGCTGGTCTTCGCCGCGGCCGCCCTCTACCAGGTGTCCGCGGGAACCGCGCCGCCCGGTTCGCTCACCCCCGACGTCGACTGGCTGAACCCCTTCGGGGCCGGCGGCGCCGCCCTCACCGGCGGGCTGCTGCTGGGCGTCTTCATCTACTGGGGCTGGGAGTCGGCGGTCAACCTCACCGAGGAGGTCAAGGACTCCGCCAGCGCCCCGGGCAGGGCGGGCGTCTGGTCCACCATCGTGCTGCTGGTCACCTACCTCTCGGTGGGCACCGCCGTGGTGGCCTACGCCGGAACGGCCTTCCTCTCCGAGAACGCCGACGAGGAGGAGGCGGTCTTCGCCACGCTGGCCGACCAGGTCATGGGCGGCTGGGACTGGGTGGTCCTGCTCGCCATCTGCACCTCCGCCCTGGCCTCCACCCAGACCACGATCATCCCCGCCTCACGGACCATCCTGTCCATGGCCCGGCGGCAGGCGCTGCCCAAGGGCCTGGCCCGTATCCACCCCCGCTTCCGCACCCCGGACACCAGCACCTGGTGGGTCGCGGTGGTGGCGGCCGGCTGGTACCTGGTGGTCAACCGGATCAGCGAGAACGCGCTCTTCGACTCCCTGACCGCGCTCTCCCTCCTCATCGCCTTCTACTACGCGCTGACCGGGCTGGCCTGCGCCGTCTACTACCGCCACCACCTCCTCAAGGACCTGCGCAGCTTCCTCTTCATCGGCCTGGGCCCGCTCGTCGGCGCCGCCCTGCTGGCCTGGCTGCTGGCGGAGTCGGTCGGCGACATGGCCGACCCGGCGAACTCCTACAGCGGCACCTCCTGGTTCGGCCTCGGCCCGCCCCTGGTGATCGCCCTCGGCATCGCCGCCACCGGCGTGGTCGTCATGGCCGTCCAGCGCCTGGTCTCGCCCGCCTACTGGTCGGAGCGCCCCGGCACCGCCCCGCCCGACGCCACCGCCCGCCGGAACGGAGGCTGACCATGTCCATCGTCCTGGGCTACGACGAGTCCGCCGGCGCCGCACGCGCCCTCACCGTGGCCATCGAGGAGGCGCTGGCCCACACCGAACCCCTGGTCCTGGTCTACGGCGCCGCGGCCCCCGGCGGGGTGGGCGAGGAGTACCGCAGCCACCACGACGCCCTCCGCCAGGTCGGCCGCACCGCCCTGCGCCACGCCGCCGAGGCCGCCGAGGCGGCGGGCGTCCCCACCACGGTGGAGATCCTCGACGACAAACCCGCCACCGCCCTCCTCGCCGCCGCCGAACGCCACCGCGCCCGCCTCATCGTGGTCGGCAGCTGGGGCGAGAGCCCCATGCGCGGCGCCCTCCTCGGCTCCACCCCGCACAAACTGCTGCACCTCTCGACGGTCCCGGTGCTCTGCGTACCGACGGAAGGCTGACGGACGGCGGTACGCGGGGTGGTACTGCTACGCGTCGAACTCGCCGCGCCAGGCGAAGTCGAGCAGGGCGTCGGGGAGGTACTCCGTCTGGACCTCGACCGGGAGGCCGTTGGCCTTCGCCAGGCAGGCGATGGCCAGTGGTGCGAGGGCCACGACCCCGTGAATGTTCTCTGTGCGGTCCTCGTCGGCGGTCCAGTAGTCCTTGTGCCAGTTGATGGCGTCTGCCAGGGCGTCGTTGAAGCCGGCGGAGTCGTTGCGGAGGTAGCGGTAGAGCATCATGATCGGCGGATAGCGGAGTTGGGTCATCTCGTCCGCGTCGATGACGCGGGCGTGCTCGGCAGCGCTGAGGTCCACGGCACGGACCAGGTGGGTGCTCAGGTCCTCGCGGCGGAGCCAGAAGCTCTGGAGGGTCTCCACCCAGGCGTAGGTGTACTCGTCCATGGCGCCGCCGAAGTCGCGCAGGAAGGAGACGGGAATCCGGGCCAGCATGTCGAGGCGGGCCGCCTCGCGGCAGATCATCGCGAGGTAGAAGGCGTCGAGCCAGGTGTCGGCGTTGAGGTAGGTCTGCGGCCCGGTGGTAGCGAGGTCGCGTTCCTCCTGGCGAATCCTGCAGGTGACGGTCTCCTGCTCGGGGTCGGCGGCGGCGAAGACGGCCGAGTGCACCTGCATGGTCAGCAGCCAGGACTCCCAGGTCTCCAGCAGGCCGGCGCGGGGGTCCCCGACACAGCGGACCAGGGCGACGTTCAATGACTCCATGAGCGCGTCCGCCCTGGAGTTGTGCGAGGTCTCGATCTTCTCCAGCGAGTAGGACAGCGAACTCTCCATGACGGGAACCACTGCCGCCAACTTGTCCTTCCGGTACTCCTGGCGTGGGACGACCACGGACACTGTCTCCTTCTGTTCAGATTTTGAAGCGACTGCTCCAGCGCCTCCCCTGTCCTTGACTCCCGCCACTTGTCGGTCGCCGCCGGCAGTGCGGTGCCCCGGTCGTCTCCGTGCCAGGTCGCGGTGGGCGACGTCGATCATGATGCCGTCGACAGCGCAGGCCAGATGATCGCCGGCACCTCGTGCTCGTGCCTCCTCAGCAGCAGGACGTTCAACTCCGCCGGGTCGGCCGCACCGTCTTGCGGCACGCAGCCGAGGCGGCGGGCGCGTCCTGGACGGCGTGGCTCCGGTGGGCCCGCTTGTCCCGCGATCGATCACCGACGCCGTCGTGTCAGGGCGGCGGATGCGAGGAGAGCAGGATTCGGTGAAGACGGCATGCTGACCTGGTGGTGATCAAGGGGCGGATCCGGTCGGAGTCAGCGGTGCGCCCGGTGCGCGGTGAGCCGTACCGCCGGGCATCCGGGCCTCGCCCGCCTCAGCACTCGATGATGTTCACCGCCAGCCCGCCCCGGGCCGTCTCCTTGTACTTCACGCTCATGTCGGCGCCGGTGTCCTTCATGGTCTTGATGACCTTGTCCAGCGAGACCTTGTGGCTGCCGTCGCCGCGCAGTGCCATCCGGGCCGCGGTGACGGCCTTGACGGCGGCCATGCCGTTGCGCTCGATGCACGGGATCTGGACCAGGCCGCCGACCGGGTCGCAGGTCAGGCCCAGGTTGTGCTCCATGCCGATCTCGGCGGCGTTCTCCACCTGTTCGGGGGAGCCGCCCATCACCTCGGCGAGGGCGCCCGCGGCCATGGAGCAGGCGGAGCCGACCTCGCCCTGGCAGCCGACCTCGGCGCCGGAGATGGAGGCGTTCTCCTTGAAGAGCATGCCGATGGCGCCGGCGGCCAGCAGGAAGCGGACCACGCCTTCGTCGTCGGCGCCGGGCACGAAGTTCACGTAGTAGTGCAGGACCGCCGGGATGATGCCGGCCGCGCCGTTCGTCGGGGCGGTCACCACCCGGCCGCCGGCCGCGTTCTCCTCGTTGACCGCCATCGCGTAGAGGGTGATCCACTCCATGGACAGCGCCAGCGGGTCGCCCTCGGAGCGCAGCTTGCGGGCGGTGTGCGCGGCCCGGCGGCGCACCTTCAGCCCGCCTGGCAGGATGCCCTCGCGGGACAGGCCGCGCTCCACGCAGGACTGCATCACCCGCCAGATCTCGAGCAGACCGGCGCGGATCTCCTCCTCGGTGCGCCAGGCCTTCTCGTTCTCCAGCATCAGGGCGGAGATGGACAGGCCGGTCTCCCGGGTGAGCCGCAGCAGCTCGTCGCCGGTGCGGAAGGGGTGCCGCAGGGCGGTGTCGTCGGGGACGATCGGGTTCTCGCCGGCCACCGCGTCCTCGTCCACCACGAAGCCGCCGCCGACCGAGTAGTAGGTCTTCTCCAGCAGGGTGGCCCCGGAGGCGTCGAAGGCGACGACCGTCATGCCGTTGGCGTGGTACGGAAGCGCCTTGCGGCGGTGCAGTATCAGATCCTCGTCGAAGTCGAAGCCGATCTCGTGGGCGCCGAGCAGGTTGAGCCGCCCGGCCTCCTTGATCGCCTCCACCCGCGCGTCCGCGCTCTCCACGTCCACGGTGCGCGGGGAGTCGCCCTCCAGCCCGAGCAGCACCGCCTTGGGGGTGCCGTGCCCGTGGCCGGTGGCGCCGAGCGAGCCGAACAGCTCGGCGCGGACCTTTGCGGTGTGGGCGAGCAGCCCCTCGTTCTTCAGGCGCCGGGCGAACATCCGGGCCGCCCGCATGGGGCCGACCGTGTGGGAGCTGGACGGGCCGATGCCGATCGAGAACAGGTCGAAGACCGAGATGGCCACGGAAGTCTCCTTGGTGGGTAGACGTCGCTGTCTGCCGGGGTGGTGCAGGAACAAGCGGGGGAGGGGGCGGGCGGTGGATCGGTTTCCAGGGCCCTCGGGCGGTCCGGGGGCAAGCCACGGGGCACCGCACTCACTCTTCAGTGTGCGCGGTGCCCCGCGGATCAGTCGGTGTGCTACGTAACCTTCACGATAATCGTCAAAAGTTACGTATACCTAGCAAAGGCTACAGGCCGGGGTACAGCGGGTGCTTCGCGGCGAGCGCGGAGACCCGGGCCTTCAGCGCCTCGGCGTCGTAGGCCGGCTTCAGCGCCTCGGCGATCACGTCCGCGACCTCGGCGAAGTCCTCCGTGGTGAAGCCGCGGGTGGCCAGCGCCGGGGTGCCGATCCGCAGGCCCGAGGTGACCATCGGGGGGCGCGGGTCGTTCGGGACCGCGTTGCGGTTGACCGTGATGCCGATCTCGTGCAGCCGGTCCTCGGCCTGCTGGCCGTCCAGCTCGCTGGAGCGCAGGTCGACCAGGACCAGGTGGACGTCGGTGCCCCCGGACAGCACGGAGACGCCGTGCCGGGTGACATCGTCCTTGACCAGCCGCTCGGCCAGGATCCGGGCGCCGTCCAGGGTGCGCTGCTGGCGCTCCTTGAAGTCGTCCGAGGCCGCGATCTTGAAGGCGACCGCCTTGGCGGCGACCACATGCTCCAGCGGGCCGCCCTGCTGACCGGGGAAGACCGCGGAGTTGATCTTCTTGGCCAGCTCGGCGGTGGAGAGGATCACGCCACCGCGCGGGCCGCCGAGGGTCTTGTGGGTCGTGGTGGTGACCACATGGGCGTGCGGCACCGGGTTGGGGTGCAGCCCCGCCGCGACCAGGCCCGCGAAGTGGGCCATGTCGACCATCAGATAGGCGCCGACCTCGTCCGCGATCCGGCGGAAGGCGGCGAAGTCCAGCTGCCGCGGGTACGCGGACCAGCCGGCCACGATCAGCTTCGGCTTGGACTCCTTGGCCAGCTTCTCCACCTCGGCCATGTCCACCTGGCCGGTGGCGTCGTCCACGTGGTAGGCGACCACGTTGTACAGCTTGCCGGAGAAGTTGATCTTCATGCCGTGGGTCAGGTGACCGCCGTGGGCCAGGTTCAGGCCCATGATGGTGTCGCCCGGCTTGAGCAGCGCGAACATCGCGGCGGCGTTGGCCTGGGCACCGGAGTGCGGCTGCACGTTGGCGTGCTCGGCGCCGAACAGGGCCTTGATCCGGTCGATGGCGATCTGCTCGACCACGTCGACGTGCTCGCAGCCGCCGTAGTAGCGGCGGCCCGGGTAGCCCTCGGCGTACTTGTTGGTCAGGACCGAGCCCTGGGCCTCCATGACCGCGACCGGAGCGAAGTTCTCCGAGGCGATCATCTCCAGGGTGGACTGCTGGCGGTGCAGCTCGGCGTCGACGGCGGCGGCGACGTCCGGGTCCAGCTCGTGCAGGGGGGTGTTCAGAAGCGACATCGATCGGGCTCCTCAGGCGCCGGAGAACTCGGTGTACTCGTCCGCGGAGAGCAGGTCCTTCGGCTCCTCGCTGACGCGTACCTTGAACAGCCAGCCGCCCTCGAACGGCGCGGTGTTCACCAGGGACGGGTCGTCCACCACGTCCTGGTTGGCCTCGACGACCTCACCGCTCACCGGCGAGTACAGGTCGCTGACGGACTTGGTCGACTCCAGCTCGCCGCAGGTCTCGCCCGCGGTCACCGTGTCGCCGACCTCCGGGAGCTGGGCGTACACCACATCGCCGAGCGCGTTCGCCGCGAACTCGGTGATGCCGACCGTCGACACGCCGTCCTCGGCGGGCGACAGCCACTCGTGCTCCTTGCTGAAGCGCAGCTGCTGGGGGTTGCTCATGACCTGGATTCTCCTGTACGCGGGGGAGTGGTGGTGAACGGGGGAGCGGTGGCGCGGGCGTGGCTCACCCGTGCTACGGGGCCGGACACGGCCGTACGGATGCGGGCGGCCCTTCCGTATGGATACGGCTGCGGGTCACTTCTGCCGCTTGTAGAACGGCAGCGCGACGACCTCGTACGGCTCATGGGTACCGCGGATGTCGACGCCGACGCCCGCGGTGCCCGGCTCGGCGTGCGCCGCGTCCAGGTAGGCCATGGCGATCGGCTTGCCGAGGGTGGGGGAGGGGGCGCCGGAGGTGACCTCGCCGACCACCTCGCCGCCGGCCACCACGGACATCCCGGCGCGCGGCACCCGGCGGCCCTCGGCGACCAGCCCGACCAGCTTGCGCGGCGGCTTGGCCGAGGCGCGCTCGGCGGCCGCCTCCAGCGCGGCCCGCCCGACGAAGTCGCCCTCCTTCTCGAACTTGACCACTCGGCCCAGACCCGCGTCGAACGGGGTCAGCGCGGTGGTCAGCTCGTGCCCGTACAGCGGCATGCCCGCCTCCAGGCGCAGGGTGTCCCGGCAGGACAGCCCGCACGGGATCAGCCCGGCCTCCGCGCCCGCCTCGGTCAGCGCGGTCCACAGGGTCTCGGCGTGCTCGGGGGCGGAGAACAGCTCGAAGCCGTCCTCGCCGGTGTAGCCGGTACGGGCGATCAGCGCCGGCACCCCGGCGACGGTGCCGGGCAGCCCCGCGTAGTACTTCAGCCCGTCCAGGTCGGCGTCGGTCAGCGAGGCGAGGATGCCGGGGGAGGCCGGGCCCTGCACCGCGATCAGCGCGTAGGCGTCCCGGTCGTCGCGCACCTCGGCGTCGAAGCCGGCCGCCCGCGCGCTCAGCGCGTCCAGCACGGTCTGGGCGTTGGAGGCGTTGGCGACGACCATGTACCGCCGCTCCTCCAGCCGGTAGACGATCAGGTCGTCCAGGATGCCGCCGTCCTCCTGGCAGATCATGGTGTAGCGGGCGCGGCCCACGGCGACCGAGGAGATGTTGCCGACCAGCGAGAAGTCCAGCAGCGCGGCGGCCTGCGGCCCGGTGACGGTGATCTCGCCCATGTGGGACAGGTCGAACAGCCCGGCCCGGGTGCGGACGGCCTGGTGCTCGTCCCGCTCGCTGCCGTAGCGCAGCGGCATGTCCCAGCCGGCGAAGTCGGTCATGGTCGCGCCCAGGGCGCGGTGCACGGCGTCCAGGGCGGTGGTACGGGGGGCGGTGCTCATCGGATGTGGCTCCCAGGTCCGGGGCATGCTGGCGAGGACGATCCTCCCCATCTGTCATCGGAACCTGAGAGGTTCGCCGCGACCACGGCGGGTCGGGGCTTGCACCTTGGGTGGAGCCGGCGGAGCGGCTCGCTTTTCAGATCTGCCTCATCGCGTGCGGTACGGGGCCTGAGAGATTCAAGGGAGGGACTTGCTCCTTCGGCGCCCGGGGCGTGCGGTGTACCTCTCGGTACGGCCCCGGAACTCTCCCGCGCGGATTCGAGCGGCCGGTATGCGGTTGTCAGCACGGTCGAGCGGTCGAGCTGTCCAACTGTGCGCGTGGCGGGCACATCATCGCACGAGCACTGCCATCGGAAAAGGTCCGGATTGCCGGGGCCCCAGCGTGGGGATGGTCATATCACTTGTGCCTTATTACCGATTCTTTACACTTCAGGGGCGAAGCTCGGAGCACGGCGAGCCCCTGGCGTGAAACAACTCGGGGACCTGGGCCCGACGGGGCCCGTTGGACGGGGGAGTGAGCGATGAGGACGCAGCGCACCGACGCGTACGCGACGGGCGGCGCGGGCTCGTCCGGCGCGGCCGGCACCGGGTCCGGCGGCGCCGTCCGGCCCCGGCTGCCCGCCCGCGCCCGGGCCACCGCCGCGGGCCGGGCCGCCCGCCCCGCCCCGCCCACCGTGCGCGATCTGCGCGAGCGCTCCGGCCGCGGCCCCCGCGCCCTCACCTTCGCCCCCGGCGACCTGGTCGTCGTCTCCGGTCTGCCCGGCAGCGGCAAGTCCACCCTGATCGCCCGTGCCGCCCAGGGCCGCGGCATCGACTCCCAGGACGCCCGCGAGCGCTGGGAGCACCGGATGCCCGCTGCCCTGCCGTACGCGGTCTACCGCCCGCTCGCCCGGCTCGCCCACTACGCCGGGCTGCGCCGGGCGCTGCGCTCCGGCGAGCCGGTCGTGGTCCACGACTGCGGCACCCAGGCCTGGGTGCGCCGCTGGCTGGCCCGGGAGGCCGCCAGACGCGGCCGCCGGCTCCACCTGCTGCTCCTGGACGTCACCCCGCGCACCGCCCGCCAGGGCCAGCGCGACCG
This sequence comes from Streptomyces lichenis, assembly GCF_023218175.1. Taxonomy (GTDB): domain Bacteria; phylum Actinomycetota; class Actinomycetes; order Streptomycetales; family Streptomycetaceae; genus Streptomyces; species Streptomyces lichenis. The sequence continues at coordinate 104,675 of NZ_JALPTH010000018.1, read as the reverse complement.
GGGCCGGGGCGTCTCCGGGTACGCCTTCGCCCGCCACCGCCGGGCCGTCGGCCGGCTCGTCGGCGACGCCGAGCGCGGCATCCTCCCGGCCGGCTGCGCCTCCGCGACCCTGCTGGACCGCCCCGCCGCCTCCGCCCTGCGCCGGATCGCCTTCGACGGCTGACCGGTCCCCGCCCACCCGGGCCGCCAGCCCCCGCCCACCCGGGCCGCGTTAGGGTGCAGCCACCGGTGACCCGACCGGGGCGAGGGACGCGCGGGGCGCGGGGAGGGACGAGGGCAGCAGTGGACACCGCATGGCCGGCCAACGAGCTGGAGGAGGCGCTCGCCGCCTCGCTCGGCACGCCCGAGGCGGGGGCCCGCCTCATCGAGGTGCTCGGCCGCAGCCAGGTCTGGGTGCCGCTGCCGGGCGGCGGCAGACCCGACAGCCGCGACCTCGACCTGCCCACCCTGGAGCTGGACGGCCAGGCCTACGTCCCGGTCTTCAGCTCCGCCGAGCAGTTCCGGCGCTGCGCCGGCCCCCACCTCCCGCACGCCGTGGCGCCCGCCGTGGAGTTCGCCCGGGGCCTGCCCCCGCAGGTCGGCATCGCCGTCAACCCGGGCGGCGCCGTCGGCGTACCGCTGCCGCCCGCGGCCGTCGCCGAGCTGTGCCGCACCGGGCACACCCCGCTGGACGGGCCCGCCTCCGGCGGCCGGGTGCGGCTCTTCGAGCCCGACTGGCAGGACGACCCGGTGGACTTCCTGGCCGCCGCGGCCGCCGAGTTCGACGCCGCCGGCACCGTGCTCACCGCCCGCCGCTGCCTGGCCAGCGTCGAGGGCGGCGACCCGGTCCTCTTCATCGGTGTCCAGCTCTCCTCCTGGGAGGGCCCCGAGCGCACCGCCCCGATGGACGCCCTCGGCCGGGCGCTCGGCCGCGTCCCGGTGCGCTGGCCGGTCAACCTGGTCCTGCTCGACGTGGCCCAGGACCCGGTCGGCGACTGGATGCTGGAGCGGCTCCGCCCCTTCCACCAGCGCGGACCGGCCTGACCGCGCCCGTCGCACATAAGCTTGCCGGGTGGGCCGGGTGGCCCGAAGAGGGGCGGGAGAACGAGTGAGCGGGTCAGGCACCGCGGCGACCGGTGGGGTCGAGGAGCTGCTCGGGCGGGTCGTGCCCGGCCGGTACGACGCCTATGAGGCGCTGCTGCACGCCCTCGCCGACGGCCGGCTGTGGATGCTGCTGTGGCAGGGCCGCCCCGGCTCCTTCGACGCCCAGTACGGGAACATGGAGGTCGACGGCCACGGCTACGCCCCGTGCGCCACCTCCGAGCGGGAGCTCGCCGCCTCCGGCTGGGACCGCGCCCACGAGGTGGTCACCGGACGGGACATCGCCCGCGCCCTGTACGCCGAGCGCTGGGGCCTGTGGCTCAACCCGCACGCCCCCGGCGGCGGCGTCGGCGTCCCCTGGCCCGACCTGCGCCGGATCGCCGCCGGCCTGGACCGGATGCCCGCCGGACCGCTGCGGCTCTCCGAACCCACCATCGCCCTGCCGCAGTTCTACGCGCTGCTCGCGCAGAACGCCCACCGCACCCCGGCCGTCCGCTCGCTGCGCCGCGCCTGGGTGCAGCCCGCCGCCGGCACCCCGTACCTGGTCATCGGCCTCGACCTGTACGACTCCGGCCAGGGCGCGGTGGACGCGGTGCGGGCCATCATGAGCCAGTCGGTGGCCGCCGTCCCGGACGGGCTGCCGGTCTCCACGGTCGCCATGTCCGACTCGTACGACCCGGTGGCGCTCTGGCTGCGCGCCCACGCCCGCCCCTTCTACGACCGCGAGGCCCACGCCACCGCCCCGGTCGTCCCCCACACGGGCTACGGCTACCCGCCCCGTACGCCCTGAGGTCCCCGTCTCCGGCGCCGATCCAGGCGGCGGGTGCGCCCCGGCCGTCTCGATCCAACCCATCGACCACCCGCCACGGCCCCGGACCCCGCCCGCCGATGTGCCCGCACATGGGTGCCGATGACCGCGTGGCGGCCCTATCTCCCGTATACGTCCGGTTGGTTCGGTGTCCGGGTCTCGACTGGGTATCACCGCTATGCGGACTGTTCTCCTCGGTCAGAGGCGTGGGTAGTGTTCGGCCAATCGAACCCAGCGACCATGCGCACATACCAGGGGTGGGCCCATGCACACGTTTCGAACACGATCCATCCGGGCGGTCACGGCGGTGGTCGCCGTCGGGCTGATCGCCTCTGGTTGTGCCAGTGAGCGCGGCGAGGACGGTGACAAGGGCGGCGCCAAGGACACCTTCGTGTTCGCCGGCGCCGGCGACCCCGGTTCGCTCGACCCCGCGCTCGCCAGCGACGGCGAGACCTTCCGGGTCACCCGCCAGGCGTTCGAGGCGCTGCTGGAGCACGAGTCCGGCGGCAGCAAGCTGACCGGCGGCCTGGCCGAGACCTGGTCCAGCAACCCGGCCGGCACCGTGTGGACCTTCAACCTCCGCAAGAACGTGACGTTCCACGACGGCGAGAAGTTCGACGCCGCCGCGGTCTGCGCCAACTACGACCACTGGTTCAACTGGAAGGGCACCTACCAGTCGAGCGCGGTCTCCTACTACTGGCAGACCATCATGGGCGGCTTCGCGAAGAACGAGGACCCCGAGACGCCCAAGGCCAACTACAAGTCCTGCACGGCCAAGGACGAGAACACCGCGGTCATCGAGGTCAACGAGCCCTCCGCCAACCTCCCCGGCGGCTTCTCCCTCCAGGCGCTGGCGATCCACTCGCCGAAGGCGCTCAAGGAGTACGAGAAGCAGGACGCCTCCGCCAAGGGCGACGCGATCACCTACCCCAAGTACAGCCAGGAGGCCGGCACGGTCGCCGGCACCGGCCCGTACAAGATCGAGAAGTGGAACAAGGGCAACAAGGAAGTCAGCCTGACCCGCTTCGACGACTACTGGGGCGACAAGGCCAAGATCAAGAACCTGGTCTTCCGCACCATCGACACCGAGGAGGGCCGCCGCCAGGCGCTCCAGGCCGGTGACATCAACGGCTACGACCTGGTCGCCCCGGCGGACGTGAAGACGCTGGAGAAGGAGGGGTACGTCGTCCCGACCCGCGACGTCTTCAACATCTTCTACGTCGGCATGAGCCAGAGCGCCAACCCGGCGCTGAAGAAGCCCGAGGTCCGGCAGGCCATCACGCACGCCATCGACCGGGAGAACCTGGTCAAGACCCAGCTGCCCGAGGGCGGCAAGGCGGCCACGCAGTTCATGCCCGACACGGTCGCCGGCTACTCGGACAAGGTGAAGACCTACGCCTTCGACACCGAGAAGGCCAAGGGGCTCCTCAAGAAGGCCGGCGAGGAGAAGCTGAAGATCCAGTTCTGCTACCCGACCGAGGTCACCCGCCCGTACATGCCCGCCCCGCAGGACATGTTCGAGCTGATGAAGGCCGACCTGGAGAAGGCCGGCATCACCGTCCAGCCCAAGGCCATGAAGTGGGCCCCGGACTACCTGGACGCCACCGAGGCGGGCTCCTGCGCCCTGCACATGCTCGGCTGGACCGGTGACTTCAACGACGGCTACAACTTCATCGGCACCTGGTTCGCCGGCTTCGACAAGCAGTGGGGCTTCAAGGACAAGAAGGTCTTCGACGCCGTCAACGCCGCCTCCAAGGTGACCGACCCGGCCGGCCGCGTCGCGGCGTACAAGAAGGCCAACGAGGTCATCGCCGAGTACGCCCCCGGTGTGCCGATCTCCTCCTCGCCGCCGGCCATCGCCTTCGGCAAGAACGTCAACCCGCCGAAGGTCTCCCCGCTGACGCAGGAGAACTTCGCCGAGACCAGCTTCAAGTAACCGCACACCGTGCGGGTCCGCCCGGCCACTGAGACCTCCGTGGCCGGGCGGACCTGCTCCAACGTGAGAAAGGGGCACGCGGGGTGCTGCGACTCGTCGTACGAAGACTGCTACAGCTGATACCCACCCTGCTCGGCCTGTCGGTCCTGCTGTTCGTCTGGCTGAACCGACTGCCCGGCGGACCCGCCTCAGCGATCCTGGGCGAGCGCGCCACCGAGGCCGAAGTCGCCAGGATCAACCGGGCCCTCGGGCTCGACCAGCCGATCACCGTCCAGTACTGGCGCTTCCTCAAGCGCATCGCCGAACTGGACCTCGGCACCTCCGTCCAGACCGGCCAGCCGGTGTGGGACGAGTTCACCCTGCGCTTCCCGGCCACCGTGGAGCTCAGCTTCGCGGCGATGTTCCTGGCCGTGGCCGTCGGCATCCCGCTCGGCTACCTCGCCGCCAAGCACCGCGGCGGCTGGCTGGACGTGGCCTCCGTCTCCGGCTCGCTGATCGGCATCTGCATCCCGGTCTTCTTCCTCGCCCTGCTGCTCAAGGGCGTCTTCGCCGTGCAGCTCGGCTGGTTCCCCAGCTACGGACGGCTCTCCACCGGACTGGACGCCACCGACGTCACCGGCTTCGCGGTCCTCGACGGACTGCTGACGGGTGAGCTCGACGCCAGCTGGGACGCCCTGCTCCATCTGGTGCTGCCCGCCATCGCGCTCGCCTCCATCCCGCTCGCCGTCATCGTCCGGATGACCCGGGCCAGCGTGCTGGAAGTGCTCGGCGAGGACTACGTCCGCACAGCGGAGTCCAAGGGCCTGCAGAAGCGGACCGTGCGCGGTCGGCACGTCCTGCGCAACGCGATGCTGCCCGTGGTCACCGCCGTCGGCCTGCTCACCGGCAGCCTGCTGTCCGGCGCCGTGCTCACCGAGTCGGTGTTCTCCTTCGGCGGCATCGGCAACTTCATCCGCACCTCGATCGACTCCCGCGACTACCCGGTGCTCGTCGGGTTCATCCTCTTCATCGCCATGGTGTACGTCCTGATCAACCTGCTGGTGGACCTCGCGTACAGCCTCATCGACCCGAGAGTGCGGGTGCACTGAGTTGACCACCCTGACCAAGAAGGCGGACAAGGTCGACCGGCTCGCGGAGCTGATGCAGACCTCCGAGTCCACCACCGGCGCCAGCCTCTGGCGCGAGGCCGCCCGCCGGCTGCGCAGCAGCAAGATGGCGATCATCGGCGCGGTGATCATCGCGGTGTTCGTGGTGCTGGCGGTCATCGGCCCCTGGATCGCCCCGTACACCCCCACCGCGCAGACCTGGCGCGGCGAGGTCTTCGCCAACCAGGGCAGGTTCGTCGGCATGCGCGGCGAGAACTGGTTCGGCCTGGACCACCTGGGCCGCGACATGTTCTCCCGGATGCTGGTCGGCGCCCGGCAGACCCTGCTGGTCGGTGTGGTCTCCATGCTCATCGGCCTGGTCATCGGCGCCCTGATCGGCGTGCTGTCCGGCGCCGCCGCCACCCTCGGCGGCCCGATGGGGCGGCGCCTGGACACCGTGATCATGCGGATCACCGACATCATGCTGTCGCTGCCCTCGCTGCTGCTGGCCGTCTCCATCGCCGCCGTGCTGGGCCAGTCGCTGACCACCGTGATGATCGCGGTCGGCGTGGTCCAGATCCCCATCTTCGCCCGGATGCTGCGCGGTTCGATGCTCGCCCAGGGCGGCTCGGACTACGTGCTCGCCGCCCGCGCCCTCGGCGTACGGCGCAACCGGATCGTGCTCACCCAGATCCTGCCCAACTCCCTCAGCCCGGTCATCGTCCAGGCCACCCTGAGCCTGGCCACCGCCATCATCGAGGCGGCCGCCCTGTCCTACCTGGGACTCGGCAACCCCGACCCGGCCGTTCCCGAGTGGGGCGTGATGCTCTCGCAGGCCCAGCGGTTCTTCGACAACGAGCCGATGATGGCGGTCTACCCGGCGGTCGGGATCATCATCACCGCCCTCGGCTTCACCCTGCTCGGCGAGGCCATGCGCGAAGCACTCGACCCGAAGCTGCGAGGCTGAACCACCATGCCACTGCTCTCCGTTGACGAACTCAGCGTCACCTTCACGGCCAAGGGCCGCAAGGACTCCACGGCCGTGGACGGCGTCTCCTTCGACGTCGACCAGGGCCAGGTCGTCGGCCTGGTCGGCGAGTCCGGCTGCGGCAAGTCCGTCACCTCGCTGGCGCTGATGGGCCTGCTGCCCGCCAAGGGCGTACGGGTCGGCGGCCGCGCCGAGTTCGACGGCACCGACCTGCTGAAGCTCGGCCCCGCGAAGATCCGCGACATGCGCGGCCGCCATCTGGCCATGATCTTCCAGGACCCGCTGTCCTCCCTGAACCCGGTCGTCCCCATCGGCGTCCAGGTCACCGAGATCCTCCAGCGCCACCGCGGCCTCAAGGGCGAGGCGGCCCGCAAGGAGGCCGCCCAGCTGCTGGACCGGGTCGGCATCCCGGACCCCGCCCGGCGGCTCAAGGAGTACCCGCACCAGCTCTCCGGCGGCATGCGCCAGCGCGCCCTGATCGCCATGGCGGTCGCCTGCGCGCCCCGGCTGCTCATCGCCGACGAGCCGACCACCGCGCTGGACGTGACCATCCAGGCCCAGATCCTGGAGCTCCTCAAGGAGCTGGTCGACCAGGAGGGCACCGCCCTGCTGATGATCACCCACGACCTGGGCGTGGTCGCCGGGCTCTGCGACGAGGTCAACGTCCTCTACGCCGGCAAGGCGGTGGAGACCGCGGGCCGCCGCGAGCTGTTCGCCCATCCCACCCATCCCTACGCGCACGGGCTGCTGGGCTCCATCCCCCGGCTGGACGCCCCGCGCGGCGAGCCGCTGAACCCGATCCGCGGCTCCATCAACGACAAGATCGCCTGGGCCGACGGCTGCGCCTTCGCGCCCCGCTGCGACCACTACACGCTGGAGTGCCTGACCGGCACCCCCGAACTGACCGAGCCCCGCACCGCCGGCCACCAGGTCCGCTGCGTCAACCCGGTGCTGCCCCCGGTCCGGCCCGCCGCGGAGGTACCGGCATGAGCCTGCTCGAACTGGACAACCTCAAGGTCCACTTCCCCATCCGCAAGGGCATCCTCTTCGACCGCACGGTCGGCCATGTCTACGCGGTGGACGGCGTCTCCCTCAAGGTCGAGGCCGGCCAGACCTACGGCCTGGTCGGCGAGTCCGGCTGCGGCAAGACCACCCTGGGCCGCGCGGTGCTGCGGCTGGTCGACGTCACCGAGGGCGAGGTCGTCTTCGACGGCACCGACCTGGCCAAGCTGGACGAGGAGGCCATGCGCCGCTTCCGGCGCCGCCTCCAGATGGTCTTCCAGGACCCGCTGGGCAGCCTCAACCCCCGGCAGAACATCGAGTCCATCCTCGCCGAGGGCATGGCCGCCCACGGCATCGGCGCCGACCAGGCCGAGCGCCGCGAGAAGATCAAGGCCATCCTGGCCAAGGTCGGACTGCCCGCCAACGCGCTCTCCCGCTACCCGCACGAGTTCTCCGGCGGCCAGCGCCAGCGCATCGGCATCGCCCGAGCCCTGGTCCTGGAACCGGACGTGATCATCTGCGACGAGCCGGTCTCCGCGCTGGACGTCTCCATCCAGGCCCAGGTGGTCAACCTCCTCGAAGAACTCCAGGAGTCCCTGGGCCTCACCTACCTGGTCATCGCCCACGACCTGGCCGTGGTCCGCCACATCTCCGACGTCATCGGGGTGATGTACCTCGGCTCCCTGGTCGAGGAGGCGCCCAGCGACGCCCTGTACGAGGGGCCCCGGCACCCGTACACCAAGGCGCTGATGTCGGCGGTCCCGGTGCCGGACCCCGACCTGGAGGACCGCCGCGAGCGCATCCTGCTCCACGGCGACCTGCCCTCCCCGGCGAACCCGCCCACCGGCTGCCGCTTCCACACCCGCTGCCCCTGGGTGCAGGAGACCAGGTGCGCCACCGACCGCCCCGAGCTCACCGACACCGGTGACGGACACCGGGTGGCCTGCCACTGGACGGCCGAGATCGAGGCCGGCACCCTGGCCCGCACCCGCGCCACCGGCGTGGAGGCCGTCACCGAGACCGCCGCCGTCGCCGAGGAGCCGGCGGTCGCGGACGTCGTACGGGAGGAGGACGACAAGGCGGTGGCGGACGCCCAGCCGGGGCTCCCGGTGCCGGGTGTCGCCGCCGGCGCCCCCGCCTCCGACGCCTCCACCGCCGTGCCGCGCCCCGCCGAGGCCCCGGCCGACGAGCGGTCGCCCTCCACCGAGGGCGGCGGCAAGCGCTGACGGCGTACGGGGGCGGGTGCGGCGGCCGGGTACGGTACGGGCCGCCGCACCCGCCCTCGTATCGGACGGCCCCCCGGGGTGGCCGGCGCCCGGCACGATCCCGCCCCCGCGCCCGGCACAATAAGGCGTGCTCCAGGATTTCTTCACGCCCTCCGTCCAGCACGCACTGGACCTGGTGGGCATCTTCGTCTTCGCCATCTCCGGCGCCCTGCTCGCCGTGCGCAAGAACTTCGACGTCTTCGGCATGGCGGTGCTCGCGGAGGTGACCGCGCTGGGCGGCGGGCTCTTCCGGGACCTGGTGATCGGCGCCGTACCCCCCGCCGCCTTCACCGACCTGGGCTTCTTCCTGATGCCGCTGGTCGCCACCGCCCTGGTCTTCTTCCTGCACCCGGTGGTCGAGCGCACCCAGGCCGCCGTCAACGTCTTCGACGCCGCCGGGCTGGGACTGTTCTGCGTCACCGGGGCCACCAAGGCGTACGAGTACGGGCTCGGGCTCACCGCCTCGGCCGTGATGGGGCTGGCCACCGCGGTCGGCGGCGGTGTGCTGCGGGACGTGCTCGCCAACGAGGTGCCCTCGCTGCTGCGCTGGGACCGCGACCTCTACGCCGTACCGGCGATCGTCGGCGCCACCCTGGTGGTGCTCTGCATCCGGTTCGAGATGCTCAACCCGTTCACCAGCGGGGTCGCCGCCGTCACCGCCTTCCTGATCCGGATCCTGGCGATGCGCTACCACTGGCGGGCCCCGCGCGCCTGGAACCGCCGCTCCTCGGCGGCCGAGGAGGTGATCCCGGAAAAAGCTACCGCTTAGTAATGCACCCGTTGTACGGTTCCGCCATGGACAGCTCGAACAGCGTGCGGAGCCACGGACCGGGCAGCGCTCCCGCCCTCGTACCGGACGGCCCCGCCCTCGCGACCGGCAGCGAATTCGACCGCGACACCGCGGTGACCCGGCGCGAGCCCGGTGTCTACGACGCCGAACTCTCCGCCGGCTGGACGATCATCCAGGCGGTCAACGGCGGCTATCTGCTCGCCCTGATCGGCCGGGCCCTCGCCGACGCCCTGCCGCACCCCGACCCGTTCACCGTCTCGGCCCACTACCTCACGCCCTCCGTGCCCGGCCCCGCGGTGGTCCGCACCGAGACCGTCCGCACCGGCCGCACCCTCTCCACCGGGCAGGCCTCCCTCCTCCAGTACGCGGAGGACGGCACCGAGGTCGAGCGCATCCGGGTGCTGGCCACCTACGGCGACCTCGACACCCTCTCCGACGACATCCGCACCAGCGCCAAGCCGCCGGCCATCCCGCCGCGCGAGCACTGCCTCGGCCCGGCCGACGGACCGGCCCCGATCGCCGGCTCCACCGCCATCATGGACCGCCTGGACATCCGCCTGGACCCGACCACCCTCGGCTGGGCCGTCGGCGCCCCCTCCGGCAAGGGCGAGATGCGCGGCTGGTTCGGCCTCGCCGACGGCCGGGAACCCGACCCGCTCTCCCTGCTGCTCACCGTGGACGCGCTGCCGCCCACCTCCTTCGAGCTGGGCCTGCCCGGCTGGACCCCGACCGTCGAGCTGACCACCCATGTCCGCTGCCGCCCGGCCCCCGGGCCGCTGCGGGTCGCCATCACCACCCGCAACCTGGCCGGCGGCTTCCTGGAGGAGGACGCCGAGATCTGGGACAGCGCCGACCGGCTGGTCGCCCAGTCCCGCCAACTCGCCCGCGCCCCCCGCGCGTAGCCCCTCCGGCTAGGGTCGGCCGATGTGAAGTCCGACCGGCTGCTCTCGCTCCTGCTGCTGCTCCAGACCCGCGGCCTGGTCTCCGCGACCGAGCTGGCCGAGCGCCTCGACGTCTCCGTACGCACCGTGTACCGGGACGTCGAGGCGCTCTCCGCGTCCGGGGTGCCGGTCTACACCGAGCGCGGCCGGCACGGCGGCGTCGCGCTGCTGCCCGGCTTCCGCACCGATGTCACCGGGCTGACCGCCGACGAGTCCCGCGCCCTGTTCGTGCTCGCCGCCGAGGGCACCCACGCCGCCCTCGGCCTCGACGCCGCCCTCGGCTCGGCGCTGCGCAAGGTGATGGCCGCGCTGCCCGCGCCGCACCGCCCGGCCGCCGAACTGACCCGCCGCCGGGTGCTGGTCGACCCCGACCGCTGGCTGCGCTCCCCGACCGCGCCCGGGGTCCCGGTGGACGCCCTGCACGACGCCGTGCTCACCGACCGCCGGCTCCGGCTGCGCTACCGGCACAGCGGTACGGCGGACCCGAGGACGTACACCGTCGACCCCTACGGCCTGGTGGCCAAGGCGGGCGTCTGGTACCTGGTCGCCGACCGCCGGGGCCGCCCCCGCCTCTTCCGCGTGGACCGCACGCACCGGGCGGACCCCCTGGCGGAACCGGTGCGCCGCCGCCCGGGGGTGGAGCTGGCCGAGGTGTGGGAGGTGCTGCGCCGCCGGGTGGAGCGGCGCCCGGCGGGCCTGCGGGTGCGCGCCCGGGTCCGGGCCGACCGGCTGGACCTCTTCCTCCGGCTGCACGGCGGCCTGCTGACCGCCCCGCCCTCGCCACCTGGTTCCGAGGAGTGGTCCAGGATCGAGTTCGAGGTTCCGGATGTGCTCCATGTCCGCCAGTTCCTCGCCTACGGCCCGAGCCTGGAGGTGCTGGACCCGCCCGAGGCCCGCGCCGAACTCGCCCGCTCCGCCGCCGCGGTGACGGCCCTGTACCAGGGGCAGAGCGACGGGGTCAGTCCAGCCAGTGGCGGCGACCCAGGCTGATCAGCCGCATCCGCCGCCGCGCCACCCGGGCGACCTCCGCCCGCGTGCCCCCCTCCGGACCGGCCGCCAGCAGCGCGGACGCCGTCATCACCATATGGTCCACATACAGCCCCGCCAGCATCAGCAGATCGGCCCGCGACCAGCCCGCCGCCTCCGGCACGGCCGCCAGCGTGTCGGCCACCTCCGCACCGAACAGGGCGAGTTGGCCGGAGATCGCCGCCCGCACCGCCGTCACCCCGCCATGCTGCTCCCGTGCGATGAAACGGACGTGAGCGGGGTACTCGCGTACCAGCGCGTCGATCAACTCCACCGCGGCGTCGATCCGTTCGTCGCCGCCGTCCTCGCCGCCCCCACCGTCCTCCGGGCCGGTGCCGTCGCGGACGGTCGCAGCCAGCGCGGTGCGGATGGTCGTGTGCAGGCTCCCCAGGGCCTCGTCGACAAGGGCGACGCCGAGGTCCGCGGTGTCCCGGAAGTGCCGGTAGAAGGCGGCCGGGGTGACTCCGGCCGCGCGGGTCACCTCGCGCAGCCCGAGGCTGCTCAGACTCTGCTCCTCCAGCAGGGCCAGGGCGGCGTCCAGCAGTGCCCGGCGCGTGCGCAGCTTCTGCGCCTGCCGGACGCCGGGGGCTCTGACCTGGGTGGTTTCGGCGGTGTGACTCATTCCACCGAGTAAACAACCGTTCTCCGACTCCGGCCAGTGTCAAGTCAATTGGACCGGGTAGTCAGTAAACAACTGTTCCCCACCTGTGACCTTCATCCCTCGGCCTTCCCGGCCCACAGCGAAGAAGGAGGCACCTCCGATGGTGTTCATCGTCGCCGCCCTGCTCCTGCTGGGTGTCGTTCTCGGCACCGTGGCCCATGTCCCGCTGCCGGTCAGCCTGGTGCTGGCCGCCGTGATCGGCGTCTGGCTGCTGATCTTCAGCGCCCGGGAGCGCCGCCGCCGTCCCCTCCAGCGCGGCCGCTGACCCCGTCCGCCGAGCCACCGTCGAGAAAGCGCCGAGAGACACCGCCGAAGGTACCCAGGGAGACCACCATGGAGCTCACCCGCCCGAACACCGCGTCCACCTCCACCGCCCGCGCCCGGCGCCGGTTCGACGCCAACGGCATGGCCGTGGCGTCCTTCGTGCTGGGGCTGGTGGGGCTGCTGGTGATGAACCTCGTGCTCGGCCCCATCGCCATCGGCCTCGCCGTCCTGGCCCTACGCCGCGGCACCGTCCGCCGCACCCGCGCCTTCCTCGGTCTCGGCCTCGGCGTCGCCGACCTGGTGGTGCTCGCCATCGTGATGAGCACCTCCGACGGCAGCGCCTGGAGCATCGCCTGAGCCGGCGGGGACCCTCCCCGGACGGCCCCCGTCCGCCCTCGTCCCCGGCCTCGTAGAATCGGGGCACCATGGCCTACCTCGACCACGCCGCGACCACTCCGATGCTGCCGGAGGCGATCGAGGCGATGACCGCCCAGCTCGCCGCGACCGGCAACGCGTCCTCGCTGCACGCCGCCGGCCGCCGGGCCCGCCGTACCGTCGAGGAGGCCCGCGAAAGCCTTGCCGAGGCGTTCGGGGCGCGCCCCAGCGAGGTGGTGTTCACCTCCGGCGGCACCGAGTCCGACAACCTCGCCGTCAAGGGCCTGTACTGGGCCCGCCGGGACGCCGACCCGCGCCGCGTACGCGTGCTGACCAGCCCCGTGGAGCACCACGCCGTGCTGGACGCGGTGCACTGGCTCGGTGAGCACGAGGGCGCCACCGTCGAGTACCTGCCGGTGGACGGCTACGGCAGGGTCCATCCGGACGCGCTGCGCGAGGCGATCGCCCGCGAGCCGGAATCCGTCGCGCTGGTCACCGCCATGTGGGCCAACAACGAGATCGGCACCATCTTCCCCGTCGCCGAACTGGCCGCCGTAGCCGCCGAGTACGACGTCCCCATGCACTCCGACGCCGTCCAGGCCGCGGGCCAGCTGCCGGTCTCCTTCGCCGACTCCGGCCTCGCCGCGGCCACGCTCTCCGGCCACAAGATCGGCGGCCCGTACGGCATCGGCGCGCTGCTGCTCGGCCGCGACCAGACCCCGGTCGCCGTGCTGCACGGCGGCGGCCAGGAGCGCCATGTGCGCTCCGGCACCCTGGACGTACCGGCCGTCGCCGCCTTCGCCGTGGCCGCCGCCCTGGCCCGTCAGCGGCAGCCCGAGTTCGCCCGGGAGATCGGCGCGCTACGGGACGAGCTGGTGGACGCCGTACGCTCCGCCGTCCCGGACGCCGTCCTCGGCGGCGACCCCGACCCGGCCGGCCGGCTCCCCGCCAACGCCCACTTCTCCTTCCCCGGCTGCGAGGGGGACTCCCTCCTCCTGCTGCTGGACGCCCAGGGCATCGAGTGCTCCACCGGCTCCGCCTGCACCGCTGGCGTCGCCCAGCCCAGCCACGTCCTGCTGGCCACCGGCACCGACCCCGACCTGGCCCGCGGCACCCTGCGCTTCAGCCTCGGCCACACCTCCACCCGGGCCGAGGTCGAGGCCCTGGCCAAGGCCATCGGCCCCGCCGTCGAGCGCGCCCGCACTGCCGGCCTGAGCTGACCCGGCCGCCCCCCTGGCCCGGTGCCGGATGCGGGTCCGCCGCCGCCGGGCCAAGCTGGGAGACATGACCGATCCGCTGGTACCGCCCGGAGAGACCCCACCCGTCGAGGGCTCGACCGCAGAGGCCCACGAGGAGCGCCCGGACGGCGGCCCCTGGGAGCACCCCGGGGTGTGGGTGTGGCTCGTCATCATCGTCGCCGTCGCCGTAGCCGCCTTCTTCGTGGCCCGCTTCGCCTCCCTCATCTAGCCCGCCGGTCCCGGCGGCGGCCGCTTATCCCCCGCCCGCCGCCCGAGTGGGCTTCACCGTGGTCTGCGGACCGGTGGACGCCGCCCGCACCAGCTTCAGATACCGCGGCCAGTCCCAGTGCGGCCCCGGGTCCGTGTGGTCGGTGCCCGGCACCTCCACATGGCCGATGATGTGCTCGCGGTCCACCGGTATCCGGTAGCGGGCGCATATCCCCGCCGTCAGCCGGGCCGACGCCGCGTACATCGCGTCCGTGAAGTCCTGCGGCCGGTCCACGAACCCCTCGTGCTCGATGCCGATGCTGCGCTCGTTCACCGACCGGTTGCCCGCGTGGTACGCCACATCCAGCTCCCGGATCATCTGCGCGACATGCCCGTCCTTGCGCACCACATAGTGCGTGGCGGCCTGGTGGGCGGGGTCCTGGAACACCCGCAGCGCGGAGGCGAAGCTTCCCTGCACCACATGGACCACCACCCGGTCGATGGGGTAGTCGTCCGGCCGGTCCGCCCGCCGCCAGTTCGCCTCCGAGGCGGCCGTCCACTGGGCGCCCGCGTGGTCCAGCGCGCCCGGCACCCGCTCCTTCTCCACGCCGGGCACCCGGTACCAGGCCCCGCGCAGCTCGTCCCAGCCCAGCACCGCGGCGCCCCCCAGTACCACCGCGCCCCCGCCGACCAGCACCGCCCGCCGACCGACCCGCCTGTCCCGCCCCGCCGCCTTCTCCGACGCCTTCTTCTCACCCATGTGCTCGTGAACGCTTATCCCCGCGACCGTGGTTCCCGGCGGCCCGTACCCTGGTAGGGCTATGACACAGACTTCCCAGCGCCCCCTGCGTGTGCTCGCCGCCATGTCGGGCGGGGTGGACTCCGCCGTCGCCGCCGCCCGGGCCGCCGAGGCGGGCCATGACGTCACCGGTGTGCACCTCGCGCTCTCGGCGAACCCGCAGTCCTTCCGTACCGGCGCGCGCGGCTGCTGCACGATCGAGGACTCCCGCGACGCCCGCCGCGCGGCGGATGTGATCGGCATCCCGTTCTACGTCTGGGACCTGGCGGAACGGTTCCGCGAGGACGTCGTGGACGACTTCGTCGCCGAGTACGAGGCCGGGCGCACCCCCAACCCCTGCCTGCGCTGCAACGAGAAGATCAAGTTCGCGGCCCTGCTGGACAAGGCGCTCGCCCTCGGCTTCGACGCCGTGTGCACCGGCCACTACGCCACCGTCGTCGTCGCCGAGGACGGCAGCCGCGAACTCCACCGCGCCAGCGACATGGCCAAGGACCAGTCGTATGTGCTCGGCGTGCTGGACGAGAAGCAGCTCGCCCACGCGATGTTCCCGCTCGGCGACACCCTCACCACCAAGGACGAGATCCGCGCCGAGGCCGAGCGCCGGGGCCTCGCGGTGGCCAAGAAGCCCGACAGCCACGACATCTGCTTCATCGCCGACGGTGACACCCAGGGCTTCCTGGCCCAGCGGCTCGGCCGTGCCGAGGGCGACATCGTGGACGAGTCCGGCGCCCGGGTCGGCACCCACGAGGGCGCGTACGGCTTCACCATCGGCCAGCGCAAGGGCCTGCGCATCGGCCACCCGGCGCCCGACGGCAAGCCCCGCTACGTCCTGGACATCTCCCCCGTGACCAACACCGTCACCGTCGGCCCCGCCGAATCCCTCGACGTCACCGCCCTCACCGCGATCAAGCCCCGCTGGTGCGGCACCGCCCCCACCGGCCCCGGCACCTACACCGCCCAGCTGCGCGCCCACGGCGGCGAGACCGAGGTCACCGCCGAACTGCTCCCCGGCGCCGAGCTGCGCGTCTCCTTCACCACCCCCGTCCGCGGCGTGGCCCCCGGCCAGGCGATCGTCCTCTACGACGGCACCCGGGTGGTCGGCTCCGCCACCATCGCCACCACCGAACGCCGGACCACCGTCACCGCCTGACCCCACCCCCACCCCCGAAACACCAGTACGGCGGCGGGCCACCCCGGCCCGCCGCCCCAGCCCTCCCCGCCGCCTTCCGCCTCACCACATCCCACCCGTCACCCGTGGTCGGACTACCCTCACTCTCCGCGACTCGCCATCAGTCGCCTCCCGAGCGCGAGGGGATGTCCCCATGGGGCAACAAGCAGTCCACCACCACTCCGGCAGTCCATCGGTACCGCTCCTCCAGCACAGCCGCGGCCCCTGGACCAGCGCCTCCGCCACCGCCGCCGAGCTGCACACCAGCACCGCCAACGGCCGCAACACCCTGCGCCCCGCCCACGATCCTCTGACTGCCTGGGTAGGCCTGACCGCACCCGCCGCCCTCCTCACCGTCCTCACCTCCTGGGAGGAGCGCCTCGCCGCGATCCGCGACGAGTGCGACCACCTGAGCGGGGCGCTCCGCCAGGTGGCCGTCCACCTGGGCGAGGTCGACACCGCCACCGGCACCTCCCTCAAGGCCGTTCCCGTGCCGACCTCTGCCGGGACCGCGACCCGATGACCGAGACCGCCCTCGACTGGCAGCGCCTGCACGACCTGAGGCCCGCCGACTTCGAGGCCGCCGGCAACCGCTGGCACGCCGTCTCCAGCCGGG
Source organism: Streptomyces lichenis (assembly GCF_023218175.1). GTDB lineage: Bacteria > Actinomycetota > Actinomycetes > Streptomycetales > Streptomycetaceae > Streptomyces > Streptomyces lichenis. The sequence continues at coordinate 88,426 of NZ_JALPTH010000018.1, read as the reverse complement.
CGGGCGCCGACGCGTTACGGGTCGGCCAGGCCATGTCCGCCCAGCTCCGCGAGACCCAGCGCGGCGACGCGGCTACGGCGGCGCTGCGCAGGCTGCGCCGCCTCCACCGCAACCTCGACTACGTACGCACCGAGTGCGGCCTGGTCCGCACCACCCTCAACGGCCTCGCCGCCGACCTCGCCGAGCCGCAGCGACAGTTGCGGCTGGCCCTGGACGAGGCAGCCGAACTGGGCTTCACCGTCCATCCCGACGGCTCGATCACCTACCCCGCCTCCACCGTCCACACCCTCCTCGGTCCCCAGGACACCCCCGCCGGCCAAGCCGCCCCCCGCGCCGCCCTCCCCCTGGACCTGCCCCACTCCTCCCTTGATTCCTCCCTCCGCCCCCTCAACCCCCACGCCGACAGGGCCCAGGCCCTCGCCGACCGCATCGCCCGCGCCGTACGCGCCGCCGCGGAGGTCGATGCCCGATACACCCGCACCCTCAACGGCCTCCGAGCCGCGAAGGGCCTGGACATCACCGCGGCGACCCTCCGCGACGTACGGCGCGACACCGCCGACGTACGCCACGCCGCGAGCGCCTACCTGGCCGCCGACGTCCCCTTCGACGCCACCCCCGCCGAACGCAAGGCCTGGTGGGACGCCCTCACCGACGAGCAGCGCCAGGAGTTCCTGCGCATCGCCCCCGACCTGGTCGGCAACCTCGACGGCATCCCCGCCGCCGCCCGCGACCAGGCCAACCGGGCGTACCTGCCGACCCTCATCGAGGAGCTCGCGGGCAGGCACGACGACGCCTCCCAGACCAAGCTGGAGGCCCTGCGCCTGCTCCAGGCCCGCCTGAACCAACCGGGCGGCCTGCCCATGTACCTCCTCGGTATCGGCGACGAGGGCAACGGCCGCGCCATCGTCGCCTACGGCAACCCGGACACGTCCCGGAACGTGGCGGCGTACGTGCCGGGGCTGGGGACGGCGCTGGATGCGGATTTCGTGGAGGACACGATGGTCCGAGCAGAAGACACGGCCATCGGCGCCCGCGATGTCGACCCGTCGAGCGCGGCGATCATCTGGCTCGGTTACGACGCCCCTCAGAGCGCGGACGTCATGAGCACGGGCGACGCCGAGCGGGGAGCTCCGGCATATAGCAGGTTCATTTCAGGACTCGTGGCGACGAATGAGAAGTCGGACCCTCATGTCACTGCGATCGGCCACTCGTACGGATCGCTAACCGTCGGTACCGCTGCGCGTCAGACGAACGGCATTCCGGGGGTCGACGACGTAGTTCTCCTAGGGAGCCCCGGAGTGGGCGTGGACAGGGCCGAAGACCTGGGAGTCGGGCGCGAGCACGTTTTTGTCGGCGCCGCTGAGAATGATCCGGTAACTCGCCTTCCGACAAAGGAGGAGTTCGCCCTCGCAGGTCCAGCTGCCTTCATCTACGGCGATGTCTATGACCGTGGCGATGACGACATCTACTTCGGTAAGGATCCCGCAAGTGCGGCTTTTGGAGCTCATCGATTCAAAGTGGACCCGGGGCCGGCTCCGGTCCTGGAGATGGGTGGCTTCGACGCTCATTCGCAGTACTTCACGCCGAGCCTCGACTCGGAATCTGCCAGCAATATCGCAAGAGTTGTCGGTGGGCGACCCGGCAAAATCACTTTGGAGGACCGAAGGTGATGGCACTCGCTCGTGTGGCTAAGGCATCGGCTGCTTGTGCCGTCATGGGAATGGCGCTCGTCGGGTGCGGCCTGGATGGGCAAGCTGTGGACGTGGGAAGGGCGGGAAGCGACGTGGATATGCGACATGCGGCTCGGCGTGCCGACCAGATGTTGGACGCCACCTTCGCTGCGATCATTCCCGAAGTAGCGTGGTCTCACCACATCACCACCACTAGTAGTTGCGTGGTGAAGAGGCGCCGCAAGATCATGACGGTGATCTCGCCGCAGCGCCTCGGCAGCTTCCTAGGAGTAGTCCAGCGCCACTGGACCAAGAGCGGCTACGAGATCACCTCCGTGAACAAGTCCCGCGACATGCCCGCCATCTTCGCCAGGTCCCCCGACGGCTTCCAGCTCGCCCTCAACGTCGGCTACGCCGGACAGGCATCGTTCGAAGTCGCCACGCCCTGCGTGGCCAAGTCCCCCGTAGACGCCCCCCGCACCCCACCCAACGGCCCAGCCTATCCGCCGGGCGAGATCCCCACCCCCAACGTCCACTCGGCCTTCTGGTCCGCCGGGACCCCCTTATCGAGCCCCAGCCCGTCCCCTACCCCACCACCTCCGTCTCGTAGAAGCACAGGTGGTCCTTGATGCCGGCGACCTCCGGCTTGGGGTCCGGGTAGGCCCAGACCGTGTCGTCGGCGCCGGGAAGGGACCAGTAGGAGGCGTCGCCCTTGAAGGGGCAGTGGGTGCGGGTGTCGGAGGGGGTCAGCAGGTCGGTGCGGACGTCCTCGGGAGGCAGGTAGTAGCGCGGCGGGCAGCCGGTCTCGCGCAGCACCAGGGGGCGGCGGCTCTCCGCCACCACCCGGCCCTCGTGGACGGCCCTCACATGCTCGGTGCCCTGTTCGACGGTGATGCGGTGTCCTGAGGTCATACCAGGGCAACGCCGAGCCCCGGCGGCTCGTTCCCCGGACCCCGTCCCTCACCCGTACGGGTGGCCCTACCTCCCGTACCGTGGCGCCATGAACATCTGCGTCTTCCTCTCCGCCGCCGACCTGGACGAGCGCTACACCCGGCCCGCCCGCGAGTTCGCCGAGCTGCTCGGCAGGGGCGGGCACACCCTGGTGTGGGGCGGCTCCGACGCCGGTCTGATGAAGGTCGTCGCGGACGGGGTGGAAGAGGCCGGCGGGCAGTTGGTCGGCGTCTCCGTGGAGTTCCTGTCGCACAAGGCCCGCCCCGGCCTGGACACCATGGTCGTGGCCAAGGACCTGTCCGAGCGCAAGGCGCTGCTGCTGGAGAAGGCGGACGCCATCGTGGTCATGGTCGGCGGGATGGGCACGCTGGACGAGGCCACCGACATCCTGGAGCTGAAGAAGCACGGGCACCACACCAAGCCGGTGGTCCTGCTGAACGCGGCCGGGTTCTACGACGGCCTGAAGGAGCAGCTGCGGCGGATGGACGAGGAGGGCTTTCTCCCGCTGCCCCTGACCGAGCTGGTGTTCTTCGCCGAGGACGGGCTCTCGGCCCTGGCCTACCTGGAGGAGGCGGCCGGTCTGCGGTGAGGCCCGGCCCGGGTGCGAGCATGGCACCCATGGCCACACACATGATCACAGGCGCCGGTTCCGGCATCGGCGCGGCCGTCGCGCGCAGGCTCCACGAGCGGGGCGACGACCTCGTACTGCTGGCGCGTGACGCCGGACGCGCCAAGGAGTTCGCCGAGCGGTACCCGGGCGCCCGCACCCTCGTCGGGGACCTCGCCAACCCGGACCGGCTGTCCTGGGCGTTCTCGCACCAGGAGCTGCCGGACCGGGTCGACTCGCTGCTGCACATCGCGGGCGTCGTGGACCTGGGCGAGGTCGGCGAGCTGACCACCAAGGCGTGGCGGAGCCAGCTGGAGGTCAACCTGGTGGCGCCCGCCGAGCTGACCCGGTTGCTTCTGCCGCAGCTGCGGATCTCCCAGGGCCACGTCCTCTTCGTCAACTCGGGCGCCGGGCTGAACGCGCACGCCGGCTGGTCCGCGTACGCCGCCTCCAAGCACGGCCTGAAGGCACTGGCCGACGCGCTGCGCCACGAGGAGCACGGCAACGGGGTGCGGGTCACCTCGGTGTACCCGGGGCGGACCGCGAGCCCGATGCAGGCGAAGGTGCACCAGCAGGAGGGCAAGGAGTACGACTCCTCGCGCTGGATCGACCCGGAGTCGGTGGCGACCGCGATCCTCACCGCGATCGACCTGCCGAGGGACGCGGAGATCAACGACCTGACGGTCCGACCAGGACGCTGACCCGGACAGCCGGACAGGGGAGGGGCGGCCCGGCAGGCAAAGCCGCCGGTCGGCCCGGCCCCACCACCCCGTCTCCGTGGCCGCCCCGGCCACCCCGCCCCGTACGCTTCCCCGGTGAGCGAGACGACCGAAACCACCGAGAAGACCGAGCCGAACACCTTCCCCTGGGGGCCCGCGACCGGTGTCGGGTCGATGCCCGGCGGTGACGCGCGGGAGGCGGCCAAGACCGTCACCGGGTCCTTCGAGGACTTCCCGTTCCTGGCCGAGCTGCCCGCGCGGGGGCCGGGGGCCGACATGATCGGGCGCAGCCTCGGGCTGCTCGTGGAGATGTACGCGCATGTGGAGCCGAGCGGCTGGCGGATCAGCGACCGGCCGGGGCGGGACACCCGGCGGGCGCGGTCCTGGCTGGGTGAGGACCTGGACGCCTTGGAGGAGTTCACCCAGGGGTACCGGGGCCCGCTGAAGGTGCAGGCGGTCGGTCCGTGGACGCTCGCCGCCGCGCTGGAGCGGAGGAACGGGGAGGCGGTGCTGGGGGACGCCGGCGCCTGCCGGGACCTCGCGGCCTCGCTGGCCGAGGGGCTGCGCGGGCATCTGGCGGAGGTACGCCGGCGGGTGCCGGGGGCGCGGGTGGTGCTCCAGCTGGACGAGCCCTCGCTGACCGCCGTACTGCGCGGCCGGGTCCGTACCGCCAGCGGCTACCGCACCCACCGCGCGGTGGACCGGCAGGTGGTGGAGAGCGGTCTGAGGGACCTCGTCGGTGTGAACGAGGGGCATGGGCCGGTCATCGTCCACTCCTGCGCACCGGACGTGCCGTTCGCCCTGCTGCGGCGGGCCGGGGTCGCCGGGGTGTCGTTCGATTTCGGTCTGCTCACCGAGCGTGACGAGGAGGCGATCGGGGAGGCGGTCGAGGGCGGGACCAAACTGCTCGCCGGTGTGGTGGGGTCGGTCGACGGCCCGTTGTCAGACCCGGGCGGTAGCGTCATGGGTGTCAGAACGCTGTGGCGCAGGCTGGGCCTGTCTCCGGGGATCCTCGCGGACTCCGTGGTGATCACCCCGACGTGCGGGCTGGCGGGCGCCTCGCCCGCGTACGCCCGGGCGGCGCTCGCCCACTGCGCCAAGGCGGCACGCTCACTCGCGGACAACCCTGAGTGACCGAGTGACTGAGCAGGACGTCGGCGAGACGTTGGCAACGGGAGGAACGACGGTGGCTGTCGAACAGCAGGACGTGGTGCCGGCCGAGGCACGGGAGCAGCACACCCGGCTGGCCGAGCAGATCGAGGAGCACCGCTTCCGGTACTACGTGAAGGACGCCCCGGTCGTCAGCGACGCCGAGTTCGACCGGCTGCTGCGCGAGCTGGAGGCGCTGGAGGAGGAGTATCCGGAGCTGCGTACGCCGGACTCGCCGACCCAGAAGGTCGCCGGGCAGTACGAGACCGACTTCACCGCCGTCGAGCACCGCGAGCGCATGCTCTCGCTGGACAACGCCTTCGACGGGGAGGAGCTGGCGGCCTGGGCCGAGCGGGTGGAGAGGGAGGTGGGCGCCTCGGCGCACCACTTCCTCTGTGAGCTGAAGGTGGACGGGCTGGCGGTCAACCTCACCTACGAGAAGGGGCGGCTGGTGCGGGCCGCCACCCGCGGGGACGGGCGTACGGGTGAGGACATCACACCCAACGTCCGCACCATCGCGGACATCCCGGAGCGGCTGCGCGGGGAGAACATCCCCGAGCTGGTGGAGATCCGGGGCGAGGTCTTCTTCCCGATGGAGAAGTTCGAGGAGCTGAACGCCCGGCTGGTGGAGGCCGGCGACAAGCCCTTCGCCAACCCGCGCAACGCCGCCGCCGGTTCGCTGCGCCAGAAGGACCCCAAGGTCACCGCCACCAGACCGCTGCACATGGTGGTGCACGGCATCGGCGCCCAGCAGGGGCTGCGCTTCGACCGGCTGAGCGAGGCGTACGGGCTGCTCAAGGAGTGGGGGCTGCCCACCGCCCTGCACAACAAGGTGGTGGAGGACCTCGCCGGGATCGAGGCGTTCATCGCCTACTTCGGCGAGCACCGGCACTCGGTGGAGCACGAGATCGACGGGGTGGTCGTCAAGCTGGACGAGATCCGGCTGCAGGGGCGGCTGGGCTCCACCTCGCGCGCCCCGCGCTGGGCGATCGCCTGGAAGTACGCGCCGGAGGAGGTCAACTCCAAGCTGATCGACATCAAGGTGGGCGTGGGGCGTACGGGCCGGGTCACCCCGTTCGCGCAGGTGGAACCGGTCACCGTGGCCGGCTCGGAGGTGGAGTTCGCCACCCTGCACAACCAGGAGGTCGTCAAGGCCAAGGGCGTGCTGATCGGCGACACCGTGGTGCTGCGCAAGGCCGGGGACGTCATCCCGGAGATCCTCGGCCCGGTGGTGGACCTGCGGGACGGCAGCGAGCGCGAGTTCACCATGCCCTCCGAGTGCCCCGAATGCGGTACGCCGCTGCGGGCCATGAAGGAGGGCGACATCGATCTGCGCTGCCCCAACGGCCGCACCTGCCCGGCCCAGCTGCGCGAGCGGCTGTTCTACCTCGGCGGCCGCTCCAGCCTGGACATCGAGCACTTCGGCATGGTGGCCGCCGCCGCCCTCACCGGCCCGCTGGAGCCCGCCGAACCGCCGCTCACCGACGAGGGCGACCTGTTCGACCTGCGAGAGGAGCAGCTGCTGGACATCCGGGCGTACGTCCTGGACCCGGACAGCGGACTGCCCAAGCGGGACCCGAAGACCGGCGAGGAGAAGATCGCCCGGGTCTTCGCCAACCAGAAGGGCGAGCTGAAGAAGAACGCCCGCGCCATGCTGGACAACATCGCCGCCGCCAAGGACCGGCCGCTGGCCCGGATCGTCAACGGACTGTCGATCCGTCATGTCGGCCCGGTCGCCGCCCAGGCGCTGACCCGCGAGTTCCGCTCGATCGACCGGATCTTCGAGGCCGGTGAGGAGGAGCTGGCCGCCACCGAGGGCGTCGGGCCGACCATCGCCGCCGCCATCCGGCAGTGGTACGAGGAGGAGTGGCACCGCGAGATCCTGCGCAAGTGGAAGGCGGCCGGGGTCCGCTGGGAGGAGGAGTCCACCGGCGAGGACGAGGGGCCGCGCCCGCTGGAGGGGCTGGCGGTGGTCGTCACCGGCACCCTGGACGACTACACCAGGGATGGCGCGAAAGAGGCGTTGCAGAGCCGCGGGGCGAAGGTCACCGGTTCCGTTTCCAAGAAGACCTCCTTCGTGGTGGTGGGGGACAACCCCGGCTCCAAGTACGACAAGGCCGTTCAGCTCAAGGTCCCGGTGCTGGACGAGGCCGGCTTCGGCGTCCTGCTCGAACAGGGGCCCGACGCCGCCCGCGAGGTAGCTGTTTCGGCCGAACAGCAGCCCGAATAAGCCCACTCGGGCTCACCCGTTCAGCGCATACCAGACGGATAAGGGTGGCTGGGTCGCATTCGGGCAAGACCAGTAGTGCGCTGCCCGTGGAAGCCTCCCGACGCCTACTGTTGAGGTGTGCGTCCGTCATGCACGGCCGTCGGGGGAGCGCTTCCCCTCGCGAAGGAGCGGGGAAGGGCCACCACCGCGGTGGCACGGCGACGGGCCACCGCGTGGCATCGGCACCACCGCCGGCTGTGAGAGGGACCGAATGAAACCCACCGAGAGTGCCGCCCCGGCCTCACGGCCGCGCGTCCGCACGGCCGTCGCGGGCGTCACCTCCAGGCTCCCGTCCGTCGTGATCGCCGCCGCCGCCGTCGCCCTGCTCACCGGGCTGACGGGGGCGCTGCGCTCCGGCCACGCCCTGTTCCCCGGCGGTGCGGCCGGCTGGTCGCTCGCCGTCCTCACCGGCATCGTGGTCGGCCATCTGGTCGCCCTCGGCCGGGACCGCTGGTGGGGCGGCACCGGCTCCGGCGCCGCCCTCACCCTCGCCGTGCTGCTGCTCTACGGCTGGGTGCCCGCCGGACTGGTCAGCCTCGCCGTGGTCGTGCTCACCGGCACCGCCCGCCGCCACCGCTGGCGGCAGGGCCTGCTGCACGGCGCCGCCGACATCCTCGGCATCGGCGCCGCCGCCCTGGTGCTCGCCCTCTTCGACGACGCCCCCACCGTCGAGACGCCCTGGCAGCCCCTCGAATGGGGCATCGAAGCCGTCCCCGAGGTCGCCCTCGCCGCCACCGCCTACCTGGTGGTGACCAGGACGTTGCTGTGGTACACCCTCGCCCCCCAGGCCGGCGGACTGCCCAGCGCCGAACGCACCGCGCTGCTCCGCCAGGGGCTGGTCGCCGTCGCCCTGCTCGGCATCGCCCCGCTGATCTGCGTGGTCGCCGTCAGCCTGCCGGTGCTGCTGCCGCTGTTCGCCGTCCCGCTCATCGCCCTGGACTCCACCCTGTGGATCGCCCGCGCCCGCGCTGAGGAGCAGCTGCGCGACCCGCTCACCGGACTGCCCAACCGCCAGTGGCTGCTGGAGCGCACCTGGTCCGCGCTGGAGGAGGCCGAGGGCGAGGGACTGCGGGCCGCCCTGGTCCTGATCGACCTCGACCGCTTCCGCTCCGTCAACGACACCCTCGGCCACCTCGCCGGCGACCGGCTGCTGCTCCAGATCGCCGACCGGCTCCAGCACGCCCTGCCCCGCGGCGCGGAGGCCGCACGGCTCGGCGGCGACGAGTTCGCCGTACTGCTCCCGGTCGCCGACTCCACCACCAGCGCCCAGCGGATCGCCCGCCAGCTGGTCGGCGACCTCTCCTCCCCGCTCGACCTCGACGGCCTCACCCTCGTCCTGGAGGCCAGCGCCGGGGTCGCCGTCTTCCCCGACCACGCCCTGGACGCCGAAGGGCTGCTCCAGCGCGCCGACGTCGCCATGTACCAGGCCAAGCGGGACCGCACCGGCGTCGAGGTCTACGAGTCCAAGCGCGACTCCAACACCCCCGACCGCCTCGGCCTCCTCGGCGACCTGCGCCGCGCCCTGGACGCCGGCGACGTGGAGCTGCACTACCAGCCCAAGGTCCGCTTCGACGGGGCCGTCGCCGGCCTGGAGGCCCTGGTCCGCTGGGTGCACCCGGAGCGCGGCCGGGTCCCTCCGGACGAGTTCATCGCCATCGCCGAGTCCTCCGGGCTGATGCCCCACCTCACCGAGTACGTCCTGGACACCGCCCTCGCCCAGGTCGCCCGCTGGCGCGCCCAGGGCATCGAGGTCCCGGTCGCGGTGAACGTCTCCCCGCGCGACGTCCACACCCCCGGCTTCGCCGGCTCCGTCGCCGCCCGGCTGGCCCGCCACGGGGTCCCGGCCGGCTCCCTCCAGCTGGAGATAACGGAGCACGTCCTCCTGGAGGACCCGCAGCGCGCCGCCGACACCCTCGCCGGGCTCACCGGGCACGGCGTGAAGATGTCCCTGGACGACTTCGGCACCGGGTACTCCTCCCTGGTCCACCTGCGCCGCCTGCCGGTCAGTGAGCTGAAGATCGACCGCTCCTTCGTCGCCCGGCTCGCCGTGGACACCGAGGACGCCGAGATCGTCCGCTGCACCGTCGACCTCGCCCACTCCCTCGGCCTCCTGGTGGTCGCCGAGGGCGTCGAGGACGACGAGACCTGGGGCCGGCTGCGCGACCTCGGCTGCGACGCCGTCCAGGGCTGGCTGGTCGCCGCCGCGATGCCGCCCGCCGAGTGCACCTCCTGGCTGCACGCCCGCGGCGAGGGCGTCTGGGTCCGCCCCCCGGCCGCCCTGCCCCCCTCCCAGGCCGACGCCGCCGACCAGGTCGTGCCGTAGTCCGGCCCCTCCACCGCGTCCTCAACGACTTCCGCCGGACCCGCACCCCGGCACACGCACCAGGGGCGGGCGGCCGCGACCGACGGCCGCACGCCCCGGCGCGTGCCGGATCCCGGAGGCCGGGGACAGCCCCCGTCGCGTACGGGGGACAGCCCCCGGAAGAAGACGGGGGCAAACCGTTTCACGGTCATCGACCCCCGCCCCATAGGATTGGGGGCGAAAGTCATTCGCTGTACCCATCGCACTCACCCTGAGGATCGCTGCATGCCTGGCATCACGCGCGAGGAGGTCGCCCACCTCGCCCGGCTGGCGCGTCTGGAGTTGAAGGGCGAAGAGCTCGACCACTTCGCCGGACAGCTCGACGACATCATCGGCGCGGTCGCCCGCGTCTCCGAGGTCGCCGACCAAGACGTCCCCCCGACCTCCCACCCGCTGCCGCTGACCAACGTCATGCGCGCGGACGAGGTCCGTCCGTCGCTCACCCCCGCGCAGGCGCTCTCCGGCGCCCCGGCCCAGGAGCAGCAGCGTTTCAAGGTGCCGCAGATCCTGGGGGAGGACTGACCGATGACCGACATCATCAAGCTCACCGCCGCCGAGACCGCGGCGAGGATCGCCTCGGGCGAGCTCACCGCCGTCGAGGTCACCGAGGCCCATCTGGCCCGGATCGAGGCCGTGGACGAGAAGGTCCACGCCTTCCTGCACGTCGACCGGGAGGGCGCCCTCGCCCAGGCCCGCGCCGTGGACGCCAAGCGCGAGCGTGGCGAGCGGCTCGGCCCGCTGGCCGGCGTACCGCTCGCCCTGAAGGACATCTTCACCACCAAGGACATGCCGACCACCGTCGGCTCCAAGATCCTCGAAGGCTGGCTGCCGCCGTACGACGCCACCCTGACCCAGCGCCTGCGCGACGCCGACGTCGTCATCCTCGGCAAGACCAACATGGACGAGTTCGCCATGGGGTCCTCGACGGAGAACAGCGCCTACGGTCCGACCGGCAACCCCTGGGACCTCACCAGGATCCCCGGCGGCTCCGGCGGCGGTTCCTCCGCCGCGCTCGCCTCCTTCCAGGCACCGCTGGCCATCGGCACCGACACCGGCGGCTCCATCCGCCAGCCGGCCGCCGTCACCGGCACCGTCGGCGTCAAGCCCACCTACGGCGGGGTCTCCCGCTACGGCATGGTGGCCTTCTCCTCCTCCCTGGACCAGGGCGGCCCCTGCGCCCGCACGGTCCTGGACGCGGCCCTGCTGCACGAGGCGATCGCCGGCCACGACCCGCTGGACTCCACCTCCATCGACGCCCCCGTGCCGCCGGTGGTCGAGGCGGCGCGGAGCGGCTCGGTGGCCGGGATGCGGGTCGGCGTGGTCAAGCAGTTCCGCGGCGAGGGCTACCAGGCCGGCGTGCTCCAGCGGTTCGACGAGAGCGTCGAGCTGCTGAAGGAGCTGGGCGCCGAGATCGTGGAGCTGGACTGCCCGTCCTTCGACCTGGCGCTCTCCGCGTACTACCTGATCGCGCCGTCCGAGTGCTCCTCGAACCTCGCCCGGTTCGACGGCCTGCGCTACGGGCAGCGCACCGGCGACGACGGCACGCGCTCCGCCGAGGACGTCACCGCCCTCACCCGCGAGGCCGGCTTCGGCGACGAGGTCAAGCGCCGCATCATGCTCGGCACCTACGCGCTCAGCTCCGGTTACTACGACGCGTACTACGGCTCCGCGCAGAAGGTCCGCACCCTCATCACCCGGGACTTCGAGAAGGCCTTCGAGCAGGTCGACGTGATCGTCTCCCCGACGACCCCGACCACCGCCTTCCCGATCGGCGAGCGCGCCGACGACCCGATGGCGATGTACCTCGCCGACCTGTGCACCATCCCGACCAACCTGGCCGGGAACTCCGCCATGTCGCTGCCCTGCGGCCTGGCCCCCGAGGACGGCCTGCCGGTCGGCCTGCAGATCATCGCCCCCGCCCTGAAGGACGACCGCCTCTACAAGGTCGGCGCGGCCGTCGAGGCCGCGTTCCTGAACCGCTGGGGACACCCGCTGCTCGAGGAGGCTCCGTCGCTGTGAGCGCACTGACCAAGGCCAAGGGCTTCAAGAAGTCCCGGACCGGTACGTATCTGTCCATCGGCACCACCGCGTTCGGCGCGCTGAGCATCATCAAGCAGGTCCGCAAGGCCCGCTCGGAGAGCGACACGCTGCTGCTGCTCGACGCCGTCGTGTCCGCCGCCGCCATCGGCACCGGCCTCGCCATCCTGCTGCGCGAACTCAAGCGCATCGGTGACGACGACGTGCTGTTCGGCTGAGAGGGAAGCAACACCGTGACCGTCATCACCGAGCTGGTGCCGTTCGACGAGGCCCTCGCCACCTACGACCCCGTCATGGGGCTTGAGGTCCACGTCGAACTGGGCACCAGGACCAAGATGTTCTGCGGCTGCTCCACCGAGCTGGGCGCCGACCCCAACACCCAGACCTGCCCGGTCTGCCTCGGCCTGCCCGGCGCCCTCCCGGTCGTCAACGCCATCGGCGTCGAGTCCGCGATCAAGATCGGTCTCGCGCTGCACTGCGAGATCGCCGAGTGGTGCCGCTTCGCCCGGAAGAACTACTTCTATCCGGACATGCCGAAGAACTTCCAGACCTCCCAGTACGACGAGCCGATCGCCTTCAACGGCTACCTCGACGTGCAGCTGGAGGACGGCGAGGTCTTCCGCGTGGAGATCGAGCGCGCCCACATGGAGGAGGACACCGGCAAGTCGACCCACGTCGGCGGTGCCACCGGCCGCATCCACGGTGCGTCCCACTCGCTGCTGGACTACAACCGCGCCGGCATCCCGCTGATCGAGATTGTCACCAAGCCGATCACCGGTGCGGGCGCTCGGGCTCCCGAGGTCGCCAAGGCGTACGTCGCCGAGCTGCGCGAGCTCATCCGGGCGCTCGGCGTCTCCGAGGCCCGTATGGAGATGGGCCAGATGCGCTGCGACGTGAACCTGTCGCTGCGGCCGAACGGCACCGAGAAGTTCGGCACCCGCTCGGAGACCAAGAACGTCAACTCGCTGCGGAGCGTGGAGCGGGCCGTCCGCTACGAGATCGGCCGCCACGCGGGCGTGCTCGACGCGGGCGGGACGATCATCCAGGAGACCCGCCACTTCCACGAGGACGACGGCTCCACCACCTCGGGCCGGGTCAAGGAGGAGGCCGAGGATTACCGGTACTTCCCCGAGCCCGACCTGGTGCCGGTGGCCCCGTCCCGCGAGTGGGTCGAGGAACTGCGCGCCACCCTGCCCGAGCTGCCCCGGGTGCGCCGCAACCGGCTGCGCGAGGAGTGGGGCGTCACCGAGCTGGACATGCAGTCCATCCTCAACGCGGGCGCGGTCGACCTGATCGTCGCCACCACCGAGGCGGGTGCCGACTCCGCTTCGGCCCGCAAGTGGTGGCTGGGCGAACTGGCCCGCAGCGCCAACGAGTCCGGCCGCCCGCTGGACGCCCTGCCGATCACCCCGGCGCAGGTCGCCCGGGTCAGCGAGCTGGTCGCCTCCGGTGACCTCAACGACAAGCTGGCCCGCCAGGTCATCGAGGGCGTGCTGGCCGGCGAGGGCGACCCGGACACCGTGGTGGAGAAGCGCGGCCTGAAGGTCGTCTCCGACGAGGGCGCGCTCGGCACCGCCGTGGACGAGGCCATCGCGGCCAACGGCGCCATCGCGGACAAGATCCGCGGCGGCAAGGTCGCGGCGGCCGGGGCGCTGGTCGGCGCGGTCATGAAGGCCACCCGGGGCCAGGCCGACGCGGCCCGGGTCCGGGAGCTGATCCTGGAGCGCCTCGGCGTCGAGGGCTGAGGGGCCGCGCTGCGCGCGGGGGAGCCACCGGCAGCATCGCCGGGCGGCGCCCCCCCCCGCGCTCGGCCGGTCGCCGATGCGTGCTCGGTCAACCACCGGCGCCAGGTGCTGGGGCGGCTGTCGGGTGCCTCGTGCGTGGTCCGGCCGTCGGCCATGGGCGCGGTCGGCCGTCGGCCGCTCGCTCGATCGGGCGCTGGCGCCACGCGCTCGATCGGACGTCGGTGCCATGTGGTGGGTCCGGCGGCCGACCACTGGCGAGGCCGAATGCCGTCGCCAGGTGCTGGGGCGGCTGTCGGTGCCTCGCGCTTGGGTCCGGCGTCGGCCATGGGCGAGTTCGGGCGCTGGCCACGCGCTCGATCGGACGCTGGCGCCACGCGCTCGATCGGGCGTCCACGCCACGCGCTCGGTCGGCCGCCGGTGCCATGTGGTGGGTTAGGCCGCGGACCATCGGAGGGGCCGTCGACGGCCCCCCCCGGGGCCCAGGTGCCGAGTGCCATACGCGGGGTGCCCATGTAGGGCACCCCGCGCTGCCATGTGCGGGCGGGTGTTACGGGGGATGCCTTGCGCGGACGCCCTGGGCGAAGACGTGACGCGGCGGGCGGGGGCGCGGGCCGAGGGTTCTGCCGCCCCGCCGCCCCCGCCCCACCGGAGGTTTCGCGCCCCCCGGCCGCCTCACCCGGCCCCGACCGACCCCCCGGTCCCGGGGCCTACTTGGATTCGACTCGTCCCACGGCGTCGGGGCCGGTCGTCAGGGCCTCGCTCGCGGTCTGCCAGGTGGGGGCGCCGGGGTGGAACTGGGTGTGGAGATAGGCGGCGGTGAGCTCGGCGAGGGCGGTGACCCGGGCGGGGTTCTCGTCGGTGGTCTCGGCGGCGTCGTAGCCGGCGATTCCGCCGAGTCCGTGCTCCGCGCCGAACAGGGTGAGCAGGGTCTTGGGACCGGGGGCGAGGGTGTAGGGGTCGGCGTGCCAGTCCGGTCCCATGTCCGTGAAGTGCCGGGAGTCGTCCTTGTCCCCGGCGACGACCAGCGCGGGCGCGGTCATGGTGGAGAAGTCGACGGCCCCGATGATCGGCCACTGCTCGGCCATGGGCCCGTTGAGGACTTCGCCGCCCCTGCCGGGCGCGGCGAGCAGTACGCCCGCCTTGATCCGGGGCTCGACCAGGTGCACCACGGTCCCGGTGTCGGGGTCGGTGAGCCCGGCGCCGAGAAGGAGGGCGGCGGTGAAGCCGCCGAGTGAGTGTCCGGCGAGGCCGACCTTGCTGGGGTCGATCCGTCCGGCGAGCTGCGGCACGCTGCGTTCGATCACGTCGAGTCGGTCGAGGATATGGGTCATGTCCTCGGCGCGGGAGCGCCAGAAGTCGGGTGCCCCGGGGGCGTCGGCGACCAGGTGGCTCAGCGTGCGGGAGGTGAGGTGGGTGGGCTGGAGGACGACGAAGCCGTGTGCCGCCCAGAAGTCGGCGAGCGGCGCGTAGCCGTTCAGCGAGGAGAGGTGGTTCGAGGGGCCGTGGCCGTGGGAGAGGAGGATGACGGGGAGGCCGGTTCCGGTCGCGGGTGCGGAGACGCGCAGTCGCAGGTCCACGGGGCGTCCGGGCACGGAGAGGACTACCGGGCTGAAGGACAGGACCGGGGCGGGCGTGCCCAGGGCGGAGGCGCTGGTGGCTGTGCTCACGAGGTGGGTTCCCTTTCGATGGCACCCGCCGCCGCCGGTCCCTGAAACCGGCGGCGGACAGGCGGTCAGGAGCGTCCCGTTTCGGCTAACCTGAAACGGAGCATCGCTCCCTTTAATATTCGGAGCACTGCTCCGTTTTGTCAATCGGTGTGGAAGGAGGGCGTGATGGCCCCCGATAGTCCTGCTGAGGAGTCGCCGTCCCGAGGCAAGCGGGCCGACGCGCAGCGCAACCGGCAGACGGTGCTCACCGCCGCCGCCGAGGTCTTCGTCACGTCCGGTGTCGACGCGCCGATCCGCCGGATCGCGGCCCAGGCGGGTGTCGGGATGGCCACGATCTACCGCCACTTCCCGACCCGGGCGGATCTCGTCACGGCCGTCTACCGCCACCAGATCGAGGCATGCGCCGAGGCCGGGCCGGACCTGCTGGCCCGTGCCGAGTCCCCGCTCGACGCGTTGCGCCGGTGGATCGACCTCTTCGTGGACTTCCTGGTCACCAAGCACGGACTCGCCGACGCCCTGCAGTCCGACGACGACCGTTTCGCCACGCTGCACGCCTACTTCCTCGACCGCTTGCTGCCCGTCTGCGCCCAGCTGCTCGACGCCGCGGTCGAGTCCGGTGAGATCAGACCCGGTACGCAGCCCTACGAGCTGATGCGCGGCATCGGCAACCTCTGCATCGGACGCGACGACGACCCCCGCTACGACCCCCGGCGCCTGATCGCCCTCCTCCTCCAGGGACTCCAGGGACACCAGCGACCTCAGGCGTCCTGATGCCTCGGAAGGAGGGCCCACGCAGCCTGAGGGCGGCTGTCGGCTGTCATCAGCCCCTCGGCCGGGCCCCGTTCGTCTGCCGTCTCCGTGTCCGCGGCGGCAAGGGTGACACCCCGGTCGAGCCGGGAGTGCGGAGACCCCGGGCGGCCGAGGACCCCGCCACTGGGGGGAGTGGTGGCGGGGCCCGCTGCCGGCCCGGGGGCCGTGCCGTCCCGTGGGGGGTGGCGTTGTGCTTTCTGCCCGCGCGGCCACCGGGCAACCGCGGATGGCGAGTTCTCGCCATGGAGGCATGACCCGAGGGGCGAGGAGTGGGCGGCAGGCGGCTTGGACGGAGCGCTCGGGCTGTTGGACATTCACCAGCGGGTCGCCGGGAGGCCTTTTCGGGGCCACCGGATCTGACTACCGTCCCCGGCAACCACGCCAAAGGTCCGACGGGAGACCATTGGCCGTCGACGGGAGGCCGGGTTTGTCACCGCAGAGCGCGTACGGGATGGATGGCACGGCAGGGCCAGGGGCGGCGGGTGACAAGCCGACCGGCCTGAGCCGGCGGCGGGCGCTGGCGCTTGGCGGGGGTGTGGTCGGGGCAGCGGCGGCAGGCTCGCTGCTGCCGCCCTCGCTGCGGGAGGCGATGGCCGCCGCACCGCCCACCGGCGGGCTCCGGGCGGTGAAGCACGTGGTGGTGCTGATGCAGGAGAACCGTTCCTTCGACCACTACTTCGGCACCCTGCGCGGTGTCCGCGGCTTCGGCGACCGCAACGCCGTCGAGCTGCCCTCGGGCCGCCCGGTGTTCGAGCAGCCCGGTGCGGGCGGCACCGGCTCCGTACTGCCCTTCCCGATCCGCGGCGCCGCCGAGACACAGGCCAAGGACCTCCAGTACATCGGCGACCTCGACCACTCCTGGGGCGGCGGCGCCAAGGCGTGGCGGGACGGC
Organism: Streptomyces lichenis; assembly: GCF_023218175.1. Classification (GTDB taxonomy): domain Bacteria; phylum Actinomycetota; class Actinomycetes; order Streptomycetales; family Streptomycetaceae; genus Streptomyces; species Streptomyces lichenis. The sequence goes on along the minus strand of NZ_JALPTH010000018.1, from coordinate 71,548 downwards.
TGGATGGACGGCTGGGTCTCCGCGAAGACCGCCGCGACCATGGCGTACTACGACCGCCGGGACATCCCGCTCCACTACGAGCTGGCCGACACCTTCACCGTCTGCGACGCCTACCACTCCTCCGTCCACACCTCCACCAGCCCCAACCGCAACCACCTCTGGTCCGGCTGGACCGGGTACGAGGCCGACGGCAGCCGGGCGGTGACCAACGCCGCGTACGCCGAGGGCACCCACCCGGGCTACCCCTGGTCCACCTACGCCGAGCGGCTGGAGCGGGCCGGGCGGAGCTGGCAGACGTACACCGAGTGGGAGAACTTCACCGACAACAACATCGAGTTCTTCACCACCTTCAAGAAGATCGCCCGCAAGGCGCTGGCCCGGACCGGCGGGCACACCTACATGGAGTCCTTCTACGCCACGGTGCGGACCGCCCCCGCGGCCGAGCGGGAGCGGCTGCTCGCGGCGCTGGAGGAGGGGGTGGCGACGCTGACCACCGCCGAGCGCTCGCTGTTCGAGCGGGGGCTGCGCCGGGTGGAGAGCGGCACCCTGGCCGACCGCTTCCGGGCCGATGTGGCCGCGGGACGGCTGCCGGAGGTCTCGTACCTGGTCCCCTCGGCGGTGGACTCCGAGCACCCGGGCTCCTCGTCGCCGATCGCCTCGGCCACCCTGGTCTACAAGATCCTCGACGCCCTCGGCTCGCATCCGGACGTCTGGCGGCACACCGTGCTGCTGATCAACTACGACGAGAACGACGGCTTCTTCGACCATGTCCCGCCGCCCGTCCCGCCGGTCGACGACCCCGACGAGCGCTGGCAGGGCCGCCCCACCGGCCTCGGCATCCGGGTCCCGCTGCTCGTCGTCTCGCCCTGGACCACCGGCGGCTATGTCTGCTCGGAGGTCTTCGACCACACCTCGGTGATCCGCTTCCTGGAGGCCTGGACCGGGGTCCGCGAGCCCAACATCACCCCCTGGCGGCGCCGGGTCACCGGCGATCTGACCGGCGCCTTCGACTTCCGCCGGGGCCGCCCCCGCCCGGCCCTGGAGCGCCCGGGCCCGATCCCCCCGTTCACCGGCCGCTGGCGCCCGCAGCCGCCCGCCGAGCAGCGGATGCCCGTACAGGAGCCGGGCACCCGGCCGGCCAGGCCGCTGCCGTACCAGCCGGATGTCCACGCCCGCACCGGCAACGGCACCGTGGAGCTGCGGCTGAGCAACACCGGCCGCTCCCACGTCCCCCTCGCGCTGTACCCGTACGCCGGTGAGTTCGCCGCCCCGCAGCACCGGGACGTCAAGGGCGCGGCACGCTGGCAGGTGCCCGTCACCGGGACCGCGTACCGCTTCACCGTCACCGGCCCGGGCGGCTTCCGCCGCGAGTTCGCCGGACCGGCCGACGGCGGCTGCGAGCTCACCACCCGGCTCGCCCCCGGGGAGCGCGCGCTCCATCTCACCTTGGAGAACACCGGAGCCGAACCGGTGACCTTCACCGTCCGCCCCCTCGGTTACGCGGAAGGCCGCCCGCACGCCTCCGCGTCCGGCCGCCCCACCCGTCCGCGTACCGTCACCGTCCGGCCGGGCCGCAGCCGCACCCTCACCCACTCCGCCGCCGGGGCGCACGGCTGGTACGACCTGGAGGTCACCGCCCCGGGCGGCTTCCGGCGCCGGCTGATGGGCCACCTGGAGAACGGCCGGGAGAGCGTCTCGGGGTGAGGGGGAGGGGAGACGAGCGGAGACGGGCACTGCGTACGAGACACGCGCGGACTGCGAGGAGCGGCACGAAAGGGACAAAGGATCTCGTTAGGGTGCGAGAGTCCTGTGCGCAGGTCACGCGTTCCTCGCGGGCGGTCCCCCGGTGCCACCAGCAGCGGCACTCCCGGTGAGGATCCACGAACCCTCCAGGGAGCGAACCCGTTGGCAGCCCTCGCCCGGTGGTGTGTCACCCACCGACTCGCCACCGTCCTGCTCTGGCTGCTGACCCTCGGTGCCGTCTCGGCCGCGGCGGCCGCCGCCGGTCCCGCGTACAGCAACGACTACGAGGTGCCGGGCACCGAGTCCGGCCGCGCGGCCGAGCTGCTGACGGCCGGGTTCGGCGCGGCCGGCGGCGAGGGCGACACCCTCGTCTGGCACAGCGGGACGGCCGGCGGGGTGCGCGCGGCCCCGGTCGAACGGCGGATGACCGCGATGCTGGCGAAGGTGGCGGGGCTGCCCGGGGTCGCCACCGTGACCAGCCCGTACGCCGTGCCGGAGGCGACCACGGGAGCCGGGGCCGAAGGGGCCGCCGACGCTGTGGCGGGGGCCGCCAAGACCACCCGGGCGGCGGCCCTGCTCCCCGCCCCCGGCACGCTCAGCGCGGACGGCCGTACCGCCTACGCCCAGGTCGCCTTCGACCGCCCGGCGGCCGAGCTGACCCCGCGCCAGGTTCGGGCCTATGTCGCCACCGCCCGGGCCGCCGCCGGGGACGGGGTACGGGTGGAGTTCGGCGGCACCGCGGTCGCCGCCGCCACCGAGGTGCCCACCTCGCACACCGCCGAGCTGGTCGGGGTGGCCGTGGCCGCCGCCGTCCTCTTCCTCGCCTTCGGCTCACTCGCCGCCAGTCTGCTGCCGATCGCCACCGCTCTGGTCGGCGTCGGCACCGCCTACGCCGGGATCGGGCTGCTCGGCCACGCCATGACGGTGGCCGACTTCGCGCCCATGCTCGGCATGCTCATCGGCCTGGGCGTCGGCATCGACTACGCGCTGTTCCTCGTGACCCGGCACCGCAAAGGCCTGAAGCGGGGGCTGCCGGTCGCCGACGCCGCCCGCGAGGCGGTCGCCACCACCGGCAGGGCCGTGGTCTTCGCCGGTGCCACCGTCTGCATCGCGCTGCTCGGCATGCTGGTGCTGCGGCTCGGCTTCCTCAACGGCGTGGCCCTCGCCGCCGCGCTGACCGTGGTGCTCACCGTGGCCGCCTCCATCACCCTGCTGCCCGCCCTCCTCTCGTACATCGGCCCGCGCGCGCTCTCCCGCCGGGAGCGTGCCCGGCTCGCCGCCCAGGGACCGGCGCCGGAGCGGGTCACCGGGCTGGCCGCGCGCTGGGCCGCGTTCGTCGAGCGCCGCCCCACCCTGCTCGGGCTGCTGGCCGCCGCCATCATGCTGGTCCTGGCGCTGCCGGCGGCCGGGCTGCACCTGGGCACCTCCGACCAGGGCAGCGCACCGGTCGGCTCCACCGCCCGCAGCGCCTACGACCTGCTCGCCGAGGGCTTCGGCCCCGGCGTCAACGGGCCGCTGACGCTGGCCGCCGAGGTGGACGGCGCCGACGACCGGGTCGCCCTCAGCCGGCTGCCGCTGATGCTGCGCGCCACCGACGGCGTCGCCTCGGTCGGCCCGGTGACCTACGGCGGCGCCGGTACGGCCGCGCTCACCGTGGTCCCCGCCACCGCCCCGCAGTCCCGGGCCACCGGCGGACTGGTGGAGCGGCTGCGCGCCGAGGTGCTGCCCGCCGCCGAGCACGGCACCTCGCTCCGGGTCCATGTCGGCGGCACCACCGCCGGCTACGAGGACTTCGCGCGGGTCATCGTCGGCAAGCTGCCGCTGTTCACCGGGGTGGTCATCGGGCTCGGCTGCCTGCTGCTCCTGCTCGCCTTCCGCTCGGTCGGCATCCCGCTGAAGGCCGCCGTCATGAACATCGCGGCCGTCGCCGCCGCGTTCGGGGTGGTGGTCGCCGTCTTCCAGTGGGGCTGGGGCAGTGAACTGCTGGGCCTGGGCGGAGGCGGGCCCATCGAGCCCTTCCTGCCGGTGATCATGGTGTCGGTGCTCTTCGGGCTCTCCATGGACTACCAGGTCTTCCTGGTCAGCCGGATGTACGAGGAGTGGCTGGAGACCGGCGACAACCGGCGGGCCGTCCGGGTCGGGCTGGCCGAGACCAGCCGGGTCATCAACTCCGCCGCGGTGATCATGATCGCCGTCTTCCTGGCCTTCGTGCTCACCGGCGACCGGATCATCGCCATGTTCGGTGTCGGTCTCGCCGCCGCTGTCGCCCTGGACGCCTTCGTGCTGCGGACCCTGCTGGTGCCGGCCCTGATGCATCTGCTCGGCCGCGCCAACTGGTGGCTGCCGCGCTGGCTGGACCGGCTGCTGCCGCGGATCAGCATCGAATCCCCGGCGACCGGCGACGACGACCATGCGAAGATCCCCTGGCAGCGCGCGAGCGGCAGCGACGACGAGCAGGACGAGCAGCTCGTGCCCTGACGGAGGGTCTTGTGCCGTGACCGGGGGCCCTGTGCCCTGACGGGGGCCTCGTGCCCTGACCGGGCGGCCGACCGGCCGCGATCCGGGTGTGAGCGAGAGACGGGGAGTGCCGGCCGAATGTACGCGATACCGCTGGGCGTGGACGGGGCCGAACTGGGGCCGCTGGAGCCGTGGCAGGCCGAGGAACTGCTGGCGCACATGGACCGGGGCCGGGAGTACATCGGGCGCTTCGTCCCACTGCCGGAGATCAACAAGGACCTGCCGTCGGCCCGCGCCTGGCTCCAGGTCTACGCCGACGGGACCGCCGCCGACACCCGCCGGCTGTGGGGCATCCGGCTGGACGGGACGCTGGTGGGCGGGGTCCTCTTCCGGGTCTTCGACGCCGAGCGCGGGGTCTGCGAGGCCGGCTGCTGGCTGGAGCCGTCCGCCGCCGGGAAGGGCCTGGTGACCCGGGCCTGCGAGGTGATCGTCGACTGGGCCGTGGAGCGGCGCGGGATGCACCGGGTGGAGTGGCATGTCGACCCGGAGAACACCGCCAGCGTCAACGTCGCCAAGCGGCTCGGGATGACCCGCGAGGCCCGGCTGCGCGAGGTCGACGTCCACCGCGGCGCCCGCCGGGACGTGGAGATCTGGGCGGTGCTCGCCCCCGAGTGGCGCGAGCACCGGCGTACGGGCGGCGGTACGGGCCCGGTGGCCGGCGGCCGGGTCTGAGGCCCCGCCCGGCCCGTCTGAGGCCCCCTTACCCGTGGCCGAGGCGGTCTGAGTCCCCGTACCCCCGCCCCTAAGGACCCTCCCCCTCCAGGAATGCGGCAGGCGCCCGATGTGGCGGGGCCCGCTGGGGGACGAGAGTGGTGGATGTCAGCAGGAAGACCACCGCCGGCTCCCAGGAGGACCCGATGCTCCCGTACGAGACGCACCCCACCCGCCATGCCGAGCTGGTCCGCGAGGCCCGCGCCGAGGGACTGGCCAGGGCGGTCCGGGCAGCCCGCAAGGCCGCCCGCGGCTCCGGTCGCGGCGAACCCGAGGGGCGGGTGGACCCCGGCTGGAGGGACCAGCTCGCCACCGCCGCCTGACGTTCGGTCAATGTCCGCCGATCGTTCGAACACGGACCCTTTGCCAGACGCCTGTGCGATGCTCTGCGACGTGGAGACCAAGTCCTTCAGCCCGGTGTTCGTCGGCAGGACCGGCGAGCTCGCCACACTCACCGAAGCGCTCTCCCGCGGCTCCGCGGGAGAGCCGCAGGTGCTGCTCGTGGGCGGCGAGGCCGGGGTAGGCAAGACCCGGCTGCTGGAGGAGTTCCTCGGCGAGGCGACCGCCCGCGGCGCGGTCGTCGCCGTCGGCGGCTGCGTCGAGGTCGGCGCGGACGGGCTGCCGTTCGCACCGTTCTCCACCGCGCTGCGCGCCCTGCGCGCACTGCTGCCCGCGGAGCTGGCCGCCGCCGCCGAGGGCCAGGAGGGCGAGCTCGCCCGGCTGCTGCCCGAGCTGGGCGAGGCCCGCTCCCACGACCCGTACGGCGAGGACAGCACCGCCCGGCTGTTCGAGCTCACCGCCCGGCTGCTGGAGCGGGTCGCCGCCGAGCGCACGGTCGTCCTCGCCCTGGAGGACCTGCACTGGGCCGACGCCTCCACCCGCCATCTGCTCGCCTACCTCGTCCGCACCCTGCACCGGGGGCGGCTCACCGTCATCGCCACCTACCGCGCCGACGACGTCCACCGCCGCCACCCGCTGCGCCCGCTCCTCGCTGAGCTGGACCGGGTCCGCGCGGTGCGCCGCGTCGAACTGCCCCGCTTCACCCGCACCGAGGTCCACCGCCAGCTCATCGGCATCCTCGCCGCCGAGCCCGCCGCCGCCCTGGTCGACGACATCTACGCCCGCTCCGAGGGAAACGCCTTCTTCGTCGAGGAACTGGCCATGGGCCACGACTGCGGATACGAGCCGGGCGCGCTCAGCGACTCGCTGCGCGACCTGCTGCTGGTCCGGGTGGAGCGGCTCGGCGAGGACACCCAGCGGATCGTGCGGATCGTCGCCGAGGGCGGCTCCACCGTCGAGTACGGCCTGCTGGCCGCGGTCGCCGGGCTCCCGGAGGACGAGCTGATCGAGGCGCTGCGCGAGGCCGTCGGCGCCAACATCCTGCTCCCCGCGGCGGACGGCGAGGGGTACCGCTTCCGGCACGCCCTGGTCCGCGAGGCGGTCAGCGACGACCTGCTGCCCGGCGAGCGCTCCCGGCTCAACCGGCGCTACGCCCAGGCGCTGGAGGCCGACCCCGCCCTGGTCCGCGCCGACGCCCGCACCACCCGCCTCGCCGGATACTGGTACCACGCCCATGACGCGGCCAAGGCGCTGCCCGTGGTGCTCAGGGCCGCCGTGGAGGCGCGCAAGCGGCACGCCCACGCCGAGCAGCTGCGGCTGCTGGAGCGGGGGATGGAGCTGTGGGACGGCGTCCCCGAGGACGTCCGCGACTCGCTGCGGCCCATGGACGACGCCGAGGCGTACCCGGCCTGCGGCCGCGACCCCGGCACCAGCCCGCTGCGCTTCATGGACCTGCTGGCCGAGGCGGCGGTGGCGGCCCGGCTGTGCGGGGAGCGGGACCGCGCCCTGAAGACCGTCAAGCGGGCCCTGCGGCTGCTGGACGACGGGGACCGCGGCGACCCGGCACGCGATCCCCTGCGCGCCGCCTGGTTCCGGGCCGAGCGCTCCCGGCTGACCGACGCGCTGGGCCGCGGTGACGGCTGGGAGGACATCGCCGCCGCCCAGGAACTGCTGCGCGGGCTGCCGCCGTCGCCCGTGCACGCCCAGGTGCTCGCGGTCGCCGCCGGCTGGGGCATGCTGCACGCCCCCGGCCGGGAGAGCCTGGCCGCCGCCGAGCGGGCCGTGGAGTACGCCCGGCTGGTCGGCGCCGAGCCGGTCGAGCTCAACGCCCTCACCACCCTCGGCTGCATCACGGCCGACGCCGGCGACGCCGAGGCCGGGATCGCCATGGTCCGCGCGGCCGGCCGGCGGGCCCTCGCACTGGACCTCACCAGCGAAGCGTCCCGGGGCTTCGTCAACCTCACCAACTGCCTGGAGGCCGCCGGCCGCTCCCGGGAGGCCGTCGAAGTCGGCCGCGACGGCGTCGCCTACGCCCGGCGATGCGGACTGCGCGACGGCGAGGGCTGGTCGCTGGGCAACCTCACCGAGTCGCTGGTCTCGCTCGGCGAGTGGGAGGAGGCGGAGGAGGGGGCCGAGCGGCTGCTGCACACCTCCTACAGCGTCATGCCGCGGGGCATGGCCCATCTGGTCTTCGCCGAACTGCGGCTGGCCCGGGGCGAACCGGAGTCCGCCGCCGCCTCCCTGGCACGTGCCCGGGTGGCGTACGGCAAGCACGACCGGGTCCTGCAGCACCGGCTGCCGATGGCCCGGATCGAGCTGGCCGTGGCCACCGCCCAGGGCCGCCTCGCCGACGCCCGGGCCGTGCTCACCTCCCATGCCGCCGAGAGCGTCCGGGTCGGCAGCCACCGCTACGGCTGGCCGCTGCTGCTCGCCGCCGCCACCGCCGAGGCGGACGCCCGCGGGCTGCCCGCCGCCGAGCCGGGGCGCGCCGAGGCGCTGGCCGTGATCCGCGGTGCCGCCCGGCGGCTCAGCACCCCGGTCCCGCTCTGGCAGGCGTACGCGCTGTACGTCTCCGCCGAGACCGCCCGCGCCGAGGGACAGGACGACCCGGAGCGCTGGGCGGAGGTGCTGGCCGCCTTCGAACCGCTGGAGCGGCCCCATCCGCTGGCCCTGGTCCGCCACCGCCGGGCCGACGCGCTGCTCACTGCGGGCGGCTCCCGCGAGGAGGCTGCGACCCTGCTGCGGCAGGCCCAGCGCACCGCGCTGCGGCTCGGCGCCCGGCCGCTGCGCGAGGAGGTGGAGCTGCTCGCCGCCCGCGCCCGCCTGGCGCTCACCGAACCGGCCGTCCCGGCGCCGGTCGAGCGGCAGCCGGACGACGGCTTCGGGCTCACCCCGCGTGAGCAGGACGTGCTGCGCCTGGTCGCCGAGGGCCGCACCAACCGCCAGATAGCCGAGGAGCTGTTCATCTCGCCGAAGACGGCCAGCGTCCATGTCTCCCACATCCTCGGCAAGCTCGGCGTCTCCGGCCGGGGCGAGGCCGCCGCCCTCACCCACCGGCTCCGGCTGCTCCCCGAGGTGCCCGTCTGAGCCGGTGAGGACGGGGGTCCGAGGCTGTCCGAGGTCCGTTACGAGACCTTCAGCCGCAGCAGCCGGTCGTCGCCGTCCTCGGGGGTGCCCCGGGTGTCGGTCTCGCTGGTCAGCAGCCACAACCGGTCGCCGCCGGGGGCCAGTACGGTGCGCAGCCGCCCGTACTCCTCCTCCAGGAAGGACTGCGGGTCGGCGGCCGCCTTCGTGCCGTCCAGCGGGATCCGCCACAGCCGCTCACCGCGCAGCGCCGCCATCCAGATGGAGCCCTGGGCGTAGGCGATGCCGCTGGGGGAGGCCTCGGAGGTACGCCACTGGGCGACCGGCTCGGTGAACCCGCGCCGCTCGCCCTTGCCCTCGGTCTCCGGCCAGCCGTAGTTCTTGCCGGGCTCGATCAGGTTGAGCTCGTCCCAGGTGTTCTGGCCGAACTCCACCGCCCACAGCCGCTTCTCCGTATCCCAGGCCAGCCCCTGCACATTGCGGTGGCCGAGGGAGTAGACCGGCGAGTCCGGCTCCGGGTTGCCGGGCGCGGGCTCGCCGTCCGGGGTCATCCGCAGGATCTTGCCGCCCAGCGAGGCCTTGTCCTGCGCCAGCCCCGTCTCGCCGGTCTCACCGGTGCCCGCGTACAGCATCCGGTCCGGGCCGAACGCGATCCGGCCGCCGTTGTGGATCGTGCCCTTGGGGATGCCGCGCAGCACCGTGTCCGGCGCCCCGAGCTGCTGCCCGGCGGGCTTGCGCTCGTCGTAGAGCAGCCGGGCGATCCGGTTGTCGGAGTCGGTGGTGAAGTAGGCGTAGACCTGGTGGTCCGAGGCGTACGCGGGGGAGACGGCCAGGCCCAGCAGCCCGCCCTCGCCCCCCGGGGCGACCCCGGGCACCGAGCCGATCTCGGTCTTCTTGCCGCTCTCCGCGTCGACCCGGGTGATCGTCCCCTCGTCGCGGGAGGAGACCAGCAGGTCCCCGTCGGGCAGGGCGGCCAGCCCCCAGGGCGACTTCAGCTCCTCGGTGAGGGTGGCCACCACCGTGGCGGTGCCCTTGGCCGGCGGCACCGAGGCGGAGGGCGCCCCCGAGGGGGCGGGGGAGGAGGCCGCGGGCGAGGTGCGACCGCCCCCCTGGCCGGGCGCCTCGGCCCCGCCGGACGAGCACCCGGCCGCCAGCATCAGCACGGCGGTCGCCAACACGGCGGTCACAGCTGGACGTTGCACGTTCTCGATCCCTTCGACACGACGGCGGGAGCAGCCTGTGCCCCCTTCATACACCGCCCACGCCGCCGCGTTCGGCCCCCGGCGACGAAGATCCCGCGCCGGGCGGCCGTACGGCCGGGTGCCCGCGGTTCCGCGCCGGGGCCGTACGGGCGCGGGACGGGGACCGTGCCCGCACGGCCGCCGGGCCCATGGGCCGGCGGCCCCGCACGATCCAAGACCGCGGGCCCCGCATGATCCAGGACCGCCTACACCTCCGGACCGTCTGTCGCGTACCGGCCGCCCGTCCGGCGGGTGCGGGACCGGCGGGCCGGGTGGGCGTCAACCGCCCGGCGGGTACCACCGCCGGCGGGTGTCAACCGCCACCATCCGCCGCTCCGTGCCCTGATCCGCCCCGATCCGCCGCCATGCGCCATTCCCCGGCGCCGGGCCCTGCGCCACCGCTCAGTCCCAGGAGCCCCGGGCCGGGGGCAGCGCGGCGATCTCGGCCAGGTCGGCCGGGGTCAGCTCCAGGGCGGCGGCGCCCGCGTTCTCCACCGCCCAGCGGGCCTGTTTGGTGCCGGGCACCGGGACCACCTGGGCGCCCTGGGCCAGCGTCCAGGCCAGCGCCACCCGGGCCGGGGTCACCCCCGCGGCCGGACCGCCGTGCCGCTCGGCGACCCGGCGCAGCCCCGCCACCAGCGGCTGGTTGGCGGCCATCATCTCGGCGGTGAACCGGGGGTGCCGGGCCCTCGGGTCGTCCGGCTCGAAACCTCCGCCCGGGGTGAGCGTCCCGGTCAGGAAACCGCTGCCCAGCGGCATCGCCGCCAGAAAGCCGACGCCCCGCTGCGTGCACCAGGGCAGCAGCCGGGCCAGTGCCTGCGGCGACCACACCGACAGCTCCGCCTGCACCGCGCTCACCGGGAAGACCTGCTGCACCCGCTCCAGCTGCCGAATCGTTCCCGCGTACAGGTCCTCGACCGGCGACCCGGCGGGCGGCGTACGCCACCGGCCGACCCGGCCCGGGGCCGCCGGGCGGCGCGGGGCGCGTACGCCCACGGCGCACAGGCCCAGGGCCCGTACCTTGCCCGCCCGCACCAGCTCCGCCAGCGCGCCCCAGGTCTCCTCCACCGGCACCTCCGGGTCCGCCCGGTGCAACTGGTACAGGTCGATGACGTCGGTCTGCAGGCGCCGCAGCGAGGCGTCGCAGGCCCGGCGCACATACCCGGGGCGGCCGTTGGCCACGATGTGCCCGTCACCGACCAGCAGCCCGCACTTGGTGGAGACGAACACCTCGTCCCGCCGCTCCTTGAGCACCCGGCCGAGCAGCAGCTCATTGGTGAACGGCCCCCACATGTCCGCGGTGTCCAGCAGGCTCACCCCGGCGTCCAGCGCCGCGTGCACGGCCCGCAGCGAGTGGTCGCCGCGCTGCTGGGAGGAGGTGTACGCCCAGCTCATCGGCATACAGCCGAGGCCGACGGCGCCCACCTGAAGCGCGCTCGCGCCGATCGTCCTGCGCTCCAACTCCCCGTACCTCCCCGAAGGCCCTCGCACCGCGCCCCCAAACTAACCAATGGCGGCCGGAGCCCTTGGCATAGCCTCGGGGACCATGACGTACGACGTGTGGCTCCCCATCCCCGCCGACGAGATCGACGGGCTGCCCGCACCCTCCGGCCCCGGCGGCGGCCCGCGCTACCGCTTCTGGGACGGCGGCCCCGACTTCCCGGCCGACCCGGCCGACTGCGCCTTCTATGTGGTGCCGTACATGAAGGGCAGCGAGATCGCGGTCCGGCCGATGGCGGAGATGACCTCGCTACGGGTGGTGCAGACGCTCTCCGCGGGCACCGACCACGTGATCCCGGGGCTGCCCGCACTGCCGCCCGGGGTGGCGCTGTGCAACGCCAAGGGCGTCCACGAGGCGAGCACCGCCGAGCTGACCGTGGCGCTGATACTCGCCTCGCTCCGCGGCTTCCCCGGCTTCGTCCGGGGCCAGGACGCCGAGGAGTGGCGGGGCGGCTTCTACCCGGCGCTCGCCGACAAGTCGGTGCTGATCGTGGGTTACGGCTCGATCGGGGCGGCCATCGAGGACCGGCTCGCGCCCTTCGAACTCGCGCGCCTGGAACGCGTCGCACGCTCCGCGCGCACCACCGCGCGCGGGCCGGTGCGGCCCCTCGCGGAGCTGCCCGCGCTGCTGCCGGAGGCCGATGTGGTGGTGCTCTCCACCCCGTTGACCTCGGACACCCGCCACCTCGCCGACGCGGCGTTCCTCGGCCGGATGAAGGACGGCGCGCTGCTGGTGAACGTGGCCCGTGGACCGGTGGTCGACACCAAGGCGCTGCTGGCCGAGACCGGGAGCGGGCGGATCACCGCGGCGCTCGATGTCACCGACCCCGAGCCGCTGCCGAAGGGCCATCCACTGTGGCACGCCCCTGGTGTTCTGATCAGCCCGCACGTGGGCGGTTCCACCTCCGCGTTCATGCCCCGGGCCAAGCGGCTGATCGCCGGCCAGCTGACCCGCTTCGTACGCGGCGAGGAACTGCGCAACCGGGTCCTGACGACCGGCTGACTGTTCGGCGTCTGGTGTCTGGTGTCCGGTGCCGGGCGTCTGGCGTCTGGCATCTGGCGTCTGGTGTCCGGCGTCTGGTGCCCGGTGCCCGGCGCCCGGCGTCTGTTGCCCGGTGCCCGGTGCCCGGTCGGCCGGATGGACGGTGCCCGGTGCCTGGTCGGCCGGACGGACGGGGTCCGGCGTCCGGTGTACGGCGCCATCGTCTCGACCCGGGCGTTCGCGGCCTTCGGCCGTCGTTCTGGCCCGGGCTTCGGCCGTCAAAGCCCGGGCCCTCGGTCGTCGTTCCGGTCCGGGCCTTGGGGCATCGTTTCCGGCCCGGCTTCCGGCCGTCGCCTCGGCCCGGCTGCTGGCAGCAGGCGGGCCGGTTGCCGGTTGCCAGCTGCCAGTTTCCGGTTGCCCGTTGCCGGGTGTCGTCCGGCCGGATTCCCGCTCCCGGTTGTGTGTCTCGGGCCCGGATCGTGGCCGATGTCTCGGCTCCGGCCCCGGGGCGCCGCCGATGGCTTTCGGCCGCCGCTCTCGCCACCCGCTCGCCGTGCCCCGGCGGCCGGGCCACCGCCCCGTTCGGGGCCGCGAACACCGGTCGGTGCCTCGGCGGGAAGGCCCGCGAGTGCCCAGCCGCAGGCCTCGGTGGGGAGGCCCGCGGGCACCGGCTACCCGCGTCGATCCGGCGGCTCGGGGACCCCGGCCGCCGGCGCCGGTCCGGGCCCGGGGGCGCCGATCGCCGCTCCGGGCCGCGACCCCGTACGCACCGGTCGCCACCCGTGCCTGGGGGCCGTACGCACCGGTCGCCACCCGTGCCCGGGGGCCGTGGGCGCCGGTGGCCGCCCGGGTCCTGGGGCCGCGTACAGGGGCTGCCCCCGGGCCCGTTCGCACAGGCCGCCGCCCTGTTCAGGGCCCCGGTGGACACCGGTCGTCGCCGGGCATCCGGGGGTCGGCGCACACCGGCCGCTACCCCGCCCCCGAGCTCCGTCCGTACCGGCCGCCGCCGCCCCGGTCAGGGCCCGGCGGACACCGTCGCCGCCGGGCAACCGGGGGCCGGCGCACACCGGCTGCCACCCTGTCCCCGAGCCCCCTCCGCACCGGTCGCCGCCACCCGGGGCCGGGGGCCCTGGACGCCGGTCGCCCCCCGGTCCGGGAGGCCGTCGCGCACCGGCCGCCGCCCCGGTCCGGGGGGCCGTGGACACCGGCCGACGTCCCCGTCCCGGGGCCTCGGACGCACCGGTCGCCACCCCGGCCCCGGGCCCTCGCGCCCAGCACAATCCGGCCAATTTCGTGATCGTCACGGAGCGTAGAGAACCCCTGTCCCTGTGTGACGGGACTGGTGTATCGTCCCGATCTGGGGGGAGGCGTCGAACAGAACCGGCGCAGGGGCACGACGTGACAGCCGATCAGGAACCGAGGGGGGCGACGGGTGATGCACGGCCGATGGGCAACCGATCCGACGCGGCGGGACGGGCGGACACCGTCCCCGGGCGCACCGCGCCCGCCGCGGAGCACGACGCACGTGTCACCGCCGCGCACCCGGACAGCGCGGTGAGCGCCCCGGGAGTGCTCGTGGAGCGCCCGCCCGCCGCCACCGGTGGCGGCACCGCGGGGCCGCGGGCCGGCGGCGGACTGGGCACCCAGCTGGTCCTCGCGGTGCTGTGCGGTGGGTACGCCACCGGCGCCGCCCTCGGCTGGGGTTCCCCCGAGATGGCCCTCGTCATGGGCGACTTCGGGCTGAGCGGGGCCGCGCTGGTGGCCTCCGTCTCCTGTCTGGTGTACGCGCGGACCAGGGACGGCCGGTTCCGGCCCGCCTGGCTGCTGTTCGCGTTCTCCTCCGCGATGGCCGCCGCGGGGAACGGGGTCTGGGGCTGGTACGAGGTGGTCCTCGACCGCCCGGTGCCCACGCCCTCCCTGGCGGACCTGTTCTTCCTGCTCTTCGCGCCACCCGCGATCGTCGGGCTGCTGGTGCTCGCCAAGCGCCCGGTCACCCGGGCCGGCTGGGTCTGCCTGGGGCTGGACTCCTGGCTCATCGGCGGCTCGCTGCTGACCCTGTCCTGGAGCCTGGCGCTCGCCCACACCGCGCACTTCCGGGGGGAGACGGTGGCCCGCGCGGCGCTCTCGCTGGCTTATCCACTGCTGGACATCGTGCTGGTCAGCATGGTGCTGGCGCTGCACTTCCGGCGCTCCCAGGCGGGCCGTTCGGCCGTCCACACGGCCGTCGCCGCGCTCGCCCTGACCGTGCTGTGCGACGCGCTGTTCACCTCACCGCTGCTGCGCGAGCACTACGCCTCCGGGCAGCTGCTGGACGCCGGCTGGTTCGCCGGTTCGCTGCTGCTGGCGTACGCGCCCTGGGGCGCCCGCCGGGCCGGGGTGCGGCCCCCGGTGCGCCGGCCGGCGCCCGAGGTGAGGGGAGGCGCGGGGCGGTCCGCCAGCCGCCCGGTGGCCGGCTCGCTGGCGGCCCTCACCCCGTACCTCGCCGCCGCCGTCTGCACCCTGGGCATCCTGTACAACGCGGTCGAGGACCGCTCGGTGGACCGGGTGGTGGTCTTCACCGCCTGCACGGTGGTGCTCGCCCTGGTGATCCGCCAGGGCATCATGCTGATGGACAACATCGCCCTCACCCATGAACTGGCGCAGAAGGAGAACCACTTCCGCTCCCTGGTGCAGGACTCCAGCGATGTGATCATGATCGCCGCGCCCAACGGCACCCTGCGCTACGTCAGCCCGGCCGCCTCCGGGGTGTACGGGCGCGAGGCCGACGAGCTGATCGGCTCCGAGCTGGCCGCCCTGATCCACCCCGACGACCTGGGCGGGGTGGTCCACGAGGTGCGCCGCTTCCTGGCCGCGCCGCCCACGGACGAGCCCACCACCCGGATCGAGTGCCGCTTCCGCTCCGGCGCCGGCGACTGGCTCAATGTCGAATCCACCGTCAACCGCCACCAGGGCGGGCTGATCTTCAACAGCCGGGACGTCACCGAGCGGGTCCGGCTCCAGGCCCAGCTCCAGCACAACGCCGAGCACGACGCGCTCACCGAGCTGCCCAACCGGGCCCTGTTCACCCGGCGGGTGCGCGGAGCCCTGGGCGGGCGCCGGGCCGGGGACGCGGGCACCGCGGTGCTCTTCATCGACCTCGACGGCTTCAAGGGCGTCAACGACCGGCTCGGCCACCAGGCCGGCGACGAACTGCTGATCCAGGCCGCCCGCCGGCTCCAGGAGTCCGTCCGCGCCGGGGACACCGCGGCCCGGCTCGGCGGCGACGAGTTCGCCGCGCTGATCCTCGGCGGCGCCGGCCACGACGAGGCCGACCGGGAGCTGCTGGTCGCCGAGATCGCCGAACGGCTGCGGCACACCCTCTCCCGCCCCTACGAGGTGGACGGTGGCCGGGAGGTGCGGGTCGCCGCCTCCATCGGCGTCGCCTTCGCCGAGCCCGGGCTCTCCTCCTCCGACCTGCTGCGCAACGCCGACCTGGCGATGTACCGGGCCAAGGCGGGCGGCAAGAACCGCGTCGAGCTCTACGGGCCGCACCTCGGCGAGGGTGTTCCACAGGCCGTCGCCGGGGGTGTGCGCCGGGCCGCTGTCCCGGCCGGGGCTTCCCGGCACGCCGCGGCCGCCGCCCACGCGCCCGCCCCGCACGCGGGCGCCCCGGTGCACCCGGGGGGCGCACCGGCGCGTACCGCCGTACCCGTACACCCCGATGCGCCCCCGCTCCTCACCACCACCACCGCGCCCCCGCCCCTCACCACCACCGCCGTGCCCACGGCCATCGGCGCCACCACCGCGCCCATGGCGATCACCGCCACCGCCGGGCCGCCGATCTCCACGGCCGCGCCCCTCACCGCCACCGCCGGGCCGCCCGTCTCCACGGCCCCGCACCCGGGCGCCCCGCCACCCGCGGCCACCCGGCCGGCGCGCACCGGGCCGGGCCGGGCCTCCGACGGCGGCCCCGGCTCCACCCGGGGCGGCCCCCCGCGCTCGGCCGCCCGCCGCGGCGACGGCGGCCCCCGGCCTTACCAGGTCACCCAGGACCTGTCCTTCGCCCTGCTGCACCAGCCGGTGGTGGACCTCGCCACCGGGCGGATCACCGCCGTGGCCGCCCAGCCCCGGCACCGCTCGCCCCAGGGCATCCTGCTCACCCCGACCGAGTTCCTCCGGGTCACCGACCTGGCCGAGCTCACCGAACTGGCCACCGAGGCCGCCGAGCGCACCGCTCCACCCGGGCCCGGACGCCCCGCCCCCGGTACGGCCGACCGCGCGGCCGGGCGCCCCACCCTGTCCCCCCGGCCGGCCGGCGGCGACGATCCGGCCGCCGCCGAACGGCCCGGCGCCGCCCTGCTGGAGCGGGCGGTCGCCCAGGCCGCCGAGCGGGCCGCGCTCGGCCACCTCACCCCCGTATCGGTCCGGCTGCCGGCCCGCGGGCTGCTCGCCGCGGCCCTGCCGGCCGGCACCGTCGAGAAGCTGCTCACCCGCTACGGGCTGCCGTCCGGCTCGCTGGTCATCGAGCTGTCCGACAGCGACCCCAGACTCTCCTTCGAGGAGCTGGAGCGGCGGCTCACCACCCTGCGCCGGCTCGGCGTGCGGATCGCGCTGGACGGCTTCGGCAGCGGCTACGCGGCCATCAACGCGCTGCGCAGGCTCCCGGTGGACATACTGAAACTGGACCGGGGACTGGTCGACAACGTGGTCGAGTCCGCCCGGCTGCACAAGATCACCAGCGGTCTGCTGCGCATCGCCTGCGACCTCGGCATGCAGTCCGTCGCCGACGGGGTGGACGAGCCCGAGCAGATCCACGTACTGCGCGCGATGGGATGCACCCATGGCCAGGGCACGGTCTTCTCCGGCCCGCTGGACGAGCACCGGCTGCGCCGGGCGCTCACCCGGGGCGAGTACCCGCTGCCGCTCGGCGCCGGACTGCCCGTCCTCAGCGGCGGAACGCTGCCCGCCATGCGCTCCTACCTCACCCTCCGACCACATCGTGAGACGCGTATCCCACCCACTTGACACTGACGGTGCGCCGGGGGGAGGGTCAGTGCCATGCGCACCCGAATTCTCGTACTTGGAAAGCGCGTCGGCTGAGCAGGGCCTCGACACGGCCCTGCTGACTCCCCCCGGCGCGCTCCCCTCGCTTGCCTCACGGCACGAGGGGTTTTTTGTTGCACCGGCACGTGCCGGAACCGCCCGAACCTCGCAAAACCTCAGCTCACGCTCTCACCCTCAGCGCGAAAACCCTCAGCTTCGAGAAGAGAATGCCGATGACCGAGCAGGCCTCCGGGTCCCACCATCCGCAGCCGCGGGCCCGTAGCGGCGGAGCCCAGTCCGCCACCGTCGAACACGTCACGGGTGCGCAGTCCCTCATCCGCTCTTTGGAGGAGGTGGGCGCCGACACGGTCTTCGGCATTCCCGGCGGTGCGATCCTCCCCGCCTACGACCCGATGATGGACTCGGCCCGGGTGCGGCACGTGCTGGTCCGCCACGAGCAGGGCGCCGGGCACGCCGCCACCGGCTACGCCCAGGCCACCGGACGCGTCGGGGTCTGTATGGCCACCTCGGGACCGGGCGCCACCAACCTGGTCACCCCGATCGCCGACGCCCACATGGACTCCGTCCCCATGGTCGCGATCACCGGCCAGGTCGCCTCCAAGGCCATCGGCACCGACGCCTTCCAGGAGGCGGACATCTGCGGCATCACCATGCCGATCACCAAGCACAACTTCCTGGTCACCAAGGCCGAGGACATCCCGCGCACCATCGCCGAGGCGTTCCACATCGCCTCCACCGGCCGCCCCGGCCCGGTCCTGGTCGACATCGCCAAGGACGCCCTCCAGGCGCAGACCGTCTTCAGCTGGCCCCCGCAGCTGGACCTGCCCGGCTACCGCCCGGTGACCAAGCCGCACGCCAAGCAGATCCGCGAGGCCGCCAAGCTGATCACCCAGGCCAAGCGGCCCGTCCTCTACGTCGGCGGCGGCGTCCTGAAGGCCGGCGCCACCGCCGAGCTGAAGGTCCTCGCCGAGCTGACCGGCGCCCCGGTCACCACCACCCTGATGGCGCTCGGCGCCTTCCCCGACAGCCACCCGCTGCACGTCGGCATGCCCGGGATGCACGGCGCGGTCACCGCGGTCACCGCCCTGCAGAAGGCCGACCTGATCGTCGCCCTCGGCGCCCGCTTCGACGACCGGGTCACCGGCAAGCTGGACAGCTTCGCCCCCTTCGCCAAGATCGTCCACGCCGACATCGACCCGGCCGAGATCGGCAAGAACCGCGCCGCCGACGTGCCGATCGTCGGTGACGCCCGCGAGGTCATCGCCGACCTGGTCCAAGCCGTCCAGGCCGAGCACACCGACGGCAACGCGGGAGACTACAGCGCCTGGTGGCGCGACCTCAGCCGCTGGCGGGACACCTACCCGCTCGGCTACGACCAGCCCGAGGACGGCAGCCTCTCCCCGCAGCAGGTCATCCAGCGCATCGGGCAGCTCGCCCCCGAGGACACCATCTACGCGGCCGGCGTCGGCCAGCACCAGATGTGGGCCGCCCACTTCATCGGCTACGAGCGCCCCGCCACCTGGCTCAACTCCGGCGGCGCCGGGACCATGGGGTACGCGGTCCCGGCCGCCATGGGCGCCAAGGCCGGCATGCCCGACCGCACCGTCTGGGCCATCGACGGCGACGGCTGCTTCCAGATGACCAACCAGGAACTGGTCACCTGCGCCCTCAACGGCATCCCGATCAAGGTCGCCATCATCAACAACGGCGCCCTCGGCATGGTCCGCCAGTGGCAGACCCTCTTCTACAACCAGCGCTATTCCAACACCGTGCTGCACGCCGGCCCGGGCCAGGAGACCCCGCCCAACAAGGGCACCCGCGTCCCGGACTTCGTCAAGCTGTCCGAGGCCATGGGCTGCGTGGCGCTGCGCTGCGAGCGCCCCGAGGACCTGGACAAGGTCATCGCCGAGGCCAACGCCATCAACGACCGCCCGGTGGTCGTGGACTTCATCGTCCACGAGGACGCCATGGTCTGGCCGATGGTCGCCGCCGGCACCTCCAACGACGAGGTCATGGCCGCCCGCGGGGTCCGCCCCGACTTCGGCGACGGCGAAGACGACTGAGGACCCGAGACCCCCGGACCCTCCGAGACCTTCCAGAACTTCGAGGAAGCAGAGAAGCAGCCATGTCCAAGCACACGCTCTCCGTCCTGGTGGAGAACACCCCCGGCATCCTGGCCCGGATCGCCGCCCTGTTCTCCCGGCGCGGCTTCAACATCGACTCGCTCGCGGTCGGCGTCACCGAGCACCCGGAGATCTCCCGGATCACCATCGTGGTCAACGTGGAGGACCTTCCGCTGGAGCAGGTCACCAAGCAGCTCAACAAGCTGGTCAACGTCCTGAAGATCGTGGAGCTGGAGTCCAGCGCCGCCATCGCCCGGGAACTGGTCCTGGTGAAGGTCCGCGCCGACAACGAGACCCGCAGCCAGATCGTGGAGATCGTCCAGCTGTTCCGCGCCAAGACCGTCGACGTCTCCCCGGAGGCCGTCACCATCGAGGCCACCGGTTCGAGTGACAAGCTCAGTGCCATGCTGAAGATGCTGGAGCAGTTCGGCATCAAGGAACTCGTCCAGTCCGGCACCATCGCCATAGGGCGCGGCGCCCGCTCGATCACCGACCGCAGCCTGCGCGCGCTCGACCGTTCCGCGTAACGGCTCCCCACCCGGCCCGCCGCACGGCGGCCCGTCCCGGGTGGCGAGACCCCCCGACCTCCCCGCACCCTCCCCCCGTACGGTGGGACGCACCACCAGAGAACCAAGGAGAAAAGAACGTGGCCGAGCTCTTCTACGACGCCGACGCCGACCTGTCGATCATCCAGGGCCGCAAGGTCGCGGTGATCGGCTACGGCAGCCAGGGCCACGCCCACGCCCTGTCGCTGCGCGACTCGGGTGTGGACGTCCGCGTCGGTCTGCACGAGGGTTCGAAGTCCAAGGCGAAGGCCGAGGAGCAGGGCCTGCGCGTGGTGACGCCGTCCGAGGCCGCCGCCGAGGCCGACGTCATCATGATCCTGGTCCCGGACCCGATCCAGGCCAAGGTCTACGAGGAGACCATCGCCCCCCATCTGAAGGCGGGCGACGCCCTCTTCTTCGGCCACGGCCTCAACATCCGCTTCGGCTTCATCAAGCCGCCGGCCGACGTGGACGTCGCCATGGTCGCCCCCAAGGGCCCGGGCCACCTGGTCCGCCGCCAGTACGAGGAGGGGCGCGGCGTGCCGTGCATCGCCGCCGTCGAGCAGGACGCCTCCGGCAACGCCTTCGCGCTGGCCCTCTCGTACGCCAAGGCCATCGGCGGCACCCGCGCCGGCGTCATCAAGACCACCTTCACCGAGGAGACCGAGACCGACCTCTTCGGCGAGCAGGCGGTCCTCTGCGGCGGCGCCTCCGCGCTGGTCAAGGCGGGCTTCGAGACCCTGGTCGAGGCCGGCTACCAGCCGGAGATCGCGTACTTCGAGTGCCTCCACGAGCTGAAGCTGATCGTGGACCTGATGTACGAGGGCGGCCTGGAGAAGATGCGCTGGTCGGTCTCCGAGACCGCCGAGTGGGGCGACTACGTCACCGGCCCCCGGATCATCACCGACCAGACCAAGGCCGAGATGAAGAAGGTCCTCGCCGAGATCCAGGACGGCACCTTCGCTAAGAACTGGATGGACGAGTACCACGGCGGTCTGAAGAAGTACAACGAGTACAAGACGCAGGACTCCCAGCACAAGCTGGAGACCACCGGCAAGGAGCTGCGCAAGCTCATGAGCTGGGTGAACGACGAGGAGGCGTAAGCCCCCTCACCGCGGCGGACCGGGACCCTTGCCGGTCCGCCGCGGTGTTTCGCCCGCGGACGGGCCCCGCGCCGCCGGTTGGACCGGATGTCCAACCACGGACGGGTGATCCTTCCGCCGCGGAGGAAACGGCGGGCGCCCCCGCCACTACACTTCAAAGCCATACGCGTCAGGCCCACAGCGTCGTGCGTCTTCCACGCGGCAAGCCCCTCCACCGCCTGCGGCCGTCGGGACGGCCGTCCGCACTGGACTTGTGAGGACCCACGTGAGCTCGTACCCCAGTCGAAAAGCCACGGTACTGATCGCCGAAGAGCTGTCGCCCGCCACGGTGGACGCGCTCGGTCCGGACTTCGAGATCCGCCACTGCAACGGCGCCGACCGCGCCGAGCTGCTCCCCGCCATCGCGGACGTGGACGCGATCCTGGTGCGCTCCGCCACCAAGGTGGACGCCGAGGCCATCGCCGCCGCCAAGCGGCTCAGGGTCGTCGCCCGCGCCGGAGTCGGCCTGGACAACGTGGACGTGCCCGCCGCCACCAAGGCCGGCGTGATGGTCGTCAACGCCCCGACCTCCAACATCGTCACCGCCGCCGAGCTCGCCTGCGGCCTGCTGGTCGCCTCCGCCCGCAACATCCCGCAGGCCAACACCGCGCTGAAGAACGGCGAGTGGAAGCGGAGCAAGTACACCGGCGTCGAGCTCAGCGAGAAGACCCTCGGCGTGGTCGGCCTCGGCCGCATCGGCGTGCTGGTCGCCCAGCGGATGTCCGCCTTCGGGATGAAGATCGTCGCCTACGACCCCTACGTCCAGCCGGCCCGCGCCGCGCAGATGGGCGTCAAGCTCCTCACCCTGGACGAGCTGCTGGAGGTCGCCGACTTCATCACCGTCCACCTGCCGAAGACCCCCGAGACCCTCGGGCTCATCGGCGACGAGGCGCTGCACAAGGTCAAGCCCTCGGTGCGGATCGTCAACGCCGCGCGCGGCGGGATCGTCGACGAGGCGGCGCTGTACTCGGCGCTGAAGGAGGGCCGGGTCGCCGGCGCCGGCCTCGACGTGTACGCCAAGGAGCCGTGCACCGACTCCCCGCTCTTCGAGCTGGACCAGGTCGTCTGCACCCCGCACCTGGGCGCCTCCACCGACGAGGCCCAGGAGAAGGCCGGTATCGCGGTCGCCCGCTCGGTGCGCCTGGCGCTCGCCGGCGAGCTGGTCCCGGACGCGGTCAACGTCCAGGGCGGGGTCATCGCCGAGGACGTCAAGCCGGGCCTGCCGCTGGCCGAGCGGCTCGGCCGGATCTTCACCGCGCTGGCCGGCGAGGTCGCCGTCCGGCTGGACGTCGAGGTGTACGGCGAGATCACCCAGCACGATGTCAAGGTGCTCGAACTCTCCGCGCTCAAGGGCGTGTTCGAGGACGTGGTGGACGAGACGGTGTCCTACGTCAACGCCCCGCTGTTCGCCCAGGAGCGCGGCGTCGAGGTACGGCTGACCACCAGCTCCGAGTCGCCCGACCACCGCAACGTGGTCACCGTCCGCGGCACCCTCTCCGGCGGCGAGGAGGTGTCGGTCTCCGGCACCCTGGCCGGCCCCAAGCACCTCCAGAAGGTCGTCGCGGTCGGCGACTACGACGTGGACCTGGCGCTCGCCGACCACATGGTGGTGCTCCGCTACGAGGACCGCCCGGGCGTCGTCGGCACGGTCGGCCGCATCCTCGGCGAGGCCGGGCTGAACATCGCCGGTATGCAGGTCTCCCGGCTGGTCGAGGGCGGCCAGGCGCTGGCCGTGCTCACCGTGGACGACACCGTCCCGCCGGCGGTGCTCACCGAGCTGGCCGAGGAGGTCGGCGCGACCTCGGCGCGCTCGATCAACCTGGTCTGACACGTCGTACGCACGCCTGAGGGCCCCGGAGCCTGCTGCTCCGGGGCCCTCGGCCGTCTCAGATGGCGGCCGGGCGGTCCGTCAGCTGATCCGCCGGGCGGTCCGCGGGCCGGTACGGGATCAGGCGGGCGAGGGGACGTCAGGACCCGGGCGGGCGCCGGCCCGGGTGGCGCCCACCCCGGCGGCGACCACCAGGGCGACACCCGCCGCGGGGGCGAGCCCGGGCACCTGGCCCAGCACCGCCATCCCCGCCGGCACCGCCACGGCGGGCTCCAGACACATCAGGGTGCCGAACGCGGAGACCGTCAGCCGGCGCAGCGCCAGGAACTCCAGGGTGAACGCCAGCAGCGGGCTGAGCAGCGCCAGCCCCAGCACCACCAGCAGCGCCGTCCAGTCCAGCCGGCCCCACAGCGACGGGGCGCCCACCAGCAGGCCCACGATCCCGGCCACCGGCATGGAGACGGCCAGCCCGCCCAGCCCGGTGACCCGGTCGCCCACCCGCTGGGTGAGCAGGATGTACGCGGCCCAGCAGCAGGCCGCCGCCAGCGCGTACGCCACGCCGACCAGGTCCGCCCCACCGGCGTGCCAGGGCTCGGTGAGCAGCAGCACACCGACCGCCGCCAGGACCGTCCACACCCCACGGCCCCGGCCGGGCCCGAACAGGGACACCGCCAGCGGGCCCAGGAACTCCAGCGCGCTCGCCGTGCCCAGCGGCAGATGGGCGATGGCCAGCATGAAGAAGACCATCATCCCGGCGGTGGCCAGCCCCAGCGCCGCGCACCAGCCGAGGTCCCGCCGGGCGGGCCCGCCCCGCCATGGGCGGACCGCGACGAAGAGCAGCAGCCCGGCCCAGGCCAGCCGCAGCCCGGCCGTGCCCAGCGCGCCGAGCCGGTCGAAGAGCGGCACCGCCAGCGCGGAGCTGAGCTGGACGGCGGACATCGCCACCACCGCCATCGCCAGACCGGCCGGCGGCCCGCCGGGCGTGGCGGGGCCGGTAGGGGCCGGGTCGGGGGAGTTCCTGGTGGTGGTGCCGGTGCTCATGGGCCCCAGTCAATGCGGCGGCCACCGTCCGTGTCCACGTGCCGTTCGCGAACGTACCGTTCGGGAAAGCCGGACGGACGGTGGGATCATGGCCGTATGGAGACACGACGGTTGCATCTGCTGCTGGAGCTGTCCCGGCTGGGGTCGATGCGCGCGGTCGCCGAGGCCGTGGGCACCAGCACCTCGACCGTCTCGCAGCAGCTCGCCGTACTGGCGCGGGAGACCGGGGCCGCGCTGATCGAACCGCACGGGCGCCTGGTGCGGCTCACCCCGGCCGGGCGGCGGCTGGCCGAGCACGCCGAGTCCATCCTGGCGGCGGTGGAGGCGGCGCGGCTGGACCTCGCCCCCGGGGCGGAGCCCGGCGGCACTCTGCGGGTGGCCGGCTTCGCCACCGCCATCCGGGCCCATTTGCTGCCCGTGGTCACCGAGTTGGCCGACGCCCACCCCGGGGTCCGGATTTTGGTCAGCGAGCACGAACCGGTCGAGGCGCTCCAGTTGCTCGCCGAGGACGAGACCGATCTCGCCCTGGTCTACGACTACGACCTCGCCCCGGCCGTCTTCGGCCCCGCCCTGCACGCCACCCCGCTGTGGACGGCCCCCTGGGGACTGGGGGTGCCCGCGGCGGCCGAGGAGCCGGGCCGACCGGGCACCTCCGCCGAGGTGTTCGCCCGCTACCGGACGTACGACTGGATCGTGAACTCCCGCAACACGGCGGACGAGACGGTGGTGCGCACCCTCGCCTCGCTGGCGGGCTTCACCCCGAGGGTCACCCACCGGGCGGACAGCCTCGACCTGGTGCAGGGCATGATCACCGCCGGGCTGGGGGTCGGGCTGCTGCCGACCGGCGCCCCACTCTCCCCGGGGGTGCGGCTGGTCCCGCTCACCGGCCCGGGAGCCACCCTGCGCGCCTACGCCCTGGCCCGGCGCGGCCGGCTGGACTGGCCCCCGCTCGCCCTGGTGACGGAGCTGCTGGTGCGCCGGGTGGCGGGGGAGGGGCGCTGACCGGGCGGGGCGGACCGAGCGCGGGGGAGCGGGCCCTCAGAGCCGGGCGGCCTTCAGGGACATGTGCAGCAGCAGCCGGTGCTCGCCGTCGTCCAGGTCCAGGCCGGTGAGCTGCTCGACGCGGGACAGCCGGTAGTAGAGCGTCTGGCGGTGGATGCCGAGGGCGGCGGCGGTACGGCTGGCCTGGCCGGCGTGGTCGAGGAACACCTCGGCGGTGCGGGCCAGTTCGGTGTGCGAGGGGGCCAGCAGCTCGCGTACGGCCGGGTCGTCGGCGGAGCGCGGGGGAAGGGCGGTCAGCAGGCGGTACGGGCCGAGGGCCGCCCAATCGGCGGTCGGGCCGAGCCGGGGTTCGGCGAGCACCGCCCGTGCGGCGGCCGCGGCCTCGCGCCAGGCCTCGGCCAGCTCGGCCGCCCCCCGGCGCGGCACCGAGACCCCGGCGGCCACGCCGGTGCCGGGGGCGGGGGAGGGGCCGGTGCCGGACCGGGCCCCGGGCCCCGGAGCCGTACGGCCGGAGGCGGGAGACCCGGGCCCGGGGGCGGGGGTGGACGTGCCGCCCGAGGCCGGGGCCGTACCGGTCGAGGCGGCGGGCCGGGGGGCGGCGGCCGCCCGGAGGCGTTCGACGGCGGTCAGGGCGGGGGCGGCGGAGTCCGCGGTGCGGAGCCGGACCAGCGCGGCCAGCACGGTGGCCCCGCCGTCCGGCAGCCAGGGCCGGGGCAGGGTGCAGAGCGCGGCGGTGCCCGGGGCGAGCCGGGCCGAGGGGGCGTCGGCGGCGGGCCAGGGGGCCAGGCACACCAGGGCGTGCGGCCCCTCGGCGTCCGGGCCGAGCGCGCCGCGCAGCGCGTCCACCGCCCCGTCGTACTGCCAGCCCTTCCCGGCGGTGAGCACCGCCCGCAGCTCCCGGGAGAGGTCGGCCCCGGCCCGCTCCTCGTCGGCGATCAGCCCGCCGATCCGGGCCGCCACCTCCATCGCCGAGGCCAGCCGGTCCGCGGGCGGCCCCGGGTCGGCGTCCAGCAGCCACACGTAGCCGAGCACCACACCGCGATGGCGCACCGGCAGGCAGAGCCGGTCCCGGAACACCCCGGCCTCCGGGGCGGCCGGGATGCGGACCGGGCCGGTCGCCCGGGCGATGCCGTACTGCTCGAACCAGGCGCGGACCGCGGGGGTGGACTTCCTGGTCAGGATGGAGCGGGTGCGCACCGGGTCCATCGCGGTGTCGTCCTCGCTGTCGTGCGCGCCGAAGGCGATCAGCCGGAAGTCCCGGTCCTCCAGTGTCGCGGGCGCACCGAGCAGCGCCGAGATCTCGTCGACCAGGTCCTGGTAGTCGCCCTTCACCACCCCAGTGTCCCACCTCTTCAGACATCTGTATGAGGCACCGGGTCCGGATGCGTGACGTCTGTCGATGGCCTCGCGATCGGGGGAAACCTACTTTTCACAGTGGTTCTCCGTGCCGTTGCGAGATGTTCGTCCGGCGAAACGATTCGTTCGCTTTCCCCGGCGAGGCACCCGTCCGCGGCCCGGTCCGCCCGCCCCTGTTCGTCCACTCGTGTTCCGTGGAGGTGGCCCGTGCTGGGTCCCGTGATCCTCGCCGCGTCGCGCAGCGACCGGATGCGCCGTTTCGTCTCCGCCGCCCCCGGCACCAAGCAGGTCGTCGCCCGCTTCATCGCCGGCGAGACGGTGGACCAGGTCGTCCCCGTGATCGAGGACGCCGCGGCCAAGGGCCTGGAGGTCACCCTCGACGTGGTGGGCGAGGACATCACCACCCGTGAGCAGGCCTTCGCCGCCCGGGACGCCTACCTGGAGCTGATCGACCGCCTCAAGGGCCTGGAGCTCGGCACCCAGGCGGAGATGTCCGTCAAGCTGTCCATGTTCGGCCAGTCGCTGGAGGACGGCCACGAGCTGGCCCTCGCCAACGTCCGCCCGGTGGTCGAGGCCGCCGCCGAGATCGGCACCACGGTCACCCTGGACGCCGAGGACCACACCACCCTGGACTCGATGTTCGCCATCCACGAGGAGCTGCGGAAGGACTTCCCGCAGACCGGCTGCGTCATCCAGGCGTACCTGTTCCGCACCGAGGAGGACGCCCGCCGGCTCGCCGCGAACGGCAGCCGGGTCCGGATCGTCAAGGGCGCCTACAAGGAGCCCGCCTCGGTCGCGTACCAGGACAAGGCGGAGATCGACAAGGCGTACGTCCGCATCCTGAGGATCCTGCTGGAGGGCGAGGGCTACCCGATGATCGGGTCCCACGACCCGCGGCTCATCGCCGTCACCCAGGAGCTCGCCCGCCGCGCCGGGCGCAAACTGGACGAGTACGAGTTCCAGATGCTGTACGGCATCCGCAGCGAGGAGCACCTGCGGCTCGCGGCCGAGGGCCACCGGATGCGGGTCTACACCGCGTACGGCACCGACTGGTACGGGTACTTCATGCGCCGCCTCGCGGAGAAGCCGGCCAACCTGCTGTTCTTCGTCCGCTCGATGATCACCAAGAACTAAGGAGTATCGGAACTCATGGACGCTGTGACCCAGGTCCCCACTCCGGTCAACGAGCCGGTCCACGGCTACGCCCCCGGCTCCCCCGAGCGCGCCCGCCTGGAGGCGAAGCTCCGCGAGCTGGCCGCGAAGCCGATCGAGCTCCCGATGACCATCGGCGGCGAGAAGCGGATGGGCGGCGGCGCACGCGTCGACGTCGTGCAGCCGCACAACCACAAGGCCGTCCTCGGCACCTTCGCCACCGCCACCCAGGCCGACGCCCAGGACGCGGTGGACGCCGCCCTGGCCGCCGCCCCGGCCTGGCGCGCGCTCTCCTTCGACGACCGCGCCGCGATCATCCTGCGCGCCGCCGAGCTGCTGGCCGGCCCCTGGCGCGAGACGCTGGCCGCCGCCACCATGCTGGGCCAGTCCAAGACCGCCCAGCAGGCCGAGATCGACACCCCCTGCGAGCTGGTCGACTTCTGGCGGTTCAACGTCAAGTACGCCCGCGACCTGCTCGCCGAGCAGCCGCCGGCCAACTCCCCGGGTGTGTGGAACCGCCTCGACCACCGCCCGCTGGAGGGCTTCGTCTACGCGATCACGCCCTTCAACTTCACCGCGATCGCCGGCAACCTGCCCACCGCCCCGGCCCTGATGGGCAATGTGGTCGTCTGGAAGCCGTCCCCGACCCAGACCTACGCCGCCGTGCTGCTGATGGAGCTGCTGGAGGAGGCCGGGCTGCCCAAGGGCGTCATCAACCTGGTCACCGGCGACGGCCTGGACGTCTCCGAGATCGCGCTCAACCACCCCGAGCTGGCCGGCATCCACTTCACCGGCTCGACCAAGACCTTCCAGCACCTGTGGAAGACGGTCGGCAACAACATCGAGAAGTACCGCGGCTACCCGCGGATCGTCGGCGAGACCGGCGGCAAGGACTTCGTCGTCGCCCACCCGAGCGCCGACCCGGCCGTGCTGAAGACCGCGCTGACCCGCGGCTCCTTCGAGTACCAGGGCCAGAAGTGCTCCGCCACCTCCCGCGCGTACATCCCGGCCTCGATCTGGAACAACGGCTTCAAGGAGCAGTTCGCCGCCGAGGTCGACTCGATCGCCATGGGCGACGTCACCGACCTGTCGAACTTCATCGGCGCCGTCATCGACGAGCGTGCCTTCGCCAAGAACAAGGCCGCCATCGACCGCGCCAAGGAGGACGCCTCCTGCACCATCGTGGCCGGCGGCTCCTACGACGACTCGGTCGGCTACTTCGTCCGCCCGACCGTCATCGAGTGCACCGACCCGGAGAACGAGGTGTTCACCACCGAGTACTTCGGCCCGATCCTCGCGGTCCACGTGTACGACGACAGCTCCGCCGAGAAGTACGACGAGATGCTGACGCAGATGGAGGCCGTCTCCGCGTACGCGCTCACCGGCGCCGTCATCTCCCAGGACCGCGCCGCCGCCGCGCACACCATGGACAAGCTGCGCTACGCGGCCGGCAACTTCTACATCAACGACAAGTCGACCGGCGCCGTGGTCGGCCAGCAGCCCTTCGGCGGCGGCCGCGCCTCCGGCACCAACGACAAGGCCGGCGCCCCGCAGAACCTGATGCGCTGGACGCTGACCCGCGCCATCAAGGAGTCGCTGGTCTCCCCGACCGACTACACCTACCCCCACATGGGCTGACGCCCCCCGGGGGCGGCCCCGCGCGGCCGCCCCGCCCCCGAGCACCGCCCCCGTTCGGCCCCCACAGCCGGACGGGGGCGGTTTCCACGTTGCGGGGGCCGCCTGGGCGGTGGGGGAAGCGGGGCGGTATGACCCGGCGGACCCGGGGTAGCAGGGTGCGGACCGGGGCGACTGCCGTCCGAGGGTGGAGGACATGACCGCAGAAGACCGCCTGACACCTTCGCTGACACCCCCGGGGACCCTCAGCCGAAGCGCCGAGTACACCGGGGAGCCCGGCTGCATCGCCGAGGCCCGCGCCCTCTCCGACCGGTTCCTGACGGAACTGGCCGCCGAGTGGCTCGCCGCCGTACCCGAACGCACCGCGACCGATGTGCGCCTGGTCGTCAGCGAACTGGTGACCAACGCCGACCGCCACACCGGCGGCCCGTACGTGCTGGAGCTGGAGGGGTGCGCGCGCTGGCTGACCGTCACCGTGTACGACGCCGACTGCGCCCGCCCGGTGTTCCACCGCAGCGACCCGGGCCGGGTGGGCGGCCACGGCATGGAGATCGTGCGCGCCCTGTGCACCCGGCTGAGCGTCAAGACCATCCCGGCCGGCAAGCGGGTCCGCGCCGAGTTCGCACTGGCGCCCGCCCCTGAGACCTCTGAGGCCTCCGCGTCCGAGGTGCCCGCCTCCGGTGCCGCCGCCGGCCGGACCGTGCCCGAGCCGCGGACGGGGCCCCCGCGCCCGTACGACCCGTTCAGCACCTACGACCGGTCGAGGCCGCCGCGCCGTCCCCCGGGTCCGGCCGAACCCTTCGGCCCCTCCGGGCCGCGCGGCACGGAATGAGCGCTACTCCGCAACCGCCCCGGCCCCGGGGCGGCCGTGCCAGTCCAGGCACACCACCATGGCGTCGTCCAGCGTCTCGGTGAGTCGGTAGGAGGCCAGCTCGCGCAGCAGCGCGCCCGGCACCGAGGCCGCCGGGAGCAGGCTGGTCGCCTGGATGCCGCGCACCAGCGCCTTGGGTGCGTACGGCTCGCTCTGCGGCGACACCGCCTGGTACACCCCGTCGCTCACCACCAGCAGCCGGTCGCCCGGAAGCAGGTCGATCTCCTGCACCCGGTAGTCGGACTCCTCGAACATCCCCAGCGGGAACTGCGCGTCCAGCGGGACCCGTTCGACCGAGCGTCCGCGCCGCCGCCACAGCTGCGGGGAGCCGGCGTCCACCGCGTACGCCCGGCCGCTCTCCAGGTCGAAGGACATCAGCAGCGTGGACACGTACAGCGAGCCCCGGTACCGCGCCCACACCGCCTGGTCGGCCAGTGCGGCCTGGTCGGCGATGTCCACGCCCGCCCGCCGGGCGTTGCGCAGGGCGTTGACCGCAAGGGTGGTCAGCAGCGAGGCCTCCACCCCCTCGCTCATCCCGTCGGTGATCGCGACGGTGAGCCCGGCGAAGTCCGACGACCAGTCGAAGTTGTCCCCGTGCACCGCGTACGCGGGCTCCAGCTGCGCCCCGATCTCGTACTCCGGCTGGGCGAAGGCCCGCCCGGACAGGATCTGCCACTGCATCTCGGCCGCGAGCGTCAGCCGGCTGGCCCGCCGGGCGAGCTGGTACAGGTCGGTGTCCCGCTCCGCCACCAGCACCTCGTGCCCCAGCACCTCCGCCACATGGGCCAGCTGCCGGGCCACCGCCTCGGTGGAGTGCTCCGCCGGCAGCCGCACGGCCAGTACGCCGAGCCGCTCACCGCGCACGGTCACCGGAAGCAGATGGGGCACCACACCGTCCCGGGCCGGCTCCGCCCGCGCTTCCTGGCTGCCGAAGGCCCGCCCCGCGGCGCTGGTGTACAGCGGGAGGGCACCCGCCCGGGCGTCGGCGGCGCCCACCGGCTGGAGCACGCTCAGCCCGTAGTCGGCCAGCAGCAGGGCCACATCCGTGGCGCCGTACCAGGCAGCCAGCCGGTCGCGCACGACGTCCACCAGCGCGTGCGGGGGCGCCTCGCGCAGGGATCTCTCGAAATCCGCCATGGTGGTCACAGTCGGATGGTGCCTTCCTCTAGGTATGTCGTGTGGTTCGGGGTATCCGCGGGTACGAGCCGTGCTGCCGGACCGTTGTGCGGGGCGGGGCGTGGGGCGAGTCTCGCCAGTCCTCCCGGGCTGACAAAACGCGCCGGTGGGTGACACAGTGGATCGGTGCCCCGCTTTCCCAGTACGCCACGCCCCCACGACCGGTCGGCGGAAGACGTGTGCGCGGCCGCCGAGCTCCTGGAGGTGGTCTTGGGACGTGGCCAGGAGTCGGCGCCTTCCGGGCCGGTCTCGCCGTCGCAGCTAAGGGCCCTGCTCGTCCTGGAACAGCATGACGGAACGAACCTGCGTGCCCTGAGCGATGCCCTGCACTCCCGCAGCTCCTCCGTCAGCCGCCTCTGCGACCGGCTGGGCGCCATGGGGCTGGTGACCCGGGAACCGAGCGCCACCAGCCGCCGGGAGGTCGAGCTGCGGCTGAGCGCCCGCGGCCGCGCGCTCCTCGCCGACCTGCGCGCCGCGCGGGCCCGGGAGGTCGCGGCGGTGCTGGCCGGCATGGAGCCGGCCGAGGTCGGCGCGCTGGTCAGAGGACTGCTCGCGTTCCAGAGAACCGCCCGGGCGATAGAGGACGCCGCCGGCGGGTCCGATACGGGGGACGGCCACACGGTGGCCGACAGCGCCTAGCTTCATCTCGGGCCCGCTTCCCCTTTCCCCCCGGGTGTCTCCGCCTCCGGAGCGCAGGCGCGATGACACGACGAGGGCAAGACTGTTGCCACGGGGAGAATGTTGTCAAACGGCAACAGTCGAATCTAAGGTGGGGCCCGTGCGTCCTTCCCAGCCTTCCGAACGGGCCCTCCGGATCAACGAGCGCAACGAGAGCGGTGCTCTGATCGTCGCGGTCGGCGGAGAGGCTGACCTGCAGAGCGTCGAACCCCTGCGTACCGTCCTGCGACAGGCGGCCGACAGCGGCTCCCCACTGGTCCTGGACCTCTCCGCGGTGGGCTTCGCCGACTCCACCATGCTCAACCTGCTGCTACAGGCCTTCTCCGACTACGGGCCCCGGCTGCGGATCGCCGCGCCGTCGCCGTTCGTGCGCCGGCTCTTCGTGCTGACCGGCGTGGACACCGTCCTGCCCCTGTACGAGGGAGTGGACGAGGCCCTGGCCGAGGTCTCCTGACCGCCGGGGCCTCTCACGCCGTCCCTGTGACGCCTTCCCGGCGTCAGACCCGGCGCCAGCGGGCCATCGCGAAGCAGAACACCCCGTACAGCGCCAGCCCGGCCGCCACCACGACCAGCAGCCACGGCCCCACCGGGGTGGAGGCGAACGAGCGCAGGGTGTCGTCCACGCCCTTGGCCTGGTCCGGGTCGTAGACCCAGGCCGCGCGGACCGCGAAGCCGCCCGCCGCCAGGAAGACCAGGCCGCGCGCGATACCGCCCGCCACGCCGGTCACATCGACCACCTGACGGGCCCGCCGGGACATCTCACCGAGCTTCAGATGCTTGTGGTACGTGCGCATCCCGGCGCGTATCGCGTTCACCAGACCGGCGATCGCGATCCCCAGACCGACCGCCCCCACCAGCCACCGGCCGGCCGGCAGCTCCATCGCCCGCGCGGTGACGTCCTGCGACTGCTTGTCGCTGGAACCGCCGCCGCCCCCGCTGCCGGCTGCGAAGGCCAGCACCGACCAGGCGACGAAGGCGTAGAACACGCACCGCCCGGCCGACAGCAGCCGGTGGCCCGTCTTCGTCCCCCACACCGCCTCGGACAGCTGCCACACCGCCATACCCGCCAGCCCGATGCCCAGCGCCCACAACAGCACCGAGCCCAGCGGCTGTTCGGCGACCTCGGCGAGCGCCCCGCCCCGGTCGGCCTGTTTGCCCTCGTTCTCGCCGAAGGCCACCCGCAGCGCCAGCACGCCCACCAGCAGGTAGATCACGCCCTTGGCGGCGAAGCCCCAACGGCCCGCCCACTCCAGGGCCTTGCTTCCCTTCCGGCCGCGCGCAGCGCCCCGGGCCCTGCTCTGCACCGTGTTCCATGTGCTCATCTCGTCGGCACCTCCCGTACGCCGTCTGCCCCCGAACACGCCGTGGACTCGGTGTGAACCGGCGGGAGGGAAAGTGTGGGGGCGAGGAGGGAAACGCGCAGTGGCCGTGCACGGGCGGTCAGTTTGCCGAACGGCTGGGCGGTTATCCGCAGGACATGGCTGAGACGACGACGAACAAGACGACCCAGAGCGGCACGGCGACCAAGGGCCGTGCCACGAGCGCCGCCAAGGGCGCCACCCGGACCGCCAAGAACGCCTCCGATTCCGCGACCGACTCGGCCCGTTCCGCTGTCGGCAGCGGCAAGGAGAAGCTGGCCGGTATCGGCGGCGCCACCGCGGAGAAGGCCAAGACGGCCGCCACCAGTGTGCAGTCGGCGGTCGGCACCGCCGCGAAGAAGACGGCCGGCAAGGCCGGCCTGGTCTGGACGGTGGTCAAGGCGCGCAAGGTGATCGCCGCCGGCGCCGGTGCCGGAGCGGCCGCCGTGGTGGCCTCCTCCTACGCGCTCGGCCGCCGCGCCGGCCTGAACCAGCGTGGCCCGATCTCCCGCCTCACCGGCGGGCGGCTCTGAGCCCCGTAGCCCCCTGAACCGAGGGTCGTCGCGGCGAGGATGGCCGGTTACCGGCGGCGCACCCCCATATCCGGTGCGCCGCCGGGGCCGCGCCTGCCAGAGTGGGCGCCATGAGCGACTCCCTGCGCACCGCCCACACCAGTTGAACTCCCGCCCCGCACCCTGGACGCGATACGCGCCATGCTGGACACCGCCTTCGACGGCGACTTCGGCGACGAGGACTGGGACCACGGGCTCGGCGGCGTGCACGCCTGGATCCGCGACGAGCGGGGCGTGGCCGCCCACGGCAGCGTGATCATGCGCCGTGTCGCCCACGCGGGCCGCTCCCACCGCATCGGCTATGTCGAGGCGGTCGCCGTGCGCCCGGACCGCAGGCGCCAGAGCCTGGGCGGCCGGGTGATGGCCGCCCTGGAGGAGGTCGTCGACGGGGCGTACGCCTTCGGCGCGCTCTCCGCCTCCGACGAGGGCGCCGAGCTCTACCGGGGGCGCGGCTGGCAACTGTGGAACGGCCGCATCGAGGCGTACGGGCCGAAGGGCACCGTCCACCTCCCCGACGAGGAGGACTCCACCTATCTGCGCCCCGCGCTGGGCCGCCCGCTCCCCGAGGCCGAGTCCGGCGCCCTGGTCTTCGACTGGCGCGACGGCGACGTGCTCTGAGCTGTCCCGTGCGGCGCGGCTACTTTCCGTACCCGGTGTGATGCTCTGGCCCAGGCTCCGTCTCAGATAGTAGGAAGTCCGAGTAATCGTGGAGACAGGCGCTCCGCTTCCCCTTAGCGTGGAGTGAGCCGAATCCTTTCGCCCCGCTTCATCGAGCGGGCGGCGGTGTCGAGCGCTGTGCCCCGGCAGGTGACCCCTGCGGCCCGCTCCCCGCCTTCCGGCCCTCACCAGCCGACCCGCGCTCTCCTCGCGCCGGTCCGGCCCCTCGCACGGCCTGCCCGGTCCACGGGCACGCCACGGAGCCAAGGAGTCGATCACCATGGCCGCACAGCCCACCGCCCGCCGGGTCCGCCACGTCTCCCGCACCACCGACGCCGACCGCCGCAACGCCGCCGCCGCGCTCCAGCGCGCCCTGGACCGCCGCGACAACGGCGGCGACACCGGGCACCGCCCCACCCGCTGACCCCTGCCGCACGCTCCGCTGTCCATATGGTGGAACGCCGGTGTCAGGCAATGGGACGGGAAGTAGGGTGCCGGCATGTCACGCAGCATCAGTCTCGCAGTGGTCCCCGGTGACGGCATCGGCCAGGAGGTCGTGGCCCAGGGCCTGAAGGTCCTGAGCTCCGTCCTCCCGCAGGATGTGAAGCTGGAGACCAAGGAGTACGACCTCGGCGCAGGCCGCTGGCACCGCACCGGGGAGACCCTCCCCGACAGCGAGCTGGAGTCCCTCAAGGCGCACGACGCCATCCTGCTCGGCGCCATCGGCGACCCGACCGTCCCGGCCGGCATCCTGGAGCGCGGACTGCTGCTGAAGCTGCGCTTCGCGTTCGACCACTACGTCAACCTGCGCCCCTCCCGGCTCTTCCCGAACACCGCCACCCCGCTCGCGGGCCGCCCCGACATCGACTTCGTGGTGGTCCGCGAGGGCACCGAGGGCCCCTACACGGGCAACGGCGGCTCGCTGCGCACCGGCACCCCCGCCGAGGTCGCCACCGAGGTCAGCGTCAACACGGCGTACGGGGTCGAGCGGGTGGTCCGAGACGCCTACGAGCGCGCCCAGGCCCGCCCCCGCAAGAAGCTCACCCTGGTCCACAAGAACAACGTCCTGGTGTACGCGGGCCACCTGTGGAAGAACATCTTCGACCGGGTCGGCAGCGAGTACCCCGAGGTCACCACCGACTACCTGCACGTCGACGCCGCGACGATCTTCTTCGTCACCCAGCCGGAGCGCTTCGACGTCATCGTCACCGACAACCTCTTCGGCGACATCCTCACCGACCTCGCCGCCGCCGTGACCGGCGGCATCGGCCTGGCCGCCTCCGGCAACATCAACCCCACGGGTGACTTCCCGTCGATGTTCGAGCCCGTGCACGGCTCCGCGCCCGACATCGCGGGCCAGGGCAAGGCCGACCCCACCGCCACGGTCCTCTCCGTCGCCCTGCTCCTGCGCCACCTCGGCCTGGACGCCGAGGCGGTCCGCATCGAGGACGCCGTCGCCGCCGACCTGGCCGAACGCGACGGCGCGGCGCCCCGCACCACCGACGAGATCGGCGACGCGCTGGCGGTACGCGTAGCGAGCTGACCCGCCGCTGACACACCTCCCACCAGCCGCCGGGTCGCCCACCAGCACCCGGCGGTTTCTCCTGTGCGGCCCCCGGGTGCCACCATCGAACCAGGACCGCACCAGCGTCCTGCACCCCTCCGGCGGCGGTCCGGGCCCCGGCCCGGACCGCCTCGGGGCCCCTCCGGGCCCTTTCCGGCACACCGCTCCCCGGGCGATAATCGAACGCGGGGCCGCGGCATGCGGGAAAGCTCGGACGTCCTAGCAGGTGCAGCGGCGTGAGCGCGGTCCGCCACACACAAACGGTGAAGGACGAAAGCACTCATGACGACGACGCCCACGATCGAGCTCAAGCCCTCTTCGAACCCGCTGTCCGACGCGGAGCGCGAGGCGATCCTGGCCAACCCCGGTTTCGGCCGCCACTTCACCGACCACATGGTGACCATCCGGTGGACCGAGGGCCGCGGCTGGCACGACGCCCAGCTCACCCCGTACGCCCCGTTGTCCATCGACCCGGCCAACATGACCCTGCACTACGCGCAGGAGATCTTCGAGGGCCTCAAGGCCTACCGCCGCCCCGACGGCTCGGTCGTCACCTTCCGCCCCGAGGCCAACGCCGAGCGCTTCCAGCTCTCCGCCCGCCGGCTCGCCATGCCCGAGCTGCCCGTGGAGACCTTCATCGCCGCCTGTGACGCGCTGGTCCAGCAGGACAAGGCGTGGGTGCCCGAGCACGGCGGCGAGTCCTCCCTCTACCTGCGCCCCTTCATGATCGCGGCCGAGGTCGGGCTGGGCGTCCGGCCGGCCAACGAGTACCTGTTCCTGGTGATCGCCTCGCCGGCCGGCCCGTACTTCCCCGGCGGCGTCAAGCCGGTCTCCGTCTGGCTCTCCGAGAACTACGTCCGCGCCGTCCCCGGCGGCATGGGCTTCGCCAAGACCGGCGGCAACTACGCCGCCTCCCTGCTCGCCCAGGCCGAGGCCGCCGCCAAGGGCTGCGACCAGGTCGTCTGGCTCGACGCCCTGGAGCACCGGTGGGTCGAGGAGATGGGCGGGATGAACCTGTACTTCGTGTACGGGGACAGGATCGTCACCCCCGAACTGACCGGCTCCCTGCTCGCCGGCATCACCCGCGACTCGCTGCTGAGCGTCGCCAAGGACCTCGGTTACACCTCCGAGGAGGGCCGGATCTCCACCGAGCAGTGGCGCCGGGACAGCGAGAACGGCACCCTCACCGAGGTCTTCGCCTGCGGCACCGCCGCCGTGATCACCCCGGTCGGCTACGTCAAGTCCGAGGGCGGCGAGTGGACCCAGGGCGACGGCGGCCCCGGCACCGTCACCATGGCCCTGCGCAAGGCGCTGCTCGACATCCAGACCGGCGCCGCCGAGGACGTCCACGGCTGGACCCACGAGCTGGCCTGAGCGGCACCCGGCAGCCGGGCCGCCGCCATATCCCGGACGGCGGCCCGGCTGCCCGCCGTCCTCCCGACCCGGCGCCTGCCGTCCTCCGGGCCCGCGCGATGAGTTCGCGGGCCCGCGGCGGTCTATTCATCGGACGACCCACCGCGAGGGCGACGACGAGTCGCCACCAGGAGGACGACGCGATGACCACGCATCCGGCCCGGGTGACCTGCGACCTCTCCGTCTCCGTCGACGGATACGCCGCCGGGCTCCACCAGAGTGAGCAGCGCCCGTTCGGTGACGACGGGGGTGACGGCTGGGGCGACCGGCTGCACTCCTGGATGTTCGAGACCCCGGAGCAGCGGCAGCGGCAACTCGACCGGCTGACGGAGGTCGGCGCCTTCGTCATGGGGCGCAACATGTTCGGGCCGGTACGCGGCGCGTGGGACCGGCCGTGGAAGGGCTGGTGGGGCGAGAACCCGCCGTACCACGCGCCGGTCTTCGTCCTCACCCACCACCCGCGCGAGCCGCAGCCCATGGAGGGCGGCACCACCTTCCACTTCGTCACCGACGGCATCGACTCCGCCCTGCGGCAGGCCCGCGAGGCGGCCGGAGAGCGGAACGTCTCCATCCACGGGGGCGCGACCACCATCAACCAGTACCTCGCCGCCGGCCTGGTCGACGAGCTGCGGCTGCACATCGTGCCGTTCACCCTCGGCGCCGGCACCCGGCTCTTCGACGGAGTGCCCTCCCTCGACCTCGAACAGGTGGAGTCGCGAGCGGAGGACTCGGTGACCCATCTGACCTACCGCGTGCCGCGCTGAGCAGCGCCCGGGTCGGAGGCCCGCCCCGCCGGAACCCTCCCACCCGGGGCCAGCACCGCGTACACCACTCCGCCCACCAGCCCCGACAGCACGAAACTGCAGTCCACCCCGCCGGTCAGGGCCAGCAGCGGCCCCTCGTACAGCGGAGTGCCCACGGCCAGCAGGCCCACTGCCGCGCCCACCAGCCAGGCCGCCGTGGCCCGGGGGTGCCAGCCCGCGCGGAACCAGTAGCGCCCGCCCCGGGCCCGCCGGTTGTAGACCTGGAGCGCCTCCGGGTCGTAGACGCCCCGGCAGCGGATGTGCCCCATCAGGGTGATCACCGCCCACGGCGCGCCCAGCGCGGTGAGCAGCAGCACGAACGAGGTCATCGCGGACTGCGCGTCCCAGGAGAAGTGCCCGGCGAAGACGAAGGCGGTGGCGACCACCGCGACGGCCAGGGTGGCCCCGGTACGGCTGGCCCGGGGCACGATCGCGTCCAGGTCGAGACCCATCGAGTAGAGCATCAGCCCCGCGTTGCCCACCGAGCCCGCGGTCGCCGCCAGCAGCAGCGGCACCAGGTACCAGGTGGGGGAGGCGGCGACCAGCGGCCCCGCGTAGTCGGTGCCCGCCCGGGCGGCCAGCGCGGTGAACGTACCGAACAGCTGCGGCACCAGCAGCCCGAGCAGCAGCCCCAGGCAGGTCGCCCGCCACACCGTGCGCGGGGAGTGCCGCAGGGGTGAGACATAGCGGGTGTAGTCGCCGAGCAGGGTGATGAACGCGATCGGCCCGCTCAGCCCGGCCGCCACCGCCGACAGCGTCCAGGTCGGCCAGAAGGAGCCCAGCAGATACGGGGTGTCCGGCGGCGGCGCCGCGGTGAAGTCGCCCGCGTAGGCCGCCAGGCCCACCGCGAGCAGCAGGGTCATCCCGATGGCCAGCACCCGGCTCAGCCGCAGCAGCAGCCGGTAGCCGTACACCGCGGCGACCGCCGTACACCCCGCGAGCAGCGCGTACACCACCCCGTGTGCCGCCCCGCCGTCCGGCAGCCCGACCAGCCGGGCGAGAGTCCCCACCATCACATCGCCGCCGATCCACAGGGTCAGCGCGGTGTAGCCGAGGGACAGCAGCAGCCCGACCACCGAGCCGACCAGCCGGCCGCGCACCCCGAAGAACGCGCCGCTGGAGGTGGAGAGGTTGGTGGCGGTGCGCAGGGAGACCAGCGCGAGCGGTGCGGTCACCGCCACCCCGACCACCGTCCCGGCCACCACCGAGGTCACCGCGGGCCACAGGCCGAGCCCGAAGGAGACCGGCAGCCAGCCGAAGACGATCACCCCCAGGCAGAGGTTGGAGCCCAGCAGGATGGCGATCAGATCGCGCGGCCCACTGGTCCGTTCCGCCTCGGGGATGGTGTCGGTGCCGCGCTGTTCAAGGACTGGGGACATGGGCGTCCTCCCTGCCGGGTCTCGTTCTCCGCTGAGGCGACTTCGCTGTGTTAGAGCGACGCTCAATGTCGGCCACCGGCCACGGCCTCGTCAATGGTTTCCCGCTCTTCCTCTCGATGGTTTTCCTCCGCCCGGCGCGAGCGCTGCCCGCAGCTTGACCGTCCTCGCCCTATGGTTAGAGTGGTGCTCAAACAGCACGGCGTGGAACAGGTAGGTGTGGTGACGTGCGACTGACCCCCACGGAGCGCGACCGGCTGCTGATCTTCGGCGCGGCCGAGCTGGCCCGGGCCCGCCGGGCGCGCGGCCTGCGGCTGAACGTCCCCGAGGCGACCGCCCTGATCGCGGACACCGTCTGCGAGGCGGCCCGGGACGGCCGCCGGCTGGCCGATGCGATCGAGGCGGCCCGCTCGGTGCTCGGCCCCGACGACGTCCTGCCGGGGGTCGCCGACATCGTCACCGAGGTGCATGTGGAGGCCGTCTTCGACGACGGCTCCCGGCTCGCGGTCGTCAGCGACCCCATCGGCGCCGCCGGCGACCCCAGCGGCTCCGACGCGCCCGGCGCCCTGCTCCCCGGCCCCGGCTACGAGGAG
Organism: Streptomyces lichenis; assembly: GCF_023218175.1. Classification (GTDB taxonomy): domain Bacteria; phylum Actinomycetota; class Actinomycetes; order Streptomycetales; family Streptomycetaceae; genus Streptomyces; species Streptomyces lichenis. The sequence goes on along the minus strand of NZ_JALPTH010000018.1, from coordinate 31,503 downwards.
CGGCCCCCCGCGCTCACCCTCGCCGTACGGAACACCGCCGCCGTCCCGGTCAGCGTCACCTCGCACTTCCACTTCTTCGAGGCCAACCCCCGCCTCGACTTCGACCGCGCCGCCGCCTACGGCATGCGGCTCGCCGTGCCCGCCGGCTCCTCCTTCCGCTTCGACCCCGGCGGCCGGGCCGAGGTGGGGCTCGTCCCCCTCGGCGGCGAGCGGATCGCCATCGGCTTCGCCGGCCTGGTCGACGGCCCGCTGGACGCCCCCGGCGCCAAGGCGGAGGCCCTGCGCCGGGCCGCCGCCTGCGGCTACCTGGGCGCCACCCCCCACGACGCAGACGACAACGCCCCCGGAGCGGAGGAGAAGGACTGATGGACCCCTACGAGTACGCCTCCGTCCACGGCCCGCGCACCGGCGACCGGGTCAGGCTCGGTGACTCCGGGCTGACCGTGCGCGTGGAGTCCGACGCGCAGAAGCCGGGGGAGGAGTTCCTCGCCGGCTTCGGCAAGACCGCCCGCGACGGACTGCACCTCAAGGCCGCCGCCGTCCGCGACACCTGCGACGTGGTCATCAGCAACGTGCTGCTCATCGACGCCGTCCAGGGCATCCGCAAGGTGTCCATCGGCATCCGCGAGGGCCGTATCCACGCCATCGGCCGGGCCGGCAACCCGGACACCCTCGACGGGGTGGACGTCGTCACCGGCACCGGCACCTCCATCGTCTCCGGCGAGGGCCTGATCGCCACCGCCGGCGCCGTGGACACCCATGTCCATCTGCTGTCGCCGCGCATCATGGAAGCCTCCCTCGCCTCCGGCGTCACCACCATCATCGGCCAGGAGTTCGGTCCTGTCTGGGGGGTTGGCGTCAACTCGCCATGGGCGCTGCGCCACGCGTTCAACGCCTTCGACGCCTGGCCGGTCAACATCGGCTTCCTGGGCCGCGGCTCCTCCTCGCACGACGCCCCGCTGATCGAGGCGCTGGCCGAGGGCGGCGCCTCCGGCTTCAAGGTGCACGAGGACATGGGCGCCCACACCCGCGCCCTGGACACCGCGCTGCGGGTCGCCGAGGAGTACGACGTCCAGGTCGCCCTGCACAGCGACGGGCTGAACGAGTGCCTGTCCGTCGAGGACACCCTGAAGGTGCTGGAGGGCCGCACCATCCACGCCTTCCACATCGAGGGCTGCGGCGGCGGGCACGTACCCAACGTCCTGAAGATGGCGGGCGTCCCCAATGTCATCGGCTCCTCCACCAACCCCACCCTGCCCTTCGGGCGGGACGCGGTCGCCGAGCACTACGGGATGATCGTCTCCGTCCACGACCTGAAGACCGACCTGCCCGGCGACGCCGCCATGGCCCGCGACCGCATCCGGGCCGGGACCATGGGCGCGGAGGACGTGCTGCACGACCTCGGCGCCATCGGCATCACCTCCTCGGACGCCCAGGGCATGGGACGGGCCGGCGAGACCGTGCGCCGGACCTTCGCCATGGCCGGGAAGATGAAGGCCGAGCTCGGCCCGCTGGAGGGCGACGGGGACGGCGACGACAACGCCCGCGTGCTGCGGTACATGGCCAAGCTGACCATCAACCCGGCGATCGCCCACGGCCTCGCCCACGAGATCGGCTCCGTCGAGGTCGGCAAGCTCGCCGACATCGTGCTGTGGCGGCCCGAGTTCTTCGGCGCCAAGCCGCAGCTCGTCCTCAAGTCCGGCTTCCCGGCGTACGGGGTCGTGGGCGACCCCAACGCGGCCACCGACACCTGCGAACCGCTGGTCCTCGGCCCGCAGTTCGGCGCGTTCGGCGCGACCGCCGCCGACATCTCGGTGGCCTTCGTCTCCGGCGCCGCCGCCCAGGCCGGCAACGACCTGATGCCCACCCGCCGCCGCCGGGTCGCGGTACGCGGCACCCGCGGCATCGGCCCCGGCGACCTGCTGCTCAACTCCCGGGTCGGCGACGTCCAGGTGGACTCCCGCAGCGGCCTGGTCACCCTGGACGGCGACCCGCTCAGCTCCGAGCCGGCCGAGTCCGTCACCCTCAACCGCCTCTACTTCCTCTGACCCCCCGCTTCTCCCCGCCGCAAAGGAATCCCCCGATGTTCCGCATGCCCGCCGAATGGGCCCCGCACGAGCGCACCTGGATGGCCTGGCCCGGCCCCAACCCGACGTTCACCAGCGAGGCCGAACTGCGTGAGGCCCGCGAGGCCTGGGCGGCCGTCGCCCGCGCCGTACGCCGCTTCGAGCCGGTCACCGTGGTGCACGGCCCCGGACAGGCCGACGAGGCCCGCGCCCTGCTCGGCCCGGACGTCGACCTGGTCGAACGCGACCTGGACGACGCCTGGATGCGGGACATCGGCCCCACCTTCGTCACCGACGGCAACCGGCTCGCCGCCGTGGACTGGGTCTTCAACGGCTGGGGCGCCGCCGACTGGGCCCGCTGGGAGCACGACTCCAAGATCGCCCGCCAGGTCGCGGACCTCGCCGGGGTCCCCGTACACGCCAGCGACCTGGTCAACGAGGGCGGCGCCATCCATGTGGACGGCGAGGGCACCGTACTGCTCACCGACACCGTCCAGCTCGGCCCCGAGCGCAACCCCCGGTGGACCCGCGAGCAGGTCGAGGCGGAGATCCACGCCAAGCTCGGCACCACCAAGGCGATCTGGCTGCCGCGCGGCCTGACCGGCGACTACGGGGTGTACGGCACCCGCGGCCATGTCGACATCGTCGCCGCCTTCGCCCGCCCCGGCACCGTCGTCGTCCACACCCAGCCCGACCCGCGCCACCCCGACCACGAGCTGTGCCGGTCCAACGTCGAACTGCTGCGCCGCCAGACCGACGCCAAGGGCCGCCCGCTGGAGGTCGTCGAGATCCCCGCCCCCACCGTCCTGGAGGAGGACGGCGAGTGGGTCGACTACTCCTACATCAACCACTACCTCTGCGACGGCGCCGTGATCCTCTGCGCCTTCGACGACCCGCGCGACGAGGAGGCCGCCGCGACCTTCCGCCGGCTCTTCCCGGACCGCGAGGTCGTCCTGGTCGACGCCCGCGCCATCTTCGCCGGTGGAGGCGGCATCCACTGCATCACCCAGCAGCAGCCGGCCGTCTGACCGCCCCTGTCTCCGGGGGCGGCCCGCCCAGCCTCAGGCCGCCCCCGCACATCGGGTACAACGTACGAATGACCACCCCCGCCCCCGTATCTCCCGCTTCCCCCGTCTCCCTCCGAAGGACGGCCGCCGTATGACCCCCGCCGCCCGGCGGCGCAACAGCGCCCCGCCCCGTGAGGCGCTCCTCGCCGCCGCCATGGCGATGATCGCCGAGCACGGCCTCGACGGGCTCACCATGGCGGGTCTCGGCCGCGAGGTCGGCATGAGCAGCGGCCACCTCCTCTACTACTTCCGCACCAAGGACGAGCTGCTGCTCCAGACCCTGGAGTGGAGCGAGGGCCGGCTCGGCGCCGAACGCAGCGCCCTGCTGTCCCGGGGGACGCTGCCGGTACGGGAACGGCTGCTGGCGTACGTGGACCTGTACGTGCCCGAGGGCCCGCGCGACCCGCACTGGACGCTCTGGCTGGAGGTCTGGAACCGCTCCCAGTACGCCGACGCGGACGCCCGCGCCCGGCAGGCGGCCATCGAGCGGGCCTGGCACCGCGACCTGGTCGCCCTGCTCGCCGAGGGCATATCGCGCGGCGAACTGCGCCGGGTCGACCCCGACCGCATCGCCGCCCGGCTGCGCGCCCTGCTGGACGGCTTTAGTGTGCACGTCGCCGTCGGCATCCCCGGCGCCGGACGGGAGACCGTCCTCACCCACGTACACGAGTTCATCGACGACACCCTCCTCCCCACCCCTCTCCCCGGTCTGCCCGCATCCTGAGACCGATGTCCACCCCCCACCCGCCCTGTGGCAAACTACCCGCGTGCTTGCTACCGCCGTGATTATGGGCAGCAGCGCGCCGGTCCGCCGTGACCACTGAACCCCGCGGAAACCCCCGCGGCAGTGGACACCGTGTCCCAGACCCGCGCGCAGACCTCTCGCATCCGCGAGGGGTCTTTTCGTTTTCCGGCCCCAACCCCGCCGGAGGACGTCAGCGCGCGAGAATGGGGGCAGGTGGAGCCCGCCCTTCCGGTGCCGGTGGCCGTACCGACGACACCCCAGCCGTCACCCAGCCGACACCCGCGCCGGCCCGGAACCCCCGGAGCCACTTCCCCTGGAGCCCACACCGCCATGACCCCAGACCCCAGCACCCCCCTTTCCTCCTCCCCCCGCCCCCACGACGACTTCCACATCTTCGACACCACCCTGCGCGACGGCGCTCAGCGCGAGGGCATCAACCTCACCGTCGCCGACAAGCTGACCATCGCCCGCCATCTGGACGAGTTCGGCGTCGGCTTCGTGGAGGGCGGCTGGCCCGGTGCCAACCCCCGGGACACCGAGTTCTTCGCCCGCGCCCAGCAGGAGATCCGGTTCAGGAACGCCCAGCTCGTCGCCTTCGGCGCCACCCGCCGCGCGGGCACCACCGCCGCCGAGGACCCCCAGGTCAGGGCCCTTCTCGCGTCCGGCGCCCCGGTCATCACCCTGGTCGCCAAGTCCCATGACCGGCATGTCGAGCTGGCCCTGCGCACCACCCTGGACGAGAACACCGCGATGGTCCGCGACACCGTCTCGTACCTGGTCGAACAGGGGCGCAGGGTCTTCGTGGACTGCGAGCACTTCTTCGACGGCTACCGGGCCAACCCCGGATACGCCAAGGCCGTCGTCCGCGCCGCCGCCGAGGCCGGGGCGGAGGTCGTCGTCCTCTGCGACACCAACGGCGGCATGCTCCCGGCCCAGATCCAGGCCGTGGTCGCCACCGTGCTCGCCGACACCGGGGCGCGGCTGGGCATCCACGCCCAGGACGACACCGGCTGCGCGGTCGCCAACACCCTGGCCGCCGTGGACGCCGGCGCCACCCACGTCCAGTGCACCGCCAACGGCTACGGCGAGCGGGTCGGCAACGCCAACCTCTTCCCGGTCGTCGCCGCCCTGGAGCTGAAGTACGGCAAGCGCGTCCTGCCCGACGGGGCCCTGGCCGAGATGACCCGGATCTCCCACGCCATCGCCGAGGTCGTCAACCTCTCCCCGTCCACCCACCAGCCCTACGTCGGCCTCTCCGCCTTCGCCCACAAGGCCGGGCTGCACGCCTCCGCGATCAAGGTGGACCCGGACCTCTACCAGCACATCGACCCCGAGCAGGTCGGCAACACCATGCGGATGCTGGTCTCCGACATGGCCGGTCGCGCCTCCATCGAGCTCAAGGGCAAGGAGCTCGGCATCGATCTGGACGGCGACCGCGAACTGGTCGGCCGGGTGGTCGAGCGGGTCAAGGAACGCGAGCTGGCCGGCTACACCTACGAGGCCGCCGACGCCTCCTTCGAGCTCCTGCTCCGCGCCGAGGCCGAGGGCCGCGCCCGCCGCTATTTCCGCACCGAGTCCTGGCGGGCCATCGTCGAAGACCGCCCCGACGGCACCCACGCCAACGAGGCCACCGTGAAGCTCTGGGCCAAGGGCGAGCGGATCGTCGCCACCGCCGAGGGAAACGGCCCGGTCAACGCCCTGGACCTGGCCATGCGCGCCGGCCTCGAACGCATCTACCCCCAGCTGGCCAAGCTCGAATTGGTCGACTACAAGGTCCGCATCCTGGAGGGCCGCCACGGCACCCAGTCCACCACCCGCGTGCTGATCGCCACCACGGACGGCGAGGGCGAGTGGTCCACGGTCGGCGTCGGCGAGAACGTCATCGCCGCGTCCTGGCAGGCCCTGGAGGACGCCTACACCTACGGCCTCCTCCGCGCCGGCGTAGACCCCGCCGAGTAAGGGCCTGCGTCCAAGATCCGACCGACGAGAAGTGGGCCTCTACAGTTTCTCTCCCCGGGTCCCATATCCCCCCTTTACCTCCCATGGGCGTACTGTCGGTGGTATGAGGACCAGGCCGTTCACCCTTCTGTCGGCCTTGGCGGGGCTGACGCTGCTGCTGATCCTGGCCCTGGCCCCCAGCGCGGGGGCCAAGGCCACGGATCTGTCCGACGTGGCCCGGGCGCTGAAACAGAGCCCGGTGTACGTGCACCCCGACGCCGCCGACCAGCTCTCCAAGGCCCAGGCCGACGCCCTCGCCGACAAGATCACCAAGGCCGACAAGCCCCTCTTCGTCGCCGTCCTCCCCGCGAGCGCCCAGTTCCCAGCCGACGGCCTGCTCAACAATCTCCGCACCCAGACCGGAGTCACCGGCCTCTACGCCGTCCGGCTCGGCGACCGCTTCGCCGCCGCCTCCGACCGCGCCGTGATGCCGACGCAGTCCGTCCGCAACCTGGTGAACTCCGTCCGCACCCCCGGCGCAGACGCCAACACCGAGCTGAACAACTTCGTCGACCAGGCCCTGCCCCAAACCCGCGGCTCCGCCCCCGGCACCTGGAGCGGCGTCCCGGACAACGGCCCCAGGGCCCCCGTCGCCGGCCTGATCACCATCGGCGCCCTCGCCGCGGCCGCCGGCGCCACCGCGCTGACCGTCTCCACCCGCCGTCGCCGCCGCCAGGAGCGCGAGGACCAGGAAGCCCTCGCCAAGCTCCGCACCGTCGTGGACGAGGACATCACCGCCTACGGCGAAGAGCTCGACCGCCTCGACTTCCACCCCGGCGCGGCCTCCGCCGACGACGCCATGCGGGCCGACTACGAGCATGCCCTCGACTCCTACGACCAGGCCAAGTCCCTGATGGACCGGGCGCGGCACCCCCGGGACGTCCGCGCGGTGACCGAGGCACTGGAGGACGGCCGCTTCTCCCTGGCCGTCCTGGCCGCCCGCCGCGAGGGCCGCCCGCTTCCCGAGCGGCGGGCGCCGTGCTTCTTCGACCCACGCCACGGCCCGTCCACCACCGACGTCGAATGGTCACCGCCCGGCGGCCAGACCCGCGAGATCCCCGTCTGCCAGGCCGACGCCACCCGCCTCGCCGAGGGCCGCGACCCCATGGCCCGCACCGTGGACACCCCCGACGGCCGACGCCCCTACTGGGAGGCCGGACCCGCCTACGGCCCCTGGGCCGGCGGCTACTTCGGCGGCGGCCTGCTCCCCGGCCTCCTGGTCGGCACCATGCTCGGCTCGATGCTCCACACCCCCGCCTACGCTGCGGACTACGGCGGCGCCGGCTTCGAGGGCGGCGACTTCTCCGGCGCCGACTTCGACTCCTCCTCCTTCGGAGGCAGCGACTTCGGCGGCGGCGACTTCGGCGGAGGCGGCGACTTCGGCGGCGGAGGCTTCTGAGGTGCCCTCCGTCGAGGATCCCGTAGCGCAGGTTCGCCCTACTGCCCCCACCAGGCTGGTCCCCTGCCACCAGCTGGTGCCTGGACCAGCCCCTCACATGCGGGAAGCAGAACCGCCGCTTGTGCCGGGCCATCAGGTTGTCGGGACTATCCCCGCGTGCGCGGGAAGCAGGGCCCACTTGGCTCCGGGTACGCGCTGGACCAGGGGCCATCCCCGCGTGCGCGGGAAGCAGTCCTCGGCGGGGTGGTCGGTCTCGCCGGGGTGGGGGCCATCCCCGCGTGTGCGGGAAGCAGTGCCGGCGGCGCCGGGCCCGAGGAGGGTGAGGAGGGCCATCCCCGCGTGTGCGGGAAGCAGGCTGCACAGGCCCTCCGTCGGCTGCGGACGATGGGGCCATCCCCGCGTGTGCGGGAAGCAGATTCCCGCGCACAGGTCGATGACCCGCTCTCCGGGACCATCCCCGCATGCGCGGGAAGCAGATGGCCCGCCCCCAGGAGCGCACCCGCCTGCTGGGACCATCCCCGCATGCGCGGGAAGCAGCGAACGACCTCTTCGATCGGGATGGGCAAGCGGGGACCATCCCCGCATGCGCGGGAAGCAGTTGAGTCGCTGCCATGCCCAGTCGCCGCGGTAGGGACCATCCCCGCATGCACGGGAAGCAGGTGCCGTTGCCGGTGGCACCGTGGTCCTTGACGGGACCATCCCCGCATGCGCGGGAAGCAGCAGCGCTTCAACATGTTCGGCGAAGACCCCAAGGGACCATCCCCGCATGCGCGGGAAGCAGAACGCTCCGACGGCCAAGTGGGACGGTCTCCCGGGACCATCCCCGCATGTGCGGGAAGCAGTGGAAGACCTCCCAGATCGTGTAGTCGAACCAGGGACCATCCCCGCGTGTGCGGGAAGCAGGCTGCGCGACCTGGGCGTTTACCCGACCGGGGCCCAGATTCCTCGCACTTTCGCCGATCGCGACATAGCGCCCATAGCTCCCACGCCCTCCTCCTCGGCCCGGCCGATCACCAGGTAAAGCGATCAGCATACGTCCGTCACGCCACACCACGGGCGATCATGCATCGATACAGCCGACAAGCACCCCAGTTTCGCCAAACGCCGTACCCGCACACCCACTTGACGATATTCCTCTGGCATGACGACAGAGGGTCACTCCCACCCCACCCTGCGCCGCCGCATCGGCGCGCCCGCCGCAGCAGTGTGGGCCAAGCACGACCGCAGGACCGACGGGTGGCTGCCCCTCTGGTGGCACATGGCCGACAGCGCCGCGGTCGCCGGGCTGCTCTGGGACACGTGGCTGCCTGCCAGAATCCGCGCCCTCATCGCCGCCGTCCTCCCGCGCGGCGAGGCCGACGCCCGGCGGCTGGTCGTCTGGCTGGCCGCCGTCCATGACATCGGCAAGGCGACACCCGCCTTCGCCTGCCAGCTCGACGGGCTCACCGACCTCGCCGACCGCATGCGCGGACACGGCCTCCACATGCGTTCCCACAAGGCCATGGGCGCCGACCGCCGACTCGCGCCCCACGGACTGGCCGGACAGGTACTGCTCGGTGAGTGGTTGGAGCAGCAGCACGGCTGGACCGGCCGTCAGACCGGGCAGTTCACCGTCGCCGTGGGCGGCCACCACGGCGTACCGCCCGAGCACGGCCATATCCACGCCCTCGACGGCCACGACGAACTCCTCCGTACCCCCGGGCCCAGCCGCCGGCTGTGGCACACCGTCCAAGCCGAACTGCTCGACGCCTGCGCCGACGAGTACGGCGTACGCGACCGGCTGGCCGAGTGGCGCACCGTCAAGCTTCCGCAGCCCGTCCAAGTCCTGCTCACCGCGCTGGTGATCGTCTCCGACTGGATCGCCAGCAACCCCGACCTCTTCCCCTACTTCCCCGAGGACGTCCCGCGGACCGACGAGGAGCGCATCACCGCAGCCTGGCGCGGCCTCGACCTGCCCGCCCCCTGGGCGCCCACCGACCCTCTCGGCGACGCCCAGCAGCTCATCGCATCCCGCTTCGACCTGCCGCCGGGTGCCAAGGCGCGCCCCGTCCAGGAGGCGGCCGTGGAACTGGCCCGCACCATGCCCGTACCGGGCCTGATGGTGATCGAGGCGCCGATGGGCGAGGGCAAGACCGAGGCAGCCCTCGCCGTGACGGAGATCTTCGCGGCCCGCTCCGGCGCCGGGGGAGTCTTCTTCGCTCTGCCGACCATGGCCACCGGAAACGCCATGTTCCCCCGTCTGCTGGACTGGATCGACCGGCTGCCCCTGCCGGACGGAGCCCGCCACTCCGTTCACCTCGCCCACTCCAAGGCCGCCCTCAACGAGCAGTTCACGGACCTGATGCCCGGAAGCGGAAGCGTCGCCGCCGTCGAGCTGGACGCCGACCAGCATCAGGACCGGTCGCAACACCCCCGTCCGCGCCCCCATCAAGGCGACCGCGCCGCCCCCGAACTCGTCGCCCACGCCTGGTTGCGCGGCCGCAAGAAGGCGATGCTGGCCTCGTTCGTCGCAGGCACCATCGACCAGCTCCTCTTCGCCTCGCTGAAGAGCCGCCACCTCGCCCTGCGGCACCTCGCCCTCGCCGGCAAGGTCGTCGTCATCGACGAGGCGCACGCCTACGACACCTATATGAGCGTCTACCTCGACCGGGTGCTCTCCTGGCTCGGTGCCTACCGCGTGCCGGTCGTCGTGCTCTCCGCCACGCTCCCCGCCGCCCGGCGCCGCGAGCTCGTGCAGGCGTACGCCGGCGCAGACGGCCCCGCCGCAACCGGCCCCGCCTTCCAGGAAGTCGGCCAGACCGACGCGTATCCCCTGCTCACCGCCGTGAACCCCGGCAGTGGCGCAGCACCCCTCCTCCGCGACCCCGCGCCCTCCGCCCGCTCCACAGCCGTCCTGCTCGAACACCTCGGCGACGACCTGAGCACGCTCACCGACCGCCTGGCCACCGAGCTCGCCGACGGCGGCTGCGCCCTCGTCGTACGCAACACCGTCCCGCGCGTCCTGGAAACCGCCCAGGCCCTGCGCGCCCACTTCGGTGAAGCGAGCGTCACCGTCGCCCACTCCCGCTTCACCGACCTCGACCGCTCCGCCAAGGACGCCGGGCTCCTCGACCTCTTCGGTCCGCCCGAAAAGACCACCGACCGCCCACCCGGCCCTCGTATCGTCGTGGCCAGCCAGGTCGCCGAGCAGTCACTCGACATCGACTTCGACCTCCTGGCCACCGACCTCTGCCCGGTCGATCTGCTGCTCCAACGGATGGGCCGCCTCCACCGCCACCAGCGCGGTGCCGGCCAGAGCCAACGCCCGCAGCGCCTCCGTACCGCCCGCTGCCTCCTCACCGGGCTGCTCAACGACGCCGAGTGGAAGGGGGCCGACGCGCCCCTTCCGGTACGTGGATCGATCGCCGTCTACGGCGAGTACGCCCTGCTGCGCTCCGCCGCCGCACTCCTGCCCCACCTGGCCGGACCGTCCCTGAACCGAGCCCGGGTCCGGCTGCCCGAGGACATCAGCCCCCTCGTCCAGCAGGCGTACGCGGACGAGTCACCCGTCCCCGCCGACTGGGCCGAGGCCCTGGACCGGGCCCGTGAGGCGTACCGGCACCACCGCGCCGACCAAGCCGAACGCGCCGCCGTCTTCCGGCTCGACACGGCCGGAAAGGCCGGCAAACCGCTGTTCGGCTGGCTCACGGCAGGCGTCGGGGACGCCGACGACACCCCGAACGGCCGGGCCCAGGTCCGGGACAGCCGCGAGAGCCTGGAGGTCATCGTCGTCCAGCGGCATGCCGACGGTAGCCTCACCACCCTCCCCTGGCTGCCCGCCGACAGCGGAGGCCGCGTTCGGGCCGGCCTGCATCTGTCCCAGGACCAGGCACCGCCCCCCTTCTCCGCCCGCACCGCCGCGAGTTGCGCGCTGCGCCTGCCGACTGAGTACAGCTACGCCGAGACAGCGGACCGCGCCATCGCCGAGCTGGAGCAGCTCTATCTCCCCGCCTGGCATGCCAAGGACAACCACTGGCTCGCTGACCAGCTGATTCTTCCGCTGGACGAGCGTTGTCAGACCCACCTGGCAGGCTTCCATCTCAGGTACAGCCCTGCTGACGGCCTGGAGGTGACCCGTGCCTGAACAGACACCGGACGTCGTGGACACCCACCCCGACCTCACCACCGACCCTGCTCCCAACCCCACCACCGACCCCGCCCCCACCTTCGACCTGATCACCCAGCCCTGGATCCCCGTCCTCCGACAGGACGGCTCCCAGGACGAGTTGTCCCTTCACGAGGTCTTCCTCCACGCCGCCGACCTGCGGCGGATCGTCGGTGACCTGCCGACCCAGGAGTTCGCCCTGCTGCGCCTCCTCCTCGCCGTCGCCCATGACGCCCTCGACGGGCCGGCGGACATCGACGCCTGGGCCGAACTCTGGGACGACCCCGCGTGCTTCGCACCCGTGGAGGCCTATCTCGACCGGCACCGCCACCGTTTCGACCTCCTCCACCCCCACACCCCCTTCTTCCAGACCACCGGCCTGCGCACCGCCGCTGACGACGTCTTCTCCCTCAACCGGATCGTCGCCGACGTACCGAACAACGAGCCGTTCCTCAGCGCCCGGATGCCGGCCGTCGATCGGCTCACCTACGCCGAGGCCGCCCGCTGGACCGTGCACGCCCACGCCTACGACACCTCGGGCATCAAGACCGGCGCGGTCGGCGACGACCGGGTGAAGGGCGGCAAGGTCTATCCGCTCGGAGTCGGCTGGGCGGGCAACCTCGGCGGCGTCTTCGCCGAGGGAGCGAACCTGCGCGAGATGCTGCTGCTGAACCTGGTCGCACCCGACACCCCCTACCTGGATCCGGTGGCCGACGGTGGCGCCGCCGCCGACGCCCCGGCCTGGCGCCGCGATCCCTGCGGCCCCGGCGGCGCCGAACGGCCCCCCACCGGCGTACGCGACCTCTACACCTGGCAGTCCCGCCGCCTCCGCCTCCACCATGACGCGGACGGGGTGTACGGCGTGGTGCTCGGTTACGGCGACCCCCTCCCGTCCCGCAATATGCACAAGCGCGAGCCGATGAGCCTCTGGCGCAGAAGCGAGGCCCAGGAGAAGAAGCTGCTCCAGCCGCTGGTATACCTCCCACGCGAACACGACCCGAGCCGCTCCGCCTGGCGGGGCATCGCCGCCCTGGTCGTGGGCCGGGGAGAGCCCACCAGGAGCGGCGAGCCCGCCAAGTTCCTCCGCCCCGGCGTCCTGGAGTGGATCTCCTACCTGGTCACCGAGGGAGCGCTGCCCCGCACCTTCCCCATCCGGACGCGGATCGTCGGCGCGGTCTACGGCACCCAGCAGTCCGTGGTGGACGACATCGCCGACGACCATCTGGACCTGGCCGTGGTCCTCCTGCACCAGCAGGATCGCTCCTACGCCCGACAGGCCGAAGCCGCCGCCGACGAGGCCGAGAAGGCGGTCATCGCCCTGGGCGACCTGGCCGGAAACCTCGCCCGCGCCACGGGCAGCTCCGAGGACGGCCCCCGGGCCACCGCCCGCGACCTGGGCTTCGGCGCCCTGGAGATCCCGTACCGCCACTGGCTGAGGGAACTCGGGCAGGCCGAGGACCCGACCGAGTCCCGGAGCCGCTGGCAGCGCCAGGTGCACGACATCCTCAGCCCTCTCGCCGGCCGGCTGATCGCCGACGCCGGTGACAACGCCTGGCAGGGCCGGACCGTCCCCACCCGGCAGGGCGGCACTCAGTGGCTCAACTCCGCCTTGGCGGACCGGTGGTTCCGCGCGGCTCTCAACAAGTGCCTGGCCCACCCCTACGCGCGCGATGACCGCGACGACGCGGAAGACCCGGACACGTCCCCCGCCGCCGCCCGCGCACCACAAGCCCGTACCCCGGCACCGCGGAACGCCCGCGCCTCCGATGCCCCCACACCAGCGTGAGCCCACCCCGCCGCCCGCCACCCCCATCCCCCTCGCCCCGCTCCCTCCCCTCGCCTACCTTCCCCCCTCACCGTCCACCCTCCCTCCTCCTTCCTCCCGTCGGTCCGCCCTCAACCCTGAAGGTGCCCGTATGACCACACCCTCCGCCCCTCCCACGGCCTCCGCATCCGTCCGCGAGCGGGTGAGCAAGCTCGCCCACAGCAGCATCACCACCTTCCAGCAGGGCTATCTGCGGGACGATCCGAAGGACGTGGCTGCCCTGGCCCGGCTGCGGCGCGGGGCAGGCCGGGGCGCGGGTGAGGTCCCCGACCTCTGGACGCTCATCGACACCGGCGAGCTGCACAGCACCTCCGAGGGCGACCGGCCGCTCGGCGAGCAGGAGCTGACCCGCGCCGAAGACGCCCTCCATGTCGCCCTCACCCTCTGGGCCGTCCACCAGCAGTCCCGCCGTACCGGGATGCACCAGCCGTCACACCACCGGCAGCGGCCCACCGGCCTTGGCGCCTCCGTCCGCCGCATGATGCAGCCCGACCAGGTCGATGAACCCCTCCGCAAGCGCTTGGTCCGCGCCGGGGCCGCGCCCGACCTCACCGCGCTCTCCCAGCGGCTGCGGGACCTGGTCGTCCTGCTCCGCGGTGAGGAGATCCCACTCGACTACGGGCTTCTCGCCGGACAGCTCTACACCTGGCAGTGGCCCGGCGGAGCGGGCACGGTACGCCGCGAATGGGGCCGCTCGTTCCACGCCTGGCACGAACCGCGTCCAGCCGACGCCCCGCCCCCAGCACCACCCACCCCGGCCGACTGACCCCCCGCCGCCGCCGGCCCCAGCACCCACCCCGGCCGACTGCCCCCCGCCGCCCCCGGCCCCACCACCACCACCACGACCATCGCAAGGACACTCCCGTGAACCGCATCTTCCTGGACGTGCACGCCCTGCAGACCGTCCCGCCCAGCAACCTCAACCGCGACGACACCGGCGCCCCGAAGTCCGCGGTGTACGGGGGCGTACCGCGCGCCCGGGTTTCCAGCCAGGCGTGGAAGCGGGCCACCCGCGAGTACTTCCGCGACGAGCATCTGCTCGACCCGAGCGAGCTGGGCGTGCGGACCAAGAAGGTCGTGGAGCTGCTCGCCGAGCGGATCACCGGCCTCGATCCCGCCATCCCCGAGGCCGCGGCCCTCCAGCTCGCCGACCGGACCATCCAGGCCATCGGCCTCAAGACGGAGGTCCCGCAGCGCAAGACCCGGGGCGCCAAGGCGGCGAAGGGAGCCGCGCAGCCGGCGGCCACCGAGGAGGAGAAGGACCCCGCCCCCCAGTCCAAGTACCTGGTCTTCCTCAGCGCCCGCCAGCTCGATGGCCTGGCGCGGCTGGCCGCAGGCGCCGCCGCCGACCCGTCGGCCCTCCTCTCGGACAAGAAGAGCAGGGACGAGGCCAAGCAGCTCGCCGACTCCCGGCACTCGGTCGACATCGCCCTCTTCGGCCGCATGGTCGCCGACGCCGCCGACTTCAATGTGGACGCCGCGGTCCAGGTCGCCCACGCCATCAGCGTCCACCGGGTCGAGAACGAGTCCGACTACTACACCGCCGTGGACGACGAGAACACCGACGAGGAGACCGGCGCCGGCATGATCGGCACCGTCGACTTCAACTCCGCCACCCTCTACCGGTACGCGGCCCTCGGCGTCCACCAGCTCGCCACCACCCTCGGCGACGGCCTGCGCGAGGACGAACCGCGCACCGACCCGGTACGCCGGGCGGTGGAGGCCTTCGTCCACGGCTTCACCGCCTCCCTCCCCACCGGCAAGATCAACACCTTTGGGCACCACACCCTCCCCGACGCGGTGATCGTCAAGCTCCGCACCACCCGGCCGGTCAGCTTCGTCTCGGCCTTCGAAGAACCGGTACGGGGCGACCAGGGCGGCCATGTCCGGGAGGCGTCCGACCGCCTCGCCGCGTACGTTCCCGACATCGAACGGGCCTACGGCGACCAGGATTCGACCCTCACCTGGGTCCTCCGCGTCGGCCCGAACACCCGGAAGCTCGCCGATCTCGGCACCGAGGCCGAGAGTCTGCCCGAACTGATCACCGCGGTCGGCCAGGCGGTGGCCGAGCACCTGGAGAAGCCCGCGTGACCACCCCCCACCCCACCCGGAAGCCCCCAGCCGCCCACCCCGGCACCACCCCTCCCGCCGTGCTCACCCTCCGCCTGGCCGGACCCCTCCAGTCCTGGGGCTCCTCGGCCCGGTTCACCCGGCGCACCACCGAATCGGCCCCCACCAAGAGCGGCGTCATCGGCCTGCTCGCCGCCGCTGCGGGCATCGAGCGGGGCGACGACGAACGACTCGCCCCACTGGCCGCGTTGCGCTTCGGCGTACGCGTCGACCAACCGGGCGAGCGGTTGCGGGACTTCCACACCGCCCACCACGGGGTGAGCGGCAAGTCCATGCCACTCACCGAACGCTTCTACCTCGCGGACGCCGTCTTCGTCGCCGCCGTCGAGGGCGACTCCGCCCTCCTCACCACCCTGCACGCCGCCGTACGCGACCCGGTCTACCCCCCGTTCCTCGGCCGCCGCTCCTGCCCACCGTCCCACCCCGTCGATATCGCCCTCCACCAGGGCACCACGATCCAGGACGCCCTCGACTCCACCCCCTGGCAAGCATCCCCCTGGTACCGCAAGCGCCACCGCGACCAGCCCACCGTCCCCCTGGAAGTCCTCCGCGAGGCCACCGCCACCCCGGCCGAGCCCGCCCCTGCCTCCCACCCACCCGACACCTGGCGCGACCAGCCGCTCAGCTTCTCCGCCGCCCACCGGCTGCACACTCTGCGCACCGTCGTCCGGGACCAGGCAGTCGTCCCCAACCCGAACGCCCGCACCCCCACCCCCCGTACCGCCGCCTCCCCTACCCTTCGTCGCCACGACCCGTTCGACGCCTTCGAAGACGCCTACACGGATCCGCCGCAGTCCGTCCCGGACGCCTCCGAGGAAGAGACCGACTGATGTTCCTGACCCGCTTCCGCATCAACACCGGCCGTCCCGGCGCGCGCCGCCTGCTCGCCTCACCCCAAGCCATGCACGCGGCCGTGATGTCCTCCTTCCCCGCCCTCCTCCCGACCGACGCGCCCCCCGGCCCCCAGGACCCCCGTGTCCTCTGGCGCCTCGACCTCACCACCCGCGCCGAGGTGCATCTGTACGTCGTCAGCCCGGCCCGCCCGGACCTGACCCACCTGGTGGAACAGGCCGGCTGGCCCGCCGCGGCCGCCGCCGATCCCACCACCCCCGGCTGGCAGACCAAGGACTACGACCCCCTCCTGGCCCGCCTCTCCACCGGCGATCGCTGGGCGTTCCGCCTCACCGCCAACCCGATCCACTACATCCGCCGCAAGGACGGCGAGCCGACCAAGCGCACCGCGCACCTCACCCCTCACCACCAGATGGGCTGGCTGCTCGACCGCCAGGACCGGTGCGGCTTCCGCATCCTCCAGAAGCCCGCCGACCGCCGCCTCCTGCCCGAAGGCACCACCCATCGCGGTCACCCCCACCACGGCGACCGCTACGAACTCACCGTCACCGACAAGCAGAACCTCTCCTTCACCAAGGCCCCGACCGACGGCGGCACCGCCACCCCCTCCAATCCCCCCAATCCCCGCCAAGGCCGCACCCCGCGCCCCGTCACCCTGGTCACCGCCACCTTCGACGGCCGTCTGGAGATCACCGACCCCGAGGCCCTGCGCCGCACCCTCACCCAGGGACTCGGCCGCGCCAGGGCCTACGGCTGCGGCCTGCTCACCCTGGCCCCCCTTCCTCACCCCGCCCCCGCACCCCCCGCCCTCACCCGACCCCTGTAGGCGCCACCATGCCCACCATCTCCACCCGCGCCGCCCTCACCCCCCGCCAGCTCACCCGCACCGGCGACCGGCTCTCCTTCATCTACCTGGAGCGCTGCACCGTCCACCGCGACGACAACGCCATCACCGCGCAGGACGCCGAGGGCACCACCCACATCCCTTCCGCCACCATCGGCACCCTCCTCTTGGGACCCGGCACCCGCATCACCCACCAGGCCATGACCGTCCTCGGCGAGACCGGCGCGGCGGTCTGCTGGGTGGGGGAGCAGGGCGTCCGCTACTACGCGGGCGGGCGCGCCCTCACCCGCTCGTCCGCCCTGATGGAGGCGCAGGCCCGCCAGTGGGCCAACCCGCGCAGCCGCCTGGCCGTGGCCCGCGAGATGTACCGGCTGCGCTTCCCCGACGAGGACCCCTCCGGCCTCACCCGCCAGGAACTCCTCGGCCGCGAGGGCCGCCGCATGAAGGCCTGCTACCGGGCCGAGTCCGCCCGAACCGGCGTCCCCTGGCGCGGTCGCCGCTATGTCCCCGGCGACTTCTCGGCCGGAGACCCGGTCAACCAGACCATCACCGCGGCCGCGCAGTGCATGTACGGCATCGCCCAGGCCGTCGTCGCCTCCCTCGGCTGCAGCCCGGCCCTCGGCTTCGTCCACTCCGGCCATGAACTGTCCTTCGTGATGGACATCGCCGACCTCTACAAGACCGGGATCGGTATCCCGGTCGCCTTCGACGTGGCCGCCGAGGGCGAGGAGGACGCCGGCCCCCGCACCCGCCGCGCCCTCCGCGACCGCATCAACGAGACGGCCCTGCTCAACCGCTGCGTGGACGACATCAAACGCCTTCTCCTCCCCGAAGCACCGCCCGACTCTTCCTCCCCCTATCCCTCCTCTTCCTCCGACACCGACGTCGTCACCCTCCAGTCCGACGGCGGCCACCACGTCCGCTCCGGCTTCAACCACGATGGCCCGGACGGCTACGAGGAGATCACCTGGTGACCGTCATCGTCCTCACCAACTGCCCGGCCGGCCTACGCGGCTTCCTCACCCGCTGGCTCCTGGAGATCTCCGCCGGAGTCTTCATCGGCAACCCCTCCGCCCGTGTCCACGACGTGCTCTGGGACGAGGTCCGCCAGTACGCCAACCAGGGCCGCGCCCTCCTCGCCCACACCACCGACAACGAACAGGGCTTCACCTTCCGCACCTACGACCACGCCTGGCACCCCGTCGACCACGAGGGCGTCACCCTCATCCGCCGCCCCAACCCCAACACTCCGACTTCGACCCTCCCCACCCCCTCACCCCCACCCAAGGGCTGGAGCCGAGTCGCCAAACGCCGCCGCTTCGGCCGCTAACCAGAGAGCCCACTTATGCCCGTCATGTGCCTTTTGCCGGAATCGATGAAAGTCATGGAAAACCCCCTGCGCCCCCACTAAAGTCCCAGGTCGCGCAGTCTGCTCCCCGCGCACGCGGGGATGACCCCCGGACGGTGTGCGAGATCGACGGCCGCGAGCTCTGCTCCCCGCGCACGCGGGGATGACCCCCCGTCCATCGAGCGGTCCGAGGCCCCCGGCATCTGCTCCCCGCGCACGCGGGGATGACCCCGACCTCATCCGCCGGCAGGCGGGCGCCAGCTACTGCTCCCCGCGCACGCGGGGATGACCCCGCCTCAAGGCGGGACAGGCTACGTCCTTCGATCTGCTCCCCGCGCACGCGGGGATGACCCCCCGGGGGTTGAAGCGACAAACGTCTCCGGACTCTGCTCCCCGCGCACGCGGGGATGACCCCTGGGGCAGCGGGGCCATCAACGTGGGGCGCTACTGCTCCCCGCGCACGCGGGGATGACCCCTGATCGAGAAGGCAGAGGAGATGCGGTGATCGCTGCTCCCCGCGCACGCGGGGATGACCCCCACACCCTCGCCAGCGTCCAGCAGCGCACCGACTGCTCCCCGCGCACGCGGGGATGACCCCTCGGTGATCAAGCCGGTCGCCTCGTTCATCGTCTGCTCCCCGCGCACGCGGGGATGACCCCTACGCGGGAGCATCCGTACACCGGGTCGCCCTCTGCTCCCCGCGCACGCGGGGATGACCCCGAAGCCAGCAGCACCTCCGGGCGATCCTGGAGCTGCTCCCCGCGCACGCGGGGATGACCCCGGCGTCGAGGAACCTGGTCACCGCCTCAACCTCTGCTCCCCGCGCACGCGGGGATGACCCCACCAACCGGTATGAGGTCGAGAAGGCCGTGAACTGCTCCCCGCGCACGCGGGGATGACCCCTGGACGGCGCGGCATGCAGACTATGACGGTGTACTGCTCCCCGTGCACGCGGGGATGACCCCTGGACGGGGACTTGGAGAATCCAGGAGTGGGACTGCTCCCCGCGCGCGGGGATGACCCCCCGCAGAAGAACACTCTCACCGCCGTCATCCGCTGCTCCCCGCGCACGCGGGGCTGCCTCACTCCGCTCCGCCAGTGGGGAGGGAGCCCGGCCGGGTCCGTAGTCGCCGTCGTGGTGGGCGGGACCGGTTGGGGGATGGTGGGGGTGAATCCGTTTTGGCGGGAGGGGCGGGTGGGGACACGACGTGGCATGGGTGACTACGACAACTCGATCATGGTGGCGGTACGGCCCGAGCGGCTGTTCGCGTACCTGTCCGACGTGCAGAACCTGCCGCACTATATGCCCCGGCTGACCTCGGCGCGCCCGCACGGGGGTGACCGGGTGACGGTGACCGCGCACATCGACCCGCCGGACGCGCCCGAGCAGGACGTGACCAGCGAGGCGTGGATCCGAGTGGTGGAGGAGGGCAAGAGCCTGGAGTGGGGGGCGCCGGGGCCGCATGACTATCGGGGGCGGCTGCATGTGGAGGCGGGGGACTCGGCCGACAGTTCGCGGCTCAGTGTGGAGCTGCACACGGACGTGACCGAGGGGCAGCAGGTGGACCACGGCCTGGAGGAGGCGCTGAGCGGGATCAAGCAGGCGGTGGAGGCCGCCGAGCGTTGACGGGGCGGGGGAGGGAGCGGGCGCCCGGCCTGCTTCGGGGTCCGCCCAACCTGTCTCGGGGCGGGCGCTCGGCTTACTGCGGGGCGGGCGCCTGGAGCCAGGGGGTCTTGGCCGTGAACGGCTTGTGGAGCACCGTGGCGGGCGCGGGGAGCGCGGCATTGATCGCCTCGGGCGGGACCGTGCCGGTGGGGCGGGTCGGGAGGCGGCGGTAGCTGTGGGCGCGGATCAGCTCCTTGGCCGCCGGCCGTGTCTTCGCGGCGACGGCCACCTCGTCCAGTGCCTCGCAGGCGTAGCCGCTCAGGTGGTGGGTGGGGCCGAGGGGAGGGGGAGGAAGGCGGACCAGGCGGTGGGGGAGAGGGTGAGCATGGGGCCGGCCGGGTCCTTGGAGTCGCGGACGTGGATGGCGCTGGGGTGGGCGGCCACCTCGACGCAATTGCCGCCCTCGTCGCCGCTGAAGCTGGACTTGTGCCAGTCGTAGGCGACTTCGATGCAGTTTCCGCCCTCGCTGCCGCTGTAGCTGGACTTGAACCACGAACGTGCCGGTGTCATGCCTCTCCTGCCAGATCGTCCAGCAGGCCCTTGGTGTCCTCGGTGTTCAGGGCCTGGGACCGCAGCATCCCATATTTCTGCTGGAGGATGCTGACCTCGATGGGGTCCTGGATCAGGAAGCTGACCCGCTGGCCCTCGATGTAGGCCAGCTGCTGGTGCTCGTCGGTTTCCAGGAGGACGAAGGGGCCGTTCAGGCCGGCGTGGGTGTGCCGCTTGCGCGGCATGATCTGGAGGCTGATGTAGGGGAGGTCGGCGATCCGGCGGAGGTGGCGGATCTGCTCTCGGGTGACCTCCTCGCCGCCCAACTCGCAGTCGAGGACGGACTGCTCGATGATGAAGCTCATGGTGGGGGGAGTGGGCTCGCGATCGAAGAGCTTGCGGCGGTCGATGCGGTCGGAGTGGTGGTCTTCCCGCTCCTCGGGGGTGTAGGGCGGGAAGCGGGAGTTGAAGAGGGCGGTGGCGTAGGCGTCGGTTTGGAGGATGCCGGGGATGGCCTGACACTCGTACGAGGAGAGGGCTCGGGCGGTGGCCTCCAGCTCGATGAAGTCCTGGACAAAGGCGGGGTAGCGCTCCTTGGCGGGGACGCGGGAGACGCCGACGGCCAGGACGCCGTTGGTGCCGAGGACGTCGTCCAGCTCCTGGGCGCGGTCGATCCGGAGCGGGCGGCGGCCCTGCTCGATGGACGCCAGCGTCTCGGGGGAGATGGAGAGCTTGACGGCCAGTTTGGGCTGGCTCAGCCCGGCCGCGCGGCGTAGTTGCGCGAGTTGGGCGCCGATGAGGTGCCAGGAGGTGACCTTGTCGCTCTTCTGCTGAGGCTTCGTGGGCTTGGGGGGCTTGCCCGACTTCCGTGAGGAGTGCATGGTCAGCCCTCTTCCCATCCGGCGGCGTACGTGACGCATTCTCATCCCGTACAAACGCGTTGTACGGGATGACGTGCTGTCCCAGGCTAGGCACCGAAGGTGACAGTGAGGGCGTGATCCACGAACCCGAACTTTCCTGCTGTCGCGAGGCGTTCTACCGGCGTGAGCGCCGGTCCGTCCCCGCCGCCCGCCGCTTCACCACCGAGGCGCTCGACGCCTGGGGCATCAAGGGCGATCGCGCCGGCGACATCGTGCTGTGCGTGAGCGAGTTGGCGACCAACGCCCTGCTGCACGGCGTACCGCCGGGCCGCGGCTTCCGGCTCCATCTGCTCCGGCCGGAGGGGAGCAGGGTGGTACGCGTGGAGGTGCACGACAGCGGGGGCGGTGAGGTCCGGCAGCGGGAGGCCGGGCGGGGCGACGAGTCGGGGCGCGGGTTGATGCTCGTCGCCGCGCTGGCGGACAGCTGGGGTGTGGGGGAGCGGTCGCCCGGCAAGATCGTCTGGTGTGAGTTCCACCAGGGGGAGGGCGGGGGCTGAAGGGGTCAGTCGCCCTGGCCGGCGCTGCCGATGGGGCCGAGCTTGACCGGGTTGCCGCCGCCCTCGGTCACGGGCAGGGTGGCGGCGCCCGGCCAGTCGAGGGTGACCGACTTGGTCTCGTCCGGCGGGGTCACCACCAGGCCGGTGACACGGACGCCGGAGCCGCCCGAGTCGTTCTTCGGGTAGCTGACGGCGAAGGACACCGACTTGCCGTCCTTGAGGACGTACGGGTCGGCCTTCTCGCCGGTGCGTTCCGCGGACAGCGGCCCCGCGTTGGTCTTCAGGTCGACGCCCGCGTACGCGGAGAGGGAGCAGTCCCGGCCGCCGCCGTTCTTCAGGGTCACCGCGACCAGGCCGTCCCGGTCACCGTCGATGGTGCTGTCCTGCGCGGTGATCTCCAGTTCGTCGGTGCGGCACTTGCCGATCTTGCCGGTCGTGCTCCCACCGCTGGAGTCCGCCTCGGGGGAGCTTGTGCCACCGGAAGGGGAGGGAGTTACGGAGGAGGGGGAGGTGGTGGGGGAGTCGGAGGGGCCGGAGGCGGGCGCGGAGGTGGGGGTGCCGGAGGCGGGGCTCTGGGCCGTGCCGCCGTCGTCGTTCTGGCAGGCGGTGAGCGAGAGGCCCGCGACGGCGGCCAGGGTGACGAGGGTGAGCTTGCGAGCACGCATCGGTTTGTCCTCGGTGTCGTCGGTCGGTGCCGGGTGAGCGGTTACGACTGGCAAGACCGGTACGGCTCTGTCGGCGTTCCGACAACTGGCGGCTCTTACATTCCTGTTACATGCAAGGGCGGGGTCAGGAGGTGGCGGCCTGGTGGCGGAGCAGGGCGTCCAGGGAGTCGATGATCCAGGCCCAGGACTGCTGGGGGTCGACGGGGGTGTGGTCGAAGCCTCCGGCCGTCTCCAGGCTCACGTAGCCGTGGAAGACGCTGCCGAGCATCCGCACCGCGTGGGTCTGGTCGGGCTCGCTCAGGTCGTAGCCGCGCAGGATGGCGCGGGTCATCTGGGCGTGCCGGACGCCCGCGCTGGCGGCCGCCGTCTCGGGGTCGAGCCGGAGGCGGGCGGCGGCGTAACGGCCCGGGTGCTCCTTGGCGTAGTACCGGTAGGCGTTGGCGAAGGCGGCCAGGGCGTCCCGGCCGGCGCGCCCGGCCAGCGCCTCGGCGACCCGGTCGGCCAGTTCCGCGAGGGCGAACAGGGCGATCCGGGTCTTGAGGTCCTGGGAGCTCTTCACATGCGAGTAGAGGCTCGCGACCTTGACGTCGAACTGCCGGGCGAGGGCGGAGACGGTCACCTGGTCGAAGCCGACCTCGTCGGCCAGCTCCGCGCCCGCCCGGGTCAGACGTTCCGCGGTCAGCCCTGCTCGCACCATGGCCCTGCCCCACTCTCCCTCGTGCGTGTCATCTTGCAGCGCCTACAAGGCTTAGGCAAACGGCACGGTTTGTTGAGGGAGGGGATGCGTCAGGGGGCCGTTGCCGTGCGGGTGACGGGGATCCAGAGGGCCGCGTCGGCGCTGGTGCCGTCCTCGGTGAGGTGGACGCTCAGCAGTTCCGGGCCCGGGCGGCTCTCGTAGGGGTTGGAGGGGAACCACTGGGTGAACACGTCCCGCCAGATGTTCTGGAGCGTCTCGGGGAAGGGGCCGGAGCTCTCGAAGACGGCCCAGGTGCCCGGTGCTACGGGGAGTGAGGACATGTCGTCGGGGACGGGGGCATCGGTGCCGGCCGCCACCGCCTGGTGGTAGTCGAGTTCGGTGCCTTCGGCGCGGCCGGGGGACAGCTGGTCGCTGACGCCCAGCAGGCCGCTCGGCTCCTGGTCGGACAGGGCCTCGATGCGGGCCAGGGTCTCCTTGCCGAGGCCGCGGACGAACTCGGCGATGGCGGGGTTCACCCCCTGGTGGACGAGGGGGACCCGGGCCTTTCGCCCCACGAGCTGGAACGCGTCCTTCTCGACGATCCGGTACCGCATGCTGCTGCTCCCTTCGACGACGAGGCGGAAGGACATCCGGGGCTGGGCCCGCAGTGCCGCGCCGGTGCGCCGCGCCTCGCCGGGGCCGACCCCGTGCACGGCGCGGAACGCCCGGGCGAAGGCCTCGCCGGAGCCGTAGCCGTAGCGCACCGCGACCTCCAGGAGCGTCCGCTCGCCGGCCAGCACCTCGGCGCCGGCGATCGTCAGCCGCCTGCGGCGTACGTACTCCGACAGCGGCATCCCGGCGAGCGCCGAGAACATCCGGCGGAAGTGGTACTCCGAGGTCGCCGCGATCCGGGCCGCCTCGACCGCGTCCAACGGGCGGTCGGGGTGCGAGCGGATCCGCGTCTCGACGTACTCCATGGCCTGGTTCAGGCGCTCCAGCATCCGGGGGCGGTCCTTCCGACTGTCGTCTGTGTCTGTGTCTGTGGCTGTGTCGGTGCCTGCTTTCGGTGACGACGGTAGGGAGGGGGAGGAGGGGTGGGCCCGATGATTCCTGCCCGATGCGGTCGGGTCCTCGGAGAGCGGGGGAGCGGGGGGACGGGGGAGCGGAAACCGGGTGGTGGGGGTGGGGGTGGAGTTCTTACGGTGGGGGGATGGGACGTGTGACGTTTGAGGAGCTGGTCGCCGAGGCGGTGGCCGAACCGGTCGAGGGCTGGGACTTCTCCTGGCTGGACGGGCGGGCGAGTGAGGCGCGGCCGTCCTGGGGTTATCAGCGGCTGCTGGGTACGCGGCTGGCGGCGGCGGACGCGGTGCTGGACCTTCAGACGGGCGGGGGCGAGGTGCTGGCGGGGGCGCTGGACGCGGCGGGGCGGAAGCCGTCCGTACTGGCCGCTACGGAGGGGTGGGCGCCGAACGCGGCGAAGGCGACCGGGCTGCTGGGGCCGCGCGGAGTGGTCGTGGTGGCGACGGGCGAGGAGCCGCCGCAGCCGTTCGCGGACGGGGCGTTCGAGCTTGTCAGCAGCCGGCATCCGGCGACCGTGTGGTGGGAGGAGATCGCCCGGGTGCTGCGGCCCGGTGGGGGGACGTACTTCGCGCAGCATGTGGGGCCGGAGTCGGTGTTCGAGCTGATCGAGTTCTTTCTGGGGCCGCTCCCGGAGGAGGTGCGGCGCGGGCGGCATCCGGAGGTGGAGGCCGCGGGGGCGCGGGCGGCCGGGCTGGAGGTGGTGGACCTGCGGACCGAGCGGCTGCGGATGGAGTTCCGCGATGTCGGCGCGGTGGTCTGGTTCCTGCGGAAGGTGATCTGGCTGGTGCCGGACTTCTCGGTGGAGCGGTACGAGGAGCGGCTGAGGGACCTGCACGCCCTCATCGAGGACGCAGGTCCCTTTGTCGCGTACTCCTCCCGCACCCTGGTCGAGGCGCGAAGGCCCTGACCCGCGGGAGACGGCACGGGCTCACGCCTTACGCGTCGTCGCTCTTGCGGATGGCGGAGATCTCGAAGGTGAGCTTGATCTTGTCGCTGACCAGCACGCCGCCCGTCTCCAGGGCCGCGTTCCAGGTCAGGCCCCACTCGGAGCGGAGCAGCGCGGCGGTGCCCTCGAAGCCGACGCGCTCGTTGCCGAACGGGTCCTTGGCGGAGCCGTTGAACTCCAGGTCGATGGTCAGCGGCTTGGTCACGCCCTTGATGGTGAGGTCACCGGTGAGCCGGTAGTCGTCGCCGCCCACGATCTCGGCGCCGGTCGAGCGGAAGGTCATCTCGGGGAACTGCTCGGCGTCGAAGAAGTCGGCGCTGCGCAGATGGCCGTCGCGGTCGGCGTTGCCGGTGTCGATGGAGGCGATCCGGACGTCGATCACGGCGCTGGAGGCCGCCGGGTCGGTGCCGTTGAGCTTCAGGGTGCCGTCGAAGTCGGTGAACGAGCCTCGGACGTTGGTGACCATGGCGTGCCGGGCGGTGAAGCCGACGCTGCTGTGCGCCGGGTCCAGGGTGTATTCGCCGGTCAGCGCGGCGAGGGCCGGGTCCACGGCGGAGCCGGAGGGGGCGGTGGCGGTGTCGCTGCTGCGGTTGAAGAGACCCATGGGAATGCACTCCTTGGAAGGTTCCAGGTGTTTCGTTGAACATTCAACGATGTGGACTGGTGCCGACTGTAGTCCTCTCAGGTTCAAGTTTCAACCACTTCTTGGCGGCTGTCCTGCGGAGGGGGAAGGGCGGGCGTCATTGGTGCGCCCTCTGGCAGGTGGTCCGGCCTCTGGCGTACGCGCGTAGAGCTGCGGCAGCATGCGTTCCGCACCTCTCGGTGCGCTTACGGGTCCGGTCAGTGAGCCCAGGGAGACAACCGTGAAGCTCCGCTCCGTCCTCACCGCGTTCGCCCTCGTCCTCGGTGCCCTCTTCGCCCCCGGCGTCGGCGTCCTCGCCGGTGCGACCGAGGCGCACGCCGCCACCAAGATCAGCCACGCCACCGCGACCTCGATGTTCCGCGCCTCCGGGATCACCTGGTCCTCTTCAGGGGGCTGCTCCGACCGGAACAACCCGACCTGCACCTCCTTCGACCAGCTCAACCGGGCCACCGCCCAGGGCGCCCAGGCCCTGAAGAGCGCCAGCGGCTGCGGCCTCAACATCACCGGCGGCACGGAGACCGGCCACGCGAGCGGCACCTACTCGCACGGGAACGGCTACAAACTGGACTTCGGCAAGGCGACCTGCCTCACCAACTACGTCAAGAACACCTTCACCTACATCGGTGTCCGGGGCGACGGGGCGCCCCAGTGGCAGTCCGGCGCCGGGAACGTCTACGCCGACGAGGGCAACCACTGGGACGTGACCTTCTACAACTGCGGCGGCTGCTGAGACGGGGCTCCGGCCCCCGGGCCCGGCCCACGGTGACCCGGTGGCGCGGACCGAAAGAGCGGGCAGGTCTCGGCTCTAGCGGCCGGCCGCCGAGTGCCACTCGCGGCGGAGGAGGCCGAAGACCCAGGAGTCGGAGACTTCGCCGTTGACGACGCAGTCCTCGCGGAGGGTGCCTTCGCGGACGAAGCCGAGCTTCTCCAGGACCCGGGCGGACGCCGCGTTGCGGGTGTCGGTCTCGGCCTGGACGCGGTTCAGGTCCAGGGTGTCGAACGCCCACCGCAGGACGGCGTGCGCGGTCTCCGTGGCGTAGCCGTGGCCCCACGCGTCGGCGTCGAGGATGTAACCCAGGGACGCGCTGCGGAAGTCCGGGTCCCAGCGGGTCAGGCCGCACCAGCCGATGAACGCGCCGTCGGAGACGCGGTCGACGGCCACCCGCGTTCCTGTGCCCTCCTCCTCGATCGTCCGGGAGCTCGCCATGAAGCGCTGGGCGCGGACCGGTTCGGTCCACGGCGGGGAGTCCCAGTAGCGCAGCACGTGGGCGCTGCTGTGCAGCGCGTAGAGCGGCCCCGCGTCGGCGTCGGTGAACGGCCGCAGTCGCAGGCGGGCCGTGTGCAGCTCGGGAGTGGGCAGTGCCATACGGGGCATCCTGCCGCGTCACGCTCGCCCCGACCATCCGTTTGTCCGGCGGTCGGGGGCGCGTGCGTTCCCGGTGACGCCGGACCTGCACGTGCGGCGTGGACGGTGAGCCCCCGGGGCTTGGACTTCTCGGCGGCCCTTGTTGGACTGCGCTGCGCCCCGGCCGTCCGTTCCGTTGACCCGCTCGCCGCCCGGGCGTTACCCACATGTCCATGTCCCCACGAACCCGTGCGGCGGGCGCGCTCATCGCCGCCCTCGCCGTGCTGCTCGCACCCGCCGGGCCGGCCACCGCGGTGTCACCGGTGCCCGCGGCCCCGGCCGATGCCGGTGCCGTCCTCCCCGCCGCCGCCACGGTCACCCTGCGCTCCGCCCGGCTCGACGTGGCCGTGGCCCGCGACTTCCCCCGGGTCGTCTCGTACACCGACCGGGGCACCGGGGCCCGGCTGCTCGGCAGCACCCGCCCGGTCACCGAGGTGGTGCTCAACGGCACTCCACACCCCGTACGGGTGAAGGCACCCACCGTGCGCGGTGCGAGCGCCCGCTACACCCTCGCCTTCCCCGAGCTGCCCGGCGTCGAGCTGGACGCCGTGCTGAGTGTGGCCGGGCGGGCCGTGACCTTCCGGGTGACCGCCGTCCGGGACACCGAGGCCTTCCGGGTGTCCACGCTCGACATCCCCGGGCACGACCTGGTGTCCGTCGGCTCCACCGAGCCCGGCGCGGCGACCGCGTTCACCCGGCTCGACCCGGACTCGACCCGGACCGCCGACGTGTTCGGCACGGTGACCGACGCCACCCCGGCCGAGCCCGCCGCCACCGGGGCCTCGTACGCCCTGGTCAACACGGACCGGCTGGCCGCCGCCGTGGAGTCCAACTCCAGCTACGACAAGCCCGCCGGGCCGACCGGTGGCGACGACGCCCGGTTCTGGCACCAGGCGCGCCGGGCGGAGGACGGCTCGGTACGGGTGGGGGTGTGGTCCGGGCAGTGGACCTACCGGGGTGCGGGCGCCCCCGAGCCGGAGCGCGGGGCGGACCTGCCGTGGGCCAAGGTGGTGGTCACCCCGGACGCCAACGGCGACCGGAAGACCGACTGGCAGGACGGGGCGGTCGCGTTCCGGAAGATCGGCGTACGGGCCCCCGGCAGCGAGGCGACACCCGATCGGGTGATCACCCACATTCCGTTCAACTTCGCCAGCCAGGCCACCCACCCCTTCCTGCGCACCCTGGACGACGTCAAGCGGATCTCGCTCGCCACCGACGGGCTCGGCCAGCTCGCCGTGCTCAAGGGATACGGGGCCGAGGGCCATGACTCGGCCCACCCGGACTACGGCGGCAACCACAACCAGCGAGCGGGGGGCCTGAAGGACCTCAACGCCCTGCTGAAGGCGGGAAAGGAGTGGGGCGCCGGCTTCGGGGTGCACGTCAACGCCACCGAGTCCTATCCGGAGGCCCGGGCCTTCGACGAGAGCCTGGTCGACAAGACCAAGCCGGGCTGGAACTGGCTCAACCAGAGCTACTACATCGACCAGCGCCGCGACCTCGACAGCGGGGACCTGGCCCGCCGCTTCCGGCAACTGCGCCAGGAGACCGACCGCAATCTGGACTTCCTCTACATCGACGTCTACTACACCCACGGCTGGATCGCCGACGAGACCATGCGGGCCGTGCGGGCACAGGG
The DNA here is from genome assembly GCF_023218175.1 of Streptomyces lichenis. Lineage (GTDB taxonomy): Bacteria > Actinomycetota > Actinomycetes > Streptomycetales > Streptomycetaceae > Streptomyces > Streptomyces lichenis. The sequence continues at coordinate 2,462 of NZ_JALPTH010000018.1, read as the reverse complement.
CTGGAACGTCGGCACCGAGTGGGCCGACAAGTTCGAGCGGGACTCGCTCTGGTCGCACTGGGCCAACGACCTGGACTACGGCGGGGCCACCAACAAGGGACTGAACTCGCGGATCATCCGGTTCATCCGGAACGGTGAGAAGGATGTCTGGAACGACCACCCGGTCCTCGGCCAGACCGCGCTGGAGGACTTCGAGGGCTGGACCGGCGAGAACGACTTCACCGCCTTCACCGCCAATGTGTGGGAGAGGAACCTGCCCGCCAAGTACCTCCAGGGGGAGGAGATCGTGCGCTGGGAGGAGGGGTCCGGTGATACGGACATCACCTTCACGGGGGGTGTGCGGGGCACGGTGGAGGACGGGCGCCGCACCTTCTACGAGCACGGCCGCAAGGTGCTGGACGGCGACCGCTACCTCCTCCCGTGGGACGGGGACGGGGACGGGGACGGGGACGGTGGCGGTGCGGCGGGCGGTGCGGCGAGCGGCGGGCGCAAGCTCTATCACTACAACAAGGGCGGAGGAGCGAGCCGTTGGCAGGTGGGGGCGGGGAGTGGGCCGTACACCGTGTATCGGCTGACCGACAACGGGCGGGTGCGTACCGGCACCGTGCGGCCGGACGCGGAGGGGCGGATCACCCTGACGGCTGAGGCCGGTCAGGCCTATGTCCTCTACCCGGGCAGGGCGCCCGCGCAGAGCGCCCCTCGATGGGGTGAGGCCACTCCGGTCGCCGACCCGGGGTTCAATGACGCCCGGCTGACCGGGTGGACCGCCACCGGCACGGTGGCGCGTGACACCGACGAGCTGGGGCGCAACAGCGCGCTGCTGAGCGGCTCGGCGCCGGCCGGGGTGCGGCAGAAGATCACCGGACTCCGGCCCGGCAAGCGGTACACCGCCTCCGCCTGGATCGAGGTCGAGCCGGGGAAGAGCCGCGAGACCAGGCTGACGGCGGGCGGGCGGACGGACGCCCTGGAGCGCTCCCCGGTGGTCAACACCATCGGCGCCTCCGACTGGCACGGCACCCGGATGCAGCGGGTGAAGGTCGGCTTCACCGCCTCGGCGCGCGGGACGGCGGAGCTGGCCGTGAGCGCGGCGGGGAGCAGCAGCGGGGCCCGGGTCCGGGTGGACGATCTCCGGGTGGTCGCGGGGGCTCCCAAGGAGGAGACCGAGGACTTCGAGGCGGTGGACCAGGGGTGGGGGCCGTTCGTGAAGGGCGGCGAGGGCCGGGCCAACGACCCGCGCACCCACCTCGCCCGGCGCAACGCCCCGTACACCCAGGCCGGCTGGAACGGCAAGGCGGTGGACGACGTGCTGGCGGGGGAGTGGTCGCTGAAGTCCCACGAGGAGAACGCCGGGCTGGTCTACCGCACCGCGCCCTGGACGGCGCCGATGCGCACCGGCCACCGCTACCGGGTGGAGTACGCCTACCAGTCCAGCCACCCGGGCGCCTATGAGTGGGTCACCGGCTACGACCGGGCGGACGGCAGCTCCGCCGAGATCCGCCGTACGCCCGTCCCCGAGCAGCGGTCCACCACCCGTTTCGGTGAGACGGTGGACGCGGCTTGCGGGGACACCTTCACCGGACTGCGCAAGCGGGCGGACGCCCCCGAGGGGGCCGACTTCGTGCTGGACGAGTTCACCGTGACCGACCTCGGGCCCTCCCCGGCCACCCTGGCCTGCGGCACCCTGGCACTCTCCGCGCCGACCGCCGCGCTGGAGCCCGGGCGGCCCCACCGGGTCACCGCCGCCTACACCAACGACGAGCCCTCCGCCGTGAGCGGAGTCCGGGCCGCCCTCACCCTCCCGGCGGGCTGGACCGCCGAGCCGGCCGGACCGGTCGGGCTGCCCGCCGTCCAGCCCGGCGCCACGGCCACCGCCGCCTGGCAGGTCACCCCGCCGGCGGACGCCGCGTACCGGACGTACGAGCTGCGGGCCGAGGTCCGGTACGGGGCCGGGGGCGGCGAGCGCGTGCTGACCGCCACCGCTCCGGTGCGCACCCTGCCGCCTCCGCCGACCGCCGACGCCTGGGCGAGCGACCTCGACTGGGCCTCCGCGAGCAGTGGTTGGGGCCCGGTGGAGCGGGACCGGTCCAACGGCGGCACCGCCGCCGGGGACGGCAGCCCGCTGCGGATCGGCGGCACCGAGTACGCCAAGGGGCTCGGCACCCACGCCCCGGCGACCGTCCGCTACTACCTGGGCGGCCGGTGCGCCTCGTTCACCGCCGAGGTCGGGGTGGACGACTCGCAGGGCAGCCGGGGCACCGTACGGTTCTCGGTCCTCGCCGACGGAGAGCGCAAGGTGCTCTCGCCCGCCCTGACCAACGCCGCCCCGGCCTGGTCCCTGAGCGCCGACCTCACCGGCGCCCAGTACGTCGAACTGGTCGCCGACGACTCCGGCGACGGCAACGGCAACGACCACGCCGACTGGGGCGGCGCCCGCTTCCACTGCGGGGGTTGAGCACCGCCCC
>NZ_JALPTH010000017.1 GCF_023218175.1 Streptomyces lichenis | reverse complement strand
TTGACGGTGACCACTTACCTGGAGCCGGCCGCCTGGGGCGTATGGCAGCTGCCCGCCGCCCTGCTGCCGGCCGGCTATCCCCGGCTGGTGCAGGCGGCGGGCGGTACGGCGGTGCTGCTGCCACCGGACGCGCCGGAGGCGGCCGGCGAGGTGGTTTCCCGGCTGGACGCCCTGGTGGTGGCGGGTGGCGCCGATGTGGAGCCGGTTCACTACGGCGCGGAGCCCGACCCCCGTACGGGCCCGCCGGCCCGCGAACGGGACGCCTGGGAACTCGCCCTGATCGAGGCTGCCCTCTCCACCGCCACCCCCCTGCTCGGCATCTGCCGGGGCATGCAGCTGCTCAACATCCACCTGGGCGGCACCCTGGTCCAGCACCTGGACGGCCACACCGGCGGCCCGGGCACCTTCACCCACCACGAGGTCAAGCCCGTACCGGGCACCCTGCTGTCCACCCTCACCCCCGAGACCGCCGCCGTCCCCTCCTACCACCACCAGGCCGTCGACCGCCTCGGCCAGGGCCTCACCGCCTGCGCCCACGCCGCCGACGGCACCGTGGAGGCCCTGGAAGCGGAAGGCCCCGCCTGGACCCTGGGCGTCCAGTGGCACCCGGAGATGGGCCACGACCTCCGCGTCATGGAAGGACTGGTAGCCGCCGCCACCAGCCCCTGACCCCCTCCCTACACCGGGCACCGCTGTGGCGAGCCCTCGCCAACCCGGCACCCCGCCGCCTTCCGGTCCGTTCCCCAGAAGGAACCCCGGCAGCAGCCGGACCGAACACCGCAATGGCGAACTCTCGCCAACCGGGCACTCCGGCACCCCACCGACTCGTTGCCCAAAAAGGAAGGGGGCGGGCGGGCGTGGCGCGTACAAAGGGAAGGAAGCGGGCCCGGCCACCCGAGCGAAGGAAGGTCGACGGCCCGATAGCGTGAGGAAAGGAGCCCGGCGGCGCGACCAAAGCGGCGACCGATCGGGAGGCGGGGCCCCGGCAGAGACGAGGCAGGACAGGGCGGGCAGGGCGGGCCGACCGGGCAGAAGCAAGCGGGAGCGGAGCGGCCCAGCCGAAGACGGACGTCAGGCGGGGCGACCCTGGCAGGAGCGGGCGAGGATGAGCCGGCCCCGGCAGAGACAGGCAGGGCGGGCCGGCCCTGGGCAGAAGCAGGTTGGGGGCGAGGCCGCCCAAGCGGAGGCAGGTGCCAGGCGGGACGACCCGCGCACCGGCCACCAACCACCGGCCACCGAACTCCCGGCCCCCCTCGGCCTACTCCCCCGCCGACATCCCCGCACCCCCGGCCTACTTCCCGGCGGTCCCGACACTCACTTTGCCGCGACCCCCGCCGCCCTCGGCCTACCTCCCCGCGTTCGCCGCACCCCCGGCCTACTTCCCCGCGTTCGCCGCACCCCCGGCCTACTTCTCGCCGGTGATCTTCGCCAGTGCCGCCGTGATGTCGGCCTCGCTGGCGGCCTTGGTCACACCGAGGCCGCCGAGTAGCCCACCCCCGTGCTCGAACTCCAGCAGGGCCAGCAGGATGTGCTCGGTGCCGACGTAGTTGTGGCCCAGGCGCAGCGCCTCCCGGAAGGTCAGCTCCAGCACCTTCTTGGCTCCCGCGTCGAACGGGACCAGCTCGGGCGGTTCGGTGGCGGCCGCGGGCAGTACGGCGGACGCGGCCTCCCGTACCGCGTCCGCCGTCGCGCCCTGGGCCACCAGGGCCTTCGCCGCCAGGCCCTCGGGCTCGGCGAGCAGGCCGAGGAGCAGGTGGGCGGTGCCGATCTCGGTGTTGCCCGCCTCCCGGGCCTCGTTCTGGGACGCCGCCACCACGTTGCGGGCCCGGGGGGTGAAGCGGGCGAACCCCTGGTTCGGGTCGAGTTCGCCGCCGCCCGGCTCCTTCGGCACGAAGCGCTTCTGGGCCGCCTGGCGGGTGACGCCCATGCTCTTGCCGATGTCGGTCCAGGAGGCCCCGGAGCGCCGGGCCTGGTCCACGAAGTGCCCGATCAGGTGGTCCGCCAGCTCGCCGAGGTGCTCCGCGGCCAGCACCGCGTCCGTCAACTGCTCCAGCGCGGCGTCGGGGTGGACCTTTTTGATCGTCTCGATCAGCTCGTCCAGCCGGATGGGCGGGTTCAGGGGAAGAGGGTTCGTCGGATTCGTCTCCATGAGGCAACCTTAGGTTGACAGTCAGAGAGCGTCAACCCTCGGTTGACAGCTGGAGCATTCGGCAGCCGGTGCGCAGCGGACGGTCGGTAACGGGCGGCGACGGGAGGGTCGGCTCAGGAGGCGCTTCCTCCGGCCAGGGAGAGCAGGTCGCGGGCGGGGCCGGCGGGGAGGGGGCCGGTGGGCCAGACGGCGCGGAGAGCGCGGGTGAGGGAGACGTCGGCGACCGGGACCTCCACCAGGCGGCGGGAGGCCAGTTCCTCGGTGACGGCCAGTTCGCTGAGCACGGCCGGGCCGGCGCCGGTCACCGCCGCGGCCTTCACGGCGGTGGTGGAGGCCAGCTCCAGCAGCGGCTCGGCCAGGCCGCCGTGGTCGGCGAGGGCCGCGTCGAGGACCTGGCGGGTGCCGGAACCGTACTCGCGCAGCACCAGCGCGGCGGAGGCCAGCTCGGCGGGGGCTATCGGGCGGCGGCGCCGGGCCCAGGGGTGGGCGGCGGCAGCGACCACCACCAGCCGGTCCCGGGCGACGACCGCCCCGTCCAGGCCCTCGGGCACGGCCAGACCCTCCACATAGCCGAGGTCGGCCTCGCCAGCGAGCAGCAGTTCGGCGACGGCCGCGGAGTTGCCGGCCTGGAGGGAGACCGCCGTCCCCGGGCGGGCCGCGCGCAGGGCGATCAGCCAGCCGGGCAGCAGGTACTCGGCGATGGTCATGGAGGCCGCCACCCGCAGCCGCGAGTCCCGGCGGTCGCGCAGCGCCTGGGCCCCCGCGTCGAAGGCCTCCGCCGCCTCCACCACCCGTCGGGCCCAGTCGGTGACCAGCGCCCCGGCGTCGGTGAGACGGGAGCCGCGCGGGGAGCGGTCGACCAGGGCGACCCCGAGCAGGCGCTCCATGGAGCGGATACGGCTGCTCGCGGCGGGCTGGGTGATGCCCACCTCGCGGGCGGCCCGGCCGAGACTGCCGTGCCGGGCGACCGCGAGCAGGAGTTCGAGCGCGCCGAGGTCGGGAACGCGATGCGACAGACTCCGGGTCGGACTCGGGCTCATAAGGTCAGTTTATGAGGTCATAGGGTCGTTGTCCCTGGTGGGGGACGTGGGAGAAGGACATGGTGGTGGTCATGAGCCGCTCCCCCGTCCCGGTCTCCGTGCCGAGTCGCCGCCCTGTGCCGTACCTCGGCGGCCTTCTGCCGTATCCCGGCCGCACTCGCCTGCTTGGCGGTCCTCTGCCGTCTCCCGGCCGCGTTCGCCTGGCTGGGGTCCGGTATCTCGGTCCCAACTGGTACGCCGCGGTCATGGGGACGGCGATGGTGGCGGGCGCCGGGGCGGCGCTGCGGCTGCCGGTGCCGGGACTGCCCACGGCGCTGGCCGCGGTCTGGGCGCTGTCGCTGCTGATGCTGGCCGCCCTGGTGGCGGCCCGCGCGATGCACTGGGCGCGCCATCGTGACCGGGCCCTCGCCCAGTTGCGGGACCCGTCCACGGCGCCGTTCCACGGTTGTGCGGCGATGGCCCCGCTCGCGGTCGGCGGCGCCGCGCTCACGGCGGGCCGGGAGTGGATCGGGCTGCTGGCGGCGGTCATCCTTGACGCGGTGCTGTACACGGCCGGGACGCTGCTCGGGCTCGCGGTCGCCGTGGCGGTCCCGTATCTGATGGTGGTGGCCCGCCGGCCCGCCGCCGCCTCGCCGGTGTGGCTGCTCGCGGTGGTGCCGCCGATGGTCTCGGCGGCCCTCGGTCCGCCGCTGGTCGCGCACCTGCCCGCCGATCCGTGGCAGCGGGCGCTGCTGACGGCCTGCCACGGGATGTTCGGGCTGAGCCTGCTGGCGACGCTCGCGCTGCTGCCGCTGGTCGTCGGCCGGCTGCTGGCGGACGGGCCGCCGCCGGCCGCGCTCACCCCGGTGCTGTTCCTGGTCCTCGGCCCGCTCGGCCAGTCGGTCACGGCGGCCGGCGCCTTCGCGGACGCGGTCCCGGGTGTCCCGTACGCACCGGTTCTGGCCGTGCTGTACGGGGTGCCGGTGCTGGGCTTCGCCCTGCTGTGGCTGGCCCTGGCCGGTGCCCTGGTGGTGCGTGCCCGGCGGCATGGCATGGGCTTCTCGATGACCTGGTGGGCCTTCACCTTCCCGGTGGGCACCTGCGTGACCGGGGCGGCCGGACTGGCGCGGCACACCGGGATCGGCGCGCTGCACTGGCTCGCCGTGGCGCTGTACGTGTTCCTGGTGGCCGCCTGGTGCACGGTGGCCGTCCGCACCGGGCACGGCCTGGCCACCGGCTCCCTGCTCCGACCGCCCCCGGGAGAGCCGCGCCCGGCCCGACCCCCCAGGGCCGAGGCCGGCCGCCCGTACCGGACGCCTGTGGCCGGGGCGGCCACCGCCGGGAGGGGCTGACGCTCGCCCCGCCCCCGGCAGCCGCCGGCCCTGGACGCACGGCCTACGGTGTCGCGGAGGGCAGGGGCCGCTCGGGGGCGTCGTCGATGCGGTAGAGCGAACGGGCCTTCGCCAGCAGCTCGGATGCGGTGGTCTCGGCGGACTTCCCCGCGGGGACGTTCACCTGGATGGACAGCCGGTGCTGCTGGGCGGTGACCACCAGCAGGGTCTTCTCCAGCCGCCGGGGCGCGCCGTCCTCGTCGCGGTTGTACGCCAGGGTGAGCAGCGCGGCGTCCCGCCCCTGCTCGGTGGTGCTCTCCACCGAGCCGACCGCCTTGGTACCGCCGGTCGGCGGGGTGGCCTTCTCGTACTCCTGCTTCCAGCGGTCGGCGGTGGCCCGGGCCGTCTCGGTGGCGTTGGCCTGCCGGTCCACCAGGATCGACAGATCGCCCTTGGGTGAGGTGTAGCGGGTGCCGAGGTAGGGGCCGTCGGAGTTGTCCAGGTCGTCGCGGGTGGCGATCCCCCAGTCGGCGGGCGCCGCCACGGCCACCCCCATCCGGTACTCCTCGTACCGCTTCCAGCCTTCCGGGACGTCCTCCCCGCGGAACTGGAGGAACAGGGTGACCACCAGCGCCAGCACCAGGGCGGCGGCCCCGCCGGCCAGGGCGAGCCGGGTGCGGCGGTTGCCGCGCCCCGCGCTCCCCCGACCGGGGCCGTCCGGTCCGCCGGGGATGCCGGGGGTGCCGGTGATGCCGGTGGCACCTGGCACCGCCGCGGTGGGGGCGTGGTCCGGTGGGCTGGGCACCGGCTGCGGCTCGGCGGCGGACCGCAGCAGCGGCAGCGCGGACTGCGCGGTGAGCCGGGCCTCCGGCTCCTTGCGGAGCAGCCCGGTGATCACCGGGACCAGCCCGGCAGCGTGCCGCGGCGGCGGGAGCTCGGCCAGCAGGATCGCCTGGAGGGTGGAGGGGGTGGTCTGCCGGCGGAACGGAGAGACACCCTCCACCGCCTGGTACAGCATCACCCCCAGGGACCAAAGGTCCGACTCCGGGCCGGAGCCGCGGCCGAGCACCCGCTCCGGGGCGATGTACTCCGGGGAGCCGACGAAGCCGCCGGTCTCGGTGAGCTTCTCCTCCCCCTCCACCTTGGCGATACCGAAGTCGGTGAGGACCACCCGCTCATGGCGGCCGAGCATCACGTTGCCGGGCTTCACATCGCGGTGCAGTACGCCCGCCTCGTGGGCCGCGGCCAGCGCGCCGAGCACCGCGGCGCCGACCCGGGCCGCCTCGCGCGGGGCGAGGGTGCCCTCCTCCAGCGTCTCGGCGAGCGAGCGGCCGCGCACCAGCTCCATCACGATCCAGGGGCTGTCGCCCTCGGTTACCACGTCGTGGATGGCCACCACCGAGGGGTGGTCGATCCGGGCGGCGGCCCGGGCCTCGCGCTGCATCCGCAGAGAGGCGGTACGCCGCTCGTGCGGGCTGAAGTGCTCCGGGACCCGCGGCTCCTTGATCGCCACATCGCGGTCCACGGCCTCGTCGCGGGCCCGCCAGACGGTGCCCATGCCTCCGGCACCGAGGCGCTCCAGCAGCCGGTAGCGGCCGCCCACCAACCGCCCCGCGCCCGCGTCCGGGCCGACCGTGCGCACCCCGGCGGCAGCGGCCGCCACGGCGCCGGCCATCCCGGACTCGTCACCGGCCGCGCCCGCACCAGCGCCAGAGCCCGGCCCCGACCCCGTACCAACGCCGGAGCCCGGCCCCGATCCCGTACCAGCACCGGAGCCCGGCCCCGTCCCCGTACCCGCGCCGGAGCCCGCCCCCGCACCGGAACCAGGCGCCGAACCCGCCCCCGTACCGGAGACCGGCCCGGTGGCCGCCCCCGCACCCGTACCGCCGCCGGTGCCGGAAGCCGATGGTTCACGCGGCCCCGGAAGCGGCCCTGAACGCGGCTCCGAACGTGGCTCTGAAGGCGGCCCCGAAGGCGCCCCCGCAACCGGCTCGGCGGACCCGGCGGGGCCCGGGTGGGCCGGCTGGGCGGGTGCCGGGCCGGGCGCCGGCGGCTGGAGCCCGTAGCTGGTCGGCTCCTCGTGTCGTCCCCCGTTGCTCGTCATGCGCCCTATCATGCACCGCGCCTCCGACAGCGCGGCCGGAAGACCTGGACCAGGCGGTGGACGGGGAACCGAAGGCCTCGCTACCGCCCCGCCTCCGCCAGCGCCGCTCCCAGCGCCCTCGGTGCCTCGGCCAGCGAGGGCCCGTACCAGGTGAGCATCCGCCCGTCGACCAGCGCGGCGGGCAGCGGGGCGAAGGCCTCCGGGCCGTCGTCGGCGGTGAAGCGGTACGGCTCGTCGGGGAGCACCACCAGGTCGGCGCCGGCGGCGCGCAGCTCGTCGAGCGGGACGCGCGGGTAGCGGTCGGCGTGGTCCGCGTAGAGGTTGACGACGCCGAGGCGGGCCAGCACGTCGCCGGCGAAGGTGTCCCGGCCGAGCACCATCCAAGGGCGCCGCCAGACGGGGACGACGGCCGTACGGGGGGCGGGCGGCGGGGGCTGAGCGGCCCAGGCGGCCTCGGCCTCGTCCAGCCAGCGCGGCCGGGAGGTGAGCCCGCAGGCGGTGAGCACCCGGTCCAGTTCGGTGAACGCCTGGTCGAGCGTGCGGACCTCGGTGACCAGCACCGTCAGCCCGGCGGCGCGCAGGACGTCCAGGTCGGGCGCGCGGTTCTCCTCCTCGTTGGCGATGACCAGGTCGGGGCGGAGCGCGGTGACGGCGGCGGTGTCCGGGTTCTTGGTGCCGCCGATCCGGGCGGCGGCGAGGCCGGGCGGGTGGGTGCACCAGTCGGTGGCGCCGACCAGCAGCCCGGGGGCGCTGGCGGCGACCGCCTCGGTGAGGGAGGGGACCAGGGAGACCACCCGGGGGCGGGCGCCCGGCATCAGCCGGCCGGGTCGAGGTGCTCGGTGACCGCGATGACGAGGACCCGGGTGCCGGGGTCGCCGGCCCGCCAGCGGTGGCGTACGCCGCCGGAGAGGTAGAGGGTGTCGCCGCGCTCCAGCCGGTAGGCGCGGCCTTCGGCCTCCACCTGGGCGCTGCCGTCGGCGACGTAGAGCATGGCGTCGTTGCGCAACACCAGCTCGCGGCCGCTGTCGTGGTCGCCGGTGAACTCCTCGGCGTGCATCTGGTGCTCGCCGCGGACCAGGGGCCGGGCGCCGGGCAGTCCGGCGTCCTCGGTGGCCCGGACGACGCCGACGGTACGGGCCGAGTCGGCGGCGTCGAGCAGTTCGACGGTGGTGGTGTCCAGCGCGGCGGCGACCCGCTGGAGCGAGCGCATGCTGGGCCGGGCGCGCTCGTTCTCCACCTGGCTCAGGAACGGCACGGACAGCCCGCTGCGCTCGGCGACCGCGGAGAGGGTGAGCGCGAGCGCTCTGCGCCGTCTGCGGACGGCGGCGCCCACCCGGAGCGTTTCCTTCTCGTCCATGTCGGGGTCTCCCTCCCTCTGCGACCACCTTACGCAGCGGCGGTACGCCCGAGTAGCGCAACGGGTGGGAAAGCGGAGGCGCGGGGTCGGAAATGAGCCGCTGCCCGGCCACCGGCACCGGAGGAAACCGGAGGCCCCCGCCGGACGATCGCATCTCCGCGGTACCGGCCCCGGCGGAACCCGCCAGGCCCCCGCCGGCCGCTCGGCCACCGGCCCCGGCGGAAACCGGAGGCCCCCGCCGGACGATCGCATCTCCGGCGGGGGCCCGAGGGGGCTAAGACGGAAACTACAGCGGGGCCATGGTGTCCACGATCCCTGGATTGCGGTCCATCCAGGCCTTCACGGCCTCCTCCTCGTGGCCGCTGCCGCGCCGCTGGATCTCGTTCTCCAGGCCGGAGAGCTGCTTCTCGGTCAGCGTGAAGTCCTTGAACCACTTCGTCAGCTGCGGGTACCGGCGGGGGAACTCCTTGGAGGCGACGGTGTGCAGCCGGTCGCCGCCGCCGAAGGCCTTCTTCGGGTCCTTCAGCTTGGTCAGCCCGTACTCGTCGTAGGCCCAGTGCGGGGTCCACAGCATGACCGCGATGGGCTCCTTCCTGGCGTACGCGCGCTTCAGCTCGGCGAGCATGCCGGGGGTGGAGCTGTCCACGACCTCGTACTCGCCGTCCAGGCCGTAGCCGGGCAGCACCTTCTCCTTGAGGATGTTCATGGTCTCGGTGCCGGGTTCGATGCCGACGATCCGGCCCTTGAACCGATCGGCCTTCCCCTGGAGGTCGGCGAGCGAGTGGACGTCCTTGACGTAGTCGGGGACGGCGATCTCCAGGGAGGTGGGGCCGTACCAGGAGCCGAGGTCGGCGAGCTTGTCCCCGTACGCGTCCCAGTACCGCTTCTGGGTGGTGGGCAGCCAGCCGTCGAACTGGACGTCGATCTGGCCGCGGGAGAGCGCCGCGTACATCGGGCCGACCTCGAACTGCTGGAGGTTCATGCGGTAGCCGCGCCGCTCAAGGACCGCCTTCCACAAGTACGTGGCGGCGATGTCCTCCTCCCAGGGGAACCAGGCGACGTTCAGCGGGCGGGTGCGCTCGTCCTCGCCGTCGGCGTTGCGGGAGGCCGCGGAGGCGCCGCCGGGGGCCGGGGCCCATTTCTCGGCGAGGTCCTTGTGCTCATCCAGCCAGGTGCGGACGGCCTGCTGCTCCTTGCCCTTGCCGGTCTGCTGGATGGTGGCCTCCAGGTCGGTGAGCTGCTGCTCGCTCATCCTGAAGCCCTTGAGCCACTTCGCGACCTCGGGGTTGTCCTGGGCGAAGCCCTTGCGGGCCAGGGTGTGCACCCCGTCGCCCTTGCCCCAGGCGCCCTTCGGGTCCTTGAGCTTCTTTAGATCGTAGGAGGAGTACGCCCAATGGGGTGACCAGAGGGTGGTGACGATGGGCTCCTTCTTGGCGTACGCGCGCTTCAGCTCGGCGAGCATGCCGGGCGTGGAGCCGTCGACGACCTGGTACTCGCCGTCCAGGCCGTACTCCTTCAGCACCTTGTCCTTGAGCAGGCCCATCTCGCCGGCGCTGGGCTCGATGCCGACGATCCGGCCCTTGAACCGCCCGGCCTGGCCCTTGAGGTCGGCCAGCGAGTCGACGCCCTTGACGTACGAGGGGACGCTCAGCTCCAGCGAGGTGGGGCCGTACCAGGAGCCGAGGTCCTCCAGCCTGTCCTGGTACTTCTTCCAGTAGGTGGCGTGGGTGGTGGGCAGCCAGGAGTCGGTCTGGACGTCGATCTGGCCGTTCGCCATCCCGGTGTACAGCGCCCCGGCCTCGTACTGCTGGGCGTCGACCTCGAAGCCGCGGCGCTCCAGCAGCTCCTTCCAGAGGAAGGTGGAGGCGATGCCCTCGTCCCAGGGGATGTAGCCGAGGGTGACCTTCCTGCCCTGCCCGATGTCGCCGCCGGCCGCGGTGGCGTCCTTGCCGGCGCCGCCGAAGAGGCTGAGCCCTCCGGCGACCAGGGCGAGGACCAGCACCCCGGCGACGGCGACGACCGGCCGGGGCCGGTGGTGCCAGACCTTCAGCCCGCCGGCGGCGGCGCGGGCCTTGGCGGCGGCGCGGCGGCCGAGCGGGGAGACCTGGCGGCCCAGTCCGCCGGTGATCCGGTCCAGGTACATGGCGAGGATGACGATGGAGACGCCCGCCTCGAAGCCGAGGCCGATGTCGACGTTGCCGATGGCGCGGTAGACGGCGCCGCCGAGGCCGCCGCCGCCGACCATGCCGGCGATGACCACCATGGACAGACCGAGCATGATCACCTGGTTGACGCCGGCCATGATCGTGGGCAGGGCGAGCGGCAGCTGCACCCGCAGCAGGGTGTCGCGCGGGCTGGTGCCGAAGGCCTCGGCGGCCTCGACCAGGTCGCCGTCGACCTGGCGGATGCCGAGTTCGGTCATCCGCACGCCGGGCGGCAGGGCGAAGATGATGGTGGCGATGATGCCGGGCACCACACCCACGCCGAAGAAGATGATCCCGGGGATGAGGTAGACCATCGCCGGCATGGTCTGCATGAAGTCCAGCACCGGCTTGGTCACCGCGCTGACGGTCTTGGAGCGGGACGCCCAGATGCCGAGCGGTACGGCGACGGCCAGGGTGACCACGGTGGCGACCAGCACCAGGCTGAGGGTGGACATGGCGTCCTCCCACAGCTCGATGGAGTCGACCAGGGCGAGGCCGGCGAAGGCCAGCACCCCGGCGAGCAGCCCGCGCAGCCACCAGGCGAGTACGGCGAGGATGCCGGCGAAGAGCAGCGGTTCGGGCGCGGTGAGGGCGGCGCTGATGCCGTCGTACATCCCGGTGACGACCGAGCTGATGGCGTCGAACAGCCAGGACAGATGGGACTGGAGCCAGTCGACGGCGCTGTCGACCCACTCGCCGAGGGCGAGCCTAGGCATGCGCGGCCTCCTTCGCGGAGGCCGAGGCGGCCCAGGCGCAGGGCACCGGCCGGGCGTCGTCCGGCTCCTGCCCGCCGATGAAGGCCACCAGCCGCTCGCGCGGCACGGTCCCGGCGACGTTGCCGTCCGCGTCCCGTACGGCGACGGGATGCGGTACGCGGGCGCTGACCGCGCACACCTCCGCGACCGGTGTGTCCGGGCTGACCGAGGGGCAGTCGCACTCCCCCTCGCCGTCCCGCTCCGGCTCGGTCATCACGGCGGCGGCGGTGAGCACCCGGGAGCGGTCCACGTCCTGGATGAAGGAGGCGACGTACTCGCCCTCGGGGCGCAGCAGGATGTCCTCGGCGGAGCCGAGCTGGACGATCCGGCCGTCCCGCATCACGGCGATCCGGTCGCCGAGGCGCATGGCCTCGTTGAGGTCGTGGGTGATGAAGACGATGGTCTTCTTCAGCCGCTTCTGCAGTTCCAGCAGCTGGTCCTGCATGTCCCGGCGGATCAGCGGGTCCAGGGCGCTGAAGGACTCGTCCATCAGCAGCAGGTCGGCGTCGGTGGCGAGCGCGCGGGCCAGGCCGACGCGCTGCTGCATGCCGCCGGACAGCTCGTCCGGCCAGGAGGCGGCCCAGCCGCCGAGCCCGCACAGCTCCAGCGCCTCGACGGCCCGCTTCTCGCGTTCGGCGCGCGGCACCCCCTGGACCTCCAGGCCGTAGGCGGCGTTCTCCAGCACGCTGCGGTGCGGGAAGAGCGCGAAGTGCTGGAAGACCATGCTGATCTTCGTGGCGCGGACCTGGCGCAGTTCGCGGGCGGGCAGCGAGGTGAGGTCGCGGCCGTCGAAGAGGACCCGTCCGGCGGTCGGCTCCAGCAGGCCGTTGAGCATGCGCAGCAGGGTGGACTTGCCCGAGCCGGACAGGCCCATCACCACGAAGATCTGGCCGGGGTCGACGGTGAAGGAGGCGTCGATCACCGCGGCCGTGGTCCCGTCGGCGCGCAGTTCGCCGCGGTCGGCGCCCGCCGCGAGCCGGCGTACCGCCTCGTCGGGTGCCCTGCCGAACACTTTGTACAGACCGTCGGCCTGGAGCCTGGACACATACACCTCTCGGGTCGGAGCGTGACGGTCCGTCGCCCCCGCTCGGCAGACCGTGGAGCGGGTGTTCGCGAAGGTGCTGCACAGAAACATGACCAGCTGTACGTACCAGCGGAAACCTGGACAGGATCCGCTCCGGAGCCGTGCCTGCCCCGGTGCGCGCGGGGCAAACGGAAAGGTGATCCGGTTCACGTCCCCGGTCGCCGGCGGGCGCTGTCGGCGGGGTACGGCATGATCGGGAGCATGACCGCAGACGCGCCCCGCCGACTGATGCTGCTCGACACCGCCTCGCTGTACTTCCGCGCCTACTTCGGCGTCCCGGACTCCGTGCGCGCCCCGGACGGCTCTCCGGTGAACGCGGTGCGCGGGCTGCTGGACTTCATCGCCCGCCTCGTCCAGGACCATCGGCCGGAGGCGCTGGTGGCCTGCATGGACGCGGACTGGCGGCCGGCCTGGCGGGTGGAGCTGATCCCCTCGTACAAGGCGCACCGGGTCGCCGAGGAGACGCCGAGCGGGCCGGACGAGGAGCAGGTGCCGGACACCCTCTCCCCGCAGGTCCCGGTGATCGAGGCGGTGCTGGACGCGCTGGGCGTGGCCCGGGTCGGGGTCGCCGGGTACGAGGCGGACGATGTGATCGGCACTCTGGCGGGCCGGGCGGACGGCCCGGTGGACATCGTCACCGGCGACCGGGACCTCTACCAGCTGGTGGACGACGCCCGGGGGGTACGGGTGCTCTATCCGCTGAAGGGGGTCGGCACCCTCCAGCTGACGGACGAGGCGTGGCTGCGGCAGAAGTACGCGGTGGACGGGCCGGGGTACGCGGATCTGGCGCTGCTGCGCGGCGACCCGAGCGACGGGCTGCCGGGGGTGCCGGGGATCGGCGAGAAGACGGCGGCCAAGCTGCTGGCGGAGTACGGGGACGTGGCCGGGATCATGGCCGCGGTGGACGACCCCCGCTCCAGGCTCACCCCGGCGCAGCGGCGGCGGCTGGACGAGTCCCGGGAGTACGTGGCGGTGGCGCCGAAGGTCGTACGGGTGGCCGGGGACGTCCCGCTGCCCGCCTTCGACCCCGCCCTCCCGCGCGGTCCGAAGGACCCGGCGGAGCTGGAGCGGCTGGCGGCCCGCTGGGGCCTGGGCGGCTCACTGGAGCGGCTGCTGGCGGTGCTGGCCGCCTGAGCCACCGGCCGGCCTCCCCGCCCCGCATGCTAACTTAGGCATACCTAACTAGCGTGCGGTCAGTCGGCGAGCGCCCAGACCAGCGCGCCGCGACACCCCTGACCCACCATGCCGACCCATCATGCGACACCCAGAGCGGGGAGATCACCGTGGCGGAACAGCCTGCCCGTAAGGCACCGACGGTCCACGAGGGCCGGGTGGTGCGCACCGAACGCATCACCCCGCACATGGTGCGGGTCGTCCTCGGCGGCGAGGGACTGGCCGCGTTCGGGACCGACGGCTCCACGGACAGCTATGTGAAGCTGCTCTTCCCGATCGACGGCGTGGCGTACCCGGAGCCCTTCGACATGGGCCGCGTCCGCGAGGAGTTCCCGCGCCACCAGTGGCCCGCCAACCGCACCTACACGGTGCGGTCCTGGGACCCGGCGCAGCGTGAGCTGGCCATCGACTTCGTGGTGCACGGCGACGAGGGCCTGGCCGGCCCGTGGGCGGCCCGGGCCGAGCCCGGCGCCGTGATGTACCTGCTGGGCCCGGGTGGCGGCTACACCCCCGACCCGGCCGCGGACTGGCATCTGCTGGTCGGCGACGAGAGCGCCCTGCCCGCGATCGCCGCCTCGCTGGAGCGGATGCCCGAGGGCGCGGTGGTGCACGCGCTGGTGGAGATCGAGGGCCCGGCCGAGGAGCAGAAGATCGCCGCCCCGGCGGGTGTGGAGGTGCGCTGGCTGCACCGCGCGGGGCGCCCGGTGGGCGACGCCCTGGTGGAGGCGGTCACGGCCCTGGACTTCCCGGCGGGCGCCGTGCACGCCTTCGTCCACGGCGAGGCCGCGTTCGTCAAGGAGCTGCGCCGCCATCTGCGCCTGGAGCGCGGCATCGACCGCGACCGCCTGTCCATCTCGGGCTACTGGCGGCTCGGCCAGACCGACGAGGCCTGGCGCGAGGTCAAGCGCGCCTGGAACGAGCAGGTCGAGCGCGAGCAGGAGACCGACCCGGCAGCCGCCTGACACCCCCGCCCCGGCGGCCGGCCCCCACTGGACGGGAACCGGCCGCCGTTCGCGTACGCGGGGGGGGGGGCGGGGGCCCTGGAGCGTGTACGGGGGGGGCGGCCCTTGCGCGCGTACGCGGTGGGGTGCGGGGAATGCTTGGACGCGCGTCCGCGCTCGGGTGCGGCGGGCCTGGTGGGCGGCGCGCACGTACGCGGTGGGACGGAGACTGCTCTGGCCGCGCACGGGGTGAGGTGTGGCGGGCCTGCCCCGGGGGCCGCCGTACGCCCGTACGCAGCGGGGGCGGGGGCGCGCCCGAGGCCCCGTTCGCCGTACGCGGCCGGGGCAAGCCGGGCCCGCCTTGCGTAGGCCACGGCCTCGCTCGCCGTACGCGGCGGCAGCGGGCCAGCCCCAGGGCCGCCGTACGCCTTACGTGGCGGGGTAGGCCGCGCCTGCCGGGGGACACCGTCCGACCTACGCGCGGCCGGCCTGCCCCCGCACGGGGCTGGGCCTGCGCCAGGCCCGCCGGGGCCGGGCTTGCCCACGGGGCCCGCCGCCCGGCGCCACCCTCGCGCTCACGCGACGGCCCCGCCCGGGACTCCCGGGCGGGGCCGCGTGCCTCTCGTCGGCGCGCACCCCCGCAGGTGGGCGGCTCAGCTCACCGAGCTGTACGCCACCACCCCGCGCAGGGTCGCCTCGACCGCCTTGCGGGCGTTCTTGCCGACGGTGCTGTCCTGGCTCGGCGCGGCCGCGGCAATCTGGCCGAGCACGTCGATGACCTGCTTGCACCAGCGGACGAAGTCGCCGGCGGGCATCTCCGCCTCCCGCAGCACCTCGTCCAGCTCCTTACCGGAGGCCCACTCGTAGGCGGCCCAGGCGAAGCCGAGGTCCGGTTCGCGCTGGCCTACGCCCTCGGCCTGGTGGATGCGGAAGTCCTCCTCCAGCCCGTCCAGCCGGCCCCAGATGCGCACCATCTCGCCGAGCGCCGCCTTGGCACCGCCGGACGGCACCTTGGGCGCCACCGCGTCGTCGGCCTGCCGCGACTCGTACACCAGGGCGGAGACGCAGGCCGCCAGCTCGGCCGGTTTCAGCCCCTCCCAGACCCCGGCCCGCAGGCACTCGCTGGCCAGCAGGTCCAGCTCGCCGTAGAGCCGGGCGAGCCGCTTGCCGTGCTCGGTGACCTCGTCCCCGCGCAGATAGTCCAGCTCGGTGAGCAGGGCGACGATCCGGTCGAAGGTGCGGGCGATGGTGTTGGTGCGGCCCTCGATCCGCCGCTCCAGCTGGCGGGTGTCGCGCTGGAGGCGGTGGTAGCGCTCGGCCCAGCGGGCGTGGTCCTCCCGGTCCGAGCAGCCATGGCAGGGGTGGGCCCGCAGCTCGGCCCGCAGCCGGTTGATCTCGCGGTCGTCGGCGGCGCCGGAGCGCTGCTTGCGGTGCCGCTCGGGCGCTATGTGCCCGGCCTTGGTGCGCAGCGCGGAGGCGAGGTCCCGGCGGGACTGCGGGGAGCGCGGGTTGAACGACTTGGGGATCCGCATCCGCTCCAGCGGCTCCACCGGCACCGGGAAGTCGATCGCGGCGAGCCGCTTGACCTGCCGCTCGGCGGTGAGCACCAGCGGGCGCGGGCCGTCGTGGTAGTCGAAGCCCCGGTGGCCGTTGGTCCGCCCGGCCGGGACGCCCGGGTCGAGGACCAGGGCCAGCCCGGCGAACTTGCCGGTGGGCACGTGGATCACGTCACCCGGCTTGAGCCGCTCCAGGGCGGTCGCGGCGGCCGCCCGGCGCTGCGTCGCCCCCTGCTTGGCCAGCTCGTTCTCCCGGTCCTTGAGGTCGCGGCGCAGCCGCGCGTACTCCTCGAAGTCCCCCAGGTGGCAGGTCATGCCCTCGCGGTAGCCGTCCAGGCCCTCTTCGTTGCGCTGGACCTGGCGGGAGATGCCGACGACCGAGCGGTCCGCCTGGAACTGGGCGAAGGAGGTCTCCAGCAGCTCCCGGGAGCGGTGCCGGCCGAACTGGTCGACCAGGTTGACCGCCATGTTGTACGAGGGCTTGAAGCTGGAGCGCAGCGGATAGGTGCGGGTGCCGGCGAGCCCGGCGAGGTGCGCCGGGTCCATGCCGCGCTGCCAGAGGACCACCGCGTGGCCCTCGACGTCGATGCCGCGCCGGCCGGCCCGGCCGGTGAGCTGGGTGTACTCGCCGGGGGTGATGTCGGCGTGCTGCTCGCCGTTCCACTTGACGAGCTTCTCCAGCACCACGGTGCGGGCGGGCATGTTGATGCCGAGCGCGAGCGTCTCGGTGGCGAAGACCGCCTTGACCAGGCCGCGGACGAACAGCTCCTCCACGACCTCCTTGAAGGTCGGCAGCATGCCCGCGTGGTGGGCGGCGATACCGCGCTCCAGGGCCTCCAGCCACTCGTAGTAGCCGAGGACGTGCAGGTCGCCGCGGGGGATGGAGGCGGTGCGCTCCTCCACGATCTCGCGGACCCGGCGGCGGCCCTCCTCGTCGTTGAGCCGCAGCCCGGCGTGGAGGCATTGCTGCACGGCGGCCTCGCAGCCGGCCCGGCTGAAGATGAAGGTGATGGCGGGCAGCAGCCCGTCCGCGTCCAGCCGCTCGATGACCTCGGGGCGGCCCGGCGTCCAGATCCGCGAGCGCTGGCGGCGCTCCCGCTCCCGGTCGGCCTCCCGGCCCCGGCGGCCGCGGGTGAGCGGCCGGGTGTTCTCCATCCGGGCGAGCCGCACCAGATCGGGGTTGACCTCGCGGCGGGCCGAACCGCGGCCGCCGTGGTCGGTCTCCTCCTCGAAGAGGTCGTAGACCCGGCGGCCGGCCAGCACGTGCTGCCACAGCGGCACCGGGCGGCTCTCGGAGACGATCACCTCGGTGTCCCCGCGCACGGTGTCCAGCCAGTCGCCGAACTCCTCGGCGTTGGACACCGTGGCGGAGAGCGAGACCAGGGTCACCGACTCGGGGAGGTGGATGATCACTTCCTCCCAGACGGCACCGCGGAACCGGTCGGAGAGGTAGTGGACCTCGTCCATCACCACGTACCCCAGGCCGCTGAGCGCCTGCGAGCCGGCGTAGAGCATGTTGCGCAGCACCTCGGTGGTCATCACGACCACCGGCGCGTCCGCGTTGACGCTGTTGTCGCCGGTGAGCAGGCCGACCCTGCCGGGGCCGTACCGCTTGACCAGGTCGGCGTACTTCTGGTTGGACAGCGCCTTGATCGGCGTGGTGTAGAAGCACTTGCGGCCCTGCTCCAGGGCGAGGTGCACGGCGAACTCACCGACGATGGTCTTGCCCGAGCCGGTGGGCGCCGCGACGAGGACGCCCTTGCCGGCCTCCAGGGCCTGGCAGGCCTCGATCTGGAACGGGTCCAGGCCGAAGTCGTACAGCTCGCGGAAGGGGGCGAGTGCCGTGCGCTGCTCCGCGGCGCGCAGCTTGGCCGCCGCGTACGCCTCCGCGGGTGAGAGTTCTTCTGTCATCTTGTCTTCGAGACTACCCGCCGCCACCGACACTCAGCCGATCATTAAGCGACCACCGGTGCGGGAGGCCGGGGACACGGACATACGCCGCGGGGCCGCGGGTGCGCACCGCCCGTGCGCTCCCGCGGCCCCGTCAGGGTCTGCGCGTGCTTCAGGTCACGTCGTCGTAGCCGGCGCCCAGCTGGCGCTGGGCGGCCCGGTCGCCGTCCGCCTGCTCCGGCAGCGCGGACGGGGCGGGGATCCGGCCGACGGCCGGCACCGGCTCGGGGGTGAGGTCGAGCGGGGCGGCCTCGTCGTCGGACAGCTCGGCGTCCGGGTCGGCCTTGCGCCGGCGGCGGTCGTTGAGGAAGGCCACGCCGACCGCGAGGAAGTACAGCGCGATGATCGGCACCGACAGCGCCAGCATGCCCAGCGGGTCGGTGGAGGGGGTGGCGACCGCGCCGAAGACGAAGATGCCCATCACCACGCCGCGCCACCAGCCGGCCATCCGCTTGGCGGTGACCAGGCCGGTGACATTGAGCATGATCAGCAGCAGCGGCAGCTCGAAGGCGAGGCCGAAGACCAGCACCATCCGGGTGGCGAAGTCCAGCAGGTCGTCAAGGGAGAGGAAGTTGGAGGCCACATCGGGAGTGATGCTGATCAGCACGCCGATGCTCATCGGCATCACGGTGTACGCGAGGACGGCGCCGGCCAGGAACAGCGGGACGGCCGCGCTCACGAAGTAGTAGGCGTACCGCTTCTCGTGCCGGTGCAGTCCGGGCGCGACGAAGGCCCACAGCTGGTAGAACCAGACCGGGGTGGCCGCGACCAGACCGGCGAGCAGCACCACCTTGACCGTGGAGGTGAAGGGCGAGAGCACGCTCTGGTAGGCGAGGATGACGCACCGGCCGCCAGTGTTCTCCTGAATGGAGCTGCCCGGGGTGCAGGTCCTCACCGGTGACGCCAGGAACTCCATGAGCTGCTGGCTGAAGAAGGCGGCCACCGTGGAAGTGATCGCGATCGCCAGCACGGCCTTGGCCAGCCGGTTGCGCAGCTCGCGCAGGTGCTCCGCGAGCGGCATCCGCCCCTCGGGATCCTTCTCCCTCTTCGTGCGGGCAGGCTTGAGCAACCCACGTCCTCATCTCGTGCGTCGGGCCGGGCTCTGTTCCCGGCCCAGGTCAGCGCTGGGTGGTGTCCGACGGCTCGGCGACCGGGCGGGCCGAGGTGGTGTCGCCGGGCGAGGCCTTGATCGTGCGGTGGCCGACCTGGTCGGCCGGCGGGTCGGCGGGGGCGCTCTGCTGGCCGCCCTCCGACTTCATCGCCTTCGCCTCGCTCTTGAGGATGCGCGCCGACTTGCCCAGCGAGCGGGCCATCTCGGGCAGCTTCTTGGCACCGAAGAGGAGCACGACCACGAGCAGGATCAGGACGATCTCGGTGGCACCGATCTGATGGAACATAAGCGTGTCTACCTTCTCACCGAGGCGGCGTGGGGCGGTCGGTCGGCCGACGATCGGATGGCTGTCCGAACCACGGCCGCCAGCGATCGTAACGCGGATGGGTAAACACCGGGCAATCCCTGTGCGTACTACGCGTTCCGCCGCGTACCGCGCGCCTGCCGGGACCACCAGGCCGATCAGCCGGTCAACCAGCAGCGTACTCCGGCCCGCCGCACCCGGGGAGGGCGCGTCCCGCCGCACTCCCGGAAGACTCCCGCAGGACTCCCGGAGGGCTCGTCCCGGGAAGTGGAACCGCCGCTACCGCAGGGCGTCCCCGGTCCGTGCCGCGTCCGCCGCCGCCCGTTCCAGTTCCTCGGCGGCGCGGCTGATCCGCCGGCTGCCCGCCTCCACCTGCCGGCCGAGCCGCTCGGCCTCGACGAACACACGGATACCGAGGACCCCGAGCACGGCGATGCCGGCGAATCCCAGGGCGATGGCGAGCATGGGCCAGAACATGGGCAGAGCCTAACGGGGGCGCCGGACCGCTGCGGACGGCGGCCGGGAACGCGGAGCCGGGCCCAGGGAGTCAGGTGTGCAGGCGCAGGGTGCGCACCCCGCCGCCGGTGAGCAGCTCCACGATGCGCTCACCGGCCGGCTTGCGCACCGCGCTGGCGCACTCGGGGCAGGTGAAGGAGTAGAAGGTTGTACGGGCGCTGGCGCCGATGACCAGGCGCAGCGATCCGGCGGAGAGCTCGAAGCGGGCCCGGCACGCCGGGCACGCGGCCTTGAACAGCACCGGTCCAGCGGCCCGTACCGATCCGGCCGCACTCGTCATCAGCATGCTTTCCTCTCCTCCGCCCGTCTCCCGGCCGTTTCCCGCCCGTCTCCCGGCCGCTTCCTCCCCGTTTCCCGGACGTTTCCCGGCCGCGGGTCAGCGGCGGTCGTCCTCGTACGCGGCCAGGGCCTCGGCGGCCGCCCGGCGGGCGCTGCCGGCCAGCTCGGGCGGGGAGACGATACGGCCCTCGGCGCCGAGCCGGAGCGCGAGCCGGCGCAGCGAGGCCGGGTCGGGGGTGCGCAGGGTGATCCGCAGCCCGCCGTCCGGCAGCTCCTCGGCACTGTCGTGCGGGTAGTACTCGGCGACCCAGCGGCCGCCGGTACCGACCTCCACCACCACCTCGGGGTCGTCGGCGGAGGGCTGGACCAGGTTCTCGGAGAGGTCCCGCAGCTCGATCTCGGGCGGCTCGGAGGGCTCGTCGAGCAGACGGATCTCGGCGACCCGGTCGAGCCGGAAGGTGCGCCGGGCCTCGGTACGCCGGCACCAGGCCTCCATATAGGTGTGGCCGACGGCGAACAGCCGGATCGGGTCCACCTCCCGCTCGGTGAGCTCGTCGCGGGCGGGCGAGTAATAGCGCAGCCAGAGCCGGCGCCGCTCGGAGATGGCCCGGTCGACGTCGGCGAAGACCCCGCCCTCGGACTCGAAGGTGACCGAGAGCCGGGAGCTGGCGCCGGCCGCCTCGCCGGCCGCGGCCTCCAGCTTGGCGGTGGCGCGCAGCAGCGCCTCCCGGTCGCCCTCGCGCAGCCCGGGCAGGGTGGCGACGGCCCGGGCGGCGACCAGCAGGGCGGTGGCCTCGTCGGCGGCTAGCCGCAGCGGGGCGGCCACGTCGTCCGGGTTGTGCCACCAGATCCGGTCGCCGTCGGTGTCGATGTCGAGCAGGTCGCCGCCGCGGAAGCTGGTGCCGCACATGGGCAGCACGTCCAGGTCGGAGATGAGCTCGTCCTCGGTGATGCCGAAGGCCCGGGCGACGTCGGCGACGTGCGCGCCGGGGCGCTCGCGCAGATAGGTCACCAGGGAGAGCATCCGCCGGGTCTGGTCGATCGCGTTCGCGGCCATGGTCGCCTCCGTCGTCCCCTTCTCAGTCCTTCAGTCAGTCAGTCCCCGGCCGGCCGGTCCCCGCCGGCCCGTTGTCGGCCGGTCGGTCGCCGGTCCGTCCTCGGCCGGTCGGTCCCGGCCGTCGTCCCTGATCCGCCCTCGGCCGGTCAGTCCCCGGTCCGCCGTCGGCCGTCAGCCCTCGGCCGGTCAGTCCTTGGCCACGGCGCGCAGCCGGTCCACCACGTCGGCCCGCAGGTCGGCCGGTTCCAGGACGACGACGTCCGGGCCGAACTCGACGAGCCAGGCGTCCAGGCCGTGCCCGTACGGGATCTCCAGCTCGTCCCAGCCGTCGCCGAGCTCGGTCACGGCGAGGGCGCGGGCGCGCAGCGGGTAGCCGCAGCCGGTGCGCAGCCGGATGTACGCGGAGCGGGTGGCGGTCTCGCCCGCCCAGCTCTCCACGGTCTCCCGGACGGTGGAGGCGTCGGGTACGGGGGCGGTGAAGGCGCCGGCCCGGGAGCGGACCCGGCCGGTGATCCGGGAGAGCCGGAAGACCCGCTCGGCGCCCCGGTCGCGGTCCCAGCCGGCCAGGTACCAGTGGCCGCGCCAGCACTCCAGGGTCCACGGTTCGACGTGCCGGGTCTCGGCCTGGGCGGCGTTGCCCTTGCGGTACTCGAAGGCGACGGGCCGCCGGTCGCGGCAGGCCAGCATCAGCGGTTCGAAGGCCGCCTCGTGGACCGGGATACGGGGTTCGAGGGCGCTGTGCGGCAGGTCGTAGGCGTCCTGTGCCTCGGGCATCCCGGCGGCGCGCAGCTTCTGCAGGGCACCGCTGGCGGCGCCGGCCAGCCGGGCCTGCTGCCAGACCTTGGCGGCGAGCCCGAGC
This sequence comes from Streptomyces lichenis, assembly GCF_023218175.1. Taxonomy (GTDB): domain Bacteria; phylum Actinomycetota; class Actinomycetes; order Streptomycetales; family Streptomycetaceae; genus Streptomyces; species Streptomyces lichenis. The sequence goes on along the minus strand of NZ_JALPTH010000017.1, from coordinate 146,650 downwards.
GCGGCGGCCTCCTCGGCGTCGAGCTGTACGGGGGGCAGCCGGTTGGAGTCGCGGCGGGCGAGGTAGCCGGTGTCGCCGTCGAGGCTCTCCACGGTCTCGATGACCAGGCCCAGTTCCCGTAGATCGTCCTTGTCCCGCTCGAACATGCGGTTGAAGGAGTCGTCGGACCCGGCCTCCAGATAGGCCTCGATCGAGCCGCGCAGCTCACGCTTGCTGAGCGGGCGCCGGGTGCCGAGCAGGCACAGCGCCAGGTTCATCAGCCGCTCGGCCTTGGCAATCGCCATCGACGCCCCGCACCTCTTCTGTTGGTTCCGCTGAGCCTGCCGGGTCCGCGGAGCGTGTCGGTTCCCCGGAGCCGCCCGGGACCGGCCACCCGAGGGCCGGACACCCGGAGTCATGTTTCCCGCTCAACGTACCGCCCCGGGGTGTTCGGGTGAAAGCCGAGGGCCGGGGCTGGGCGGCCCGGGCCCGCGTACCGGAGGTTTCCGGCCGGATACGGCCCCGGCCCGGCCACCGCCGCTCGAAACAGCCCCCGCCGTCCGCACGGGCGTGCGGACGGCGGGGGCTGTTCACCGACGTACGGGGAAGGGTCGCCCCCGCGTCCGGGACCGGTCAGACGTCGACCAGGTCGCAGACGAAGATCAGCGTCTCGCCCGGGGCGATCCGGCCGCCGGCGCCGCGGTCGCCGTAGGCGAGGTGCGCGGGGATGATCAGCTGGCGGCGGCCGCCGACCTTCATGCCCTGGACGCCCTTGTCCCAGCCCTGGATGACCTGGCCGATGCCGAGCTGGAACTGCAGCGGGGTGCCGCGGTTCCAGGAGGAGTCGAACTCCTCACCGGTGGAGAAGGCCACGCCCACGTAGTGGACCTTGACCGTGTCCCCGGCCTTGGCCTCCCGGCCGTCGCCCTCCCAGATGTCCTTGATCTCCAGGTCCTTCGGCGGCTCGCCGCCGGGGAAGTCGACCTCGGGCTTCTCGATGCTCACGGAAACGTGCTCCTTGGCTGGTGTACGGGTGTACTGATCGCTTGTACCGGTGTGCTGATCGGTCAAACCGGCACAGTCTTACATCCTCGCGTACCCGTCCTACAGCTTGGCGAGGATGTCGAGGGAGAAGACGAGCGTGGAGTTGGCCGGGATGTCCCCTGACGCCTTGTCGCCGTAGCCCAGCTCCGGCGGCACGACGAGCATCACGCGGCTGCCGACCTTCTTGCCGGCCAGGCCCTGCTGCCAGCCCTTGATGAGGTTGGCCAGCGGGAACTGGGCCAGCTCACCGCTCTTGTAGCTGGAGTCGAACTCCTTGCCGCCGTCCCACAGCACGCCCTTGTACTGGAGCAGCAGCTTGTCGGTCGGCTTCACCGCCTCGCCGTCGCCCTCCAGGATGTACTCGGCGACCAGCTTCTTGGGCGCGGCGCCCTTGGGCACCTCGATGGAGGGCGCCTTGCCGTCGGTGTCGGTGCCGACCTTGGGCAGCGCCGCGTCGTCCTGGGGCACCGCCTTGCCCTTGGCGGAGCTCTTGCCGCTGAAGGTGTCGCGGATGTCGACCACGAAGACCAGGGTGTCGGTGCCCTTGATGCCGGCCTGCGCGTTGCCCTGGGTGCCGTAGCCGAGGGCCGGCGGAATGGCCAGCTCCACTCGGCTGCCGACCCGCTTGCCGGGCAGTGCCTGGTCCCAGCCGGGGATGAGCTGGCCGACGCCGATGGCCATGGTGAGCGGCACGCCGCGGTCGTAGGAGTTGTCGAACACCTTGGCGCTGTCCCAGATCTGGCCGAGGTAGTCGAACTGGAGGACGTCGCCCTTGGCGACCCGCGGTCCGCTGCCCTCCACGACCGTCTTGACCGCGAGGTCCGCCGACGGCTTGCCCGGCCCCTTGGCGACGGTGGGCTTCTCACCGAACGCGGTGCCGGCGGTGATGGCGGGCAGCGGACCGTCCACCGTCTTCGCCGAGTCCTGGGGCGCGGGCGAGGAAGGGCTGCTGTCCCCGGTCTCGGCCTTGTCGGACGAACCGTCGCCGCAGCCGGCGAGGGCGAGCAGGCCGGCGGGGGCGGCGAGGAGCAGTGAGCGACGTCGCACGGGATGCCTCGTAATCTGTGGGGTCGAGTGGACGAGGGATGTCGCGCAACTGTACTTACTCCCCCTGCCCGGTGTGCGGTCCACCGGCCCGACTGCCCCCGCCGGGGCCCGTTTCCGCCGGGGCCGCACATGGCGGGAGGGCCGCCCGGGGACTCCCCGAGCGGCCCTCCTGCTCTCCGCCTCCGTCGCTCGCCGTCCTCACATGCCGGCGATCAGCTTCTCCACCCGGTCGTCCACCGACCGGAAGGGGTCCTTGCACAGCACGGTGCGCTGGGCCTGGTCGTTGAGCTTGAGGTGGACCCAGTCGACGGTGAAGTCCCGGCGCTGCTCCTGGGCGCGGCGGATGAAGTCGCCGCGCAGCCGGGCCCGGGTGGTCTGCGGGGGCACCGACTTGCCCTCGAAGATCTTCAGGTCGTTGCAGATCCGGGCGGCCTGGCCCTTCTTCTCCAGCAGGTAGTACAGGCCCCGGCGGCGGTGGATGTCGTGGTAGGCGAGGTCTATCTGCGCGACCCTCGGGTTCGACATGGTCATGTTGTGCTTGGCGCGGTAGCGCTCCAGCAGCTTGTACTTCATGACCCAGTCGATCTCGGTGCCGATCCGGTCGAGGTCCTCCTCCTCGATGGCGTCGAGGGTGCGGCCCCACAGCTCCAGGACCTGGGCGACGGTGCCGGTGCGGATGCCGCGCCGGTCGACGAAGTCCGCGGCCTTCTCGTAGTACTCGCGCTGCACCTCCAGCGCGGAGGCCTCGCGCCCGCTGGCCAGGCGGACCTTGCGGCGGCCGGTGATGTCGTGGCTGACCTCGCGGATGGCCCGGATCGGGTTCTCCAGGGTGAGGTCGCGCATGACCGTGCCCGCCTCGATCATGCGCAGCACCAGGTCGGTGGCGCCGACCTTGAGCAGCATGGTCGTCTCGGACATGTTGGAGTCGCCGACGATGACGTGCAGCCGGCGGTAGCGCTCGGCGTCGGCGTGCGGTTCGTCGCGGGTGTTGATGATGGGCCGGGAGCGGGTGGTGGCGGAGCTGACGCCCTCCCAGATGTGCTCGGCGCGCTGGCTGACGCAGTAGACGGCGCCGCGCGGGGTCTGGAGCACCTTGCCGGCGCCGCACAGCAGCTGCCGGGTGACCAGGAACGGGATGAGGATGTCCGCGAGGCGGGAGAACTCGCCGTGCCGGGCGACGAGGTAGTTCTCGTGGCAGCCGTAGGAGTTGCCGGCCGAGTCGGTGTTGTTCTTGAAGAGGTAGACGTCGCCCGCGATGCCCTCCTCGTGCAGGCGGCGCTCGGCGTCGACGAGCAGCCCCTCGAGGATGCGCTCACCGGCCTTGTCGTGGGTGACGAGCTCGGTCACGTTGTCGCATTCGGGGGTGGCGTATTCCGGATGCGAGCCGACGTCCAGATAGAGGCGGGCGCCGTTGCGCAGGAAGACGTTGCTGCTGCGGCCCCATGACACGACACGGCGGAAGAGGTAGCGCGCCACTTCGTCAGGAGACAGTCGGCGCTGTCCCCTGAACGTGCACGTGACGCCGTACTCGTTCTCCAGCCCGAAAATGCGGCGGTCCATGACTAGACATTACGCCTGATGCGGTTCGCTGAAACCGGCTTCGGCGCCCTCGATTCGATCATTTTCCGCACCGCTCGCCTCAGAAGCGGCCACAACGGCGGCCGAGGGCGGCGGTGCCGCCAGGACCCGGACGGTCGCCAGCAGCACCAGCAGCGCGGCGAACCCGCCGGCGCCCGCGACGGCGAACCCGGCGGTGGTGCCGGACCACTCGACCATCGGCCCGGCGACGGCCGAGCCGCCGGCCGCGCCCACCCCGAAGGTGGTGACCAGCCAGGAGAACGCCTCGGTGACCGTGCCGCGCGGGGCCTGCCGGTCCACCACCACGAAGGCGCAGGCCAGCACCGGCGCCAGGAACACCCCGGAGAGCGCGGCCAGCGCGGTCATCGCGGCGGTGCCCGGGGTGAGCATCAGCGGCAGGTAGCAGACCGCGAGCAGTCCCACCAGCACCCGCAGCCGCCGCTCGGCCGGGCCGGCCCACTGGCGCGCCCCGTACAGCGTCCCGCCCACCAGGGCGCCCAGCCCCAGCGCCGCCATCAGCCACCCGTACACGGCCTCCCGGCCCACCTCCTCGGCGTACGCGTAGCCGGCGACCGTGATCGAGCCCAGGGCCAGCCCCACGAAGAAGAACGACCCGAGCAGGGCGAGCAGCCCCGGCGAGCGCAGCGCGCCCAGCCAGTGCGCCTCGCGCGGCGCGCTGCGCCAGTTGCGGGAGGGCCCGGAAACCACCACGGAGAGCGCGCCGAGCACTCCCAGGGCGTTGACCACCAGCAGGGCGGCGGCCGGCGACCAGAGCGCGACCAGCAGGGTGATCAGCAGCGGGCCGACGGTGAACATGACCTCCTGGGCGACCGCGTCCAGCGCGTACGCCCGGTGGACCTGGTCCGGCTTGCCCAGCACGCTCGGCCACAGCGCCCGCAGCCCGCCCTCCAGCGGCGGGGTGAACAGTCCGGCCACGGCGACCGCCGCATAGGCCGGCGGCAGCGGATCGGTGCCCACCGCCACCAGCAGCGTCATCCCCAGCGCGGACAGCAGCGCGGCGGGGAACTGCACCCGCGGCTGGCCGTACAGGTCGACGGCGCGCCCCAGCAGCGGCTGCCCGATCGCGTTCCCCAGCCCGTAGACCGCGGACAGCCCGGCGGCCAGGGTGTAGCTGCCGCCCTCGGCCCGGGTGAACACCATGATCGCGATCGGCCCGGTGCCGTTGGGCAGCCGGCCGACCAGGGTGCCCACCAGCAGGCGCAGCGCGTGCGGTGCCCTCAGAAGTTCGGCGTACCCGCCCGCCGCGCCGCCCATTCGCCACCCCTCTCCCCCAGCCGTTCGGCGGGGTTTTACGTATAACTCCTCCACCATACGTACCATGTCGGCATCCCCGCGGTCCATTCCGGGGCCTGTTCCGGCCTCGCCCGAACGGCCCCGGCCGGGCCCCGCGACCGATCCACCGACCCACAGCGCGGAGGCGTGCGTGCACCACCCCCCGGCGGACCAGCCACCCCCCGCGAACTCCCCCACGGCGCAGCAGCCCCCGGCCTCGCCGTCAGCGTCACAGCCCCCTTCGGCCTCACCATCGGCGGCACAGCCACCTTCGGCCTCACCATCAGCGGCACAGGCCTCACCGCCGCACCAGCCCCCAGGCTCACCGTCGGCGGCTCAGGCGACACCGGCCGAGCAGCCCCCCTCAACCGAGCGGCCCACCCCAGCCGAGGAGCCTCCTCCGGCGACGCAACCGCCCCCGGCCTCGGCCCCTCTGTCCCCGCCACCGGCGCAGTCCCCCTCCCCCGCGGACCGTCCCCCGACCGAACCCGGAGCCGCCCCCAAGCCTCGCTCCTCCTCCCGCCCCCCGGCTTCCTCCCGCCCCCCGGCCTCCCGCTCCTCCTCGCAGCCGACCAGCCGGGACGTCGCCCGGGCCGCCGGGGTGTCCCAGGCCACGGTCTCGCTGGTGCTGGGGGAGAAGTGGCGCGGACGGGTCTCCGAGCGCACCGCCGAGCTGGTACGGGCGGCCGCCGCCGAGCTCGGCTACCGGCCCAACCAGGCCGCCCGCAGCCTGCGCCTCGGGCGCACCCGCACCGCCCTGCTGGTGGTCCCGGCGCTGACCAACGAGTTCTTCGCCCGGGTCTACACCGGTGCGGCCGCGGTCGCCGAACGCCATGACTTCGGCGTCGTCCTCTACCCCTCCCCCGAGGGCATCGGCCCGGCCCGCGACCCGTTCGACTCGGCCCGGGCCTCGCTGGACGGGGTGATCGCCTCCTCGATGGCGGCCGCGGCGCTGCGGATGATCCGGGGCACCGATCTGCCGCTGGTGATGCTGGACAGCGACCCGGCCGACCCGGACGCGGCGGCCTGCGTGAACCTGGCCATCGCCGACGGGGTGCGCCAGATCGCCGACCACCTGCTGGACCTGGGCCACCGCCGCTTCCTGCACCTCTCCTCGGCGGTCCCCTCCTGGACCTTCGTGGAGCGCGCCCGGGCGCTGGCCGCCCGGCTGGACGGCGCCCCCGGCGTCTCGCTGCGCACCGCCTCCGCCCCGCTGAACGTCACGGCCGCGCTGGAGGCCGCCGAGCGCGCCCTCTCCGCCCCGGGCCCGCGCCCCACGGCCGTGGTCTGCGACGACGACATCATGGCCGCGGGCGCCTGCAAGGCGGTGCGGCGGCTCGGGCTGCGCGTCCCCGAGGACGTCTCCGTCGCCGGCTTCGACGACCTGGCGCTGGCCTCGGCCGTCGAGCCCGAGCTGACCACGGTCGCCCTGCCCGCCGAGCAGGTGGGCGCGCGCGGCATGGAGGCCCTGCTCGCCGTACTGGCCGGGGACCAGCCCGCCGCCGCCGACCTCCCCATCACCCTGGTCCCCCGCGGCTCCACCGGCCCCGCCCCGGGCGGCGGCTGACCCAAGGGCTCTTTCCGGCTTCAAGGGCTCTTTCCAGCAGGGCTCATCAAGGGCTCTTTGCGGCCTTTCGGGCTCTTTCCGGAGGGCTCTTTCACGGGCTCTTTGCGGCCGGCGTCCGTGCCCCCTTGCCCTTGTCTCGCCCTCGGTGCCTCCTTCCTACTCAGGCAACGAGTGGAAGGTGGGTGGAAGTGCCGGTTCGGCGGAAGTGGCGAGAGGTCGCCACTTCCGCCCTACCTCGCTGTCGGCGCGCATGTCCGCGCCACCCGGGACCCGGCCCCCTGGCGGGGCCCCTGGGACCACCGCGTCCGGGCCCCGTGACGCCCCGCGCCCTAGCCCCGTAACTCTCCGCGCCCCCGGCCTGCGGGGTGCCGCGGGCCGGGGGCGCCGAGTGAGTGGATCGGAATGGAGGGCGGAAGCCGCACCGACCCCTTGTCGGCCGGAGGTGGGTCCTCCGGCCGCTTGCCGACCGGGGGCTAGTCCTCGGGCTCCTCGTCGGAGGGGGCGTCGGTGGGGGCGGTGGCGGCGGAGTCGGTGTCCAGGAGGCGGGAGAGCTGGCGGCCGACGATGCGCCTGAACTTGCGCTGCTGGGGGCGGGTGCGGTCCAGTACGGCCACCTCCAGGCGCTCGGCGGGGATCTCCCGCTCGCCCCCGTTGGTGTCCCGGGAGAGCGCCTGCACGGCCAGCTTCAGGGCCTCGGCGAGGGACATGCCGTCCCGGTGGCGCTGGTCGAGGAAGCTGCTGATCTGTTCGGCGTTGCCGCCGACCGCGACCGAACCGTGCTCGTCGACGATGGAGCCGTCGTGCGGGAGGCGGTAGATCTGGTCGCCCTCGGGGGAGGTGCCGACCTCGGCGACGACGAGCTCCACCTCGTAGGGCTTCTCGCCGGCGCTGGAGAAGATGGTGCCCAGGGTCTGGGCGTAGACGTTGGCCAGGCCGCGCGCCGTGACGTCGTCCCGGTCGTAGGTGTAGCCGCGCAGGTCGGCGTAGCGGACGCCGCCGATCCGGAGGTTCTCGTACTCGTTGTACTTGCCGGCCGCGGCGAAGCCGATCCGGTCGTAGATCTCGCTGAACTTGTGCAGGGCGCGGGAGGGGTTCTCGCCGACGAAGACGATGCCGTCGGCGTACTGCAGCACGCAGAGGCTGCGGCCGCGGGCGATGCCCTTGCGGGCGTACTCCGCCCGGTCCTGCATGGCCTGGGCGGGCGAGACATAGAACGGCGTCGTCACCGGCTGTCCGTTCCTTTCTTCAGGGGCGTGGGAGCGGGCGCACCGCGCAGTGGCGGTTGCGGGAACGTCACAGCAGTGCGGCGCGCGGGCCGTCCGGCTCGGCGAGGCGGCGCTCCAGGATGGAGCGGGCGATCTCGGAGGACTCGGCGTCGGTGAGGCGGCGGAAGCCGTCCTCGGTGATCACGGTGACGATGGGGTAGATCCGGCGGGCCACGTCGGGGCCGCCGGTGGCCGAGTCGTCGTCGGCGGCGTCGTAGAGCGCCTGGACGACGGCGGTGATCACCTGCTCCTCGGTGAGGTCCTCGCGGTAGAGCTTCTTCAGGGAGCCGCGGGCGAAGATGGAGCCGGATCCGGTGGCCGCGTACCCCTGCTGCTCCTCGGAGCGGCCGCCGGTGACGTCGTAGCTGAAGATGCGGCCCTTGTCGCGGTCCACGTCGTAGCCGGCGAAGAGCGGGACGACGGCCAGGCCCTGCATGGCCATGCCGAGGTTGCCGCGGATCATGGTGGAGAGGCGGTTGGCCTTGCCCTCCAGGGAGAGCTGGACGCCCTCGACCTTCTCGAAGTGCTCCAGCTCCAGCTGGAAGAGCTTGACCATCTCCACCGCGAGGCCGGCGGTGCCGGCGATGCCGACCGCGGAGTACTCGTCGGCGGGGAAGACCTTCTCGATGTCGCGCTGGGCGATCATGTTGCCCATGGTGGCGCGCCGGTCGCCGGCGAGCACCACGCCGCCGGGGAAGGAGGCGGCCACGATCGTCGTGCCGTGCGGGGCCTCGATGGCGCCCTGCACCGGCGGCAGGGTGCGCTTGCCGGGCAGCAGCTCCGGCGAGTGGTCGGACAGGAAGTCCATGAAGGACGAGGAGCCGGGCGTCAGGAAGGCCGCCGGCAGACGCCCGGTGCTACGAGGGTTGGCTTCCACGCGTTTCCTTCCAAAAAGAGGCGGCGGCCCGCCGCACCGCGGCGGTCGGGCCGATCATGCGTGCTGTGCACGGGACCTTACCCGTGCTGCTGCCGCTCATCCGTCCTGGTGCCGGCGGCTTTGACCGCCGGCAGCAGGGCGGCGGGGGCGCGGCCGCCGCCCGTCCGAGGGGCGGATCGACTCCGGCCCTCCGGGACGGGCGCCCCTCCCCTCCGCGGACGGGATACCGCCTGCGCAGATGAGGACAGGCGTCCACCCGCTCCTGCGGACAAGCGCCTACCCAATCCTGCGGACAGGCGCCCACCGGCCCCTGCGGACAGGCGTCCACCCGCTTCCGCGGGCATGTGCCCACCCGCTTCCGCGGACAGGCGCCTGCCCAGTCCCTGCGGACGGGCGCCTACCAGCCTCTGCGGACCGGGGACGGGTGCCGCCCGCCCGTGCGGACGGGCCTGCGCCCGGCCGCGCGGACGGGCTTGCGGCGGGCCTGCGCCGCGGGCTACTGCCCGCCCTTCTGCACGAAGGAGCGCACGAAGTCCTCGGCGTTCTCCTCCAGGACGTCGTCGATCTCGTCCAGGACGGAATCGACGTCGTCGGAGAGCTTCTCCTGGCGCTCCTTGAGGTCCTCGGAGGCCTGCGCGTCCTGCGTCTGCTCCTCGGTCTCCTCGGTGGAACGTGTGGCCTTCTGCTGACCGCCGCCGGTGTCCTTGGTCGCCATATCCCTCACCCCGCTCGGTATGCCCGCTTGGTTCGGTCCTTCAAGATCAGACCCTACAAGGAGGGTCCGACAACGGCCCCCGGTTTCCTTGACCGGTTTCCTCGGCGAGGATCCCGGCGCCCGGGGGCCATGGTCATGATTCCCGGCCGGGGGGCCGTTTGCACCCTCCGGCCGGTGCCGGCCGGGAAACGCCTCCGGCTCAGTTGCCGGAGAGTACGCGGACCAGCTCCTCGGCGCTGCGGCACCGGTCCAGCAGGTCCTTGACGTGCTCCTTCGTCCCGCGCAGCGGTTCCAGGGTGGGCACCCGCTGGAGCGAGTCCCGGCCCGGCAGGTCGAAGATCACCGAGTCCCAGGAGGCAGCGGCGACATCGTCGGCGTACTGCTCCAGGCAGCGGCCGCGGAAGTAGGCGCGGGTGTCCTCCGGAGGGTGGGTGCGGGCCCGCTCGACCTCGTCCTCGGTGAGCAGCCGTTTGATCCGCCCGCGGGCCGCCAGCCGGTTGTACAGGCCCTTGTCGGGGCGTACGTCGGCGTACTGGAGGTCGACCAGGTGCAGCCGGGCCGCGTCCCAGTCCAGGTCGTCCCGGCGCCGGTAGCCCTCCATGAGCTCGCGCTTGGCGACCCAGTCCAGCTCGCTGCTGAGGCTCATCGGGTCGGTCTCCAGCCGCCGCAGGGTGTCCTCCCAGCGGTCCAGTACGTCCAGGGTCTGCGCGTCGGCGTCGGCGCCGAACCGGTTCTCCACGTACTTGCGGGCCAGCTCGCAGTACTCCATCTGGAGCTGCACCGCGGTGAGGGTGCGGCCGTTGCGCAGGGTGATCAGGTACTGGAGGGACGGGTCGTGGGAGACCTGGTGGAGGGTGCGTACCGGCTGGTCGACGGCGAGGTCGACGGTGACGAAGCCGTCCTCGATCATGGACAGCACCAGGGCGGTGGTGCCCAGCTTGAGGTAGGTGGAGATCTCCGAGAGGTTGGCGTCGCCGATGATCACATGGAGGCGGCGGTACTTCTCGGCGTCGGCGTGCGGTTCGTCGCGGGTGTTGATGATGGGCCGCTTGAGGGTGGTCTCCAGGCCGACCTCGACCTCGAAGTAGTCGGCGCGCTGGCTGATCTGGAAGCCGTGCTCGCGGCCGTCCTGGCCGATGCCGACCCGCCCGGCGCCGGTGACGACCTGCCGGGAGACGAAGAACGGGGTGAGGTGGCGCACGATGTCCGAGAACGGGGTCTCCCGCTTCATCAGGTAGTTCTCGTGCGTGCCGTAGGACGCGCCCTTGTTGTCGGTGTTGTTCTTGTACAGGTGGATCGGCTGGGCGCCGGGCAGGGCGGCGGCCCGTTCGGCGGCCTCGGCCATGATCCGCTCGCCGGCCTTGTCCCAGAGCACGGCGTCGCGCGGGTTGGTGATCTCCGGCGAGCTGTACTCGGGGTGGGCGTGGTCCACGTAGAGCCGGGCGCCGTTGGTGAGGATGACGTTGGCCAGGCCGATGTCCTCGTCGGTGAGCTGGCTGGAGTCGGCGGCCTCCCGGGCGAGGTCGAAGCCGCGGGCGTCCCGCAGCGGGTTCTCCTCCTCGAAGTCCCAGCGGGCGCGGCGCGCCCGGTGCATCGCCGCCGCGTAGGCGTTGACGATCTGGGACGAGGTGAGCATGGCATTGGCGTTCGGGTGGCCGGGGACGGAGATCCCGTACTCCGTCTCGATGCCCATTACTCGCCGTACGGTCATGCGGCCCTCCTTGCCCGGCGGCGCTCCCCTGCCGGGAACGGCGCTCAAGTACCGCTGGGTGCTCCGATGCGATGTGCGGTGTCCGTCCCCGCACTGCGCGACCCGGCGGTACGGACGAGCCTAGAACGCCTCTGCGCTGGTGGGGAGATCGATTGCGTCATTGTGCGGTGGTGCGGCGGGGTCGCCGCGGCTTGATCACGACGGTTGCCGAGCCGGTCCCGGCGGCTGCCGGGGCCGACCGGGCCCGTAGACGCCAACCGGCTGCGGATGCCCTCCCCCCGCCCGGTGGGGCGGGGCTGGTCGGGGGCACCCGCAGCCGGAAGGCGACTGGCTACAGGTACTGGCCGGTGTTGGCGACCGTGTCGATGGAGCGACCGGTGTCGGCGCCCTGCTTTCCGGTGACGAGGGTGCGGATGTAGACGATCCGCTCGCCCTTCTTTCCGGAGATGCGGGCCCAGTCGTCCGGGTTGGTGGTGTTGGGCAGGTCCTCGTTCTCCTTGAACTCGTCCACGCAGGCCTGGAGGAGGTGGGAGACCCGAAGGCCCTTCTGGTTGTGGTCGAGGAAGGCCTTGATGGCCATCTTCTTCGCCCGGTCCACGATGTTCTGGATCATGGCGCCGGAGTTGAAGTCCTTGAAGTACAGGACCTCCTTGTCACCGTTGGCGTAGGTGACCTCCAGGAACCGGTTCTCCTCGGACTCGGCGTACATCTGCTCCACGACCGACTGGATCATGGCGTGGACGGCGGCCGGCTTGGAGTCGCTGTGCTCCGAGACGTCGTCCGCGTGCAGCGGGAGGGAGGAGGTCAGGTACTTGGCGAAGATGTCCTTGGCGGCCTCGGCGTCCGGACGCTCGATCTTGATCTTCACATCGAGGCGGCCGGGGCGCAGGATCGCAGGGTCGATCATGTCCTCGCGGTTGGAGGCGCCGATGACGATGACGTTCTCCAGGCCCTCGACACCGTCGATCTCGGCGAGCAGCTGCGGGACGATGGTGTTCTCCACGTCCGAGCTGACACCGGAGCCGCGGGTGCGGAAGAGGGACTCCATCTCGTCGAAGAAGACGATGACGGGGGTGCCCTCGGAGGCCTTCTCACGGGCCCGCTGGAAGACCAGGCGGATGTGCCGCTCGGTCTCGCCGACGTACTTGTTCAGCAGCTCGGGGCCCTTGATGTTGAGGAAGTACGACTTCCCCGCGGGCTGGCCGGTGACCTCGGCGACCTTCTTGGCGAGCGAATTGGCGACCGCCTTGGCGATCAGTGTCTTGCCGCAGCCGGGCGGGCCGTAGAGCAGGATGCCCTTGGGCGGCCGCAGCTCGTGCTCCTTGAAGAGGTCGGGGTAGAGGTAGGGCAGCTCGACCGCGTCGCGGATCAGCTCGATCTGGTTGCCCAGGCCGCCGATCTTGTCGTAGTCGACGTCCGGGACCTCTTCGAGGACGAGCTCCTCGACCTCGCTCTTGGGGATGACCTCGTAGACGTAGCCGGAGCGGGGTTCCAGCAGCAGGGCGTCTCCGGGGCGGATGGTGGTGTCCAGCAGCGGCTCGGCGAGCCGTACCACCCGCTCCTCGTCGGTGTGCCCGAGCACCAGGGCCCGCTCGCCGTCCTCCAGGATCTCCTTGAGGGTGACGATGTCCCCGGCCCGCTCGAACTCCATGGCCTCGACCACGTTGAGCGCCTCGTTGAGCATGACCTCCTGGCCGCGCCGCAGGCCCTCCAGGTCGACGCTGGGGCTCACGTTCACCCGGAGCTTGCGCCCCCCGGTGAAGATGTCGCAGGTGCCGTCCTCGTTCGCGGTCAGGAAGACGCCGAAGCCGGCGGGCGGCTGCGCCAGCCGGTCGACCTCCTCCTTGAGGGCCACGATCTGGTCGCGGGCCTCACGGAGCGTGTTCGCCAGGCGTTCGTTCTGCGCGGACACGCCGGCCAGGTTGGTCTGCAGCTCGACGATCCGCTCCTCGAGAATCCTCGTGTGGCGCGGAGAGTCGGCGAGCTTGCGTCGCAGGACGGCGATCTCCTGCTCTAGGTAGGCAACCTGACCGGCGGGGTCTTCAGACCCCCGCCCCGGCCGGATGCCGCGGTTGATGTCGTCGTCGTGGGCTGCCACGGTCCTCACCTCCTCCAAGGGGAGCTGGACGCTTCCTGACCCTACCTGGGTGGGTGATGATTGAAACCCCTAGATCACAAAGACCCGGGGGAGTGTCCGATCTTCACCCTTGCGCTGCCCCTCACTGCCAGGGGGATACCCACCCATCGGCGTTCGAAAGCGGTCGGTTGTATCGTCGGGTGGGCCAACACCCTGCGGGGGTGGCCGGACTTAACCGACGGAGCTGGGAGATATGACCGTGCAGCAGGACGCTCGGACCGAGGGCGCCGACCAGGCGCTGGAGGTCTGGATCGACCAGGACCTGTGCACCGGGGACGGGATCTGCGCGCAGTACGCCCCTGAGGTCTTCGAGCTGGACATCGACGGTCTGGCGTATGTGAAGAGCGCCGGGGACGAGCTGCTCCAGGACGCCGGCGCGACCACTCCGGTGCCGCTGCCGCTGCTCCAGGACGTGGTGGACTCCGCCAAGGAGTGTCCCGGCGACTGCATCCATGTACGGCGCGTTTCGGACAGGGTCGAGGTCTACGGTCCTGACGCGGAGTGACCGCCCCGGCGCCCCGCTGAGGCGGGTTCCGCCACGGCCTGCGGCCCGTATCCGTGGTGCACGGGTGCGGGCCGTCGTCGTACCCGGTGTCACGCCCGGTGGGTACGTGGAGGGGTGGGCCCTCCTCGGATGGCCCCCGGTGTCCCGGCTCCGCTCGCAGTCCCGGTGTCCTTCCCGGTACGGAGGAAGGCGCCGTTCCGCCAGCGCCAGGTGACCGTCTCCCGGGTGTCCGGGCAGCACCGGGGCACGTCCGCGGAGGAGTAGCCGAGCAGCACGGCGGTGACCGCGCCGCCGTCCGCGCCCAGGGCGCCCAGGCTGAGGCGCTCGGCCGGGTCCACCAGGGTGGCCACCACCCGGGCGCCGCCCTTCCCGTCGCCCGCCAGCACGTACAGCCCGCTCGGCGGGGTGCCGGAGCCCGCGGCGCAGCGGACTTCGACGACCGTCTCGGGCCGCCGGTCGCCGTCGAGGTCGCCGGAGGCCCGGCGGACCACCGTGGTGGGGGCGCCGGCGCAGTCCAGGGGGTACGGGACCGAGGCCGCTCCCGGGGCCGGCGCGGCCGCCGGTGCGGGGGTACGGGCCGGCGGGGTGGCGGTGGCGGTGCCCGCCCCGGTGTCCAGCAGCGCGGCGCCGGCGACCACCGAGGCCGTCGCCGCGAGGGTGGCGAGCCACTGCCACGGTCGGGTACGGGTGTGGGCGGGCGCGGCGGGGCTGGGCACGCGGGCTGCTCCTGGGGTCCGGGCGAGGCGGAGGGGGTGGCGGAGGTCGGGAGGTGGCCAGCATCGTGCCATACGGGCCCGCCGGCCGGACATGGCGGGGACGGCAGGGCGCGGGCGGCGACGGCCCGGACATGAGGGCGCCGCCGCCGGGTTCTCCCGGTGGTCGGGGAACTCGGCGGCGGCGTCGCGGTGTTGCCGGCTGGGTGCCTGGGTGGCTTGGTGCCTTGTGGAGGGCGGGTCAGCCTCGGGGCTGGCTGTTGGGGCCCTCGTAGTCCTCGCCGTAGGCGCCCTTGGCCGGGCGTCGGCGGCGCATCGGCGGCTCGACGCCGTCCGCGAGGCGGCGGGCGGTGACCAGGAAGCCGGTGTGGCCGATCATGCGGTGGTCCGGGCGTACCGCCAGGCCCTCCACGTGCCAGTTGCGGATCATGGACTCCCAGGGCTGCGGCTCGGCGTAGCAGCCGATCTCGCGGATGGACTCCACGGTCCGGGCGAGCTGGGTGGTGGTGGCCACGTAGCAGCAGACGATGCCGCCGGGGACGAGGGCCTTGGAGACGGCCTCCAGGCACTCCCAGGGGGCGAGCATGTCCAGGATGACCCGGTCCACATCGGTGTCGACGAGGTTGTCCTGGAGGTCGCCGACGGTCAGCTGCCAGGCCGGGTGGGGGCCGCCGAAGTAGCGCTCGACGTTCCCCTTGGCGATCTCGGCGAAGTCCTCGCGGCGCTCGTAGGAGTGGAGCATGCCCTGGTCGCCGATGGCGCGCAGCAGGAAGCTGCTGAGCGAGCCCGAGCCCACCCCGGCCTCCACGACGCGGGCGCCGGGGAAGATGTCGGCGAAGGCCAGGATCTGCCCCGCGTCCTTGGGGTAGACCACGGCGGCGCCGCGGGGCATGGACAGGACGTAGTCGGGGAGCAGGGGGCGCAGCGCGAGGTAGGCGACGTTTCCCGTGGTTCGGACAACACTGCCCTCGGGGGCGCCGATCAGCTCGTCATGCGGGAAGGACCCCTTGTGGGTGTGGAAGTTCTTCCCGGCTTCGAGCGTGAACGTGTAGTGGCGTCCCTTGGGGTCGGTGAGCTGGACCTGGTCCCCGACCTTGAAGGGCCCGCGACGGCGGGCGGCACCGGTCGGTTCGGACATACGGGCAGCTTATCAAGGGCGGACGGCCCCTCCCGGCCGCCTCCGGCCCCCTGCCGCGCGGCCCGCGCCCGGCCACTGCCGCGCCGGTGCTCCGGCGGTTTCCGGCCGACCGCTCAGTCGGACTTGCGGGCCATCGCCTGGACGAAGGCGCGCTCGACGTCGGCGGTGGACAGCACCCCGTAGACCGCGCCGGTCTCCTCGGTCACCAGGTACTCGGTGGCGGGGTGGGAGCGGAGCCGGTCGAGGAGGGGTTCGCCGGCGAGCTCGGCGGGGATGCGCATGCCCTCGGCGAGGTCCTGGGCGAGGCCGCCGACGGCGACCCAGGGGCGGCGGTGCTGGGGGACGCCGACGATGGCGGCCTCCCGGACGATGGCGGTGGGCTCGCCCTGGCCGTCGACCACCACGAGGGCGCGGGCGCCGGCCTCGTTGGCGCGGCGCAGCCCTTCGGAGAGCGGGGTGTCGGCGGCGACCGGGACGGCGCGGCGGGTCAGCGCGCGGGCGCGCAGCTCGGGCAGGTGCTCGCGGAGCCGGGCCATCCGCAGGCTGTTGCCGGCGCCGGTCCAGATGATCGCGGCGAGGATGGCGGCGAGCAGGGCGTCGGTGACGGTCTCCATGCCGCCGATGTCGCCGCTGTCGTTGCCGAGGATCCCGGTGTGGGTGATGAGGGGCAGCCCGATCAGGACGGCGACGGCGAGGGCGCGGCCGATCCAGGCGGCGGCGATGGTGCCGCTCATGGGCTTGCCGGTGATCTTCCAGACGACGGCGCGCAGCATCCGGCCGCCGTCCAGCGGCAGCCCGGGCAGCAGGTTGAACACGGCGACGATCAGGTTGGAGACCATCAGCCCGGCGACCAGCACCCCGGGGACGGTGCCGGGCTCGACCGCGTGGAGGGCGGCGTAGAAGACCCCGGCGAGGACCAGGGAGAGCAGCGGGCCGACGAAGGCGAGGACGAACTCGCGGCCGGGGGTCTCGGTCTCCTTCTCGATCTCGGAGACGCCGCCGAAGAACTGGAGCTGGATGCGGCGCACCGGGAGCTTGAAGCGGAGCGCGGCGATGGTGTGGGCCAGTTCGTGGACCAGCACGGAGGCGTAGAAGGCGACCGCGAAGAAGAGGGAGACGAGGTAGCGGAGGTTGCCCAGTTCGGGCAGGACGCGCTCGATCTGGTCGCCGAAGACCCAGGTGATGAGGGCGGCGACGAGGAACCAGCTGGGGGCGACGTAGACCGGCACGCCGAAGGGGCGGCCCATCAGCAGGCCGCCGCCCTCCCCGGCCCGCCGCGGCTTCCCGCCGCCCTGGGGCTGGTCACCGGGGTTGTGTTCCGCCGTGGAGTCGGACCGCGGGCGGGGGTGCCCGCCGCTCTCGTCGTCCTTGTTCACGAGGTCCCTTCGGTGTGAGACGTCACACCACGATCATGCAGTGTGGGGGGTTCTGGCGTCGATGGTATGCCGCTGGCTGTCAGTGGCGGGCCGTAGGGTTCTTCACCATGAGCACGAGTCCCCGTCCGCAGCCGGGCGAGCCCGAGGCGGAGCACGGTCCGGAGGGTGGCGGCACCGCCGCCGCTCCGGCGCACCCCGCGGCCCCGGACGACCTGGAGCCGGACCCGGGCCCGGTCTCGGCCCCGGACCCGGTCCGGGTTTCGGCGGTCGCGGTGGTCACCCCGGCCGCGCCCGAGCCATCCGCCGGTCCGGCCGGCGGCGGTCCGGAGGCCGGCGGACCGGATGCGAGCGGACCGGACGCGGGCGTCACCGGCGGGCCGGACGCGGGCGCCCCGGCCACCGGTGGGTCGGACGCGGGCTCCCCGGTCACCGCCGGGGTGGTCACCGGCGGTCCGGTCATCGGCGGGGCGGTCCCTGCCGGGGCGCGGGCGCCGGTGTCCCTCTCTCCCTCCCGGGCGAACGACTTCATGCAGTGCCCGCTGCTGTACCGCTTCCGGGTGATCGACCGGCTGCCGGAGAAGCCGAGCGAGGCGGCGACCCGCGGCACGCTGGTGCACGCGGTGCTGGAGCGGCTGTTCGACGCCCCGGCCGCGGAGCGGACCGTTCCGCGGGCCAAGGAGCTGCTGCCCGGGCAGTGGGCGAAGCTGCTCCAGGCGCGGCCGGAGCTGGCGGAGCTGTTCGCCGGCGACCCGGAGGGCGCGCGGCTGGCCCGTTGGCTGGGCGAGGCCGAGGCGCTGGTGGAGCGGTGGTTCACGCTGGAGGACCCGACCCGGCTGGAGCCCGCCGAGCGGGAGCTGTTCGTGGAGGCGGAGCTCGACTCGGGGCTGAGGCTGCGCGGGGTGATCGACCGGGTGGACGTGGCGCCGACCGGCGAGGTGCGGATCGTCGACTACAAGACGGGCAAGGCCCCGCGCCCGGAGTACCGGGACGGGGCGCTGTTCCAGATGACCTTCTACGCGCTGGTGGTCTGGCGGCTGAAGGGGGTGATCCCCCGCCGGTTGCAGCTGGTGTACCTGGGCAGCGGCGAGGTGCTGACCTACGACCCGGTGGAGGCGGACCTGCGGCGGGTGGAGCGGAGGCTGCTGGCGCTGTGGGACGCCATCGCGCACGCCACCGCGACCGGCGACTGGCGGCCCCGGCCGACGAAGCTGTGCGGCTGGTGCGACCACCAGGAGCACTGCCCGGAGTTCGGCGGCACTCCCCCGGTCTATCCGCTGCCGGTGCTGCCCTCCCAGCGCTCCGGCTGATCCTGTCTCCTTCCCCGGGGCTCCTCCCCTCGGGACTCCTCTGCTCGGGGCTCCTCCGCTCGGGGCTCCTCCCTCGGGCCGATGCGGCGGCCCGCAGCCCCCAGGGCAGAATGGGCGAGGTCAGCCGAGTGAAGGAGTACCTGTGACCATCCGCGTCCTGCTGGTCGACGACCAGCCCCTGCTGCGCACCGGCTTCCGGATGATCCTGGAGGCGGAGCAGGACATCGCGGTCGTGGGCGAGGCCGGGGACGGTCTCCAGGCGCTCGACCAGGTCCGGGCGCTCCAGCCCGACGTGGTGCTGATGGACATCCGGATGCCGCGGATGGACGGTGTGGAGGCCACCCGCCAGATCACCGGCCCCGGCCGGGACGGTCCGGCGAAGGTGCTGGTGCTGACCACCTTCGACCTGGACGAGTACGTGGTGGAGGCGCTGCGCGCCGGGGCCAGCGGCTTCCTGCTGAAGGACGCCCCGGCCGGCGAGCTGGTGCAGGCGATCCGGGTGGTGGCCGCCGGTGAGGCGATGCTCGCCCCGAGCATCACCCGCCGGCTGCTGGACAAGTACGCCGACCACCTGCCCACCGGTGAGCAGCCGGTCCCGGACACGCTGAACACCCTCACCGACCGCGAGGTGGAGGTCCTCAAGCTCGTCGCCCGCGGCCTGTCCAACGCGGAGATCGCCGCGGACCTGTTCGTCAGCGAGACCACGGTGAAGACCCATGTCGGCCATGTGCTGACCAAGCTGAGCCTGCGCGACCGCGTCCAGGCCGCGGTCTACGCCTACGAGAGCGGCCTGGTGCGCCCCGGCGCCCAGTAGCCGTCCTCCCGCGGCCCGCCCGGCGCGCCCGGCGGTCTTCCCGCCCGCCCTCAGCCGACGGCCTTCTTCACCAGGGCGGTGATCCGCTCCTCCACCTCCGGGGTCAGCTCCCTCAGGGCGAAGGCGGTCGGCCACAGGGCGCCGTCGTCGAGCGCCGCCTCGTCGCTGAAGCCGAGCGTCGCGTATCTGGTGCCGAACTTCTGCGCGGCCTGGAAGTGGCAGAGGACCTTGCCGTTCTTGGTGTAGGCGGGCATCCCGTACCAGAGCTTGCCGGCCAGGGTGGGGGCGGCGGCCTTGACGAGGGCGTGGATCCGCTCGGCGAGGACCCGGTCCTCCTCCTGCAGCTCGGCGATCTTGGCCAGCATGTCCCGTTCCGCCGCGGCCTCCTTCTCGGCCTTCGTGCCGCGCCGCCTGGCCGCCTGCTTCTGCTCCTGGGCGTGCTCCTTCATCGCGGCCCGCTCCTCGGCGGTGAACCCGCCGTACTCCTCGGCGGACGTGTCGGGATTGTCGGCGGAGGGCTTGGTGCGCGGCATGGCGGTTCCTTTCGTCAGCTCGTACCGGCGAAGCACGAGGTCATGCTCCTCACGCTAGGCGCTGCTCCCCCGCCCCGGCTTCTCGATTCCTGACCGGTCTGGTCACCTGCTTCGCCACACAGGCCGGCATCCCCTCCAGCGTGATCACCGGCCCTTCGGCCTCAACGCTCTCGGCCCCCGCGTCCGCCGCCCGGCGCCGGAAGGCCCCGGGTGGCATGCCGACCAGCTCGGTGAAGCGGGTGGTGAACGTGCCCAGCGACGCGCAGCCCACGGCGTAGCACACCTCGGTGACGCTCAGATCGCCCCGCCGCAGCAACGCGGCCGCCCGCTCGATGCGCCGGGTCATCAGGTACGCGTACGGCGACTCCCCGTACGCGGCCCGGAACTGCCGGCTGAGGTGCCCGGCGGAGATGTTCTCCCCCCGGGCCAGCGCCTCCACGTTCAGCGGCTGCGCGTACTCCCGGTCGATCCGGTCCCGGATCCGGCGCAGCCGCGCCAGGTCGTCCAGCCGCTGCGCCTCGACACGGGCGCCGCTCTGCCCCTCGGGTCGGCACATGGGGGCACGTCCCTTCGTCTCCGGGGTCCGTGGTGGGGACGGCGTATCTGATGTGAACAGTGTGCGGGGTGTGCACGGTGTGTGTCGTGAGGCTGATCTTGCGGCCGTCACCCGTCGAAGCGCGTCCAGTCGACAGGAAGGTCCGCCCACCGGTCCAGAGCGCTGCGTTGGGTGGCGCCGGCCCAGACGTCGAACTCTTCGCCGTCCTCGCTGCTGACATGGACCACGAGGCCGGGGGCCACGTAGAAGTGGGTGGGCGCCCCTGGCCAGAAGGGGCGCAGAGGTACCGGGTGCAGTGCTTGAGTGAATAGCTCCACCTGTGCCGCGCCGAGCCTGCGGGGCAGGGCCAGATAGTCGGCGCCCAGGGAGGCCTCGAAGAGGGAGAACTGCAGCAGGAAGCCGCTGAGCGGTTCCTGTTCGGCGACCGGTTCCTCGTCGTACTCACGGAACCAGACGGTCGGATCGCTCTCGGCGTCCTCCGTCGTCCACAGCAGCGACCAGAAGAACCCTCCCTGGTTCTCTACGCCGAAGACCAGAGTCTCTCCGGGCGGGTCGGTGAACAGGTCCGATTCGGGCAGGATCCTGTTCTGCGTGCCCAGCACATCCGGTCGCCGCACCGCGATCCGGTACAGCTGCCGCAAGCTTTCCGGCAGGCGTGGTGCCGAGGAGGAAGGCCGTTCGGTGCCGCTCGTGGCCGGATACCAGCCGTCGAGGAACTGTTCGAGCGCCGCCGCACGGTCGCCGTTCACGGCCCTAAGCCAGGTCAGGTCCGGTAGGACGGCCGACGCCGACCGCGGCCGCACCCGGTCGAGGAGGTCCCTGCTCAACGGCGTGTCGAGAAGCAGTTCGCAGTCGCTGAGCACACCGCCCGAAGCGCCGGCCCGGCTCACGTGCGCGGTACCCAGATACAGGACCTCGTCTCCGGTACGGACCGCGATATGGATCGGCGATACATGCCGGCCCCCATCCCAGGCCGTACCCATCAGCCGCTCGGTGACCGTCGCGGGGGCAGGCCCGACCAGACGGACCCTCTCGGCATTCCCTACGCCGCTCCTGTCTCCGGCGGCATGCGCATCGAGGACGATCACCGTGCCACCCGGGCCCATGACCACTCCGGCGCGTCCCACC
Source organism: Streptomyces lichenis (assembly GCF_023218175.1). Taxonomy (GTDB): domain Bacteria; phylum Actinomycetota; class Actinomycetes; order Streptomycetales; family Streptomycetaceae; genus Streptomyces; species Streptomyces lichenis. The sequence goes on along the minus strand of NZ_JALPTH010000017.1, from coordinate 125,367 downwards.
GTGTGGCGTTCCGCTGTCGTCGGGCCGCCGACGAGCAGGGGCACGTACTCCTCATCGAACGCCCGTACCGAGTGCGGAGAAACGGCGAGGAAAGCCTGGTCGGTCATCCCCGCATCATGCTCGATGGCCGCCGGGCACGGCGCACGCCCCGTGCCGGGGAAGAAGACCCGCACCCGGGCCGTCATGGACGCCGTGCTCGGCGGCCTGCGGACCGGGTGCGGACAGGTAGACGACATGACCCGCGAAACCGCAAGTCAGAACGCCTAACCAAAGATCAGGCCTTCTTGATCTCCCAGAAGCGGAAGACGGTGGAGGCGTCCAGGGTCCATTCCAGGCCGGTGACGCCGTCGCGGGCGACGGCGTACTGCTTGCCCTGCCAGAGGGGGAGGATGGGGACCTCTTCGGCGACCAGGTCCTGGAGTTTGCCGAAGTCCTCCTCGGTGGCGGTGCGTTCGGCGGTGGCGGAGGTGCGCGGGACCAGGGTCTCGCTGATCTTCTTGTTGTGGTAGCGGTTGTCGAGGACGTTGCCCTCGCCGAAGAACGGCTGGGTGAAGTTGTCCGGGTCCGGGTAGTCGGGGACCCAGCCCTTGACGTAGACGCCGTACTTGCCGGCCTTGATGTCCTTCTCGTACTGGTCGAACTCCACCGACTTCACGTCGGCCTCGAACAGCCCGCTCTCGTTGAGCTGGTCGGCGATGGCCCGGAACTCCTCGTCGGTGGAGGGGCCGTAGCGGCTGGGGGTGGACCAGAGGGTCAGCTTGACCTTGTTGGCGGGGCCGTAGCCGGCGGAGTCCAGGACGGCCTTGGCCTTGTCGGGCTGCGGCTGGGCGCCGTAGGCGTCGACGAAGGCGGTGTTGTGGCCGGCGATGCCCGCGGGGATGATCGAGTAGAGCGGGGTGGCGGTGGAGCGGTAGATGTGCTGGACGAGGGCGTCGCGGTCGACCAGGTAGGCGATGGCCTTGCGCACCTCGGCCTTGCCGACGACGGGGTCGCCCATGTTGAAGACCAGGTGCTGGACCTCGGCGCTGGAGCCCTCGACGACCTCGATGCCCTTCTCCGGGGTGGCTGTGGAGGCCTGCATGGCGGCGATCTCGGAGGCGGCGAGGCCACGGTAGGCGATGTCCACCTCGCTCTTCTCCAGCGCCTTGCCGAGGGCCTTGCGGTCGCCGTTGTAGAACTTCAGGGTGACGCCGGCGTTCTTGACCTCGGCGGTGCCCTTGTAGTTCGGGTTGGGCGAGAAGACGGCCTGGGCGTCGTCGATGGAGTCCAGCTTGTACGGGCCGGAGCCGACGGCCTGCTTGTCGCCGCGCAGCTTCCCCTCCGCGTAGGAGCGGTGGTCGACTATGGAGCCGGCGCCGGAGGCGATCTTGCTGGGGAAGGTGGCGTCCGGCACCTTGAGGCGGAAGACGACGGTCTTGTCGTCGGGGGTCTCGATGGTGTCGATGGCCGAGAGCAGCGGGGCCGGGCCGTTGGTGTCGTCGATCTTCAGGGCGCGCTCGAAGGAGAACTTGACGTCCTTCGCGGTGAGGCTGTTGCCGTTGCTGAAGGTGAGCCCGTCGCGCAGGGTGCAGCGGTACACCTTGCTGCCGCCCTCGAAGCCGCACTTCTCGGCGGCCTCGGGCTGCGGGACGGAGGTGCCCTTGGGGAAGCTCAGCAGGGACTGGAAGACGTTGTTGAACAGCAGCCAGGAGCCGGGGTCGTAGCCGGCGGCCGGGTCGGTGGCCAGCACCTTGTCGGACATGCCGACGACCACGGAGCCTTCACCGCCGGCGCCGCCGCCGTCCTCGGTGCCGCAGCCGCTCAGCAGGGCGGCGGCCAGGCCGGCGGCGAGCGGGGCGGTCAGCCACTTGTTGTGTGCCTTCACAGGAACCTTGCCTTGTTGATCTTGAATCCGGCCGGGCCCGTGTGCCCGGCCGGGTACAGCAGGGTCAGGCGTTGCCCCGGCCCAGCTCCCAGAGCTGGAGGTCCGAGGAGGTGTTCAGCGCCCACTCGACGCCGGTCAGCCCGTCGCGGGCGGCGACGTACTGCTTGCCCTGCCACAGCGGCAGCACGGGGACGTCGTCGGCGACGATGTCCTGGATCTGCTCGAAGGCGGGGGTGGCGGCGGTGCGGTCGGCGGCGCGCCGGGACTCGGGGATGAGCCGGCCGCGTGCCGTGTCGCTGACGTAGGAGGTGCCGAGGAAGTTGTCGGCGTCGAGGAAGGGGGCGACGTAGTTGTCCGGGTCCGGGAAGTCGGGGAACCAGCCGAGCCCGTAGACCGGGTAGTCGCCGCGCTTCTGGGCGGGGCGGAACTCCGACCACTTGGCGCCCTCGATGCGCGCCTGGAACAGCCCGGTGGCGTTCAGCTGGTCGCGCAGCGCCTCGAACTCCGCCTTGGTGCCGGAGCCGTAGTGGTCGGTGGTGTAGTGCAGGGTGAGGCTGACCGGTGCGGTGACCCCGGCGTCCTTGAGGATCTCCCCCGCCTTGGTGCGGCTGGGCTCGCCGTACTTGTTGAGGAAGGAGTTGGTGTGGGTGGCGATGGAGGACGGGATCAGCGAGTAAAGCGGCGTGGCGGTGGACCCGTACACCCCGCCGGCGATCTGCCCGCGGTCGACCACGGCGGCCATGGCCTGGCGCACCGCCTTGTCCTTCGCCGAGCCGGCCTTGGTGTTGAAGCCGAGGTAGCGGATCTCCAGGCCGGGGACCTCGGTGATCTCGATGCCCTGGGCGGGCTTGTCGGTGAGGTCCTTGATCTGCTCCGGGGACATGGTCCGGGTCATCATGTCGATCTCGCCGGCCTTCAGCGCCTCGCCCATGGCCTCGGCGCTGTCGAAGGAGCGCAGTTCGACGCGCTCGTTGCGGAGCTTGATGTCGCCCTTGTAGTGGTCGTTCCTGCTGAAGACGACCTTGGTGACGTGGTCGCCGCTGACCGTGGGCCGCATGGTGTACGGGCCGGAGCCGTCGACCTGGAAGCCGTCGCGGAGCTTGTTCCCGTCGTAGGTGTCCTTACTGAGGATGCCGGCGACGGGGGTGGAGAGCTTGTACGGGAAGGTGGCGTCGGGGCCCTTGAGCTGGAAGACGACCTCGTCCCCGCCCTTGGTCTCGATGGTGTCGATGCCCGAGAGCAGCCCGGCCGCGCCGTTGTCGGAGTCGATGGCCAGCGCCCGCTCGATGGAGAACTTCACGTCCTCGGCGGTGATCGGCGTACCGTCCGAGAAGGCCAGGTCGGAGCGGAGGGTGCAGCGGTAGCTCTCGCTGGTCCGGTCGGTGAAGGTGCACTGGGAGGCGGCCTCGGGCACCGGGACGCCGCCGCCTCGCGGCACATGCATCAGGGTCTGGACGGTCTGGCGGAGCACGTTCCACACGCCGGTGTCGTAGGCGAACGCCGGGTCGAAGGGGGCGGAGGCGTCCCGCGTCGCGGTGAAGCGGTCCGTGGTGCCGACGACGATGGTGCCGTCCCCCGAGGCGCTGCCGGTGCTGCCGCAGGCGACGAGCACGGGGGCGAGCAGGCCGAGTACGGCCGGCAGCACCAGGGTCTTGCGGTTCATGGGGGACGTTCTCCTCATCCGGCACGCGGTACGGCGGTGTTCTCACCTCGCCGCGCCGCCCGGTGGGGCGGGGCGATCGGCCGGGGGCCGGGCACAGGCGATCGTTCCGGTGCCCCCGCGGGCCTGGTGGGCCGTGCGGGGAGGGGAGGTCTGCGGCGAAGTCCTGGAGCAGAGAGTAGTGGGATACGCCACGGGTCTTCGACGCCGGCGGGGAGCGGTGGCGCCGGACAGTGATGAGGGATGCGGTGGCTTCGATTGCTATGCAGGGGAATGATTCGCGCATCAGACGATCAAACGGGACAGATGGGTGAGGGCCGCGTGCGCCGTTTACGGGCAGGAGGGGCGTTCTTCACCTTCCGGTCGCGACACGCTGGGTGACGAAACTCACGCGGGGGAGGAAGGGGGCGGGGAGGGGCCGGGTACGGGCGGTCACGGGGGGACGTCTGGTCGGTGCCGGTGGGCGGGGGTGCGGGGGGTACGGCTGCGGGCCGTACGAGGGAGGTGTACGGGGCCGGGGGTGCCGCGGGGGGTGTCAGTTGAGGCTGGTGATGAGGGAGCGGAGGAAGCCGAGGTCGACCTCCTCCAGCGAGCCCACCACGACCCGTCCGGTGGCGGGGGCGATCGGGGCGACGGAGGGGACGGCGACGACCCGGCAGCCGGCCGCCTCGGCGGAGGCGACCCCGGTCGCGGTGTCCTCGATGACGGCGCAGCGCAGCGGGTCGGCGCCGACGCCCCGGGCGGCCAGCAGATAGGGGTCCGGGTGGGGCTTGGTGCGCGCCACCTCGTCGCCGGCCACGGTGAGGGTGAAGCGGTCGGGGCCGACCGAGCGCAGCACGGTGTCGATGACCCGGCGGTGCGAGGCGGAGACCAGCGCAGTGGGCACCTGGTGCGCGGCCAGCTCGGCCAGCAGGCGCTCGGCGCCCGGCATCATCGGCACCCCGCGGGCGATGCGCCGCTCGAAGCGGTCGTTGAGCAGCACGGACAGCTCGGGCAGGGTGATGCGGGCGCCGGTGGCCTCGATGAGGTATCCGGCACTGCGGCTCATCGGGCCGCCGACCACCACGTCCCGCCAGGCCTCGTCGAGCTCGTGGCCGAGCTCGGCGAAGACCTCGACCTCCGCGTCCCACCAGAAGCCCTCGGTGTCGACGAGCGTGCCGTCCATGTCGAGGAAGACCGCCTGGAGGGCGGAGCCCTCCGCCGTACGGGTCAGGGACACGGGGACCGTGCTGGTCATCCGGCACACCTCCATCGGGGGTCGGTCGGGGGACGAGAAGGCCGGCCGCCTGTCCCGGAGGGGGCCGCGCGGGGCGGCCCCCCGGTACGGCTCCCGGGGAAGAGCGACCGGCCTGTACTGGACCGACCAGTGTACGTCCTGTCCGGTTCGTACGCCCCTCGTCATCCCTCGCGAGGCTCAGCGGGCGTTGAAGTACGTGGCCTCGGGGTGGTGGATGACGATGGCGTCGGTGGACTGCTCGGGGTGCAGCTGGAACTCCTCGGAGAGGTGGACCCCGATCCGCTCCGGCTGGAGCAGGTCGGCGATCTTGGCCCGGTCCTCCAGGTCGGGGCAGGCCCCGTAGCCGAGCGAGAAGCGCGCGCCCCGGTACTTCAGGGCGAACATGTCCTCCACGTCCGCCGGGTCCTCGCCGGCGAAGCCGAGCTCGGCGCGGACCCGGGCGTGCCAGTACTCGGCCAGCGCCTCGGCGAGCTGGACGGAGAGGCCGTGCAGCTCCAGGTAGTCCCGGTAGGAGTCGGCGGCGAACAGCTCGGCCGTGGCCTCGCCGATCTTCGAGCCGACCGTGACGACCTGGAGGCCGACCACGTCGGTCTCGCCGGACTCCTCGGGGCGGAAGAAGTCGGCCAGGCAGAGGCGGCGGCCGCGCCGCTGGCGGGGGAAGGTGAAGCGGGTGCGCTCGTTGCCCGCCTCGTCCAGCAGGATCAGATCCTCGCCCTTGGAGACGCAGGGGAAGTAGCCGTGGATCACGGCCGCCTCCAGCAGGTTCTCGGTGTGCAGCCGCTCCAGCCAGCCGCGCAGCCGGGGCCGGCCCTCGGACTCCACCAGTTCCTCGTAGGAGGGGCCGTCCCCGGCGCGGTTCTGCTTCAGGCCCCACTGGCCCTTGAAGAGCGCGCCCTCGTCCAGCCAGGAGGCGTAGTCCTTCAGCGGGATGCCCTTGGCGACCCGGGTGCCCCAGAACGGCGGCTCGGGGATCGGGTTGTCGGTGGCGGTGTCGGAGCGCACCCCGGTCTCCGGCTCGCGCTCCTCCACCAGCACACCGCCCGCGGCGGAGGCCTTGACCCGGCGCTGCTTGAGCTCGGGCAGGCTCGCCCCGGGCACTCCGCGCTTGACGGCGATCAGGGCGTCCATCAACCGCAGGCCCTCGAAGGCGTCCCGGGCATAGCGGACCTCGCCCTGGTAGATCTCGTGCAGGTCCTGCTCGACATAGGCGCGGGTGAGGGCGGCGCCGCCGAGGATCACCGGGTAGCGGGCGGCCAGCTCGCGCTGGTTCAGCTCCTCCAGGTTCTCCTTCATGATCACCGTGGACTTCACCAGCAGCCCGGACATGCCGATGACGTCGGCGCGGTGCTCCTCGGCGGCGTCCAGGATGGCCGAGACCGGCTGCTTGATGCCGAGGTTGACCACGTTGTAGCCGTTGTTGGAGAGGATGATGTCGACGAGGTTCTTGCCGATGTCGTGGACGTCGCCGCGGACGGTGGCCAGCACGATGGTGCCCTTGCCCTCGTCGTCGGACTTCTCCATGTGCGGTTCGAGGTAGGCGACCGCGGTCTTCATCACCTCGGCGGACTGGAGCACGAACGGCAACTGCATCTGACCCGAGCCGAACAGCTCGCCGACCACCTTCATGCCGTCGAGCAGGGTCTCGTTGACGATGTCGAGGGCCGGGCGCTCGGCGAGGGCCTCGTCCAGGTCGGCCTCCAGGCCGTTGCGCTCGCCGTCGATGATCCGCCGCTTCAGCCGCTCGTCCAGCGGCAGGGCGAGCAGTTCCTCGGCCTTTCCGGCCTTCATCGACTTGGTGTCGACGCCCTCGAACAGCTCCAGCAGTTTCTGGAGGGGGTCGTAGCCCTCGGCGCGCCTGTCGTGGATCAGGTCGAGGGCGGTGGTGACCTGCTCGTCGTCGAAGCGGGCGATGGGCAGGATCTTGGAGGCGTGGACGATGGCGGAGTCCAGCCCGGCCTTGACGCACTCGTCCAGGAAGACGGAGTTGAGCAGGATCCGGGCGGCCGGGTTGAGGCCGAAGGAGATGTTGGACAGCCCGAGGGTGGTCTGCACGTCGGGGTGGCGGCGCTTGAGCTCGCGGATCGCCTCGATGGTGGCGATGCCGTCCTTGCGGGACTCCTCCTGGCCGGTGCAGATGGTGAAGGTCAGGCAGTCGACCAGGATGTCGGACTCGTGGATGCCCCAGTTGCCGGTGAGGTCCTCGATCAGCCGCTCGGCGATGCCGACCTTGTCCTCGACGGTCCGGGCCTGGCCGTTCTCGTCGATGGTGAGCGCGATCAGCGCGGCGCCGTGCTCCTGGGCGAGCCGGGTGACCTTGGCGAACCGGGAGTCGGGCGCGTCGCCGTCCTCGTAGTTCACCGAGTTGATCACCGCGCGGCCGCCGAGCTTCTCCAGGCCGGCCTGGATGACGTCGACCTCGGTGGAGTCCAGCACGATCGGCAGGGTGGAGGCGGTGGCGAACCGGCCGGCCAGCTCGGCCATGTCGGCGACGCCGTCCCGGCCGACGTAGTCCACGCAGAGGTCGAGCATGTGGGCGCCCTCGCGGATCTGGTCGCGGGCCATCTCCACGCAGTCGTCCCAGCGGGCCTCCAGCATGGCCTCGCGGAACTTCTTGGAGCCGTTGGCGTTGGTCCGCTCGCCGATGGCCAGGTAGGAGGTGTCCTGGCGGAAGGGGACGGTCTGGTAGAGGGAGGCGGCGCCGGGCTCGGGGCGCGGGGTGCGCTCGGCCGGGGTGAGGTCGCGGACCCGCTCCACGACCTGGCGCAGGTGCTCGGGGGTGGTGCCGCAGCAGCCGCCGACCAGCGAGAGGCCGTACTCGCGGACGAAGGACTCCTGGGCGTCGGCCAGCTCGGGGGCGGTCAGCGGGTAGTGCGCCCCGTTCTTGCCGAGCACCGGCAGGCCGGCGTTGGGCATGCAGGAGATCGGGATACGGGAGTGGCGGGCCAGATAGCGCAGGTGCTCGCTCATCTCGGCCGGGCCGGTGGCGCAGTTCAGGCCGATCATGTCGATGCCCAGCGGCTCCAGCGCGGTGAGCGCGGCGCCGATCTCGGAGCCGAGCAGCATGGTGCCGGTGGTCTCCACGGTGACGGAGACGATCAGCGGTACGTCGATCCCGGCGGCTTCCAGGCCTCGGCGGGCGCCGAGCACGGCGGCCTTGGTCTGCAGCAGGTCCTGGGTGGTCTCCACCAGCAGCGCGTCCGCGCCGCCGGCGACCAGGCCCTCGGCGTTCTGCTGGTAGGCGTCGCGCAGCACGGTGTACGGGGCGTGGCCCAGGGTGGGCAGCTTGGTGCCGGGGCCGATGGAGCCGAGCACCCAGCGGCCGCGGCCGTCCTTGGCGGTGAAGGAGTCGGCGGTCTCCCGGGCGATACGGGCGCCCGCCTCGGAGAGCTCGAAGACCCGCTCGGGGATGTCGTACTCCCCCAGGGCGGCGTGGTTGGCGCCGAAGGTGTTGGTCTCCACGCAGTCCACGCCGACCGCGAAATACTCCTCGTGCACCGAGCGCACGATGTCCGGCCGGGTCACGTTCAGCACCTCGTTGCAGCCTTCCAGCTGCTGGAAGTCCTCCATCGAGGGGTCCTGTGCCTGGAGCATGGTGCCCATGGCACCATCGGCCACCACGACACGGGTGGCGAGTGCCTCGCGGAGGGCGGCGGCGCGGGACCTGGCGTCGGAATCCTGAGTGCTGTCGGCGGAAGGGGTCGGCAACGAGGCCATGGAAGGTACTCCCTGGGGTGCGACGGCTGTCGGCTTTGCGTCTCCGGCGGGCCCGTGGACGCACCGGGCCAGCCTAACCATGCGTCTGCCCCCATGGACATCGAGTTCACCTACTGGACGCCCATGTCGGCGGCCGGGGTGTGGGCACCGGGCGTGGAGGGGACTCTTCGCAGGTGGCCGGTGGTCGGCAACGGCCGATACTGTTCAGCATTGTCGAACCGCAGAAGAAGGGCCGGGCGATGCCGAAGAACATCCAGTCGCTTGAACGGGCGGCGGCGATGCTGCGTCTGCTCGCGGGCGGGGAGCGCAGGCTCGGCCTGTCCGACATCGCCTCCTCGCTGGAGCTGGCCAAGGGCACGGCCCACGGCATCCTGCGCACCCTCCAGGCGGAGGGGTTCGTGGAGCAGGACCCCGCGTCCGGGCGCTACCAGCTCGGCGCCGAGCTGCTGCGGCTCGGCAACAGCTATCTGGACGTGCACGAGCTGCGCGCCCGGGCCCTGGTGTGGACCGACGACCTGGCCCGCTCCAGCGGGGAGAGCGTGCACCTGGGGGTGCTGCACCAGCAGGGCGTGCTGGTGGTGCACCACGTCTTCCGGCCGGACGACAGCCGCCAGGTGCTGGAGGTGGGCGCCATGCAGCCGCTGCACTCCACCGCGCTGGGCAAGGTGCTGTCGGCGTACGACCCGGTGGCGCACAGCGAGGTGGTGGAGGTCGAGCGGGAGGCGTTCACCCCACGCACGGTGACCGCGCTGGCCGACTTCGAGCAGCTGCTCGACCTGATCCGGGCGCGCGGCTGGGCGGCCGACGTGGAGGAGACCTGGGACGGGGTGGCCTCGGTGGCCGCGCCCATCCACGACCGGCGCCGGATGCCGGTGGGCGCGGTCGCCATCACCGGCGCGGTGGAGCGGGTCTGCGAGGGCGGCGAGCTCCGCTCCGGCCTGGTCGCCGCGGTGCGCGACTGCGCCCGCGCGGTCTCCCGGGACCTGGGCGCGGGGCGGTTCTAGCGCCGGGGCCGCCTTCGCGGCGGCGGGAGCACGGGGCCGGGTTCCGCGCCCCCGACGCCGTACGGGCACGAGGCCGGCAGCCTGGGAGCCGTACGGGAACGGGGCGCGCGCCCCACGGCGTACGGGCACCGGGCCCGCACCCCAGCGCGTACGGCCCGAGGCCCGGCCGCGCCGCCAGCCGTACGCGACGGGCCGGGCCCCCGACGCCGTACGGGACCCGGGGCCGCACCCCCGACGCCGTACGGGACCCGGGGCCGCACCCCCGAAGGCGTACAGGCACGGAGCCCGCGCCCCACGGCGTACGGGCACGGGGCCCGCACCTCAGCGCGTACCGCCCGAGGCCCGGCCGCGCCGCCAGCCGTCCGTACACGACGGGGCCGAGCCCTCGACGCCGTACGGGACCCGGGGCCCGCACCCTCGAAGGCGTGCAAGCACAGGCGTACGCGAGGCGGCCCGGCACCCCGTAGGCGCACCCCGCGCCCGCACCCCCGCCCGTACGGGCATGGGGCCCGCGCCTCGGACGCACTGGTACGGGCACAGGCGTACGGGTACGGCCCCGGCGTATATGGCGCGGCCCCGCCCCCACAGACGCGCGCCCCCGCTTCCCCGGCGCCCCGCGCCGTTACGCCGCTTCCAGGGTTGCCACGTCGAGCTTGCGCATCTTGAGCATGGCGTGGAAGACCCGGGCGACGCGGTCCGGGTCGGGGTCGTCCAGGAGCTCGACGAGGCGGGTCGGGACGATCTGCCAGGACAGGCCCCAGCGGTCCTTCAGCCAGCCGCAGACGCTCTCCTCGCCGCCGCCCGCGAGGAACCGGTTCCACAGCTCGTCCACCTCCTCCTGGGTACCGCAGTCGACCGAGAGCGAGACCGCCTCGTTGAACCGGAACTCCGGGCCGCCGTTGAGGGCCGTGTACTGCCGGCCGGCCAGGGCGAACTCGATGGTGAGGACGGAGCCGGGCTCACCGGGGCCCGCCTCGGTGTAGCGGGTGACCTTCTGGACCTCCGAGTCCGGGAAGAGCGAGACGTAGAAGTCGACCGCCGCCTCGGCCTCGCCGTCGTACCAGAGGCAGGGGCGGATCTTCTCCATCGTGAACGGGGTCGCGCTGGTCATGGGGTGCTCCTTGCTCCTCGCGCTCGTCCGCCCGCCGGGTGCGCGGGCCCTTCGGGAGGGTGGACCGCCTCCGGTCACGGAACTCATCGGCGGTGCGGACCTCGGTGCCCCAGGCCCCCGCACCGGGCGGGTCCGGCGCGGGCGGCGCATCATCGGTAACGAACGGGTTTCGGCTGGTCGAAGCCTTGACGTCACGTTTACGAGGGAGCAAAACTGCCGTTCATCGGTCGGCATTGTCGAACACCTACCGGCAATACGCGTTAGAGTGGGACAACGCCAGGAGGCCGGTTACCGCCCTCAGCCGAGGGCGCGGACCACCGGAGGGACCCGGGGTTCGCCTTCCCCTGGACGAAGGACAAAGGAGTCGCGGGTGTCCAGCTCCGACATCTTCATCGGCGAGACCATAGGGACCGCCATACTCATCCTGCTCGGCGGCGGAGTCTGCGCCGCCGTCACGCTCAAGAGCTCCAAGGCCCGCGGCGCGGGCTGGCTGGCGATCACCTTCGGGTGGGGCTTCGCGGTGCTCACCGCCGTCTACACCTCGGCTCCGCTCTCCGGCGCCCACCTCAACCCGGCGGTCACCGTCGGCATCGCCGCCAAGGACGGCGAGTGGGGGAACGTCCCGGTGTACTTCGCCGGGCAGCTGCTGGGCGCGATGATCGGCGCCGCGCTGGTCTGGGTGGCCTACTACGGGCAGTTCCGGGCGCACCTCACCGACCGGGAGATCATCGGGGACCTGGCGGACGAGCCCGTCGAGGGGCCGCACGACGGCACCGCCAAGCAGCCCGCCGGCCCGGTCCTCGGCATCTTCTCCACCGGGCCGGAGGTCCGGGTCGCCTGGCAGAACCTCGCCACCGAGATCATCGGCACCGTGGTGCTGGTGCTGGCCGTGCTCACCCAGGGCCTCAACGACAGCGGCAAGGGCCTGGGCACCCTGGGCGCGCTGATCACCGCCCTGGTCGTGGTCGCCATCGGCCTCTCGCTCGGCGGCCCCACCGGTTACGCCATCAACCCGGCCCGCGACCTCGGTCCGCGCATCGTGCACGCCCTGCTGCCGCTGCCGAACAAGGGCGGCTCCGACTGGGGCTACGCCTGGATCCCGGTCGTCGGCCCCCTGGCGGGCGGCGCCCTCGCGGCGGGTATCTACTCCCTCGCGTTCGCGTAACGACGACCGCGGCCCGTCCCGTACACCCACGCGTACGCACCGGGCAACGCCGAGCACTTCGAGCCGTCCTTCCTCCTCACCACCGGAGCCATCGTGACCGACACACACACCACCGGCCCCTTCATCGCCGCCATCGACCAGGGCACCACCTCCTCCCGCTGCATCGTCTTCGACCGCGACGGGCGCATCGTCGCCGTCGACCAGAAGGAGCACGAGCAGATCTTCCCCAAGCCGGGCTGGGTGGAGCACGACGCCGCCGAGATCTGGACCAACGTCCAGGAGGTCGTGGCCGGCGCCATCGACAAGGCGGGGATCACCGCCGCCGACGTCAAGGCCATCGGCATCACCAACCAGCGCGAGACCACGCTGCTGTGGGACAAGAACACCGGTGAGCCCGTCCACAACGCCATCGTCTGGCAGGACACCCGCACCGACGCGCTCTGCAAGGAGCTCGGCCGCAACGTCGGGCAGGACCGCTTCCGCCGCGAGACCGGCCTGCCGCTGGCCTCCTACTTCGCCGGGCCCAAGGCCCGCTGGCTGCTCGACAACGTCGAGGGGCTGCGCGAGCGCGCCGAACGCGGCGACATCCTCTTCGGCACCATGGACTCCTGGGTCGTCTGGAACCTCACCGGCGGCACCGACGGCGGCGTGCACATCACCGACGTCACCAACGCCTCCCGCACCATGCTGATGAACCTGCACACCATGGAGTGGGACGACAAGATCGCCTCCTCCATCGGCGTCCCGCTCGCCATGCTGCCGGAGATCCGCTCCTCCGCCGAGGTGTACGGGGCCGTCAAGGGCGGCGTGCTGGACGGCGTCCCGGTCGCCTCCGCGCTCGGCGACCAGCAGGCGGCCCTGTTCGGCCAGACCTGTTTCGCCGAGGGCGAGGCCAAGTCCACGTACGGCACCGGCACCTTCATGCTGCTGAACACCGGCGACAAGATCATCAACTCCTACAGCGGGCTGGTGACCACGGTCGGCTACCAGATCGGCGACCAGGACCCGGTGTACGCGCTGGAGGGCTCGATCGCGGTCACCGGCTCCCTGGTGCAGTGGATGCGCGACCAGATGGGCCTGATCAAGTCGGCCGCCGAGATCGAGACCCTGGCCTCCTCCGTCGAGGACAACGGCGGCGCCTACTTCGTCCCGGCCTTCTCCGGCCTGTTCGCCCCCTACTGGCGCTCCGACGCCCGCGGGGTGATCGCCGGACTCACCCGGTACGTCACCAAGGCGCACATCGCGCGCGCCGTGCTGGAGGCCACCGCCTGGCAGACCCGCGAGATCACCGACGCCATGACCAAGGACTCCGGCGTCGAGCTGTCCGCCCTGAAGGTGGACGGCGGCATGACCTCCAACAACCTGCTGATGCAGACCCTCTCGGACGTCCTGGACGCACCCGTGGTGCGCCCGATGGTCGCCGAGACCACCTGCCTCGGCGCCGCCTACGCCGCCGGCCTGGCCGTCGGCTTCTGGCCGGACACCGACGCCCTGCGCGCCAACTGGCGCCGGGCCGCCGAGTGGACCCCCCGCATGGACGCCGACAAGCGGGACCGCGAGTACAAGAGCTGGCTCAAGGCCGTGGAGCGCTCCATGGGCTGGCTCGACGACGAAGAGAAGTAGGAACGGGAGTTAGCGATATGACCACCCTGCAGAGCGTCCCCTCGCACGGGACGCACCCGGCCGCCGGTTCGCTGCCCGGTCGCGCCGAGACCCGGGAGCAGCTCGACAAGGCGACGTACGACCTCCTGGTGATCGGCGGCGGCATCCTGGGCATCTCCACCGCCTGGCACGCCGCGCAGTCCGGGCTGCGGGTGGCCCTGGTGGACGCCGGCGACTTCGCCGGCGCCACCTCCTCCGCCTCCTCCAAGCTCCTCCACGGCGGTCTGCGCTACCTGCAGACCGGCGCGGTGAAGCTGGTGGCGGAGAACCACTTCGAGCGCCGGGCGGTCTCCCGCCAGGTCGCCCCGCACCTGGCCAACCCGCTCACCTTCTACCTCCCGGTGTACAAGGGCGGCCCGCACGGCGCCGCCAAGCTCGGCGCGGGCGTCTTCGCCTACTCGGCGCTCTCCGCCTTCGGCGACGGCGTCGGCCATCTGCTCAGCCCCGCCAAGGCCGCGCAGGACGTGCCCGAGCTGCGCACCGAGAACCTCAAGGCCGTCGCGGTCTACGGCGACGACCAGATGAACGACGCCCGGATGGCGCTGATGACGGTCCGCGCCGCCGTCGCCTCCGGGGCCGTGGTGCTCAACCACGCCGAGGTGACCGGGCTGCGGTTCACCAACGGACGGGTCACCGGCGCGGAGCTGCGGGACCGGATGGACGGCGCGGAGTTCGGCGTCGACGCCCGCCTCGTCCTCAACGCCACCGGCCCCTGGGTGGACCACCTGCGCAAGATGGAGGACCCCAACGCGGCCCCCTCCATCCGGCTCTCCAAGGGCGCCCACCTGGTGCTGAAGCGGACCTCCCCGTGGAAGGCCGCGCTCGCCACCCCGATCGACAAGTACCGGATCACCTTCGCCCTCCCCTGGGAGGACATGCTGCTGCTCGGCACCACCGACGAGGAGTACGAGGGCGACCCGGGCGAGGTCGCGGTCACCGAGAAGGACACCGCCCAGATCCTGGACGAGGCCGCCTTCTCGGTCCGCGACCAGCAGCTCTCCCGCGATCTGATCACCTACGCCTTCGCGGGCCTGCGGGTGCTGCCCGGCGGCCCCGGGGACACCTCCAAGGCCAAGCGGGAGACGGTGGTCACCGAGGGCCGCGGCGGGATGCTGTCGGTGGCCGGCGGCAAGTGGACGACCTTCCGCCACATCGGCCGCACCGTGATGAACAAGCTCGCCGCCCTCCCCGGCCACCCGCTGGGCGAGGACATGGAGCCCATCTCCCACCTGCCGAAGAAGCTGCCGCTGCCCGGTATCGCCAACCCCAACGCGGTCGCCCACCGGCTGCTGGTGGACGGCGGCACGCCCGGTCCGCGGATGGCCGCCGACACCGCGCGGCACCTGGCCACCCATTACGGCTCGCTCGCCTTCGACATCGCGCGCCTGGCCCAGGAGAACCCGAAGCTGGGCGAGCGGATCCACCCGGACGCGCCCGAGATCTGGGCGCAGGTCGCCTACGCCCGGGACCACGAGTGGGCCGCCACCGCGGACGACGTGCTGCGCCGCCGGACCACGCTGACCATCCGCGGCCTGGCCACGGACGAGATCCGCGCCGGGGTCGAGTCGGTGCTCGGCGACCGGGACTGACGGGAAGCGGAACTGACGGCGGGCGGAACTGACGGCATGCTGAACTGACGGACCGGCAGGAGTGCGGACGGTCCGTCGGTCGCGGAAGGCCGGGCACGGCGCGGTGGGGCGGCTCCCTTTCACGGGGCCGCCCCACCGGGTTTCCCGGGCCCCTTCGCGCCCTCCGGGAAGGGTGCCGGCGGGGGTTCGCGGCGGCCCTGATGGGTAGTGGCTTGCGGTCGGCGCCGACCGCCCCGCCCGGAGAGGCTTCCGGCGGGTTCCGGGCAGGTGGGAATGGCCGGTGAAGTGCACCCGGACGGGTACGGGGGCTGCGGGCCGGCCCGCCGTTGCCCGTAAGGTTGGTTCGTACGTACGGAACTTCGGAAGGAGGCCTGGGTGATCGAGCTCGCGGGGGTTCCCGAGCTGATCGACCCGGTCATGGTGGCCGCGTTCGAAGGCTGGAACGACGCCGGCGACGCCGCCTCCACCGCGGTCGCGCACCTGGAGCGGGAGTGGAAGGGCGAGGTGTTCGCGGCCCTCGACGCCGAGGACTACTACGACTTCCAGGTCAACCGCCCCACGGTGTTCATGGAGGGCGGGGTGCGGAAGATCACCTGGCCCACCACCCGGCTGTCGGTGGTCCGCGTCGGCGGGGACAAGCCCCGCGACCTGGTGCTGGTCCGGGGCATCGAACCGTCCATGCGCTGGCGCTCGTTCTGCAACGAGATCCTGGGCTTCGCCCACGAGCTGGGCGTGGAGATGGTGGTGATCCTCGGCGCGCTGCTGGGCGACACCCCGCACACCCGCCCGGTGCCGGTCAGCGGGGCGACCTCCGACCCGCAACTGGCCCGCACCATGGACCTGGAGGAGACCCGCTACGAGGGTCCCACCGGCATCGTCGGTGTCCTCCAGGAGGCCTGCACCCACGCCGGGGTCCCGGCGGTGAGCCTGTGGGCGGCGGTCCCGCACTATGTGTCGCAGCCGCCCAACCCGAAGGCCACTCTGGCGCTGCTGAACCGCCTGGAAGACCTCATCGACCTCCGCATCCCGCTCGGCGAACTCGCCGAGGACGCCCGGGCCTGGCAGGTCGGCGTCGACCAGCTGGCCTCGGAGGACAGCGAGGTCGCCGAGTATGTGCAGACCCTGGAGGAGGCCCGGGACACCGCCGAGCTCCCGGAGGCCTCCGGCGAGGCCATCGCCCGCGAGTTCGAGCGCTATCTGCGGCGCCGGGACGGCGGCGGGCAGGGGCACGCCGGCGAGTCCGGTGACACGGGCTATCTGCGCGACCCCTCCGGGGGCCGCGCCCGGCCGCCGAAGCCGAAGACGCCGGAGCAGCAGCGGGACACCGAGCCGGCCGGCGAGGACGCCGAGAACGCTGCCGAGGAGTCCGCGGAGGACGCCCCCGAGGCCGGGACCGGCGAGAGCGAGAACGGCGGCAGCGGAGACGGTGAGGACGGGGGCCAGGACGCGCCCCGGCGCCGGAGCGGCGGCCGGACCCGCCGCTCCACCCGCCGGACGGACCCGGAGCAGGAGACCGCCGAGGACAGCCCGGAAGGCGGGTCGGCCGCGGACGCGGAGTCCGGCGGCGGCGCGGCGGCTGACGGACCGGTGGACGCGGAGTCCGGTGACCGGCCGAGCGGGCGGAAGGCGCGTGGCACCAAGGGCACGGCCCGCAAGGGCAGGAAGGGCGACGCGCCCGGCGACCGGTCCAAGGAGAAGGGCGAGGACGGCGACTCGTCCGAGGGGCGCGCGGAGGACTGAAGCCGTACGCCGGGCCGACTGAGAGCACCGGCCCGGCGTACGGCGCTGCGGCGCACGCGGCCGGGTACGAGGAGAGGGCGGCACCCTTCGGGGTTTGCCGCCCTCTCCTCGTACCGCCGTACCGGCCGGCCTGCCTCCTACAGCGCCACGCCCAGCAGCGCGTCCACCGTGCGGGAGACCAGCCCGGGGGCGCTCTCGTCGGTGCCGCCCCCGGCCTGCTGGGCGGCGGCCCAGCGGTCCACCGCGGCGAGCGCGGCCGGGGAGTCGAGGTCGTCGGCGAGCGCCTCGCGGACCTCTTCCAACAGGGCGTCGGCGGACGGCCCGTCGGGGCGGGAGACCGCGGCGCGCCAGCGGGCCAGCCGCTCCTCGGCGTCCCGCAGCACCTGGTCGGTCCACTCCCAGTCGGCCCGGTAGTGGTGGCCGAGCAGGGCGAGCCGGATGGCGGCCGGGTCGGTGCCCTGGCGGCGCAGGGCGGAGACGAAGACCAGGTTGCCCCTGGACTTGGACATCTTCTCGCCGTCCAGGGCGACCATGCCGGCGTGCACATAGGTCTTGGCGAACGGGAACTCGCCGGTGAGGGCCTGGGCGTGCGAGGCGCCCATCTCGTGGTGCGGGAAGACCAGGTCGGAGCCGCCGCCCTGGACGTCGAAGCCCATGCCGAGGTGGTCCAGGGCGATGGCGACGCACTCGATGTGCCAACCGGGGCGGCCGGGGCCGAGGCTGGCGCCGTCCCAGCTGGGCTCGCCCTCGCGGGCGGCCATCCACAGCATCGGGTCGAGCGGGTTCTTCTTGCCGGGGCGCTCGGGGTCGCCGCCGCGCTCGGCGGACAGCACCCGCATGGCCTCGGCGTCGTAGTGCGAGACCTCGCCGAAGTGCGGGTCGGACTCGACGGAGAAGTAGACGTCGCCGTCCAGCTCGTAGGCGGCGCCCGCGTCGCGGAGCCGCTCCACCAGCGGGACGATGCCGGGTATCGCCTCGACGGCGCCGATGTACTGCCGGGGCGGCAGCATCCGCAGGGCGGTCATGTCCTCGCGGAACAGCGCGGTCTCGCGCTCGGCCAGCACCGTCCAGTCGATGCCGTCGCGCACGGCCCGCTCCAGCAGCGGGTCGTCCACGTCGGTGACGTTCTGGACGTAGTGGACCTGCCGCTTGGTGTCCAGCCACACACGCTGTACGAGGTCGAACGCGTTGTAGGTCGCCGCGTGCCCCAGGTGGGTGGCGTCGTACGGCGTGATGCCGCAGACGTAGATACGGGCGACCGGACCGGGGGTGAGGGTCACTCGGCCGTCGGTCGCGGTGTCGTGGATCCGGAGGTCGCGGCCCTTGCCGGGCAGGGCGGGGACCTCGGAAGCGGGCCAGGCATGCATGCTCATGAGCCTAACCGGACGCGGCGTCCGGATACGAACCGGATACGGACCGGGCCGGGGGCCAAGCGGCCGCGATGGCCGGCCGGGCACTCTTGCGGCCCGGCCCAGGGTGTGCACCCGGGGTGTGCGCCTAGGGGGTGCGCCCGCGGTATGCGCCCACAGGGGGCTTGGGAATGCGCCCGGGGGTGCGCCCACAGTGTGTGCCCGGGGGGCGCCCGAGGGGGTGGGCTCGGCGGGTGCCCGAGGGGGTGTGCCCGGGGAGTGCGCCCACAGTGTGGGCCCGGGGGTCCACCGAAGGAGGTGCGCCCACAGGGGGGCCCAGGGTGTGCGCCCACATGGGGCTTGGGAATGCGCCCAGGGGGGTGCGCCCACAGTGTGGGCCCGAGGGGGTGTGCCCGGGGGAGTGCGCCCGAGGGCGCCCCGGCAGTGCGCCCGCGGAGGTGCGGTCTTCTCGGTCCCCGTCTCAGACGGGCGGCCAGGGGATGGCCGGCCACTGCCCGGACGGTTCGGGGTGGCGGCCGGAGGCGCGCAGGGCGGCCACGCGGGTGCGGAGCGCGGTGAGCTCGTCCGGGGTGATCAGTTCGGCCAGCCGGGTGGTGAGCGGCGCGGCCGGGGCGAGCGCCTCGGCGAGGGCGGCCAGGGTGTCGCGGGCCTCCTCGGGCAGCGGTTCGCCGGCCCAGCCCCACAGCAGGGTACGCAGCTTGTCCTCGGTGTGGAAGGTGACGCCGTGGTCGATGGCGTGCAGCCGGCCGTCGGGCGCGGGCAGCAGATGGCCGCCCTTGCGGTCGGCGTTGTTGACCACCGCGTCGAGCACGGCGAGCCGCCGCAGCCGAAGGTCGTCGGCGTGCACCAGCAGGGCGGTGCGGTCCTCCTCGACCTGCGCGTACCCGATGGCCTTCCAGCCCTCGCCCGGCTCGTCGCCGTCGACCAGGGCGAGCAGTTCCGCGTCCGGGTCGCTCTCCACCCAGAGCTGGACCATGCCGGGGCCGTACGGGCCGTCCCGCAGCACGGTCGGCGGGACCAGGCCCCAGCCGGTGGCCTCGGAGACCGCGTAGGCGGCGACCTCGCGCTCGGCGAGGGTGCCGTCGGGGAAGTCCCACAGCGGGCGCTCCCCGGCGACCGGCTTGTAGACGCAGTCGACCTCCCGCCCCCGGTGGGCGGCGGTGCACAGCAGCACCGCGTTGGACGCCTCCCGGACCTGCCCGCGCACGGTCAGCTCGCCCTCGGCGAGCACCTCCAGCAGCTCGTCCGGGGCCGACACCGCATCCGGAGCCGGGCCCGTGTCGCCGGCCGGCCTCACGCCCGCCGGTACCCGTTCTGGCGCGGGCATACATGTCCTTCCGGATCGAGCGGCAGGCTGCACAGCGGGCAGGGCGGCCGGCCCGCGTTGACCACGTCCAGGGCGCGCTTGGCGAAGGCCCGGGCCTGGGAGCCGGTGAGCCGGACCCGCAGCATCGGCGGGCCGTTCTCCTCGTCCTGGAGCAGCCGCTCCTCGGCCTCGGCCAGGTCCTCCTCGGAGTCGGCCTCCAGCTCGACCAGGGCCTGCGCCTCCACGATCATCCGCTGGTCCTCGCCGTCCCAGGCGAGCGCCATGGTGCCGACCCGGAACTCCTCCTCCACCGGGGTCTCCAGCGGCGCGGTGTCGGTGGCCTCGGAGGTGGCGACGGCGGGCACCGGGGCGTTGCCGCCGGTGCGGCGCACCACCTCGTCCAGCAGTTCGTCGATGCGCTCGGCCAACGCGGCGACCTGGGTCTTCTCCAGGGCGACGCTGGTGGTGCGGCCGCCCGCGGACGCCTGGAGGAAGAAGGTGCGGCGCCCAGGCAGCCCGACCGTGCCGGCCACGAAACGCTCCGGTGGGTCATAGAGGAACACCTGACGGGACACGTTCCCTCTCCCTTGCTTCAGTTCGCGGTCGGCCATGCTCCGGCACGCGGTGCTCTCGCCGAGGCGATACGCGGCCGGTGAGGCGACGACGGCGCCTCGGGCCCGTCCACCCTACTGTGCGAAGGGATCACGGTGCGCCCGCGCCGCCGCCCACCTCCGCGTTCCCGCTCGCGGCGGCGTCCCGGCCCGGATCCGCGTCCGGCCGCTCGCGCGGGGCGAGCCCGGTGAGGTCGCCGGTGTCGCCGAGTCGCAGCAGAAATGGCCGCAGACGGGTGTAACGGATGGCGGTCACGGAACAAGGGTCCACATGGACGCGCTGGAACAGATCGAGATGCATACCGAGGGCGTCGGCGACGACCGACTTGATGATGTCGCCGTGCGAGCACATGAGGAACACGGCGTCCGGGCCGTGCTCGGCCTCCACCCGGGCGTTCCACTCGCGGACCGCGTCGACGGCGCGGGCCTGCATGGAGCGCATCGACTCGCCGCCGGGGAAGGCCGCGTCGGAGGGGTGCTGCTGGACGACCTCCATCAGCGGCTCGCCGGACAGTTCGGAGAGCTTGCGGCCGGACCAGTCGCCGTAGTGGCACTCCCCGATCCGGTCGTCGGTGTGCAGGGGCAGTCCGGGGCGGGCCTCCAGCAGCGGGCGCAGGGTCTCGCGGCAGCGCTGCAGCGGACTGCTGACGGCGGCGGCGAGCGGCACCCCGTCGAGGCGCCCGGGGAGCGCGGCGGCCTGCGCGGCGCCCCGCTCGTCCAGGGCGATGCCGGGGGTCCAGCCCGCCAGCACGCCGTCGGTGTTCGCGGTGGAGCGTCCGTGCCGTACCAGGATCAACGTGGCCATGGCTGCCAGGGTAGGCGGCCGGACGGGTGCGCGGCCCGGCGCCCGGAGGGAGAATACGCGCTGTGATCGTCGACTGCGCCGTCTACCAGGACGGCCACCGCACCGAGGGTTCGGACGACTTCTCCGACGCGCTGGACGCGGCCCGGGCGTCCGGCGGCGACACCTTCCTCTGGATCGGGCTGCACGAACCGACGGAGAAGGAGTTCACGCACGTCACCGAGGAGTTCGGGCTGCATCCGCTGGCCGTGGAGGACGCGCTGAAGGCGCATCAGCGGCCCAAGCTGGAGGTGTACGACGACTCGCTGTTCATGGTGCTGAAGCCGGTGGTGTACGAGCCGGAGAGCGACACCGTGTCCACCGGGGAGCTGATGGTGTTCGTCGGCGACTCCTTCGTGGTGACCGTGCGGCACGGCGCGGGCGCCCCGCTGGCGGCGGTGCGGGACCGGCTGGAGCGGGAGCGGGACGTGCTGCGGCAGGGGCCGACGGCGGTGCTGTACGCGATCAGCGACGCGGTGGTGGACCACTACATCGATGTGGCGGGCGAGCTCCAGGTGGACCTGGAGGAGCTGGAGACCGAGGTGTTCCAGCCGACCGGCGGGGACGCCAAGAACACCGCGGCGCGGATCTACACCTTCAAGCGGCAGGTGCTGGAGTTCCGCCGGGCCACCAATCCGCTGTCCGGCCCGACGGCCCGGCTGGCGAGCGGCGGGGTGCCGTTCGTCAGCGAGGAGGCGCAGCCGTTCTTCCGGGACGTGGCCGACCACCTGACCCGGGCGACCGAGCAGGTGGAGGGGCTGGACCGGCTGCTTTCGGACATCCTGTCGGCGCATCTCGCGCAGATGGGCGTGCGGCAGAACGACGACATGCGCAAGATCTCGGCCTGGGCGGCGATGGCGGCGGTGCCCACCATGGTGGCCGGGGTCTACGGCATGAACTTCGAGTTCATGCCGGAGCTGAAGGAGGAGTGGGGCTACCCGGCGGTGGTGCTGCTGATGGTGGGGGCGATGATCGGCCTGCACCGGCTGTTCAAGCGGCGCGGCTGGCTCTGACCCCGGCCCCGGTTTCAGTACGCGGGTTCAGTACGCGGGGGCGGGCGCGGGCGCGGACTCGGGCTCCGCCGGGCCGCCGAGGGCGTCGCGGCGCTCCGGCGTCCGCAGCTCGGTCATCCGCCGCCAGCCGCCGGCCCGCTCGTAGCCGTACAGGGCGTGGATGCCGGCGGCGAGCAGCGCCGACTTGGCCTTGGGCCAGCGCAGGATGCGGCCCATGTGCGCCATGACGGCGAGGCTCACGTCCCGGTGGACGGCGGTCTCCGCGAGGGCGGACTCGCGCAGGGTGCGCAGGATGAACCGGCCGTGCCCGGCGCGGGCCAGCCTTAGCAGCTCCTCGTGGCAGTAGGCGAGGTGGTTGCCCTCGTCGTGGCTGATCATCCGGATCGCCTTGCCCACCTCGGGGTGGTCGCCGAAGTGGCGGACCAGCATCGCCATCTGGTCGGCGGCGCGCTGCTCGGTGACCCGGCTGTGGCACAGGTAGACCACGATGTCCCGCTCGGTCAGCGGCTGGTCCCGGCGCAGCTTGTCGTGGGTGAGGCCGATGCCGCGCCGCTCCAGCAGCATGGTGTAGTCGGTGGCCGCCGGGACGGGGGCCGGCTTGAGGCTCCGCTTGCGCAGCAGTCCCTGGAAGATCCGGCCGTGCTTGTCCTCGTCCGCGCCGTGCCGGGCGATCTTGGGGGCCAGCTCCCGCAGTCCCTCGGGGACGAGGGCGGCGATCCGCCCGTTCTCCCAGCCGCCCTGGGCCTCCCCGCTGGCCGCGATGGAGCAGAACAGCCGGTAGGACTCGTCGTGGTCCAGGATCTCCTGGAACAGGCTTCGGGCCGACAGCATAGGTGCCACCTCCGTACGCGCACGCCCGGACCGCCGGGCTTCCCGGTCTCCTTGCGTGCTTCCATCCGTCTCCGTCGGAGGCGGGCGGCATGCCGTGCGGGAGGTGAAGCAACGAGGACGGGCGCGGGAGTGCGCCGATCGGCTCTGCGCGGTTGCGTAACCCCGGGGCCGGTGGGGCGTTGTGCAGCACGACGGCCGTGGCGGGGATGACCCCGAGCCCCCACCACGGCCGCAGACCTGTCCGGGCTCCGCGCCTGCCTCGCGCGTCTCCGGCTGTGCCGCGTCTCCGGCTTTGTCGCGCGCGTCCGGCCGGCCGGGTGCGGCCCCGGGGCCGTCACGTCTCACGCGCCCCGGGGCTTCTTCCTGCCCTCAGTCCACCAGCCCGGCGTGCTCCAGGGCCTCGGTACCGGCGCGGAGGGCGGCGATCCGCTCCTCCAGGGTGAAGCCGGCCGGGGCGAGGGTCAGCGTGGTGACCCCGGCCTCCGCGTAGGCGGCCATCTTCTCGGCGATCCGCTCCACCGAGCCCAGCAGGGTGGTCTGGTCGATCAGCGAGTGCGGTACGGCGGCCGCCGCACCGGCCTTGTCGCCGCCGAGGTACTTCTCCTGGATCTCGGCGGCCTCCTTCTCGTACCCCATCCGCCGGGCGAGCTGGTTGTAGAAGTTCTGCTTCCGGCTGCCCATCCCGCCGACGTACAGCGCGGTGTACGGGCGGAACATGTCGGCGAGGCCGGTGACGTCGTCGCCCACGGCCAGCGGCACGGTGGGCACCACATCGAAGCCGTCCATGGTCTTGCCGGCCTTCTCCCGCCCGGCCCGCAGCGGGCGCAGGGCGGTCTCCTCCAGATGCTCGGCGGAGGGGAAGATCAGCAGCGCGCCGTCGGCGATCTCGCCGGTCTGCTCCAGGTTCTTGGGGCCGATCGCCGCGATGTAGAGCGGGATGTGCTCGCGCTGCGGGTGCACGGTGAGCTTGATGGGCTTGCCCGGGCCGCCGGGCAGCGGCAGCGTCCAGTGCTCGCCCTCGTGGGTGAGCCGCTCCCGGGCCATCGCCTTGCGCACGATCTCCACGTACTCGCGGGTGCGGGCCAGCGGCTTGTCGAACTTCACTCCGTACCAGCCTTCGGAGACCTGCGGTCCGGAGACGCCGAGGCCGAGGCGGAAGCGGCCGCCGGAGAGCGAGTCCAGGGTGGCCGCGGTCATGGCCGTCATCGCGGGCTGGCGGGCCGGGATCTGCATGATCGCGGAGCCGATGTCGATGTTCTCGGTCTGGGCCGCGACCCAGGAGAGCACGGTCGGCGCGTCCGAGCCGTACGCCTCGGCGGCCCAGCACACGTCGTACCCGAGGCGGTCCGCCTCCTGTGCGACGGCGAGGTTGTCGCCGTCCATGCCCGCGCCCCAGTAGCCGAGGTTGATGCCGAGCCGCATACAGGTCCCCTTACACACCGTTTACTGACCAGTAACGTCCTGGGGGCGGAGCCTAGCGCGCCCCTCCCCGTCCCGTCAGGGGGCGGGTCCGCCAGCCCGGCCCCGGGGCCGGGGAACGTCGCCGGTGGACAGGCGCCTCACTCGAAGGTGCGGCGGTCTCCTCCCACGGTTGTCCACAGCCTCTCTGCCCGTACGCCTCTGGCCAGTAATCTCGCCGCCATGGAGCAGAGGCATCTGGGCCGGACCGGCCTGCGTGTGTCCCGGATCGGGCTCGGGACCCTCACCTGGGGCCGGGACACCGGCGAGCACGACGCCGCCGACCAGCTGAAGGCGTTCTGGGAGGCGGGCGGCACGCTGATCGACACCGCGGACGTGTACGGCGGCGGCGAGGCCGAGTACCTGCTCGGGCAGCTCGTGGAGCGGCTGATCCCCCGCCATGAGCTGGTCATAGCGACCAAGGCCGGCAGCGTGGCCGACCCGTACCGCCGGTTCGACGGGTCGCGCGGGCATCTGCTGGCGGCGCTGGACGCCTCGCTGGCCCGGCTGGCCACCGACTACGTGGACCTGTGGCAGGTGCACGCCTTCGACCCGGACACCCCGCTGGAGGAGACCCTCCAGGCGCTGGACATCGCGGTCAGCAGCGGGCGGGCCCGCTATGTGGGGGTGTCGAACTACTGCGGCTGGCAGCTGGCGAAGGCCGCGACCTGGCAGCTCGCCGGGGCCGGCGGCCGGGCCCGGCTGGCCAGCACCCAGATGGAGTACTCGCTGCTCCAGCGGGGCGTGGAGCGGGAAGTGCTGCCCGCCGCCCGGGACCTGGGCGTCGGGCTGCTGCCGTCCTCCCCGCTGGGCCGCGGGGTGCTGACCGGCAAGTACCGCCAGGGCGTCCCGGCCGACTCGCGCGGCGCCTCGGAGCGGCTGGCGGCCTTTGTCGAGCCCTATCTGGACGAGGACGCCGCCCGGGTGGTGGAGGCGGTGGCCATCGCGGCGGACGGACTGGCGGCGACCCCGCTCCAGGTGGCCCTGGCCTGGGTACGGGACCGGCCCGGGGTGACCGCCCCGATCGTCGGCGCCCGCGACGCGCGGCAGCTCACGGCGGCGCTGTCAGTGGAGGCCCTTAGTCTTCCTGACGAGATCAGACGGGCGCTGGACGATGTCTCGGCCCCCGTGCACCGCTACCCCGACCAGGACTGGAGCACCCTGTGACCGCCCTTCCCCGGGGGGAGACCCCCGGCCACCCGAGCGACAGCGACGACGAGCCCGCGGAGGAGGAGCAGGCCGTGGCCGAGCAGGCCGCACCCGCCGAGCCCGGGCCGCAGCCGGAGCGGGAGTCGGCGGACGGTCCGGAGTCGGCGGACGGTCCGGGGCTGGAGTCGGCGGACGGTCCGGAGCCGGAAGCCGGTCCGGAGCGGCGAGGGGAGCCGGCCTCGGAGGCACCAGTCTCGGAGGCACCGGCCTCGGAGGCACCGGCCTCGGCCGAGGCGGGGTCCGGCGGGAAGGAGCCGGACGCTTCGGATGGCTCGGACGCCTCGGGCGGCTCGGGCGGCTCGGACGCTTCGGGTGGCTCGGGCGGGGAGTTGTCGGAGGCGCAGGCGGAGCTGGCGGCCCAGCGGGAGCTGCGGGCCAGGATCGAGGAGCGCAAGGCGGCCAAGGACGGTCCGCTCCAGGCGGGCGGGAAGCTCAGCGGCTCCGCGGCCGATCTGCTGGCCGCGGTGCGCGCGGTGGAGAGCGGTGAGAAGCCGGGGGCGGCCCTGTACGACTCCCCCGCGGCCCCGCAGCGCAGGCCCGCGCCCCGGCCGGTGGCCCCCGAGCCGGTACGCACGGCCTCCGCGCCCGAGCGGCGGCGGCAGGAGGCCCGGCGCGCCGCCAGCCCGGAGGCGGTGGCCGCGGTGCGGTCGGTGCTGGCCGAGGGCGGGGCCCCCGAGGCACTCGCCGCCCGGGTGGTCGAGGCGCTTGGGGAGACGGCGGCGGACGCCCTGCGGGAGGACCCCTGGCGGCTGCTGGCGGTGCCGGGGGTCCGGCCCGAGCAGGCGGACGGCTTCGCCCGGGCGCTGCTCGGTGCCGAGTGCGGCCCGGACGACGGCCGCCGTGCGGTGGCGCTCACCGGCTGGCTGCTCCAGCAGGCCGCCGAGCGCGGGCACACCGCCGTGGACGCGGACGAGGTGCGGGCGGCGCTGGCCGAGCGGGGCGTGCCCGACCCGGACGAGGCGGTGCGGCACACCGTGGCCGAGGGCGCGGTGCTGGTCTTCCGCGAGGGGGCGGACGGCGAGCACGAGGAGGATCCTGAGCCGGAGGGCGAGGAGGCGGCGGAGGCCGGACAGGACGAGGGCGGACGCGCCCCGGGGCGGGTCCTGCTCGGACTCGACCGCTACGCGATGGCGGAGGAGAGCCTGGCCGACGGGCTGGCCCGGATCGCCCGCACCGCCCCGGAGGAGCGCTGGCGCGAGCTGCGCCCGGCCGAGCTGGCGGGTCCGCTCGCCGAGCACGGGCTCGTGCTGCACACCGGCGGCGAGGAGGCCCGCCGGGAGCCGGTGGCCCTGGCCGACGCGGCGCACGACCGCGGGCTGCGGGCGGCGGTGGCCGCGTACACGGGCGACGGCGTCCGACGGACCCCGCGTCCCGGCGGCGGCCCCGGCGGCGGCCCCGGTGACGGTCCCGGTGAGGGCTCCGGCGAGGCGGGCGCGGCCCGGGTGACGGTGGCCGGGCTGCTCTCCGGTGCGGCCGGCCCCGGCCGGGACGAGGAGGGGGCGCTGGCGCTGGACCTGCTGGTGGTGCTGGACGCCCCGCGGCTGGACGTGGAGACGGCCGCGATGCTGGTGGAGGCGTTGCCGGACGGCTGCCGGCTGGTGCTGAGCGGTGACCCCGGCGAGCTGTGGTCGGCGGGCGCGGGCCGGGTCTTCGCGGATGTGCTCGCGGCCGGGGTGTGCCCCAAGGCCGCCTCCCGCCTCCCCGACCAGGGCCCGATCGGCGAGCTGGTCTCCGGGATCGGGGTCGGCGAGCTGAACCAGGTGGACGCTCCGGGCAAGGAGGTGGTGATCGTCCCGGTGCGGGACGCCGGGGAGGCCGTCCACCGCACGGTGCAGCTGGTGGCGGACTCGGTGCCCCGGGCGATCGGTGTGCCGGCCGGGCACACCCAGGTGATCACGGTCGGGCACGGCGGTTCGGCCGGCACCCGGGCGCTGAACGCGGCGTTGAAGGAGCGGCTCAACCCGGGCCCCGGACGGTTCGGCGGGTTCGACCCGGGCGACCGGGTGGCGTACGCCCCCGCGCCGGGCCGGACCGTGCCGGGCACGGTGGTCTCGGCGGACGCGGAGGGGCTGCGTCTGGACTGCGGGGAGACCGGCCGGACAGTCGTCCCCAAGGACGCCGTGGAGTCCTCGGTCCGGCACGGCTGGGCGCTGACCGCCCACCAGGCCGCCGGGACGCGCTGGCCGGCCACCGTGGTGGTCCTCCCGGGGGACGCCGCCCCGGGGCTGGACCGGGCCTGGGTCTACACCGCCTTCGGCCGCGGCGAGCGGCACCTCTCGGTCGTCCACGGCGTGGACCAGGCCCTCCCCCGAGCGGTCGCCGAGGTCCTCCCCCGCCCCCGCACCACCCGGCTCACCGAACTGCTGACCCGTCTGCTCGCTCCGGCGGCCGACGACTGACGCCCACCCCGGCCGGCCCGCCCACCGGCTCCCGGGGGCAGGACTCGGCCCGCCGTCCCCGGGATGGGGGCGGCGGGCCGGGTGGGGCGGTGGGGCCGGGGCCCCGTCGCGGGGGCGCGGTCAGGCGGAGTCGCGGCGGGGGGCCGGGCCGGGGCTGTCCTGGAAGTCGTCCTCGTCGAAGACCGCGCTGACGTCGAACCGGCAGATCACCCGGCCCGGTTCGGCCTGGTCGAACGGGGTGCTCAGCCACTCCCCCGGCTCGGGGAGTTCGTCCGCGGCGGCGACCCAGAGCGTGGAGTCGCCCTCCTCCAAGCCGAACTCGGCGTGCCGGGAGGCGATCTCGTCGGGCTCGAACTCGCCGAAGAGCACCCCCAGCGCGGCATGGGTGCTGACGCCGACCATGGCGACGGCGTCCGCGCCCTCGTCCTCGCCCCGGTCCAGGTCGGCGACGCGCTGCGCCTGCGCCAGCAGTCTCTGCGGCTCGACCACCGCGTAGTCCCGCCGGATCAGCACCGTCAGCGCGTTCGGCTCGGTCGGGCCCTGGTAGGGCGGCAGGGAGTCCTCCACGCCCGGGATCTCGAAGGGCGTGACCTCGTCGTACCGGTCGTAGAGGCGCTCGTCGTAGGCCTCGGCCGCGGCGGCCAGGGCGTTGAAGGCCGCGTGGACGGCCGGGTCGTCTTCACCGGTGCGGTTCTCCACCGCCTCCAGGTGCCGGTCCAGTGCGGCCTTGACCGCCTCGGCGGCGGCACGTACCTCGGCAGCGGTGGGCTGCGCAGCATCAGACATAGTGCAGACGCTATCCGTACCGGGCGGGTGGCCGCACAATAGATGCGATGCCGGAATACGAATTCGTCGACGTGTACGTCCCTCGCGGGGTCTCCCGCAAGGACGCCACCCGTCTGCTCACCGACCATGCCGAGTACGGACACTGGGAGCTGGACCGCCTGAGCCTGATGCGCGACGGCAGCCGCCGGGTCCGCCTGCGACGGCGGATCATCCGCCAGGTCCGGGCCACCTGGTAGCCCCGGACCCGCAGCCGGGAGGACAGCGAACCGGGGGAACGCGGACACCGGGCCCGCAGGAGGAGGCCCGGACGAGGACCGGAGACCGGAAGCGGGGCGGCCCTGGGATCAGGGCCGCCCCGCTTCATGGCCGGGCCCTCAGGGCCGGGCGCGCGGACGGTCATGGCGCGCGGTGGGGAGCGCCGGGCGCGGGAGCGCGAGCGCGGTGGCCCGGGTGCGGCGGTTACGCGGCCCGGCGGGCGCGCCGGTAGAGGACCGCGCCACCGAGCAGCAGCGCCCCGGCGGCGGGGATGATCGCCCCGAGCGGGGCGGCACCGGTGAGCGCCAGCTCGTCGTCCTTCTGCGGAGTGTCGGTCGGGGTCTCCGGGGTGCTGGGCCCGGTCGGCTCGTCCGGAGTGCCGGGGGTGTGGGGCTTGCCGGGGGTGCCGGGGTTGCCCGGAGTGCCGGGGTTACCGGGCTCACCCGGGTTTCCGGGGTTGCCGGGGTTCCCCGGGTTGCCGGGCTCACCGGGGTTGCCGGGGTTCCCAGGCTGGCCGGGGTTGCCCGGGTTCCCGGGGTTCCCCGGATTGCCGGGGTTCCCAGGGTTGCCGGGGTTGCCCGGGTTGCCGGGATTTCCCGGGTTGCCGGGGTGGCCCGGCTTGCCCGGCTCGTGGCCCGCGTGGCCGTTCTGGCACTTGTTGCCGAAGGTCGGGTTGAGTCCGCCGACCACGTTCACGCTGTTGCCGCAGGCGTTGACCGGGACGGTGACCGGGGCCTGGACGTTGTTGCCGGAGGCGACGCCCGGGGAGTTGCTGGTCGTGCCGGCGGCGTGCGCCCCGCTGCCCTGGTTGACGCACTTGTTCCCGAAGGACGGGTTGAGGGCGCCGACCACGTTGACGGAGTTGCCGCACGCGTTCACCGGGACGCTCACCGGCGCCTGGACGGCGTTGCCGGAGCCGACGCCGGGGGAGTTCGCCGCCGCACCTTCGGCGCCGGCACCGCCGTGCGCCTGCGCGTAACCCCCGCCGAGGGCGAGCACGCCGCCCGCGGCCGCGATGAGGGTCAGGCCCTTGCGCGTGACCTGTCGCATTGCTGGTTTCCTGCCTTCCAGGCTTCCTTGAGTACCCCGGGCACCTCGCCCGCGGGCATGGTGCGGTCCGGCAAGCACGGGCCCGCAATGCCCGCCGGCCCCGGAGCGCATGGCGCGCGCTCCGGGGCCGGCCGGACGTGGACCACTAGCGGACCGCTAGGGGAGAGGGCTCAACGTCACTTGTTGATGCAGGTGTTGCCGAAGGCCGGGTTCAGCAGGCCGATGACGTTCACCGTGTTGCCGCAGGCGTTGATCGGGACGTTGATCGGCACCTGGACGAGGTTGCCCGAGAGGACGCCCGGGGAGCCCACAGCGGCGCCCTGCGCGCCCGCGTCGGCGACGGCCATACCCGCGCCCGCCAGCATCAGGCCACCCGCGGCAGCCGCGACGGCGGCGATCTTCTTGATCATCATTCCTCCTAGTTGGCAATGCGGTCCCAGCCGCGGACCGCACACCTGTAACGACAGGGAGGGAAGAGGGCTACGCGCCGGTGGTGCCGTTCACCCTTTCCGGTCGGAGGGGCACACGCAGGCGATTATTGGAGTGTCGTTTCAGCCGACTAATGCCGCGCGCGATGCCGTGGGCACGGCCGGGTGCGACCGGTGTGCGACCCGTGCGCAAGGCCGCGCGCCGCCGCGACACCGCAGGTCGGCGGTGTCGCGGCGGCGCGCGGCGGGACCGGCCACCCGGGCCGGGCGGGGGTCAGCTGGCGTCGAGGAAGCGGTCCAGCACCCGTACCCCGAACTTCAGGCCGTCCACCGGGACGCGCTCGTCCACGCCGTGGAACATCCCGGCGAAGTCCAGCTCCGGGGGGAGCTTCAGCGGCGCGAAGCCGAAGCAGCGGATGCCGAGGTCGTCGAAGGACTTGGCGTCCGTGCCGCCGGAGAGCATGTACGGCACGGCGCGGGCGATCGGGTCCTCGGCGCGCAGCGCGGACTGCATGGCGTCCACCAGGTCGCCGTCGAAGGTGGTCTCCAGGGCCTTGTCGGCGTGCACGTCCTCGCGGCGGACCCGGGGGCCGAGGATCCGGTCGAGGTCGGCGAGGAACTCCTCCTCGTGACCGGGCAGGAAGCGGCCGTCCACATGCGCGGTGGCCTGGCCGGGGATGACGTTCACCTTGTAGCCGGCGCCCAGCATGGTGGGGGCGGCCGAGTTGCGCAGGGTGGCGCCGATCATCTTGGCGATGCCGCCGAGCTTGGCGAGGGTCGCCTCCATGTCGTCCGGGTCCAGCGGGGTGCCCAGCGCGTCGGACAGCTCGTCCAGGAACGACCGTACGGTCTTGGTGACCCGGACCGGCCAGGTGTGCCGGCCCAGCCGGCCGACCGCCTCGCACAGCTCGGTGATGGCGTTGTCGTTGTTGGTCATCGAACCGTGCCCGGCGGTGCCGTCCACGGTCAGCCGCATCCAGTGCATGCCCTTCTGGGCGGTCTCCACCAGGTACAGCCGCAGGTTCTCGTTGACGGTGAAGGAGAAGCCGCCGACCTCGCCGATGGCCTCGCTGACCCCCTCGAAGAGGTCGGGGTGCTTGTCGACCAGGTAGCGGGCCCCGTAGGTGCCGCCGGCCTCCTCGTCGGCGAGGAAGGCCAGCACCACGTCGCGCGGCGGCTTGCGGCCGCTGCGCAGCCGGTCGCGGACGACCGCCAGGGTCATCGCGTCCATGTCCTTCATGTCGACCGCGCCGCGCCCCCAGACGCAGCCGTCCGCGATCTCCCCGGAGAACGGGTGGTGCGTCCAGTCCTCGGCGTTGGCCGGGACGACGTCGGTGTGCCCGTGGATCAGCAGCGCCGGCCGCGACGGGTCCTCGCCGGCGATCCGGGCGACCGTGGAGGCGCGGCCCTTGTGGGACTCGATGATCCTCGGTTCGAGTCCGACCTCGGCCAGCTTCTCCGCGACGTACTCGGCGGCCGCCCGCTCCCCCGGGCCGGAGTGGTCGCCGTAGTTGCTGGTGTCGATCCGGATGAGGTCGCGGCAGAGGTCGACGACCTCGTCCTCGCCCGTGACGGCGGTGGTCCGCGCCTGGCTCGACTCGCTCACGCTTCTTCCTCCCGGCTGGCTGTGGCTGACGGTTCCTGCCCCCATCCTCCCCGCTCCCCCGCCGTACGCCCAAGGCGGTTCCGGGCCCGGCCGGGCACCGGCGGACGCCGCTCGGGCGGGTGATCGGGCGCCCCGAATGTTTGCTATGGTTTTCCACGTCGGAACGGCCCCAGGCCGCGAGACAGACACCTGGTCCGGGTGGCGGAATGGCAGACGCGCTAGCTTGAGGTGCTAGTGCCCTTTATCGGGCGTGGGGGTTCAAGTCCCCCCTCGGACACTCAGCACATATGCGGAAACGCACGGGCGCACAGCCCATCGCGCGGGTACGGCTTCACGGCCGGGCCCGCGCTTTGTCGTGTTTCCCCACCGCCAGGCCCACCGCACCGGGGGCTCGCATAGGCTCGGGCGCACGATGAACAGCACGTGTGAGCCGTCCCGGGGCGGGGACGGCAGGGACGCCAAGGCCGGGAAGGACACCGTGCGGCGGCACAATCTGAGCCTGGTGCTGCGCGCGGTGTACGAGGAGGGCGAGGCGACCCGGGCGGCGGTGGCGGCGCGGGTGGGGCTGACCAGGGCGGCGGTGTCCTCGCTGGTGGAGCAGCTGCTCGCGGGCGGCTTCCTGAGCGAGCGGGGCAAGACCTTCAGCGGGCAGGCCGGGCGGCCGGGGACCGCGCTGCGGGTGGCGGACACCGGTCCGGCGGGGCTCGGGGTGGAGGTCAACGTCGACTATGTGTCGGTGTGTGTGGTGGATTTGGCCGGGACGGACCGGGTGCGGCTGACCGAGCACCGGGACAACCGGGGCGTTCCGCCCAAGGAGGTGCTGGCGCGGGCCGCGCGGATGGCCAGGCGGGCGCTGGAAGAGGCGGCGGGGCGGGGGCTCCGGGCGGTCGGGGCGCGGCTGGCGCTGCCCGGGCTGGTGTCGGGCGGCTCGGTCCGGCAGGCGCCCAATCTGGGGTGGGACCGGGTGGGCGCGGAGGAGTTGTTCGCGGCGGGGCTCGGGGTGCTCGCGGTCGGGGTGGACAACGAGGCCAACGCGGCGGCGCTGGCGGAGCTGTGGTTCGGGGAGGCGGGTAGAGCCTCCGGGGCGCGCAGTTTCGTGTATCTGACCGGGGAGATCGGGGTGGGCGGGGCGCTGGTGGTGGACGGGTCGCTGCTGCGCGGGGCGCACGGGTTCGCCGGGGAGATCGGGCATCTGGTGGTGGACGCCGACGGGCCGCGCTGCCGGTGCGGGTCGCGGGGCTGCCTGGAGCGGTACGCGGGGCAGGCGGCGCTGCTGCGGGGCGCGGGCATCGAGGAGTCGGCGGGGGCGGCGGGTGTGGCGGAGCTGGCGGCGCGGGCCCGGCGGGGCGAGCCCCGGGCGGTGGAGGCGCTGGAGCGGGCCGGGCGGATGCTGGGGCTGGCGGTGTCGGGTGCGGTGAACCTGCTGGACCCGGACGCGGTGGTGCTGGGCGGCGTGTTCCGGCCGCTGATGGAGTGGCTGGGCCCGGCGGCGGAACGGGAGTTGGCCGAGCGGGTGGTGTCCGGGCTGTGGGCGGCGGGCAGCGGCCGGCTGCGGGCCTCGTCCTCGTCGGGGGACGCGGCCCGGGGTGCGGCGGCGGTGGTGGTCCGCGGGGTGCTGGCCGACCCGGCCGGTCATGCCGCGCCGCCTCTTGGCTGAGGGGGCCGGGCGTCAGCCGAGGTGGAGGGGCAACCGGTCGGTCAGGGAGCCCAGTTCGGTTCGCTGGGCCTCGGTGGGTGACCGGCGGCCGGTGCCCAGCAGCAGGGCGTCGGTGTCGGTGAGGGCGGCGGGGAAGGGGGCGCCCGCGATCTCCTCCAGGAGCGACCGGGCCCGGGCCAGGCCCTCGGCCGGGGGTGGCGGTACGGCCGGGAGGTGGGCGGCCAGGTCGAGATGGTGCAGCGTCCACTCCAGGACGTACGCGGTGAGGTAGTCGGCCGCGGTCAGGACCTGGTCCTGGGTGCTCACCCGGGCGGCCGGGTCGGCGAGCACGGCGGCGCGGCCCGCGGCGGAGCCGATGTCGTCCAGGTGGAACCGCAGCAGTCCCGGGTCCTGGTAGGCGGCGGCCAGCCGGACGGTCAGCGCGTCCAGCGGGTCGTCCCCGGTGGGCGGGGCGTCCTGGAGGTTCCAGTAGGTCACCGCGTCGACGGTGGCCTCCCCGTCGTCGGGGGTGGCCAGGGTGATCAGCACGTCCTGGGCGTCGATGACCAGGTGGCACACCAGGTCCCGCACCAGCCAGCCCGCGCAGCCGGACGGCCGCGCGAAGTCCTGGTCCGGAAGCTCGGCGACCGCCGCGCGCAGCGCCGCCCAGGAGCGTACGAAGAGGTCCACACCGGAGAAGAGATCCACACCGGCACGGTAGTGCGGGGCCGGGGTGGCACGGTAGGGCGCCCGCGGGGACGGCGCCGCCATGGTTCCGCAGGGCGTCAGCGGACGCCGAGGAGGTGGTCCAGGGCGAGCTGGTCCAGGCGCTCGAAGGCCATGGAGCGGCCGGCGGCGGCGGTCGCGTCGAAGTCCTCGTAGGAGGAGCGGTCGGCGAGCAGGGCGGCGAGACCGTCCTCGGCGGTGGGGCGGGCCAGCTCGTCCAGGCGGGAGGTGCGCAGGGCCTCGCGCACCTCGGGGTCGGCGCGGAACGCGGCGGCGCGCTCCTTGAGGATCAGGTAGTTGCGCATGCAGTTGCGGGCCGACTCCCACACGCCGTCGAAGCCGTCGGTGCGCACCGGCTTGAAGTCGAAGTGGCGCGGCCCCTGGTAGCCGGCCGTCTCCAGCAGGTCCACCAGCCAGAACGCCTGGCGCAGATCGCCGGCGCCGAAGCGGAGGTCCTGGTCGTACTTGATGCCGGACTGGCCGTTGAGGTCGAGGTGGAACAGCTTGCCCGCCCACAGGGCCTGGGCGATGCCGTGCGGGAAGTTGAGTCCGGCCATCTGCTCGTGGCCGGTCTCCGGGTTGACGCCGACGAGTTCGGGGCGTTCCAGCCGCTCGATGAAGGCGAGGGCGTGGCCGATGGTGGGCAGCAGGATGTCGCCGCGCGGCTCGTTGGGCTTGGGCTCGATGGCGAAGCGCAGCTCGTAGCCCTGCTCCAAGACGTACTGGCCGAGCAGGTCGAAGGCCTCCTTCATCCGGTCGAGCGCGGTGCGGACGTCCTTGGCGGCGCCGGACTCGGCGCCCTCGCGGCCGCCCCAGGCGACGTAGATCCCGGCGCCGAGCTCCACGGCGAGGTCGATGTTGCGGATCGTCTTGCGCAGCGCGTACCGCCGGACGTCGCGGTCGTTGGCGGTGAAGCCGCCGTCCTTGAAGACCGGGTGGGTGAAGAGGTTGGTGGTGGCCATCGGCACCCTCAGCCCGGTGCGGTCCAGGGCGTCGCGGAACCGCTTGACGACGGCCTCGCGTTCGGCCTCGGAGGCGCCGAAGGGGATGAGGTCGTCGTCGTGGAAGGTGACCCCGTACGCGCCGAGCGCGGCGAGCCGTTCGACGGACTCCACCGGGTCCAGGGCGGGGCGGGTGGCGGTGCCGAAGGGGTCGGCGCCCTGCCAGCCGACGGTCCACAGGCCGAAGGTGAAGCGGTCCTGGGGGGTGGGGGTGTGGCGGTCCGGCATGGCGGGTGCTCTCCTCGGGACTGGGGATGGTGACTCCGGCGCGGAACCGGGCGTGTGGGGGGTATTTGTTTTCTGGCATTACTAATACGCTACGGGCGGCGCACCGCCAAGAGGCCGGAGCGCGGAGAGCGGAGAGGGAAGCGGGGTGAGCGGGATGGCGCCGTCGTCGTCCGCGGCCGTGATCGGGGTGGACAGCTCCACGCAGTCCACCAAGGCCGTCGTGGTGGAGGCGGGAACGGGCCGGGTGCTGGCCGCCGGCCGTGCCCCGCACACCGTCACCGGGGCGGCGGGGGCCCGGGAGAGTGATCCGGGGCAGTGGTGGCGGGCGCTGGTGGACGCCGTCGGGGCGGCGCTGGCGGAGGTGCGGGCGGCGGGTGGGCCGGGATCGGGCGGTACGCACCGGATCACCGGGATCGCGGTCGCCGGGCAGCAGCACGGGCTGGTGGTGCAGGACGCGGCCGGGCGTCCGCTGCGGCCGGCGCTGCTGTGGAACGACACCCGGGCAGCGCCGCAGGCCGCCGCGCTCACCGGGGAGTTGGGGGTGGAGGGGTGGCTGGCGCGGACCGGGTCGGTGCCGGTGGCCTCGATGACGGCGGCCAAGTGGCGCTGGCTGGTGGAGCACGAGCCGCGGACCGCGGCGGCGGTGGCCGGGGTGCGGCTGCCGCACGACCATCTCACCGAGCGGCTGTGCGGTGTCCCCGCCACCGACCCCGGGGACGCCTCGGGCACCCTCTGGTACAGCACCGCCACCCACGCCTACGACCCGGAGCTGCTGGAGCTGATCGGGCTGGAGCGGGCCCTGCTGCCGGAGCTCGCGCCGTCCGGCGGCAGCCGGGTGGGCGGGCTGAGTGCCGCCGCGGCCGAGGAGTTGGGGCTGCCGGAGGGAATCGCGGTGGCCGCCGGGACCGGGGACAACATGGCGGCGGCGGTGGGTCTGGGCCTCGGTGGGGCGGGGCTGCTGGACCATCCGGTGGTCTCGCTGGGCACCTCCGGCACGGTGTTCGCGGCCACCCGGGAGCGCCCGGCGGTGGCCGCGCTCGCCGGGTTCGCCGCCGCGGACGGTGCGGGGGTGTACCTGCCGCTGGGCTGCACGCTGAACTGCACGCTCGCGGTGGACCGGGTGGCGGGGCTGCTGGGGCTGGAGCGGGAGGACGCCGAGCCGGGCGGGGAGGCGGTGCTGCTGCCGTATCTGGACGGGGAGCGCACCCCGGACCTGCCGGGCGCCTCGGGGCTGCTGACCGGGCTGCGGCACGCCACCAGCGGCCGGCAGCTGCTGGGCGCGGCCTACGAGGGGGCGGTGTTCACGGTGCTGCGCGCGCTGGAGGCGCTGCCGGGCGGTGTGGCCGGCGGTGTCCCGCTGCGGCTGACCGGGGGCGGGGCGCGCGGCCGGATGTGGGTGGAGACGGTACGGCGGCTGTCCGGGCGCCCGGTGGTGCTGCCGCGCGGCACCGAGCTGGTCGCGCTGGGCGCCGCCGCGCTGGCCGCGGGCGCGGCGGGCGGGGGCGACCCGGTCGCGCTGGCCGCGGACTGGGGCTTCGGCGAGGGCCGCGCCCTGGACCCCGTACCGCGGGACGAGGAGGCGTGGCAGCGGATCGAGGCGGTGCTGGCGGGATACGCGGGTTTGCTCGGCGGGGGGTGAGCGCCCCTCACGCGGGCGCGGGCTCAGGAACGGGCCGGTTCGGGGTGGTCGTCCGGGGCGGTGGCCGTGGGCAGCAGCAGCGGGGTGGCGAGGAGGAGCAGACCGGCGGCCGCGATCGCCGGGCGGGGGCCGGTCAGGCCGGCCAGCAGGCCCCAGAGCGCGGTCAGTGCGGCGACGGCGGCCTTGCCGGTGACCGACCAGGCGGCCAGGGTGCGGGCGGTGCGGTCGGCCGG
This sequence comes from Streptomyces lichenis, assembly GCF_023218175.1. Taxonomy (GTDB): domain Bacteria; phylum Actinomycetota; class Actinomycetes; order Streptomycetales; family Streptomycetaceae; genus Streptomyces; species Streptomyces lichenis. The sequence continues at coordinate 87,995 of NZ_JALPTH010000017.1, read as the reverse complement.
GACCCGCCGCAGCCGGAGGGCCGCGTACACCGGGTTGAAGACGCCGATGCACAGCAGCATGCCGGACTGGACCAGCAGGACCAGGACCAGCCCGCCGGTGCCCGGGCCGGTGAAGGCCAGAGCGAGCGGCCAGCACACCCGCAGGGTGCCGGCGGTGCGCAGGACCCGCCGCGCGCCGAACCGGTCGACCAGCCGGCCGGCCAGCCGGGAGCCGATCAGCCCGCCCGCGCAGGGCAGGGCGAAGGCCAGCCCGTACTGCCAGGGCGCGAAGCCCAGCTCGCCGAGCATCAGCACGGCCAGCACCGGGGAGACGGCCAGGATCAGGGCGTTCACCAGCACCGTGTGGACGAACAGCGGACGCAGCACCGGATCGGCCAGGATGTACCGCCAGCCGGCCGACACCTCGGCGCTACGCCGGACCACCGCGCTTCCCGGCGGGCGCACCGGCCGTGCCGGACGGGGTTCGGCGCCGCCGATGGTGCGGACGCCGAGGGCCGAGAGCAGATAGCCGGCCGCGTTCGCCAGTACCACCGCCACCGGGCCGAGCAGCCCGGTCAGCGCCCCGCCGAGAGGGGGACCGAGGAGGGTGGCGGTCCAGGTGGTGGACTCCAGGCGGCCGCTGGCGACGACCAGGTCGTCCGGGCGTACCAGCGCCTTGAGGCAGGCCCCGGCGGCCGCGGTGAAGGCGATGTCGGCGGCGCCGACCACCACCGCCACGACCAGCAGCTGGACCAGGCCGAGCCGGTCCAGCGCGTAGGCGGCGGGGACGCTGAGCAGCGCGGCGCACCGGAGCAGGTCCATCGCGACCATCACCGGCCGCTTGCGGCGGAACTCCACCCAGGGGCCGAACGGCACCGCGGCCAGCGCCCCGACGGCCGGACCGGCGGCCGCCAGCAGCGACACCTCGGCCGGACCGGCGTGCAGCACCAGGATGGCGACCAGCGCGAAGGCGTCGAAGGCCACCCAGGTGCCGAAGGTGCTCGCCGCGTACGCGGCCCACAGCCAGCCGAAACCCCGCCCCAACCGCCGTCCGGCCGCCATGCCCGTACCCCCTCCCCGCCACGTCCGGGGGCAAGGAAAGCGGGCGGCGGGCCGCAGGTCAAACGGCGGCTACCGTGGGGCGGTGCGACGAAGGACGAGGCCGCCGGCGGCGCCGCTGCCGCAGCGGGCGGGGATCGATCCCGTACGGGTGCGGCTGCCGGCCGATCCCGGCGGGGCGTGGGCGACGGTACGGGACCATCTGCTGGCCCGGTACGCGGCGGCGGTGGGCCCGGAGCGGGTGGACGCGATGCTGGCCGAGGGCCGCTTCGTGGGGGCCGACGGCACGGCGGTACGGGCGGAGGAGCCGTACCGGGAGGGGCGGCTGCTCTGGTTCCACCGGGACCTGGCGCCGGAGGTGCGGGTGCCGTTCGCGGTGGAGGTGGTGCACCGGGACGAGCGGATCGTGGTCGCGGACAAGCCGCACTTCCTGGCGACCACCCCGCGCGGGCGGCATGTCACCGAGACGCTGGTGGCCCGGCTGCGGCACGACCTCGGGCTGCCCGCGCTCCAGCCCGCGCACCGGCTGGACCGGCTGACCGCCGGGCTGGTGCTGCTGGTGGTGCGGCCGGAGGACCGGGGCGCGTACCAGACGCTCTTCCGGGACCGGCTGGTGCGCAAGGAGTACGAGGCGGTGGCGCCGTACGATCCGGCGCTCACCGTGCCGGTGACGGTGCGCAGCCGGATCGTGAAGGAGCGGGGGGTCCCGGCGGCGTACCAGGAGCCCGGGGAGCCCAACAGCGAGAGCCGGGTCGAGCTGGTGGGGCGCGATGGCCCGCGCGGGCTCTACCGGCTGATGCCGATGACCGGGCGGACGCATCAGCTGCGGGTGCACATGGACGCGCTGGGGGTGCCGATCCTCAACGACCCGCTGTATCCGGTGGTCCGGCCGGAGGAAGAGCCGGAGGACTTCGGGCGGCCGCTGCAACTGCTGGCGCGGGCGCTGGAGTTCACCGATCCGGTGACGGGGGCGGAGCTGCGGTTCGGGAGCGGGCGGCGGCTGGCCGCGTGGCGTTGAGCCCCGGCCGGGACGGTGGTCTCGACCGGGGCCCGGCGGCGGTCAGTGGCCGCGTTCGATCCATTCCGCGAGGTGGGGGGCCTCGTCGCCGATGGTGGTGGTGTCGCCGTGTCCGGTGCGGACGACCGTGTCCGCGGGGAGGCTGAGGAGGCGGTCGCGCAGGGAGTCGATGATGGTGGGGAAGGAGGAGAAGGAGCGGCCGGTGGCGCCGGGACCGCCGGCGAAGAGGGTGTCCCCGGTGAAGACGGTGGCCAGGGCGGGCGCGTGCAGGCAGACGGCACCGGGCGCGTGGCCGGGGGTGTGCAGCACGGTCAGCTCGGTGCCGGCGACGGTGAGGACCTGGCCGTCGGTGAGTTCGCCGTCGGGGGCGCGGTTCGGGTGGGTCTGGCGCCAGAGGGGGAGGTCGTCGGGGTGGAGGAGGATCGGGGCGCCGGTGGCCTCGGCGAGGGCGGGGGCGGCGTCGATATGGTCGTTGTGGGCGTGGGTGGAGACGATGGCGAGGAGGCGGCGGTCCCCGACGGCGGCGGCGATGGCCTCGGCGTCATGGGCGGCGTCGATGACGATCGCCTCGGTGTCGTCGCCGACGATCCAGACGTTGTTGTCGACGTCCCAGGTGCCGCCGTCCAGGCTGAAGGTGCCGGAGGTGGTGAGGTGGTCGATCCGTGCGGTGCCGGTCATCAGAAGACCACCACCGAGCGGAGGACGTCGCCCTCGTGCATCCGGCCGAAGGCCTTCTCGACCTCGTCCAGGGCGATGGTCTCGGTGACGAAGGCGGACAGGTCGATCCGGCCCTGCTGGTGCAGGTCGATGAGCATCGGGAAGTCCCGGGAGGGCAGGCAGTCCCCGTACCAGGAGGACTTCAGCGATCCGCCGCGGCCGAAGACGTCCAGCAGGGGCAGTTCGAGCTTCATCTCCGGGGTGGGGACGCCGACCAGGACGACGGTGCCGGCCAGGTCGCGGGCGTAGAAGGCCTGGGTGTACGTCTCGGGGCGGCCGACCGCCTCGATGACCACGTCCGCGCCGAAGCCGCCGGTGAGTTCGCGGATGGCCTCGACCGGGTCGGTGGTGCGGGAGTTGACGGTGTGGGTGGCACCGACCTCGGTGGCCTTGGCCAGCTTGCGGTCGTCCACGTCGACGGCGATGATCCGGGCCGCCCCGGCCAGCCGGGAGCCGACGATCGCCGCGTCCCCGACACCGCCGCAGCCGATGACGGCGACCGAGTCGCCCCGGCCGACGTTCCCGGTGTTGATCGCGGCGCCGATGCCGGCCATCACCCCGCAGCCCAGCAGCCCGGCGACGGCCGGGGAGGCGGCCGGGTCCACCTTGGTGCACTGCCCGGCGGCGACCAGGGTCTTCTCGGCGAAGGCGCCGATGCCCAGGGCCGGGGTGAGCTCGGTGCCGTCGGCCAGGGTCATCTTCTGCTTGGCGTTGTGGGTGTCGAAGCAGTACCAGGGGCGGCCGCGCAGACAGGCCCGGCACTGGCCGCAGACGGCCCGCCAGTTGAGGATCACGAAGTCGCCGGGGGCCACGTCGGTGACGCCCTCGCCGACCGACTCCACGGTGCCGGCGGCCTCATGGCCGAGCAGGAAGGGGAAGTCGTCGTTGATGCCGCCCTGCTTGTAGTGCAGATCGGTGTGGCACACCCCGCAGGCCTGGATCCTCACCACGGCCTCGCCGGGTCCGGGGTCGGGGATGGTGATGGTCTCGACCCGTACCGGCTCGTCGCGTCCGGGTGCGATCACCCCGCGGACCTGCTGCGTCATGGCACGCCGTCCCTTCGTCACGCCTCGATGATGTTGCCTGTACGGTCCACTATCGCGCACCCGCCACACACCGCGACCCCCGCCGGGCAGTGCTCCGGCGGGGGTCGCGGGTGGTACGGGGGTGGTGCCGGCGCCCGTCAGTCCAGGGGGCGGGCGGCGGCCAGCGCGGTGACCCGCCTGCGGACCACGAACCAGCCGCCGACCAGGGCCGCGGCGATCAGCGGCAGGCAGTTGACCGTGGTGCGGCCGACGCCGCCGCCCCACCACATCAGGCCGAGCACGGTCACCAGGAACACCAGGGTGACGATCTGGGTGTACGGGGCCCAGGGCAGCCGGTACGAGGGGCGCTCGACCCGGCCCTGCTCGGAGCGCTTCCAGAACAGCAGCGAGCAGAGCATGATCATGCCCCAGGTGCCGAGGATGCCGATGGAGGCGAGGTTCAGCACGATCTCGAAGGCCTCGCCGGGGACGACGTAGTTGAGGCCGACGCCCAGCACACCGAAGGCGGCGGTGAGCAGGATGCCGCCGTAGGGGACCTGGCCCTTGTTCATCCGGGCGGTGAACTTCGGCGCGGAGCCGGCCATCGCCATCGAGCGCAGGATGCGGCCGGTGGAGTAGAGGCCGGAGTTCAGGCTGGAGAGCGCGGCGGTGAGCACGACCAGGTTCATCACGCCGGCCGCCCCGGGGACGCCCAGCTTGTCGAAGACGGTGACGAAGGGGCTCTGGCCGGCGGAGTACGAGGTGTACGGCAGGAGCAGCGCGAGCAGCACCACCGAGCCGACGTAGAACAGGCCCACCCGCCACATGATCGAGTTGATCGCCTTCGGCATGATCTTCTCGGGGTTCTCGGTCTCACCGGCCGCGACACCGCACAGCTCGACGGAGGCGTAGGCGAAGACGACGCCCTGGACGACCATCAGCATCGGCACCATGCCGAGGGGGAAGATGCCGCCGCTGTCGGTGATGGTGGACAGGCCCGGGGTGTGGCCGCCGACCTCGTGCTGGGTGACCACCAGGAAGATGCCCACCAGCATGAAGACCACCAGCGCGGCGACCTTGACGATGGCGAACCAGAACTCCATCTCGCCGAAGTACTTCACCGAGATGAGGTTGGCGGTGAGCACGACCGCGAGCGCGATCAGGGCGAGGATCCACTGCGGGACGTCGCTGAACATGGCCCAGAAGTGGGCGTAGGTCGCGGCCGCGGTGATGTCGGCGACGGCGGTGGTCGACCAGTTCAGGAAGTACAGCCAGCCCGCCGAGTAGGCCCCCTTCTCGCCCATGAACTCACGGGCGTAGGAGACGAAGGCGCCGGAGGACGGACGGTAGAGCACCAGCTCGCCGAGGGCCCGGACGACGAAGAAGGCGAAGACGCCGCAGACGGCGTAGGCGATGGCCAGGGACGGACCCGCGCCCGCCAGGCGGCCGCCGGCGCCGAGGAAGAGCCCGGTGCCGATCGCGCCACCGATGGCGATCATGTTGATGTGCCGGGACTTGAGGTCCTTGCTGTAACCGGCGTCACCGGCGTCGATGTGGGGGGCACCCGCCGCCGGCGAACCGGGGCTCTGGGTGTCGGCCGCAGCCACGGTGCGGTCACTCATCTGGGAAGTCGCCTTTGTGAGGGGTCGTGCGGGAGGAGCCGCCGTACGCCGGTGAAGGGGGTGGGTCACCACGCAGAAGGCCAGGTCACATAGTCACGGCAACACCGCCGTAACGCTGTGGCCCATGTCACGTAAGAGCTGATTTGAGGGGTTTTTGAGGTTGCCGCGCGATGGACGGGCGGTGCGCAGCTTAGGCGAGGTTCGCCCGGGTGGCCGCATCGGCCCGGATCAGCCGGGCTCCGGCGCGACCGGGCGGCGAGGGCCACCAGGGGCGACGGTGCGGCTCGGGTGACGCCCTCGGGACCGCTCAGGGGGCGAGGACGTCCAGCTCCTTCAGGGCGCCCACGGCGATCTCGCGGGTGAGTTCCTCGGCGCGGCGGCCGTCCCGGGCCCGTACCGCCTCGGCGACCTGGACGTGCAGGGTCACCGCGGCCGGGTCGGGGTCCTCGAACATCACCTGGTGGTGGGTGCGGCCGGCCAGCACCTCGGCCACCACATCGCCGAGCCGGGCGAACATCTCGTTGCCGGAGGCGCCCAGCACCACCCGGTGGAAGGCGATGTCGTGCACCAGATACGCCTCCAGCTGCCGGCCGCGCGAGGTGGCGACCATGCCGAGGGCCTGCTCGGTGAGCTCCCGGCACTGCTCGGGGGTGGCGTGGGCGGCGGCGAGCCCGGCGGCCACCGGCTCCACGGCGGAGCGCAGCACGGTCAGCGAGCGGAGCTGGCGGGGGCGGTCGGCGCCGGCCAGCCGCCAGCGGATGACCTGGGGGTCGTAGACGTTCCACTGCTCGGCGGCCCGGACCGTCACCCCGACCCGGCGCCGGGACTCCACCAGGTGCATCGACTCCAGGACCCGGACCACCTCGCGGACCACGGTGCGGGAGACCTCGAACCGCTGGGCCACCTCGTCGGTGCGCAGGACGCTGCCGGGCGGGTACTCGCCGGCCGTGATGGCCAGACCCAGGCCGTCCAGCACCTGCGTATGGAGCCCCCGGGCCGAAGTCGTCATGCGCTCAGCCTAGCCGCCACCAATTAAGTATGACTTTTTAGTCACGACCTCTTGAATACGTCGTATCCGATGGGTTTCAGTGTGCGGCGACGGACACCGATCCCGGCGTCCCCCCGCGAGGTCGACGAGGACCCCGCGCGGCCGCCCGCACCAGGACAGCGAGGCACCCTCCGCCATGACCCCGCCGGAGAACCCCGAGAACCCGGACCACCCCCCGGTCGTCGTCGTGATGGGCGTGGCCGGGACGGGCAAGACCACCATCGGCCCGCTGGTCGCCGAGCGCCTGGGCGTCCCCTACGCCGAGGGCGACGACTTCCACCCGGCGGCGAACATCGCCAAGATGTCGGCCGGCGTCCCGCTGGACGACGCGGACCGCGCCCCCTGGCTGGACGCCATCGGGCGGTGGGCGCACGGCCGGGCCGGACTCGGCGGGGTGGTGAGCAGCTCGGCGCTGAAGCGGGCCTACCGCGACCGGCTGCGGGCCGCCGCCCCCGGCGCGGTCTTCCTCCATCTGACCGGCGACCGGGCCCTGGTGGAGCGGCGGATGGCCGAGCGGAAGGGCCACTTCATGCCGACCGCGCTGCTGGACTCCCAGTTCGCCGCGCTCCAGCCGCTGGGCGCGGACGAGGCCGGGGTGGCGGTCGACGTGGCCGGCACCCCCGAGCAGATCGCCGAGCGGGCCGTCGCCGCGCTGCGCCGGGCGGACGCGCTCGCCCCGGCCCCGTAGGATCCCCGCCCCCGGGCCCCTCACCTCCGCCTTCCCCCTCCGCCTCCCCCGCCCGTCCGGCGACCCGCCGGGCCCCGCGACCAACCCGAGGACCCCCTGTGACCAGTCTCAACGTCGAGATGCTGGCAGCCGGCGCCGCCGAGCCGATCACCTCGGCCGGCAACGCCCGACTGGGCATCGCCGTCCTGGCGGGCATCGCCGTCATCGTCGTACTCATCACCCGGTTCAAGCTCCACGCCTTCCTGGCGCTGACCATCGGCTCGCTCCTGCTGGGCGCCTTCGCGGGCGCGCCGCTGGGCGACACCATCACCTCCTTCACCGCCGGCCTCGGCACGACCGTCGCGGGCGTCGGTGTGCTCATCGCGCTGGGCGCCATCCTGGGCAAGCTGCTCGCCGACTCGGGCGGCGCGGACCAGATCGTGGACACCATCCTGGCCCGGGCGAGCGGGCGCGCCATGCCCTGGGCGATGGTGCTGATCGCCTCGGTGATCGGGCTGCCGCTCTTCTTCGAGGTCGGCATCGTGCTGCTGATCCCGGTGGTGCTGCTGGTGGCCAAGCGCGGCAACTACTCGCTGATGCGGATCGGCATCCCGGCGCTGGCCGGGCTTTCGGTGATGCACGGGCTCATCCCGCCGCACCCCGGCCCGCTGGTCGCGATCGACGCCATCGGGGCCAACCTCGGGGTGACGCTGGCGCTCGGCCTGGTGGTGGCCGTCCCGACGGTGGTCATCGCCGGTCCGCTCTTCTCCCGCTACGCGGCCCGCTGGGTGGACATCCCGGCCCCGGACCGGATGATCCCGCAGCGCGCCTCGGAGGACCTCGACCGCCGTCCCGGCTTCGGCGCCACGGTGGCCACCGTGCTGCTGCCGGTGGTGCTGATGCTGGTCAAGGCGCTGGTGGAGATCGTGGTGGACGACCCGGAGAACCACCTCCAGCGGGTCACCGACATCGTCGGCCAGCCGCTGATCGCCCTGCTGGCGGCGGTGCTCGTCGGGATGCTCACGCTCGGCCGGGCGGCCGGGTTCACCCGGGGGCGGCTCTCCTCGACCGTGGAGTCCTCGCTCGCCCCGATCGCGGGCGTGCTGCTGATCGTCGGCGCCGGCGGCGGCTTCAAGCAGACCCTGATCGACATCGGGGTGGGCCGGATGATCCTGGACCTCTCCGAGAACTGGTCGATCCCGGCGCTGCTGCTGGGCTGGCTGATCGCGGTGGCGATCCGGCTGGCGACCGGTTCGGCGACGGTGGCGACGATCTCCGCGGCGGGCCTGGTGGCGCCGCTGGCGGCGGACATGTCGACCACGCACGCGGCGCTGCTGGTGCTGGCGATCGGCGCGGGCTCGCTCTTCTTCAGCCATGTGAACGACGCCGGGTTCTGGCTGGTGAAGGAGTACTTCGGGATGACCGTCGGCCAGACGATCAAGACCTGGTCGGTGATGGAGACGATCATCTCGGTGTGCGGGATCGTGTTCGTGCTGCTGCTGTCACTGGTGTTGTGACGCCTGCGCCCCCGGGGCCGTGACGGCACGTCACCCCACCTCGCGGGCCGCGGCCCGCCCCGCGGCGCGGCCGGAGAAGAGGCAGCCGCCCAGGAAGGTGCCCTCCAGGGAGCGGTAGCCGTGCACTCCCCCGCCGCCGAAGCCGGCGGCCTCCCCGGCCGCGTAGACGCCGGGCAGCGGCTCGCCGCCGTCGGTGAGAACCCGGGAGGAGAGGTCGGTCTCCAGGCCGCCCAGCGACTTGCGGGTGAGGATGTTGAGGCGCACGGCGACCAGCGGTCCGGCGGCCGGGTCCAGGATGCGGTGCGGGGTGGCGGTGCGGATGAGCCGGTCGCCGAGGTAGCGGCGGCTGCCCCGGATCGCGGTGATCTGGAGGTCCTTGGTGAACGGGTTGGCGATCTCCCGGTCCCGGGCGGTGATCTCGCGGCGCAGTGCCGCCTCGTCGATCAGCGGCTCCTCGGTGAGGGCGTTCATCCCCCGGACCAGGGAGGCGAGGTCGCGCTCCACCACGAAGTCAACGCCGTGGTCCATGAACGCCTTGACCGGGGCCGGGACGTCGGCGCGGGCCCGGTCGACCACCCCGCGGACCGAACGGCCCGTCAGGTCCGGGTTCTGCTCGGAGCCGGAGAGGGTGAACTCCTTGCCGATGATCCGCTGGTTGAGCACGAACCAGGTGTGGCCGTGCCCGGAGCGGGTGATGTGCTCCAGCGTGCCGAGGGTGTCGAAGCCGGGGAAGAGCGGGACGGGCAGCCGGCGGCCGGTGGCGTCCAGCCAGAGCGAGGACGGGCCGGGCAGGATCCGGATGCCGTGCCGGGCCCAGATCGGGTTCCAGTTCTCGATGCCCTCGGTGTAGTGCCACATCCGGTCCCGGTTGACCAGCCGCGCCCCTGCCCCGCCCGCCACGTCCAGCATCAGCCCGTCCACATGGGCGGGGACGCCGGAGAGCAGCTTCCCGGGCGGGGTGCCGAGCCGCTTCGGCCAGTGGGCGCGGACCAGGTCGTGGTTGCCGCCGATGCCGCCGGAGGTGACGACCACCGCCTGGGCGCGGTACTCGAAGGCGCCGCTCACCTCGCGGGAGGAGGCGGTGCCGCGCTCGGCGTCGGAGGGGATGAGGATCTCGCCGGTGACGGTGTCCACCGCGCCGGCGGTACGGGACAGGCCGGTGACCCGGTGCCGGAAGGCGAACCGGACCAGGCCCCGTTCGGCGCCCGCGCGCACCCGCCGCTCGAAGGGGGCGAGCAGCCCGGGGCCCGTACCCCAGGTGATGTGGAAGCGCGGCACCGAGTTGCCGTGGCCGGTGGCGTCGTAGCCGCCGCGCTCGGCCCAGCCGACCACCGGGAAGAAGCGCACCCCCTGCCGGTGCAGCCAGGGCCGTTTCTCGCCGGCCGCGAAGTCCACGTACGCCTCGGCCCACTCGCGCGGCCAGTGGTCCTCGGGGCGGTCGAAGCCGGCGGTGCCCAGCCAGTCCTGGAGGGCGAGGGCGCGGCTGTCCCGGATGCGCATCCGGCGCTGCTCGGGCGAGTCGACCAGGAAGAGCCCGCCGAAGGACCAGTGCGCCTGGCCGCCGAGGGACTGCTCGGGCTCCTGGTCGAGCAGGATGACACTGCGTCCGGCGTCCACCAGCTCGGCGGTGGCCACCAGCCCGGCCAGCCCCGCCCCGATCACGATCACATCGGCGTCGTACGCCATGGGCTTCCCGTTCCTCTCGCTCCCCGGCGCGGTCCTCCGCTCCCGGGCTCGATCCTCCGTACCCGGGGGTAACACGTCAACGGTCCGGACGGGGGGCCTCGCAGGATCCGAGGGTGGTTCCATGCCTGCATGACTGATCTGACCGATCCGGAGCGGCCGGTGAACCCGGCGGACGAGATCCTGGACGTGGTGGACGAGCGGGACCGGGTGGTGGAGCAGCGGGCCCGGGGCGAGGTGTACGCCCTGGGGCTGCGCCACCGCTGCGTGTTCGTGCTGGCGCGGGACGCGGAGGGGCGGATCTTCGTGCACCGCCGCACACCCGGGAAGCTGCTCTTCCCGTCCCACTACGACATGTTCGTGGGCGGGGTGGTCGGCGCGGGCGAGGGGTACGACGCGGCCGCGCTGCGCGAGGCGGAGGAGGAGCTGGGGGTACGGGGGCTGGAGCCGCCGCAGCCGCTGTTCCGTTTCCTCTATGAGGACGCCGGCGGGTTCGGCTCCTGGTGGTCGGCGGTGTACCAGGTGCGGTGCGCGCTGCCGGTGCGTCCGCAGGTGGAGGAGGTGGCCTGGCACGCCTTCCTGCCGGAGGAGGAGGTGCGGGCGCGGCTCGACGACTGGCCCTGGGTGCCGGACGGGCTGGCCGCCTACGAGCTGCTGCGGAAGCACCGGAGGGAGGTGTCCGGCAGCGCCGGGACCAGGCCACCCCGTTAGTGTGATCATGTGAGCGACTTCGTACGGGATCTGCGGCTCTGGTTCGCGCCGCGCCGGATCCGGGAGGAGGGGGAGACCCCCGACTACCGGTTCTCCCTCGCCAACGAGCGCACCTTCCTGGCGTGGGTGCGCACCGCGCTCGCCCTGGTCGGCGGCGGCTTCGCGGTCGACCAGTTCCTGCCGGACCTGCGCTGGGGCGCCCGGGTGGGCCTGGCCCTGGCGCTGCTCGCCGCCGGGGCGCTGTGCGCGCTGCGGGCGGTCAACCACTGGGTGCGGTGCGAGCGGGCCATGCGGCGCGGCGAGGACCTGCCGGTCAGCCGCTTCCCCGCGCTGCTGAGCCTGGCGGTCGGCGCGGTCGCCGCCACCATGGTGCTCGCCGTGCTGCTGCGCCGGCACGGCTGATGGCGGCGGGCCCGGCCGGCGGGGCGGCGCGCGACCCGGGGCTCCAGCCGGAGCGCACCCGGCTGGCCTGGCGGCGGACCACCCTCTCGGCCACGGTCGCGGCCGTGCTGGCGGCCCGGCAGTGCGTGGCCGACGGACCGGCCGACCCGGCGGGGATCATCGGCGCGGCGCTGTCGCTGCTGGTCTGGGTGGCGTTCCTGGCGGTGGCCCACCGCCGGATGCGGGCGCTGGCGGCACCCCGCCCGCCGGGGCTGACCCCGCGCACGGCCACGGCGGCGGCCGCCTGCTCCCTGGCGCTGGCCTGCTTCGCGGTCGCCCTGCTGGTGTGAGCGGGGCTCTGCTGGGGTGAGCGGGGCCCTGCTGGTGTGAGGGGGGCTCTGCTGACGTGCACGCAGCGCTTCTGGCGTGAGCGCGGGCCTGCCTGGTGTCGAGCGGGGGCCTCCCGGCGTCACCACCGAGCCGAGCCAGCGGCCCTCCCGGCGTCACCACCCAGCCAGGCCAGCCGCCCTAAGCTGGACATATCACCCGTACGGATGCGAGGGAGCCGGCCATGGCGACGCTCCAGCACCAGGAACACACCCCGCACGACGGCCACCGGCACGCCGCCCGCCCATGACGGGCACTGGGACGACCACTGAGCCACCGGACCCCCGGGCGAGGGGCGGGCGCGCACTGGACGGCATACCGACTGGTCGGTCAGACTGCCTCCCAGTAGATCGCCGACCCACCCCGGGCCCGCCTCCACGGTGCCCGGGCGCCGCCCCGGAGGTGCCCCCGATGAGTCCAGCCCCGCCGCCCGGCCTCGACCCCGAGCAGTTGCGCGGCTTCCTGGACCGCGTCCGGCCCGGCCTGGTGGCCGGGCCGCTGACCGGCCGGCTGATCGAGGGCGGCCGCTCCAACCTCACGTACACCGTCACCGACGGCACCGGCAGCTGGGTGGTGCGCCGGCCGCCGCTCGGCCATGTGCTGGCGACCGCCCATGACATGCGGCGCGAGCACCGGGTGATCAGCGCCCTGCACCCGACGGCGGTGCCGGTGCCCGAGCCGCTCGCGCTCTGCGAGGACGAGTCGGTGCTCGGGGCGCCGTTCTATGTGATGGAGCATGTGGCGGGTACGCCGTACCGCACCGCCGAGCAGCTCGCCCCGCTCGGCCCGGAGCGCGTCCGGGCGGCCGTCCTCGGCCTGGTGGACACCCTGGTCGAACTGCACGCGGTGGACCCGGAGTCGGTGGGCCTGGCGGACTTCGGCCGGCCGGAGGGCTTCCTCGACCGCCAGCTGCGCCGCTGGGGCAAGCAGCTGGACGCCTCCCGCAGCCGCGAGCTGGCCGGTATCGAGGAGCTGCACGCCGGGCTCGGCCGGGCGCTGCCCCACTCCCCCGCCCCGACCGTGGTGCACGGCGACTACCGGCTGGACAACGTGCTGCTGGACGGCGGCGACCGGGTGGCGGCGGTCCTGGACTGGGAGATGTCCACGCTCGGCGACCCGCTCACCGACCTGGGGCTGCTGGTGATGTACAGCACCCCGCTGGACCTGCCCGGCTCCCCCATCTCCACCACGGCGACCGCGGCCGGGCACCCGGACGCCGCCGAGCTGGTCGAGCGGTACGCCGCCCGCTCGGGCCGGGACACCTCCGCCATCGCCTGGTACACCGCGTTCGCCTGGTTCAAGCTCGCGGTGATCCTGGAGGGCATCCACTACCGCTACACCCTGGGGCAGACCGTGGGCGCCGGCTTCGACCGGATCGGCGAGCTGGTGCCGGTCTTCACCGAGCACGGCCTGCACACCCTCCGCGCCCCGCACACCTCGCACTTGCTGACGGAAGGCTGAGCCGATCATGGACTTCGCGTTCGACGCGCGCACCGAGGAGCTGCGGGCCCGGCTGCTCGCCTTCATGGACGAGCACGTGTACCCGGCCGAGCCGGTGGCCGAGGAGCAGCGGGCCGCGCTCGCCTCGCCGTGGGACACCCCGGCGGTGGTCGGGGAGCTGAAGGCCGAGGCCCGGCGGCAGGGGCTGTGGAACCTCTTCCTGCCCGACGAGGAGTACGGGGCGGGGCTGACCAACCTCCAGTACGCGCCGCTCGCCGAGATCACCGGGCGCTCGCCGCACCTGGCGCCCACCGCGCTCAACTGCGCCGCCCCGGACACCGGGAACATGGAGGTGCTGGCCCAGTTCGGCTCCGAGGCGCAGCGCCAGCAGTGGCTGGAACCGCTGCTGGCGGGTGAGATCCGCTCGGCGTTCGCGATGACCGAGCCGGAGGTGGCCTCCTCGGACGCCACCAATATCGAGACCCGGATCGACCGGGCCGCCGACGGCAGCGGCGACTACGTGATCAACGGCCGCAAGTGGTACATCTCCGGCGCCATGAACCCGGACTGCGCCGTCTTCATCGTGATGGGCAAGACCGACCCGGACGGAGCGGACGTCCGCCGCCAGCAGTCGATGGTCCTGGTCCCCCGGGACACCCCCGGGGTGGACGTCCGCCGCGCGATGCGGGTGTACGGGTACGAGGACCACTCCCACGGCGGCCACGCCGAGGTGGTGTTCGAGGACGTACGGGTCCCGGCGGCGCACCTGATCGGCGAGGAGGGCGGCGGATTCGCCATCGCCCAGGCCCGGTTGGGCCCCGGCCGCATCCACCACTGCATGCGGCTGATCGGCATGGCGGAGCGGGCCGTCGAGCTGATGTGCCGCCGGGCGGTGTCCCGGACCGCCTTCGGCAGGCCGCTGGCCGCGCAGGGCCAGGTCCAGGAGTGGATCGCGGACGCCCGGGTGACGGTGGAGCAGCTGCGGCTGCTGGTGCTGAAGACCGCCTGGCTGATGGACACGGTCGGCAACCGGGGCGCGCACACCGAGATCCAGGCCATCAAGATCGCCACCCCCCGGGCCGTGGTGGGCATCCTCGACCGGGCCGTCCAGCTGCACGGCGCCGGCGGGGTGAGCCAGGACTTCCCGCTGGCCGAGCTGTGGGCGGGCGCGCGGACCCTGATGCTGGCCGACGGCCCGGACGAGGTGCACCAGCGCTCGCTGGCCCGCCGGGAGCTGAAGCGGTACGCGCTCACCGGGAGTTGACACCGCAGCCGTTTTCCCCTACCAGAATCACTGCACTCAGATAAGCCATACAGACACCAACGGCCGGATCTCGCTCCTCCCAGCGGGATCCGGCCATTCTCCGGGGGCTTCCCTCCCTCCGGGCAACCGGGCGACCGGGTGGCGCCTCTCACAGCGCGGGCACAGCAAGCGCCCCTCACCGCGCCGGTCCGGCAGACGACTCCACGGTCGAGCACATGCCGCCCGCCGCCCTGCTTTCTTCCCGCAGTACCCGGAAGACGAGGGAACGATGACCAGAACCCGCACCACCCGGCTGCGGCGTCCGCTGCTCGCCGGCACCACGGCCCTCGCCGTGACCGCCGTGACCGCCGGCGTCGTCGCCGCCGCGCCCGAGGCGGCGAAGGCCCCCACCGGGCCCAAGCTCCGCCTCATCGCCGCCACCAACGCGGTGACGCTCACCTCCTGGAAGGAGGAGCCGGGCGTCTGGCTGGACCTCGGCACCTACCTCACCGCCGAGGGGACGCCGCTGGAGCTCAAGGTGACCCGGAAGTCCTACAAGGACCCGGTGACCATCACCCAGACCGTCTACGAGGGCGGCAAGGCGAAGGCCAAGACCCTGCCCAAGGGCACGGTGAAGGACTTCTCCGGGCTGCCCGGCTTCGTGGAGATCACCCTCACCGACAAGGCCGGCAAGAAGGTCCTCTCCCGCAACGAGGCCTTCTGCCCGAACAACGCCAGCGGCCGGGTGCGCCCCGACGCGCCCTCCACCTCCAAGTATCCGGAGAGCTGCCCGACCAACGCCTTCACCCTCGGCTCGGTCTGGGGCGTCGAGAAGGGCTGGGCCGCCAACACCTACGCGGGCGCCTACAGCGACGCCCCGGTGAAACTGAAGGCCGGCGCGTACACCGCCAAGGTCGGCGTGGCCAAGAAGTACCGGGACCTGTTCGGCATCGCGAACAAGCCGGCCACCGTCAAGGTGACCGTGGTGGAGAAGAGCTACGAGGAGGAGGCGCAGGGCGCCGCCGCCCGCTCCGCCAAGACCGGCGGGCACGCCGGCCACGGCGCCGGGCACCAGGCGGCCACCGGCCACGAGGGGCACCGGATGCCCGGCCACGAGCCGACGCCCGCCCAGGCCGGCGCCCCGGAGACGAGCGGCGCGGGTCCCTCGTACAACGTGGGCCACGGCCCGCTGAAGGCCGCCCCGCCGGCCCTGCCGTGGGCGGCGAAGAAGCAGGCCGCCGGACGGTCGCTGCGGGTCGGTGACACCGGTGGCCGCACCGACGGCTCGCGCCAGGCGCCCGCCCTGAAGCCGCTGGCCAAGCGGCCCACCGGCCGGGCCGCCGTCCCGAACGTCCCCAAGCCCGACCTGCGCTCGCTGCCGGCGTACGGCATCACCATCAGCGACGGCGGCAAGGACGTCCCCAACAAGGACTACCTGGCCTTCAGCGCCAACGTCTGGAACGCCGGTCCGGCGCAGCTCGTGGTGGACGGCTTCCGCACGCCGGGCAAGGCCAAGATGGACGCCTTCCAGTACTTCTACGACGCCAAGGGCAAGCAGGTCGGCTACACCCCGACCGGCACCATGGAGTGGGACCCGCGCCCGGGCCATGTGCACTGGCACTTCACCGACTTCGCCAGCTACCGGCTGCTGAAGGCGGACCAGAAGGAGGCCGTGCGCAGCGGCAAGGAGGCCTTCTGCCTGGCCAACACCGACGCGGTCGACTACACGGTGAAGGGCGCCAACTGGCACCCGTACAACACCGACCTGTCCACCGCCTGCGGCCAGGAGAACTCGATCTCCGTCCGCGAGGTGCTGGACGTCGGCTCCGGTGACACCTACACCCAGGACCTGCCGGGCCAGTCCTTCGACATCACCACCCTCCCCAACGGCACGTACTACATCCAGGTGCTGGCCAACCCGGAGAAGCGGCTGAAGGAGACCAACCTCAACAACAACAGCGCGCTGCGCAAGGTCGTGCTGGGCGGCAAGCCGGGCAAGCGCACGGTGACCGTACCGGCGCACGACCTGGTCAACGCCAACTGATCCAGACGGGGCGTACGCGGGCGGGCGGCCGGACCGGTGCACGGTCCGCCCGCCCGTTCGCCTTCCCCGGTATCCCAGGTGCCTCCGGTGCTACGGGCGCAGGGCGCGCAGCAGCAGGTCGGCCAGGTGCTCGGCGACCTGCTGGGGGGTGAGCGGGCCGTCCGGGCGGTACCAGGTGGACAGGTGGTGGACCGAGCCGAAGTGGTAGTCCACCACCAGGTCGGCCGGGGTGGCCGAGGAGAACACCCCGCTGTTCTGCCCCTCCTCGACCAGCGCCCGGAACCGCTCGTGGTAGCGCCGGCGCTCGGCGCGGACCTGCTTGTTCTTCTCCGGGCCCAGGTGGTGCATGGAGCGGAAGAAGATGGCGGCGTCGTCCAGGTTGTCGATGGTGGTGACCACCACGTCGGCGGCGGCGTCGCGCAGCCGGCGCTCCACCGGCGCGTCGGCCTCGGCGAAGGCGTCCAGCCGCTCCTGCTGGAGCCGCAGCACCCGCGCGTACACCTCGTGGAGCAGGTCCTCCTTGGACCCGAAGTAGTGGTAGAGCGCGCCCTTGGTGACGCCGGCCGCCTCCACGATCTCCTGGACCGAGGTGCGGTCGTAGCCCTGCTCGGCGAAGAGCCGGGTCGCCGTGGCCAGCAGCCTGTGGGGGACGGGGAGCTCGCCCCCGTCCGTCGTCGTGGCCATCCGCCGACACCTGTCCTCTCGCTCTCACCGGCCGTCCGTGCGCGGGGCCGCCGTACCTGCCGTCCGCACACCGGTGCTCGTCGCCCGCGCGCGTCACTCCGGCACTCGTCCGAAAACGCGTGCCCCACCACGGGATCTTCCCACCGCCGGTCCGCGGCCCGCCGCTCCGCCCCGCTCTCCCCCGTGGCGGGGCCTTCCGCCGCCAGGGATCACGGCCCGGCCGTCAGCCGTCCTCCCAGGTCCGCTGGACCCGGTTCATCCCGGCCAGCCAGCGCCCCGGGTCACTCGCCCGGGCCTGGTAGTACCGGGCCACCTCGGGGTGCGGCAGGATCAGGAAGCGGTCGGAGGCGATCCCGTCCATCAGCGCCTCGGCGACGTCCTCGGCCTCGATGGCGGTGGGGGCGAGGACGAGCTCCCCGGCCGAGCCGGCGGCGGTGAGCATGTCGGTGCGCACCCCCTGCGGGCAGATGGCGTGCACCTTCAGGCCGCGGTGGCGGTAGGTGAGCGAGAGCCATTCGGCGAAGGCGTACGCGCCGTGCTTGGAAACGCTGTACGGGGCGGCGCCCACCATGGTGAGCAGTCCGGCGGCCGAGACGGTGGAGACGAACCGCCCGGAGCCGCGCTCCAGCCACTCGGGCAGCAGCGTGCGCACGGCGCGGACATGGGCCATGACGTTGACGTCCCAGGCGGCGGCCCAGACCTCCTCCTCGGCGAAGGCGTCACCGGGCGAGGCCAGTCCGGCGTTGGCGCAGTAGACGTCGACGGTGCCGCCGAGCGCCTCACGGGCCTCGGCCGCGATCGCGGAGGCGTCGCCGGGCAGGGCGATGGCCCCGATCTCCTCGGCCACCGCCTCGACCCGGCCGGCGTCGATGTCGTTGACCACCACCCGGGCACCCTCGGCGGCGAACCGGCGGGCGAGCGCGGCGCCGATGCCGCCGCCCGCGCCGGTGACGACCACCTTCGCGCCCCGCAGCTCGTCCGATGGGCCTGGCCGACTGGGTGTGCCGGGGGTGATGGGCGTACTCATGGCGGACCGCCTCCCGTGAACCGATGGGAACCACATACTAACCAGTCGGTATGGCCGGTCTGAAGAAGGGTGCCGGGCCGGTGGCAGCTCGGCCGGTCCGCCTCGTTCCCCCGGGCCCTCGGCGGCGCTAGCGTGCGTGGCCCGGCCGGCCGCCAGGGCCGCCCGGCACCAGCCGGTGCCCGATCGGGAGGTTGCGCTGATGAGCGTGGACAGAAGAGGTCTGCTGACCGCGGGCGGTGCGGTGGGGGCGGCCGCCGCGGTGACCGCCGCCGGGGCCGGACCGGCCGCCGCCCGCACGGGCGGGGAAGGGGGACGGCGGCGGGTGCGCACCGGATTCGACCGGCTGGCCGCCGGAGGGTACGCGGAGCTGGCCGGGCAGCGGGTCGGGGTGGTGACCAACCCGACCGGGATCACCGCGGACGCCGTCCACCTGGTGGACGTGATGCACGCCGACGAGCGGGTGGACCTGGTGGCGGTGTTCGGGCCCGAGCACGGCTTCCGGGGCACCGCGCAGGCGGGCGGTTCGGAGGGGCGCTACGACGACCCGGCGACCGGGCTGCCGGTCTACGACACGTACCTCAAGAGCGGGCAGCCGCTGGCGGACGTCTTCACCGCCTCCGGGGTGGACACCGTGGTGTTCGACATCCAGGACGCGGGCGCCCGCTTCTACACCTACATCTGGACCCTCTACGACTGCATGGCGGCGGCCGCGCTGGCCGGCAAGCGCTTCCTCGTCCTGGACCGCCCGAACCCGGTGACCGGCCGAGCCGCGTCCGGCCCGGTCCTCGACCGGGCGTTCGCCACCTTCGTCGGGCGGGAGCCGATCGCCCAGGCGCACGGGATGACGGTGGCGGAGCTGGCGCGGCTGTTCCAGGGGGAGTTCCTGACCGCGCGCCCGGTGGAGCTGTCGGTGGTACGGATGTCGGGCTGGCGCCGGGGCGACTTCTTCGACGCCACCGGACTGCCCTGGGTGCCGCCGAGCCCCAACATGCCGACGCCGGAGACGGCCCTGGTGTACGCGGGGACCTGCCTCTTCGAGGGGACCAACCTGTCCGAGGGGCGCGGCACCACCCGGCCCTTCGAGCTGCTGGGCGCGGAGGGCGTCGACCGCCGGTGGGCCGAGGCGGCCAACGCGCTCGGGCTGCCCGGGGTCCGCTTCCGGGAGGCCTACTTCGCGCCCACCTTCTCCAAGTTCCAGGGCAAGACGGTCGGTGGGGTGCAACTGCACCTCCACGACCGGGAGGCGTTCGACGCGGTGCGCACCGGGATCGGGCTGCTGGTGACGGCGAAGCGGAGCTGGAGCGGTTTCGCCTGGCGGGCCGACCGGTGGATCGACAAGCTGACCGGCTCGGCGCGGGTGCGCACGATGATCGACGCGGGCGCGGGCACCGACGAGGTGGTGGCCGCCTGGCGGCGCGAGCTGTCCGCCTTCCGCGCGGTACGCCGGAAGTACCTGCTCTATTGACATCTTCTATGGGCCTGCTGACCGGGTATCAGCAAACCCCCTGGCAGGGGGCGCGCGGTGGGGATGCGGGGGCGCGTGGGGCGGGCGCGCTTGGGGCAATTCACGCCAGATGCGCCATGGACGGTGCCCATCCGCTTTTTACGGGAGCCGAACCGGGCACCCGTACGTCCATTCCGTGAGCCGAAGTACCCCGCGACGGAGGTGACAGTGCGATGGCCGGTTTCCGGAGTCTCGCCAGACAGGTCCGTGACTCTCGATGCGATCTGGCGCTACGGCGCTACTCGCTGCGCAAGTGCCTGGAACGCTTCGCCCCTTACGGGCATCGGGCGACCTGGCACCATCTGTGCACCAGGCACCGGTTCCACCCGGAGGACCGGGGCGTGGATCCGGCGCGCCTGGTGGCCGCGCTGGAGGAGCTGGAGGAGGCGCGCGAGGTGTGGCTCTCCTACGAGGAGAGGTTCGCCGAGCGCCGCAAGAAGGAGAAGCACGACGGGCTGAGGCGGCCCGGCTCGTTCGACGACTGGCACCGGCGGACCTGGGGCGGTTACGGGGTGGCGCGGTGCGACGACCCGTCCCTGCACCCGACGCTGCCGCTCGCGGAGGCGCTGCGGCGGCTGATCTCCGCGCTGGAGGCCGACCCCGGGAAGCGCTGCCCGGTGTGCGCGGACGCCGGGATCGTCTGGCGCCCGGAGCTGTCGAACGAGCCCTGGCACGGCCCGGTGTGCACCGGGTGCGGAGTGGTCGTGCCGCAGCCGGTGCTCACCCCGGAGGCGCTGGCGGCGGCCAAGCAGGAGCGGCGGCACCGGGAACAACTGGCATCGGTGGCCTAGTCGGCCGATACCGGCCCGGCACGGCACGGCTCGGCCCAGCACGGCTCGGCAGGGTGGCGAGGTCTCGCCACACACGCCGGTACACCGGCCCCGTTGTCAGTGGCGGCTGCCACCATCGAGGACATGAACGGGATCGTGAACCAGCATGCGGCCGGGCCCGCCGGCCGGGGTCTCCTCCAGGTCTGCCTGAACGGCGCCCGGACCGCCGGGGAGTCGGCCGCCGTGCCGATGACCCCGGAGGCGATGGCCCGGTCGGCCGCGCGGGCGGTCGCCGCCGGTGCCGCGGAGGTGCATGTGCACCCCAAGACGCCCTGCGGCCAGGACAGTGTGTCCGGCCGGCTGGTCGCCGAGACGGTGGAGGCGATACGGGCGGCGGCCGTGGGCGTGCCGGTCGGCGTCACCACCGGCGCCTGGGCGGAGCCCGATCCGGTGCGGCGGGTGGAGCGGGTCCGCTCCTGGACGGTGCTGCCCGACCTGGCCTCGGTCAACTGGCATGAGCCCGGCGCCGAGGAAGTCGCCGCGGCGCTGCTGGAGCGCGGGGTGGCGGTGGAGGCCGGCCTCTGGTCGGGCACGCCCGGTGCGCGGTTGTTCGCCGCCTCACCGCTGGCGCCCCGGGTGGCGCGGGTGCTGGCCGAGGTGACGGACACCGACCCCGCCACGGCACCGCGCACCGCCCGGGCCCTGCTGGAGGAGGCCGCGCCGCCTGCGGGTGTGCCGGTGCTGCTGCACGGCGAGGACGGCGGCGCCTGGCCGGTGCTGCGGCTGGCGCTCGATCTCGGCCTGGACACCCGGATCGGCCTGGAGGACACCCTGCTGCTCCCGGACGGCACCCCGGCCGCCTCCAACGCCGAGCTGGTGACGGCGGCCGCGCACCTACGGGCAGAGGCGGAGCACCCACCAGCCGAGTAGCCGCCACCAGGCAGCCACCCCAGCACCGCCCCCTGCCGTAAAACCCCGTGCCCTCCCGCCGCCGGACGTGCAGACTCCCGTCCATGGCGCAAACACGACCCTCCCCCGCGGGGACGGTGGCACTACGGGACGCGGTCGCCGACTGGGCGTCCGGCGGCCCCGGTGGACCCGCCCGCGAGCTGGCCGTGGAGCACGGGGTGCGGACGGCCGTGCTGCTGGAGGGACGGAGCGACCTCGCCGCCGTGGAGGCGCTGGCCGCCCGGCGCGGCCGGGACCTGGCCGCCGAGGGGGTGTGCGTGGTGCCGATGGGCGGGGCCATGAGTGTCGGCCGCTACGCCGGACTCCTCGGGCCGCCCGGCCTCGGCCTGCGCCTCACGGGCCTCTGCGACGAGCGGGAACGGGGCTACTACGAGCGCGCCCTGACCCGGGCCGGAGCACCCTCGGACCCCTTCTTCGTCTGCGTGGCGGACCTGGAGGACGAACTCATCCGCGCCCTGGGCCCCGCCCGGGTCGAGGACATCATCCGGACCGCCGGCGACCTCCGCGCCTGGACGACGTTCCAGAGCCAGCCCGCCCACCGGGGCCGCCCCCCGGAGCAGCAACTGCGCCGTTTCCTCGGCACCAAGAAGGGCCGCAAGATCCGCTACGGCCGCCTCCTGGTCGACGCCCTCCACCCCGACCACACCCCCTCCCCCCTCAACGACCTCTTCACCACCCTCTGACCCCCACCCCACCGCATCCCACCACCCCACCGCCCCATCCCATCCCGCCCCGCCCCGTCCCGCCCCACACCGGAGATATCCGAACATGCCCCCTCGCCTTGACGCACTCCGCTTCGACGCACACGATCCCCTCGCCCTCGCCCGCTTCTGGGGCGGGGTGCTGGGCCGGGAGGCGGCCGGCGACTCCCTGGACGGCGCCGCGGAGCTGCTGCCCGCAGAGGACACCGGCTTCCGGCTCCGTTTCACTCCCTCCGAGGACCCGAAGTGGGGCCAGAACCGCAGCCACTTCGACCTGACCAGTTCCTCCTCCGGCGACCAAGAGGCGACCGTGGCGAGGGCCCTGGAGCTGGGCGCCCGGCACATCGACATCGGCCAACGGCCCGAGGAGGGCCATGTGGTGCTCGCCGACCCCGAGGGCAACGAGTTCTGCGTGATCCCGGCGGGCAACACGTTCCTCGCCGACTGCGGTCTCATCGGGGCGCTCGCCTGCGACGGTTCCCACGCGGTCGGGTACTTCTGGAGCAAGGCGCTGGAGTGGCCGCTGGTCTGGGACCAGGACGAGGAGACCGCGATCCAGTCCCCGCACGGCGGCACGAAGATCACCTGGGGCGGTCCCCCGCTGCTGCCGAGGCACGGGCGGGACCGGCTGCGCTTCGACCTGGCCGTCCCCAGCCACGGCGACCAGCAGGCCGAGGTCGAGCGCCTTCTCTCCCTCGGAGCGACCCGCACGGCCTCCGCCCCGGACGAGCACGGCGCGGTGGTGCTGGCCGACCCCGACGGCAACGAGTTCCGCCTGCTCCCGCCCCGCTGACCCCCCGCCTCCTACCTCGCATCGGCAGAGTCACGTGTCCCTCAAGCCGCGACTACGGGCCGCCCGGGGCTCGGTGCGCGGATACTCCAGCAGCACGGAAAAGCGCCGGTTGCTGTGGCTCGCCGCTTGCTCTCCGACCCGCGCCGACCACTGCCGACACGTCGCGTCCACGTAAGCCTTCACGGCTCTCGGATCGGCCGTCTTCCACGCGTCGAAGCCACCCAACCAGGCAAGAGCATCTTCGTCCGGCTGGTCCGCCTCCATGAGCCGCACGGCCGTATTCGCCATGTCCACCCATGCGGGGCCGACGGCAGGCATGGCCCAATCCACGACGTAGGCGTTGTTCCCGACGCCGGGAACCATGATGTTGTGTGGGTTGGTATCCGTGTGCAGGATGTTGGTGCCGTCGAGCAGGACGGCTTCCTTCTCGCTGAGAAATCCCGTGAAGCGCTCAGCCAGCATGGGTGGCCGGTAGTCGGCGCGCGCAAGGCTCAGCACCGTGAATCGGCGCGCCATCCAGTTGAGCGTGAACGCCACAGGCCCGAGATCCTTCGTACCGGGCGAGAAGTCCACATGCCTGCCGTCCACATGGATGAAGGCGAGGCAGTACCACCCGGCCATCTCGAACCGGTGCCGAATCCACGGGCTCACGCCTGCCACGGTCCGATTGAGGGATTCCTCAGCACGCGTGGCCATGACCCCCTCGGGGTCATCAAGCCGCACCCCCTTGAAGAAAAGGCGCCCGTTCCCGGCGGTCGTGATGATGAATGCCGCCGGGCTGTTGAGACCCTTACTCACCTGCTCTGCGGAGAGCACCTTCCCGGTGTGTTCTTCCACTGCCGTGCGAAGTTCGGTCGGCAGCTCTTCCCACGTGACACGCTCGCTCATGACCCCTCAGTAGGCCGGGGGGGCCGAGTTTCCCCGGCCCCGGTGATCAGTCTTCTCCTAGCCCTGCGTGGCACCGCACTTGCGGCACCGGGTCTTCCCGGACCAGCCCACCCACTCGTGGTCGCAGTCTGCCATCTGAGGTTCCTTCCACTCGATCTTCCTGGCACGTGCAACCCGCCCGGGGTACTCGACCTGTCCAGGGTCTCGATCCCCGGGCGGGGGCTTGGGTGCCCGACAGCGGAGGGCGGCCACGCGGTCCTTACGCCTTAACCCACCACGTGTGCTGGTCTCACAGGTGGGCTCGTGGTCCATGTCAGTGCCTTCCGCTCCGCCGCGGTGTCCTGCTCGCACTAGGCAACCGCTCGACCACGCACAGCGGTACTGTTGGAAGAGGGGCAGGACTTAAGACCTTTAAGCCTTCAACGCACGGGAGTTGAGTCCAGTGACGGTACGACAGCCGAACGCCGGACTTGAGCGGCTGTACCGCGAGAGCGGTTGGACGCTGCGGCAGTTCGCTCAAGAGGTCAACCGCTTAGGGACGGAGCGCGGAACGCCTCTGCGGTACCGAGAGCCTTCGGTGCACCAGTGGCTGAACGGACACCTGCCAAAGGAGTCCGTCCGGCCGCTGGTTCTAGAAGTGTTCGCCCGGCGACTGCTCCGGCCGATCACGTACGCCGAGGCAGGATTCCCGCTGCCTCCGGAGGAGTCCAGCAGCCATCCGACCAC
Organism: Streptomyces lichenis; assembly: GCF_023218175.1. Lineage (GTDB taxonomy): Bacteria > Actinomycetota > Actinomycetes > Streptomycetales > Streptomycetaceae > Streptomyces > Streptomyces lichenis. Next base: position 63,392 of record NZ_JALPTH010000017.1, on the reverse strand, counting down.
CGCGGAAGGGCTGGTCGACCTGGGGAGGCAGGACATGGATCCCTCACGCCGTAGCGTCCTGAATGCGGGACTATTCTCCGTGGCCCTTACCGTTCCTCACTGGCCGGACGTCATCGGACGCATGGAGGCGGTTCAAACCGGAAAAACGCAGCGCATTGGGACGGCCGACGTGAACATGGTCATCGCCATGACGGAGCGTGTTTCCGAATTGGACGATCAATTCGGAGGTCGGCACGCTCGCCCGATGGCTGCTGCGTTCCTCGTCAATACCGTTGCGCCCTACCTGAAGGCTGAAGCCCCCGACCCGGTCCGCAAAGCGATGATGGCTGCCGCATCGGACCTTTGTTATCTGACTGGCTATATGGCGGTAGATGAAGGAGTTCACGGACTAGCACAAAGGTATTACCTGAAGGCGCTTGAACTCGCCGGGGCCGCCGAGGACCACCTGACCTACTGCACCACTCTTCGGGGTATGAGCGTGCAGTCAGTGGACCTGGGCCACGGGCGGCACGCAATGCGACTCGCTGACGCCGCAGCGGCGGCATCGCCCCAAGCGGGACCACGCATGCGGGCATTCCTCGCCGGTCAACAAGCACACGCCAGCGCCCAACTGGGCGATCGGCACGCTTCCCTCATGTATCTACGCGAGGCCGAAACAGCCATAGAAAAGGCGGAATCACGCTCAAAGACGTTTGGCTCTTACAACTCTTCAACCCTCGCTTACCACATCGCTCAAGTCCGGTATGAACTCGGCGACGTCTCCGGCAGTGTGGAATCGCTCGAATCGCACTTTCGCCTTCGAGATACCAGCGATAGCAGAAGGTCAGCAATTCGTTTCAGCTTCATGCTCGCCGAACGGCAGTTGAGAATAGGGCACCTTGAAGCGGCTTGTGCGACTTGGCGGAAGGCCCTGAGTGAGGTTCCCACCATCCATTCCGGACGAGTGGATGAGCAGGTTGCACAAATTCCATCCCTTTTGCGCCCATATCGAACAAACTTGGCGGCACGTGATATCTACGACCGCGTCAAAGAGGTCTCCTAGCTACGGGCTGACGCTTCGCCGTCGCCCACGCATGGTTATGGGAATTGGTCAATCATCGTCGCAGTGCGGAATCACAGCACGCACCAGGGATGCGCAGTCCGTAGGCGCGCTCTAAGCCCCCCGCCCGAAGGCGCCCGCGCGGGCGGCGGCTGCGGTGGCGGTGGCGGCGCGGTCGGCGGCGGCCTCGTCCAGCGGGAGGTCTGTGGTCAGCAGGCGGTAGTAGAGCGGGGCGGAGGCCGCGCGGATCACCTCGTACGGATCGGTGTCCTCCGGCACCTCGCCGCGGGCCGCGGCCTGCCGGACGCACGGCGCCCACTCCTTCACGCGGACCGCGTAGAAGCCGTGCAGGGCCTCGGCCGCCTTCGGGTCGCAGGTGGCGGCCGCGATCACCGCCTTGAACAGGGCCCCCTGCCGCGGGTCGGCCAACGTCCGCTGCACCAGGCGGGCGTTGGCCGTCAGGTCGCCGAGGAGCGAGCCCGTCTCCGTGCGCGGCACGGACTGCTGTGCCATGTCCAGCAGCAGATCGGTCACCAGGCCGGTGGCCGTCCCCCAGCGGCGGTAGACGGTCGTCTTGCCGACTCCGGCGCGGCGTGCGACGTCGGCGAGGTCCAGATGGGCGAAGCCGTGCTCCGCCAGGACGTCACCCGCGGCCTCCAGGACCGCCGCCCGCACCCGCGCCGTGCGCCCTCCGGGCCGGGTGGTGCCCGGCTCCGTCTCGTGCCCCTCGGACTCCATAACGGGACTCCCGTTCCGTTAGTTGCTGATCTTTGCTACGTTGAGGGCATCTTAACGGGACCACACGCCCATTAGTGGGTGGGTCGGGTCGAGAGGGGATTCGCCATGGAGTACAGGCAGCTGGGCGCGTCAGGGCTTCGGGTTCCGGCGCTGAGTTTCGGCGCCGGGACGTTCGGCGGGCAGGGTCCGCTCTTCGGAGCCTGGGGCAGCACCGGCGTGGAGGAGGCGCGCCGCCTGGTGGACATCTGCCTGGAGGCCGGGATCACCATGTTCGACACGGCCGACGTCTACTCCGGCGGCGCCTCGGAGGAGGTGCTGGGGGCCGCCCTCAAGGGCCGGCGGGACCAGGTGATCATCTCCACCAAGGCGGGTCTGCCCATGGGCGACGGCCCCCGGGACGCCGGCACCTCGCGCTCCCGGCTGATCTCTTCGGTGGACGGCGCCCTGCGCCGGCTCGGCACCGACTACATCGACCTGTTCCAGTTGCACGCCTACGACGCCCGGACCCCCGTCAAGGAGGTGCTGTCCACCCTGGACGACCTGGTCCGGGCCGGGAAGATCCGCCACCTCGGCGTCTCCAACTTCTCCGGCTGGCAGGCGATGAAGTCCCTCGCCACCGCCGAGCGGCGCGGCCGGGAGCGCTATGTCGCCCACCAGGTCTACTACTCCCTCATCGGCCGCGACTACGAATGGGAGCTGATGCCGCTCGGGCTCGACCAGGGGCTCGGCGCGATCGTCTGGAGCCCGCTCGGCTGGGGACGGCTGACCGGCAGGATCCGCCGGGGCGACCCGCTGCCGGCCGACAGCAGGCTGCACGACACCGCCGACTACGGCCCGCCCGTCGAGGACGAGCACCTCTACCGGGTGGTCGACGCGCTGGACGGGATCGCCGAGGAGACCGGCAGGGCCGTGCCGCAGATCGCCCTGCGCTGGCTGCTGCAGCGCCCCACCGTGGCCTCGGTCATCATCGGCGCCCGCAACGAGAAGCAGCTGCGCCAGAACCTCGGGGCCGTGGGCTGGACCCTCACCCCCGACCAGATGGCCCGGCTCGACGCCGCCAGCCGCCGGCCGGCCCCCTACCCGTACTTCCCGTACGAGCGCCAGGAGGGTTTCGCCCGGCTGAACCCCCCGATGGTCTAGGGCTCCCGCGCCGATTCGGTGCGCCGCCGCCCCGGCACTGCGGTCCGGCGGCCGTCCGGGGCCGCGGGCCGGCCCGGACGTCAGGGCTCGGTTCGGGGCTGCGGTTCGGCCAGGCGCTCGGGGAGGAGGCGGGAGCCGGCCATCCGGGTGCCGAGGACGTCGTCCGGGTTGGACAGCACGCAGGTCTCCAGGGACAGGCAGCCGCAGCCGATGCAGTCCGTCAGATGGTCGCGCAGCCGGCTCAGCCGGGTGATCCGCTCGTCCAGCTCGCCGCGCCAGCGCTCGGAGAGGCGGGCCCAGTCCTCGCGGGTGGGGGTGCGCTCCTCGGGGAGCGCGGCCAGGGCGTCGCGGATGGTGGCGAGCGGGATGCCCACCCGCTGGGCGGCGCGGACGAAGGCGACCCGGCGCAGCGCGTCCCGGCCGTAGCGGCGCTGGTTGCCACTGGTGCGGCGGCTGGTGATCAGGCCCTTGGCCTCGTAGAAGTGGAGGGCGGAGACGGCCGCTCCGCTGCGCGCGGAGAGCTGGCCCACGGTCAGTTCCTGGATCTTCTCTGGCATCTGCGGCACTCCGCGAAGCCTAGCGGCCCGGCCGTTGACACGGGCCTTCCGGCCGGACGATGCTGAGCAAGCGCTTAGACAGCGAGAGGCACCACCATCGAGACGGGGAACCGGGAGCGGGAACCATGGCAGAGCCGAGGGTCTTCACATCCGTCGACGAGCTGCGGGCGGCGGTGGGCGAGCAGTTGGGGTACAGCGACTGGGTGGAGGTCGGGCAGGAGCGCATCGACCGGTTCGCCGAGGCCACCGGGGACCACCAGTGGATCCATGTGGACCCGGAGAAGGCCGCGACCGGGCCGTTCGGGACGACGATCGCGCACGGGTATCTGACGCTGTCGCTGCTCCCGTTGTTCACGCCGCAGATCATGCGGGTGGAGAAGACGCGGATGGGTGTCAACTACGGCGCCAACAAGGTGCGTTTCCCGGCACCGGTGCCGGTGGGGTCGCGGTTGCGGGCGACGGCGGAGGTCCGGAGTGTCGAGGAGGCGGGCGGCGGGGTGCAGGTGACGGCGCTGGTGACGGTGGAGCGGGAGGGCGGCGAGAAGCCGGTCTGCGTGGCGGAGTCGGTGTCCCGCTTCTACTTCTGACCGGTGAGGGGGCTCCTCCCCGCGGCCGGTGCGGGGGGGGCGTCTCCCTGCGGGGGGCTGCTACTTCGGGCCGGCGCCGACCATGCGGAGCACCAGGTCGGCGTAGAGGGCGCCGACCTCGTCGGGGGTGCGGCGTCCGGCGGAGTCGAACCAGCGGGCCACGTCGATGCAGAGCGACAGCACGGCGAGGGTGGTGCCGGGGATGTCCGGGACGTCGAACTCGCCGGAGGCGACGCCCTCGTTGATGATCCGCCGTACCGCTGCGTCGCTGCGGCGGCGCAGGGCCACGATCTCGGTGCGGTGCTCGGCGCCGAGGGCGTCCAGTTCGTACTGGACGACCCGGGCCGTGGTGTGCCGTTCGGCGTGCCAGCGGACGAAGGACCGTACGGCGGCGGTGAGCCGTTCGGCGGCGGTGCCGGGGCCGTCGGCGGCGGTCTGGAGGATCTCCAGGGCCTTGTCGTGGCCGATGGCGGAGATCCGGTGGAGCAGCTCTTCCTTGGTCTTGTAGTGGATGTAGAGGGCGGCCGGGCTCATCCCGGCCCGTCCGGCGATGTCGCGGGTGGTGGTCGCGTGGTAGCCCCGTTCGGCGAAGGCGTCCACGGCGGCGACCAGCAGTCGCCGGGCCGCCTCCGGGGTGACCTCGCCCCACGGCGTGTCGTCGCCGGGGGTCTGCTCCGCCGCACTCATCCGCTTCGCTCCCTCGCTGGCACCACCGGACAGGACGAACACCATACCCCGAGGGTGAGCAAGCGCTTAGGCTCGGTCAGAGCTTCTGGAAGGGGTCGTGTTCGGCGAGCAGCTTCTCCAGGCGGGCCTGGTCGACGCGGCTGGTGATCTGCCCGGCCTCCTGGCGGTCGCGGACCACCTTGGCGAGGGTGAAGGCGGAGGTCGTGAGGTAGAGGACGGCGATGCCGAGGAAGGCGCGGACCCAGGCGTCGGCCTCCATCCTGACGATGCCGACGGTCACGGCGGCCACGGCGAGGGCGAACGAGGCGACGGCCTGTCCGTAGTAGGCGGCGGTGTTCTGCTGCTTGACCGGTGTGTCACTCATGGCCCGAGCATGCGGGGAGGAAGGCGGCCGGGGCATCCGGTGGCGTACTCAGCGGCTGGTGGGGGCGGTACTCAGGTCCCGATGAGCCGTAGGCCGGCCCAGAGCGCGCAGGTGGCGGCGGCCAGGGCCAGCGGGGTGGTGAGCAGTCCGAGCCGGGTGAACTCGCCGAGCCGGACCTCGTACGCGTGGCGGTGGGCGACGCGGCGCCAGAGCAGGGTGGCGAGCGAGCCGGCGTAGGTGAGGTTGGGGCCGATGTTGACGCCGAGGAGTACGGCGAGCAGGGTGCCGGTGCCCAGCGGGGCCGCCACCGGGATCAGGGCGAGCACGGCCGGCAGGTTGTTGATCACGTTGGCGAGCAGGGCCGCGACGGTGGCCGCGGCCAGCAGCGCGGGCAGTGAGCCGCCGGCGGGCAGCAGGCGGTCCAGCAGGTCGCCGAGGCCGTGGTCCACCACGGCGCGGACCACGATGCCGAGCGCCAGTACGAAGAGGAGGAACGGTACGGCGGCGGCGTTGAGGAGGGTGCGGGGGGTGGTGGTGCGGTGGGCCAGCGCGCGTACGCCCAGGACCAGCGCCCCGGCTGCGGCGGCCCAGGCCGGTTCGATGCCGAAGGCCGAGGCCACCGCGAAGCCGGCGAGGGTGGCGGCCACGGTGACCAGGGCGAAGAGCGGCATCGGCGGCGGCGCCTCCGGTTCGCCGGGGGCGGGTGCGGCCAGGTCGGCGGCGAAGAACCGCCGGAAGACGGCGTACTCGATCGCGATGGCCACCAGCCAGGGCGCCGCCATCAGCGCGGCGAACCGGGTGAAGGTCAGTCCGGTGGCGGCGAAGGCGAGCAGGTTGGTGAGGTTGGAGACCGGCAGCAGGGTCGAGGCGGTGTTGGAGAGGTGGGCGGTGGCGTAGACGTGCGGGGCGGGCGGGGCGCCCATCCGGGCGGCGGTGGCGAAGACGACCGGGGTGAGCAGCACGACGGTGGCGTCCAGGCTGAGCGCGGCGGTGACGGTGGAGGCGAGGGCGAAGACCGCGCCGAGGAGGCGGCCGGGGCGTCCGTGCGCCCAGCGGGCCGTCCACGCCCCGCAGGCGCGGAACAGCCCTTCGTCGGCGCAGAGCCGGGCCAGGACGAGGACGGCCGCCAGGAAGCCGATGACCGGGCCGAGCCGTTCTGCTTCCTCCCCGGCGTGCTCCAGGGGTACGGCGCCGGCGGCGATGACGAGTACGGCGGCGGGGACCGCGAAGACCGCCTCGGGCAGTCCGCGCGGGCGCAGCACGGCGCCTCCGAGTACCAGGGCGAGCGCGGCGACGGACAGCAGGGCGAGGAGCACGGCGCCCATGATCCCCCGCGGCCGGCCGGTCCGCCGACCGGGGGCGTGTCGGGGTGTCCGGCGGGGTCAGAAGGCGGAGACGCCGGTCAGGGCGCGGCCGATGATGAGCTTCTGGATCTGGCTGGTGCCCTCGTACAGGGTCATCACCCGGGCGTCGCGGAGCAGTTTGCCGACCGGGTACTCGTCGATGTAGCCGTAGCCGCCGAAGACCTGGAGGGCGTTGTTCGCGCAGCGCACGGCGGCCTCGGAGGCGAAGAGCTTGGCCTGGGAGGCGGCGGTGGCGAACTCCCGGCCCCGGTCCACCAGGTCGGCCACCCGCCAGGTGAGCAGCCGGGCCGCGTCCACGTCCACGGCGATGTCGGTGAGCAGTTCCTGCACCAGCTGGTACGAGGCGATGGGCTTGCCGAACTGCTCGCGCTCCCCCGCGTAGCCGACCGCCGCGTCCAGGGCGGCCTGGGCGATGCCGACGCAGCCGGCGGCGACCGACATCCGGCCCTTGGCCAGGGCGGACATGGCGACCGAGAAGCCCTTGCCGCGCGGGCCGAGCATGGCCGAGTCGGGCACCCGGACGCCGTCGAGGACCAGTTCGGCGGTCGCCTGTCCGCGGAGCCCGAGCTTGCCGTGCACGGGGCGGCGGGTGAGCCCGGGGCTGTCGGCCGGGACGAGGAAGGCGGAGACGCCCTTGGGGCCGGGGGTGTCCTCGGTGCGGGCGAAGAGGAGGACGACATCGGCCCAGGTGCCGTTGGTGATGAACATCTTGGTGCCGGTGAGCAGCCAGCCGTCCCCGTCCCGGACGGCCCGGGTGGTGAGGTGGCCGGCGTCCGAGCCGGTGCCGGGCTCGGTGAGGCCGAAGCAGCCGAGGGCCTCCCCCGAGGCGAGCCGGGGCAGCCAGGACTGCTTCTGGTCCTCGTCGCCCCAGGTGGCGATGGTCTTGGCGACCAGGCCGAGGGAGACCGAGACGATCCCGCGCACCGAGGAGTCCCCGCGCCCGAGCTCCTCGGTGACCAGGCAGTAGGCGAGGTGGTCGCCGCCGCTGCCGCCGTACTCCTCCGGGAGGGTGAGGCCGAGGAAGCCGAGCGCGCCGAGCTTGCGGATGATGGACCGGTCGACGTTCTCGGCGCGGTCCCACTCGGCCGCGTACGGGGTGACCTCCCGTCGGACGAACTCCTCGGCGAGCCGCCGGACGGCCGTCTGCTCCTCGCTCAGCTCCAGGTCCACGGCGACGGCTTCCCTTCGATGACGGTGATCGGTAGGTCCCGACGGTGATCGGGACACGAAAACTACCGGTGCTAGTTTTTTAGCGGCGGGGCCTACTATGTGCCGCATGGCCCGACCGCGCAAGCCCCTGCTGAGCACCGAACGGATCGTCGCGACGGCGGCGGCGCTGGTGGACGCGGAGGGGGTGGAGGCGGTCTCCACCCGGCGGCTGGCCGCGGAGCTCGGGGTCAGCGGGCCGTCGCTGTACAACCACTTCCGCACCAAGGACGAGATCCTGGAGGCGGTCGCCGACGCGGTGAGCGCGCGGATCGACCTGTCGATGTTCGCGGAGGACGATCCGCGGGACTGGCGGACCGCGCTGCACGACTGGGCCGTCTCCTACCGGGCCGCACTGGCCGACCATCCGCAGGTGGTGCCGCTGCTGGCCCGCGGGCCCGGTCGGCGCCCGGCCGGGCTGCGGGTGGCCGACGCGGTGTTCGGCGCGATGGTCCGGGCCGGCTGGCCGCCCGCCCAGGCCACCTCGATCGGCGCGCTGATGCGGTACTTCGTCACCGGTTCGGCGCTGGGCTCGTTCGCCCGCGGCTTCGTGGACGACGAGGCCGCCTACGACCCGGCCGACTACCCGCACCTCGGCCAGGCCCATCTGCTCGCCGAGCGGCAGCGGAAGGTGGACGAGGGGGCGTTCGAGACGGGGCTCGCGGCGCTGCTGGACGGGCTGGCGGTACGGTACGCGGCCCAGGTGAGCCAGGGCTCCGGCGACGCGTCCGGTCGGGGTACGGAGACGGGGGCGGGCGGTATGGGGGCGGGAGCGGCCGGTACGGAGGCGGGCGGTACGGGGGCGTAGGCGGCGGGGGGGGGGGGGGGGGGGGGGGGGGGGGGGGGAGGGGGGGGGGGGGGGGGGGGGGGGGGGGGGAGGGGGGGGGGGGGGGGGGGGGGGTGCGGGGGGGGGGGGCCCGGGGGGGGGGCGGCCCCCCCCCCCCCCCCGCCCGGCCCCGCCCCCCCCCCCCCCCCGCCCCCCCCCCCCCCCCCCCCCCCCCCCCGGCCCCCCCCCTCGCAGCCGCGGCCCGCCGATCCGCCCGCCCCCACCGGGTCCTTCGGGCAGCAGGTGACCGCACTGGTCAACACCGAGCGGCAGCGCAGCGGCTGCGGGCCGGTCAGCCAGAACGGGCAACTGGACACCGCGGCCCAGCGCCACTCCGAGGACATGGCCGCCCGCGGCTACTTCGACCACACCTCGCCCGACGGCACCGACCCCGGCGACCGGATCACCGCCGCCGGCTACCGCTGGAGCACCTACGGCGAGAACATCGCGCGCGGCCAGCAGACCCCGGCCTCGGTGATGGACTCCTGGATGAACAGCCCCGGCCACCGCGCCAACATCCTCAACTGCTCCTTCAAGGAGATCGGCATCGGCAAGCACGACGGCTCCGGCGGCCCCTGGTGGACCCAGGTCTTCGGCGCGGCCATGTGACACCCCCGCAGCCCCCCTCTGCCCGCCCCGGTGAGCGTGCCCGTCAGCTGACCCCCGGCCATCGGCGCGGTTCCGCCCGGTGGACCGGGCCGGCGGCCCCCCGGCTGGTCCCGGCCGGCCGGTTTCGAAGCCCCGCGATCCGATCACCCGTAGAGGACGGTGACCGACCGACGACGAAAGGCGCGGACATGACCGAGGCGACCAGCGAGGACACGACCATGCGGGCCATGGCCTACGACCGGTTCGGCGGCACCGAGGTGCTGTCGGCCACCCGGCGGCCGCAGCCCAAGGTCGGACCGGGCGAGGTGCTGGTCCGGGTGCGGGCCGCCTCGGTCAACCCGGTCGACTGGAAGCTCATGGCCGGCGGGCTGAAGGACCTGATGGACACCGTCTTCCCGGTGGTCCCGGGCTGGGACGTGGCGGGCGTGGTCGAGCGGACCGGGATCGACGTGCCGGAGTTCTCCGCCGGGGACGAGGTGGTCGCCTACGCCCGCAAGGACTACGTGCACGGCGGCACCTTCGCCGAGCTGGTCACCGTCCCTGTGCGGTGCCTGGCGCGCAAGCCGTCCTCGCTCTCCTGGGAGGAGGCCGCCGGCCTCCCGCTGGCCGGCCTCACCGCGTACCAGACCCTCACCCGCCTGGGCACCGGCGAGGGGGACACCGTGCTGGTGCACAACGCCTCCGGCGGCGTCGGCACCTTCGCGGTGCAGATCGCCCGCGCGCTGGGCGCCCGGGTCATCGGCACCGCCTCCGAGGCCAACCACGACCGGCTGCGGCACTTCGGCGCCGAGCCGGTCGCCTACGGGGACGGGCTCCCCGACCGGGTGCGCGAGCTGGCCCCCGGCGGGGCGGACGTGGTCGCCGACTTCGTGGGCGGGGTCCTGGACGACACCCTCGCCGTGCTCGCCGAGGGCGGCCGGCACGCGTCCATCGCCGACGACTCGGTGACCGGCGCGGGCGGCCAGTGGATCTGGGTACGCCCGGACGGCGGCGACCTGGCCGAACTGGGCGCCCTCGCCGACGCGGGCAAGCTCACCGTCCCGGTGGCCGAGGTCTTCCCGCTGGACCGGCTCGCCGAGGCCTTCGAGCTCAGCCAGAAGGGCCATGTCCACGGCAAGATCATCGTGCGGCCCTGACTGGATCCCGTCCGTCCCTTTTCGCGCTCCTGCCCCGGGGAGGGGTGGTGATCGGCGCCCGGGGTAGTCGGGGGTGCATGAACGCGACCGACCCCCATGACCAGGCCCCCGGCCAGAACCCGGGCCAGAACCCCGTACAGAATGGCGGACAGGCCCCCGGCCAGGACGCCGGACAGGACCCGAACAAGGACGTCGACGACTGGGTCACCGGTGGCGAGCCCGCCACCGGACCGCAGCTCAGCTACCTGCACACGCTCGCCCGGGAGGCCGGCGAAGAGCTGCCGTCGGACCTCACCAAGGCCCAGGCGTCCCAGATGATCGACCGCCTCCAGCAGGCCTCCCCGCGCACGGGTGGCGGCGGTACCGGCGGTGCCGGAACCTCCGGGCCGCCCGACGGCCCCGGCCAGGGCTGACCCGGTGGACGCTCCTCCGAGCACAGGACCGGCACGGCGCTGAAACGAGCCGCGGGCGCCGCGTCCCGCCGCAGGGGCAAGCGGAGCGGTGTCCCCCGGCCCCGTACCACCGGGGCCGGGGGACACCGCCCGTCCAGGGGGGCCGACGCGCTACGCCGGTGCGCCGCCGGAGCCGCCCGGGCCGGGCTTGTCCAGCGGTCCGGGCGTCCCGCCCGCCCCCGGGGCCGAGCCGGGAGCCGACGCCCCCGGGGTCGCACCGCCGGCGGCCGGGCCCGCCCCGCGCAGGATCTCCCGGGCCCGCTCGGCCTGCCCGCCGCGTGCGATCACGTCGTACTTCGAGGCCACCAGGCGCTGGGTGGAGGAGAAGTCCCGCCGCCCACCGGTCGCCGCGTGGCCCACGAAGCCGAACACCGCGCCCCACAGCGCGCCGATCAGCACACCGCCCAGGATGAGGCCGAGCCAGGTCGGCCCCGGGGTGAACAGCCCCACCAGCAGGCCGATGAACAGGCCGAACCACGCGCCGCTCGCGGCACCCGCGCCGGCCGCCCGGCCCTTGGTGAGCCGCCCGGTGACATGCTCGACCAGCCGCAGCCCCGAGCCCACGATGTCGATGTTCTCGACCGGGAACATCTCGTCCGACAGCCGGTCCACCGCGGCCTGCGCCTCCTCGTAGGAGTCGTAGCTGCCGACGGTGTTCCACGCGTCGCTGACGGGGTTGCGGGCTCCGCGCTCGACGGGTGCCCCGGGACCGATGGATGCCATACCGGCCCTCCTTCCGCTGTCCTGTGTGTCCTACCGGTGCGCGCCGCCCACCCCGCCGCGTACGCGCCTGTCTCCACTCTTGGCCACCGGACGGCTCTCCGCCTCCGGACGCGTCGCACCCGGCCGAGGGGAGAGCGGTTCCGCCGGCGGCCCGACGGGTACCCGCCGGCCATGGCAGACGAACAAGCCGTCCCGCTGGTCGCCGTCATCGGCGTCTCAGGATCGGGCAAGTCCACCGTCGGAACCGCCCTCGCCCGGGCGCTGGACGTGCCGTACGCGGAGGGGGACGACTTCCATCCCGCCCGCAACGTGGCGAAGATGCGCGCCGGGGTGCCGCTCACCGACGAGGACCGCCTGCCGTGGCTGCACGCGATCGCCGACTGGCTGGCCGGCCATACGCGGACGGGCGGCGTAGTCGCCTGCTCGGCACTGCGGCGCGGCTACCGCGACCTGCTGGTGGCCGCCGCCCCGTACCTCTTCCTCGTCCATCTGCACGGCTCCGCCGAGCTGATCGCCGCCCGGATGGCCCAGCGGCAGGGGCACTTCATGCCGCCGGCGCTGCTGCGGTCCCAGCTCGACACCCTGGAGCCGCTCCAGCACGACGAGCAGGGCGCGGTGGTGCCGGTGGACGGCACCCCGGAGGACACCGCCGCCCTGGCGATCGCCGCCGTACGGGCGCATCTGCTGCCGGACGCCGCCCGCCGGCCGCCCATCGGACTGTGACCCCCCTCCCCGATCTCTGTGACGATGTCGCCACGGAAAGGGGCTCATCATGACAAAGCGACTCAATCCCTATCTGAGCTTCGACGGCAACGCCCGGCAGGCCATGCAGTTCTACCAGCGGGTCTTCGGGGGTGAGCTGACCCTCGGCACCTTCGGTGAGATCGGCGGTGAGTTGGGCGACGCCCCGCCCGGCACCGAGGACAAGATCATGCACGCCATGCTGGAGGTGCCGGGCGTCCTCACCCTGATGGGCGCGGACACCCCGCCCGGGGTGGAGTACCGGCCGGGCAACACCATGGCCGTCTGCCTCAGCGGCGACGACGCCACCGCGCTGCGCGGCTGGTGGGAGGGGGTCTCCGGCGACGGCGGTACCGTCGCCGTACCGCTGGAGACGCAGATGTGGGGCGACGAGTTCGGTATGTGCGTCGACCGCTTCGGCGTGATGTGGATGGTCAACATCGCGGGACCGGGCAACCCCGCCTGAGCCGCCTGCCCCCGGGCCCCGGACCGCACCGGTTCGGGGCCCCGGGGCCTGTCTGCGTGCGCGATCGGGCGGTAGCGCTTGCCCTGGCGTCATCACCCGTACAACGTCACGCCACGACCGACCGCGAAGCCCCCCACCGCTCCGCCCGTGTCGCGGCCACCAGGACCTCTTCCTGCGCGGCTTCACCGGCGAGGTGCACCGTGCTGCGCATCCTGGCCCGCCGCCACCGCAGCGGACGGATGACGGCGGGGCCGGTACGGCGGGCTACCCGGCCGCGCCCGAGTGCTCGGGCGGGTGGGCACCCGGGCCGTCGGCGGCCGGTGCCAGCGGGGTGGGGGAGAGGGCGGTGCTCTCCTCGCCCGGCTCCAGCAGGGTGTCGGCGGCGCCCACGATCAGCGGGTCCGGCTCGCCGACCGCCTTGACGTCCTTGCTCGGGTAGTCGAAGCGGGACAGCAGCGAGCGCATCGCCTCCAGCCGGCCGCGCTTCTTGTCGTTGCTCTTCACCACCGTCCACGGCGCCTCGGTGGTGTCGGTGGCCCGGAACATGTCCACCTTGGCGGTGGTGTACTCGTCCCACAGGTCCAGCGAGGCGAGGTCGGTAGGCGACAGCTTCCACTGGCGCACCGGATCGACCTGCCGTATCGCGAACCGGGTCCGCTGCTCCCGCCGGGACACCGAGAACCAGAACTTCACCAGCAGCACGCCGTCCTCGACCAGCATCCGCTCGAAGGCCGGGCACTGGCGCAGGAACAGCCCGTACTCCTCCTCGGTGCAGAAGTCCATGACCCGCTCCACCCCGGCCCGGTTGTACCAGGAGCGGTCGAAGAACACGATCTCCCCGGCGGCCGGCAGGTGGGCCACATACCGCTGGAAGTACCACTGGGTGGCCTCCCGCTCGGTCGGCTTCTCCAGGGCCACCACCCGGGCACCGCGGGGGTTCAGCCGCTCGGTGAACCGCTGGATGGTGCCGCCCTTGCCGGCCGCGTCCCGCCCCTCGCAGATCACCACCAGCCGCTGCCCGGTGTCCTTGACCCACCGCTGGAGCTTCAGCATCTCGATCTGCAGCACCCGCTTGGCCAGGTCGTACTCCCGGCGCCGCACCTTGCGGTCGTACGGGTAGTTCTCCCGCCAGGTCTGGATCGGCTCCCCGTCCTCGTCGAGCAGCACCGGCTGCTCGGGCCGGCTGGTGTCCACGGTCAGCCCGTGGAGCAGCAGTTCCGCCTCGTCCTCTTCGGCCGGCCGTTCGTCCATGGTCCGTCCCACCACCCGTCCTCGCGCCTCCCACCCAGCGTACGTACGCCCGCCTGCCCGGGCTGGGCGGGAGGAATCCCGGTCACGCGGACCGGTTGCGGGGACGGTTCACGCGGACGGGATGGCGGGCGGTGTACGCGGACGGGGTGGCGGACGGTGTCCGCGGACCGGTTGCGCGATCCGGTACGGGCAGGGCCGGGCCCACCGGCCGCACCGGCCTACCGGGCGTGCTGCGGACCGGCGCCCACGGCCGCCGGAGGACCGCCGAGCCGGCCCACCGGGTGCCCGGGGTGCTCGGCCGCCGCACCGGCCGACGGCAGCACCGGCGCGCCGCCGGCCCCGGCGACCCCGGCCGGTGCCGCGGACGGCCCGGTGGGACCCGCGCCCACCGTGCGCGGCCCCTCCGCCATCCGGCCGCCGCCCCGGTCCTCCGGGGCGGCGGCCACCGACGACCAGGTGCGCAACCGGTGGCTGACGGCGTCGTCCAGGCTCACCGGGGCGCCCCGCTGCTCGGCCAGCCGGCTCGCCTCCCGGCCGAGGGCCGCGATGTCGTCCCAGCGCAGCCGGAGCACCACCGCCACCTCCGCGCCGCCGTCCGGCAGACCCCGCACCACCCGCTCGTCCCGCTCCGTCATGGCCCCACTCCCGTCGCCGTCCGTGCCTTCCCGCCCGGGCCGCGGCCGCGCCCCGGGCGGATCGGTCACTGGTACGGAGCCCGGAGGCCGGCCGTTCAGCCCCGGGTGCCCGGGCGGCGGCCTCCACCCGGCGGGTGCACGCTGGGAGGAGGGGACGCGACGACCGGGAGGTGGCGAGGATGCAGACGATCGTCGGATGGCATGTGGACGTCGAGTTCACCGAGGAGGCCGGCAAGACCCGGGCGGCCTGCCTGGTGCGGCTGCCGGACGGCACCGAGATGCGGGCGCACGGACATGCCCGCCGGCACCCGGACGACCGGGAGCAGCAGCGGATCGGCGAGGAGATCGCCGCCGCACGCTGCCTCAACGAGCTCTCCCGCACCCTGATGCGCAAGGCCGGCGGCGAGATCGAGGAGGAGACGCACATCCCCGCGCACCTTGCCATGTGACGACCGCCGCCCCTCTCGCGGGGTGGTGACGGCTCAGGACCGCGCCCTGCGGGTCGCCGAGCGGTTGGCCTTCTCGACCGCGGCGGCCAGTTCGGCCTTGGACATCCGCGAACGGCCCTCCACCCCCAGGCGCTTGGCCAGCTCGTACAGATGGCCCTTGGAGGCGTTCTCGTCGGTGCCGCCGCCGCTGTGCCCGCCCGTCCCGCGGGGCGTGGCGGCCAGTTCGTCGGACGGCCCCTTGCGACCGCCCTCCTTGCGCTCCCAGTGGTCGCCCACCTTCTCGTAGCTGTGCTTGAGGGCGCTGTACGCGACCCGGTGCGCCCGCTCGCCCTCGCCGTACTGCTCCACGGCCGAGTCGTGCGCCGCGATCCAGGTGCGCCGCGCGCCCTGCTCGGACCGCCGCAGCGTCGAGGGGAGTTCCTGCTCTCCCGGCATCCTCGTCACCTCCGCGAAACGCGCCCCGTCCGGCCGGACGCGGGACAGAGGGCGGCGGACGAGTGTCCCGATCCGGGCCGAACAAACAGGGCCATAGAGGCGGTTGCCGGGGGCACAAGGACTGCCGGCAGGGACCGACGCGGTCGCCGCCGGCGTACGGCCGGAGGCAGTCGGGCCCGGAAAGGACACGCCACACATGTCGAAGGTCGAGGAGTCCGTCGAGGTCCGCGTCCCGGTGCGCACCGCCTACAACCAGTGGACGCAGTTCGAGTCCTTCCCCGAGTTCATGGAGGGTGTGGAGCGCATCGAGCAGCGCTCGGACACCCTGACGCACTGGGTGACCAAGGTGGACGGGGCCGTGCGCGAGTTCGACGCCGAGATCACCGAGCAGATCCCGGACGAGCGGGTCGCCTGGACCACCGTCGCGGGCGAGGCGCGGCAGGCCGGCGTGGTGACCTTCCACCGGATCGACGACACCACCACCAAGATCATGCTCCAGATGGACTTCGAGCCGGACGGCTTGAAGGAGACCGTCGGGGACAAGCTCGGCGTGGTCAAGCGGCAGGTCATCGGTGATCTGAAGCGGTTCAAGGGGTTCATCGAGTCCCGTGGCGCCGAGAGCGGCTCCTGGCGCGGCGAGGTCTGATCCGCCGGGGCGAGTCCACTCCCGAGGACCGGCGACAGAGCCGGCGCGAGGACCGGACGGGTGACATCGGACCCCCTCCGGGTGCCGCCTGCGCCCTCCCGGCGCCTCCTCGCGGCAGACTCGCTCTGTTAACTCCAAGCGCCCCACCACCTCTCGGGGCTGCTGGCCACGGCCCCCGGACGGGCGGTAACCGTCCGGGGGCCGCCGCTGTGCCGGCCGCCGGACGGCGCACCCGGCTCCACCCTTACGATGGGTCACCATGAGCCCTGGCCACCGCATCCGCCCCGTACGCCCCGCGGCGTACCGGCTGCTGCTGGTGCTGGCCGTGCTCGCCGGGGTGGTGGCCATGCACGGGCTGGCCCCCGGCCCGCTCACCATGGGCGTCACCGCAGCACCCGCCGCCCACAGCGGACACCATGGCTCCGAGCGGCCTTCCGGGACCGCCCGGACGGCCGCCGAGCATGTGGCCGGCGACCACTGCGACCATCTCGCCGCCCCCGGTGGCGGCCACCGCGGCCACCTGGAGCACGCCGACCCGACCTGTGCGGCGAGCGGCGTCTCCACCGCCCCCGTGCCCGCGCCCCTGGCGCCCGGCACGGTCGAGGCGGCCACCGCCGAAGTCCCGCGCGCCCAGCTCTCCGCCGCCACGGCGACCGACCGGGCGCCACCGGATCTGGCCCGCCTCCAACTCCTGCGCATATAGGCCCGCCCGCACGGCGCCCTCCCCGAACAGGGCTACGCCGTGCCTCCGAGCCTGTTCACCCGTCATCGCGGCCCGCCACGGCCCTCGGCCGGGCCCGCCGCACGCGCAAGGAGTCGCACCACCATGACCGCACGTCCCTTCCGCCGTACCCTTCCGCCCACCGCCCGCGCCCGCCGGGCCGCGGGGGCGGCCGCCGCCCTCACCGCCGCCGCCCTGCTGCTGGCCGGCTGCGGCGGCGCGGACTCCACCGGCTCCACCGGCCACTCCGGCCATGGCGCCACTTCCACCCCGGCCCCTTCCGCCTCCGCCTCCGCGTCCTCTTCCGCGGACCCGGGGAAGGGGGCCCGCAACGCCGCCGACACCGCGTTCGCGCAGGGGATGATCCCGCACCACCGCCAGGCGATCGCCATGGCGGAGCTGGCCCGCGACCGGGCCGGATCGGCCGAGGTCAAGGCGCTGGCCGCCGCCATCGACAAGGAGCAGGGCCCGGAGATCGCCACCCTGACCGGCTGGCTGACCGCCTGGGGTGAGCGGGTGCCCGCCGAGGAGCCCGGCGGCCACGGCGGCCACGAGGGCGGCCACGCCATGGCCGGGATGATGAGCGGGGCCGAGATGGACCGGCTGGAGCGCGCCTCCGGCCAGGCCTTCGACCGGGCCTTCCTGGAGCTGATGGTCCGGCACCACCAGGGCGCGGTGGAGATGGCCCGCACCGAGCTCGCCGAGGGCGTCCACCGGCCGGCCAGGAAGCTGGCCGAGTCCGTCGTCGCCTCGCAGAGCGCCGAGATCACCCGGATGCGGAAGCTGCTCGCCGAGGGCTGACCGGCCCGGGGCCCGACCCCGCCGGCTCCGCCGCCGGTGGAGTCGGGCCCCGCGGTCTCACCTCACAGCGCCGCGTGCGCCCCGCCCCGGTCGCGGCCGCCGGGGTGGCGGTGGCGCCAGAACCAGAACACCGCGGAGGACAGCAGCGCCCATCCGGCCAGCACCGCGAACGGGAAGAGGTGCTGGTGGCCCCCGAAGTAGACCGCCGTGTGCTGGGCGTTGATCGAGGCCCCCGGCGGCAGCCACTGGCCGATGTGCCCGAGCACCGAGGGCAGCAGCGGCCAGGAGACCGCGCCGCCGGACGAGGGGTTGCCCAGCAGCACCATCAGCCCCCAGGTCGGCAGCATCGCCCACCGGCCGATCAGGGTGTTGAACATCGAGAAGACCATCCCGGAGGTGAACATCGTCAGCGCCAGGATCAGCCAGGACTCCACGAACGGCAGGTCCAGCGCGCCCAGCAGCCAGTCCACGGTCGCGGCGATCGCGAACCCGCCGAGCAGCGCGTACAGCGCGGTGAAGGCGATCCGCTCGGCCGGGTTGAGCGGCCGGGCGTGCACACTGAGCTGGATCGCGCCGACGAAGCCGATGATCACCGCGGCGAGCGAGATGTAGAACAGCGCCAGCCCCCGGGGATCACCCTTCTGCAGCGGCTTGACGTCCGCCACCCGCACCGGCACCCCGGTGGCCTTCCCCACGGTCAGCGCGGACTGGGCCAGCAGCTGCGCCACCGACGAACCCGAGGCGCCGGCCACATCGAAGCCGACCCCGCCCCCGTGCGGCCGTACCGTCAGGATGGCGAACACCCGCTGCTCGTTGACCGCCTCCAGGGCCTGGGCCCGGTTCCGGTAGGGGCGCAGGGTCAGCGAGGAGTTGAGGGCCTTCTCCATCCCGCCGGTGAACGCCTCGCCGGCCGGGGAGTCCGCCGGTCCGACCACGGCGGTCGGGATGTGCCGGGGGGTGGGGTTGGCCATCGTGTACGTGTACGAGCCGGCGAACAGCGCTGCGGCCAGGGCCAGGATGAACACCAGCACCGTGGCGGGCAGGAAGGGCGACCGCTTGAACAT
The DNA here is from genome assembly GCF_023218175.1 of Streptomyces lichenis. Classification (GTDB taxonomy): domain Bacteria; phylum Actinomycetota; class Actinomycetes; order Streptomycetales; family Streptomycetaceae; genus Streptomyces; species Streptomyces lichenis. Next base: position 44,755 of record NZ_JALPTH010000017.1, on the reverse strand, counting down.
CGCCCAGGTGTCCGCGCGGGTCGGCGGGCGTCCATGGGCGCCGTGCGGCGGATGCCCGTCCTCGTGGGCAGGCTCCTCCCCGCCCCTTCCTCCCCGTTCGGGGTGCTCGGTCTCCTCGGTCGGCCTGTGGTCATGCATGTCGGACATGATCACAGGCTAATCCGACGATATGCCGCGAACGGTGTGGAACGCGCAGCTCAGCGGTGGTGATGCCGCCCCGGCGGGTCCGGTCAGGGCGCCGAGGGCGGTGGGACCGGCTCCTGGGACGGCGGGGCCTCCGGTGAGCCGTCGCCGGGCGGCGGGCCGGTGGTGGTGTCCCCGGGCGGCGGCTCGGTCCCGGTCGCCGGCCCCCGGGTGTCGGTGTCCGGCGGCGGCTCGGGGGCCTGGGAGGTGCCCGGATCGGCCGGCGACTCCGGCTCGGGCTGCTCCGGCGGTACGGAGGTGGGCGGCCCGGTCTCGGTCGCGGGCGAGGTCGTCGGCGCCGTCGTCCCGTCCGTCGGCTCGGTGGCCGGGGGAGTGGTGGGCCGGTCTCGGTCGGCGTTGGAGTCGCCCGTCTCGCGGGTCATCCAGCCGCCGGTCCCGGTGTCCACGATGACGAACTTCTCCACCGGTTTCGGCGCCGGCTTGACCACCACCGTGCGGGACAGCGAGTACCCCGGCCAGGGAGTGCCCACCGTACGGGGGGCCTTCCCGGTCACCACCGGATCGCCCAGTGGGTTGCCGCAGGCGCAGCGCACCCGCGGCGCGCCCCGGTCGTCCACCAGCACCGCCGTACCGGCCTGGAGCACCGCCTGGTACGGGCGCGCGGCGCCGTCCCGGTAGCCGTGGTTGGTCACCCAGGTGTCGGCGCGCAGCATCAGCGGCGAGAGCGAGCGGAGGTAGTCGGGCACATCGCCCGGGCGGATGCGCAGCGCCCCGGCGAACGCCTTGTTCTTGGCCGGCTCGGCCGTCAGATAGGTGATCTGCCGCTCCACATCGCAGCTCGCCCGGTTGCGGGTGCCGCCGTACAGCCCGGGCCGCGAGCCCTCGTACTGCCGGATCGTGCCGTTCCCGGACGGCGCGGGCGAGGAGGGGGCCGGCGTGCTCGGCGAGGCGGAGGCGGCGGCCTTCCCGGCGGTGGAGGGGGTGAAGGGATCGGGTCCGGTGGCGGCCGCCGGCTGGAGCCGGATGGTCTCCTGCCCGCCGCTCGCCTCGCCTCCGCCGCCGTTTCCTCCGGAGCGGGTGAGGACGAACGCCAGCACCACCGCCGCGACCACCACGGCGGCGATCGCCGCGAGCACCGGAACCGAGCGCCACCGGGGCGGCCTGCCGCCGGGGCCGCCCGGGGCGGGGGCCGCACCGCCTCCCCCGCCGGAGCCCCCCGGTCCGCCGGAGCCGCCGGAGCCGCCGGAGGGGCCCGACGGGCCGGACGGCGGACCGCCCGGGCGGGTCTCACCCGAGGCGGGCGGAGGTCCGGGCGGTCTCCCGGGTGAGCCCGACATGGGCCCCCGGGGCGGGCCCGTGGGGCGGTCCGAAGGCGCGTCGGAAGGCACGTGTGCCCCTTTCATCCGTAACGCGCTCATTGTCCGTCCGAAACCGGCCCGCCCCGCAACCGGAGATCCGCAGCCTGCCCCTCGCGCGCCTGGGGCCCGCGCGGAAGCCCGTCGCACCACGGCGGTGGGTTGGGGCGTGCCCCGGTGGGACGCGGTCGGCGGGCGGGTCCGGCACGGGCTGCTTACGGTGGCGGGGTGAGCCGACAGGTACCTTCCGCGCCCGCCCGGCCGGGCGGGGCACGCCGAGCCCTCCCGGTCGTGGGCGGCGCCCTGCTCACCGTGCTCGCCCCGCTCGCCGCCATGGCCGTACTCGCCGCGCTCGGCCTCTGGGCGGCCGGCGCCTCCGAACTCCCCGCGGGGGCGTTCCCGCATGTGGTGGCCGCCGTGGTGCTGATCGCCGCGGGCGGCTCGGTCGACGTCTCCGGACAGGCCGGGGAACTCGCCGACACCGACGCCGATCTCACGCTGATGCCGCTGTCGGTGACCCTGGCCGGCGCCCTCGTCGCCGGTGCCTGCTTCCTCCGCCCGCTGCGCCACCGCGCCGTCGCCGGGGCCGGCGAACTCCTCGGCCGGACCGCCCTCACCGCCGTCCTCTGGATCGTCGCCCTCGCGGTGCTCGGCACCTTCGCCCGGCACACCTTCCAGGTGGCCCAGCCCGACTCGCCCGTGGACATCATCACCGGACTGCTGGACGCCGCCCCTACGGTCGGCTTCCGCCCCGACACCGGCCCCACCCTGCTCTACGGCCTGCTGTGGCTGCTCGGCGTGCTCCTGATCGCCCTGCTGGTGTCCCGGGCGGCCGCGCTCCCCGCCGCCCTGCTCCGCTTCCAGGAGGCCGTCCGCCCGGCCGCCTCCGCGATGCTGCTCCTGCTCCTCGCCTATGTGGTGGTGGGCCTGGCCGCCGGGCTGGTGGTGGCCGCGACCAAGGGGCACCCGGCCGAGACCTTCGCGGTGCTGCTGCTCGGCCTGCCCAACGTCGTCTGGCTCGCCCTGGGCCTCGGCATCGGCGCCTCCTGGGAAGGCCGGGTCCAGGGGCCGTTCGGGCTGCCGATGCCGCAGGCCCTCGACGCGGTGCTGCGCGGCGAGGAGACCACCACCCTGGACGTGGCCTCGCTCGCCCAGCAGGACGGCCGCGCCTGGTGGCTCATCCCGGTGGCCGCGGTGCTGCTGATCGCCGCCGCCTTCACCATGGCGGCCCGCTCCGCCCCGTCCACCCGGCCCTGGCAGCATGCCCTCCGCTTCGGTGCCGCCTTCGCCCTCACCCTGCTGGTGGTCATCCCCCTGACCCGGGTGGTCGCCCGGCTGGGCCTCTCGGTGCTCGGCGTCATCGAACTCGACGAACTGGGCGGCCAGGTGCTGCTCCAACCGCGGCTGTGGGCCGCGGTGGGGCTCGGGCTGCTCTGGGGCCTGGTCGCCGGCCTCCTCGGCGGGCTGCTGGCCTCCCGCACCCGCCACCACGGCGCCGTCCCACCCGGGCGGGAGCGGGACGGCGAAGGCGGCGCCCACCGCCGGCGGCCCGGAGCCCTCTGAGCCCGCCGCCCCCTCCCCGTACCGGCTAGCGCTCGCGGAAGACCGGCAGCGCCCAGGCCGGGGGCGCGGGCGGCGCGGCGGCCCCGGGGTCGCCGGCCAGCGCGGCCCGCAGTTCGGCGACGAACTGCCGGCAGGTCCCGTACCGGTCCACCGGCGCCTTCGCCAGCGCCCTGGCCAGCACGGCGTCCACCGCCTCGGGCAGCCCCGGCCGTTCGCCGCTCGCCGCCGGCGGCGGGTCGTACTGGTGCGCCCAGAGCAGCGCCATGTCGTCGTCGCGCCGGAAGGGCGGGGCCCCGGTCAGGGTCTCGTACACCACGCAGCCCAGGCTGTAGACATCGCAGCGCCCGTCCACCGGCCGCCCGGAGATCTGCTCGGGCGCCACATAGTCGAGGGTGCCGACGAACTGCCCCACGGTGGTCAGCCCGGTCAGCGACAGCGACTTCTTGGTGAGCCCGAAGTCGGTCAGATAGGCGTGCTCCGGATGCTCGCTGTCCGTCCCCGCCGCGATGAGGATGTTGCCCGGCTTCACATCGCGGTGCACCAGCTCGTGCGCGTGCGCGGCGTCCAGCGCGGACGCCACCTGCGCGGCGATCCGCCCGGCCTGCGCGGGCTCCAGCGGGCCCTCGCGGTCCAGCAGCGCCCGCAGGTCCTGTCCGGCGACGTACCGCATGGCGATGTAGAGCACGCCCTCGGTCTCCCCGGCCTCGAAGACCGGCACGATATGCGGGTGGTCGATGGCCGCGGCCACCCGGGACTCATGGGCGAAGCGCTTGCGGAAGGTGTCGTTCCGGGCCAGCTCGGGGGCGAGCAGCTTCAACGCCACCGTACGGTCCAGCCGCAGGTCCCGGGCGCGGTACACCACCGCCATCCCGCCCCGGCCGATCTCGCCCTCGACCCGGTAGCCGGCCACCCGGGCCCCCACCAGCCCGGACTGCCGCCCGGCCGGCAGCCCCTCGCGGCCCCCGCCCGCGCTCACCGCTCCTCCACCGGCCCGCCGGGCCCCCGATCAGGCGGTACGGGAGGCTCGGCCACGGCTCGGGTGCGCAGCTCGTCGGGGTCGACGACGCGGGTCCGTTGGGGGCCTTGCCGTTCGGCGGCGGGGGGGAGGTCGTCCGGGTCTACGACCCGGGTCCGTTCGGCGTCCGCGGCCGGAGGGGCCGTCGGGAGCTCGTCAGGGTCGACCACCCGGGTGCCGTCGGGTGGTGTGGCGGGCAGCTCGCCGGGGTCCACGACCCGGGTCTGCTCGGTGGCGGGCGGGGGCGCGCCGGGCAGTTCGTCCGGGGTGACCAGGCGGGTCGGCTCGGGTGCGGGCCGGGCACCTTGCTCCGGCGCGCCCTTACTCCCCGTACCGGCGGCGGCCGGCCGCTCGGAGGCCCGTGGCTCCGGCTGGTCCGGCCGCCCCGGGCGCGCCTCGGCGGAGGGCGCGTCGGCGGTCGCGTACGGGCTGAGCCCGGCTCCGTCGCAGTACAGCCACCGGTCCTGTCCGGTGTCGAACACCCACAGGGCCCCACCGGACGCCACCAGGCCGAAGCGCAGCCCCTCCGTCCGGCGGGCGAACATCTCCCCGTCCGACCGCCCGGCGGCCAGGTCCTCCACCGCCCGCCGGTAGCGGCCCAGCTCCTCCTCGGTACGGGCGAGCAGCGGCCGGGGGTCGTCCGCCGTGCCCATCGGACGCCCGGCCACCGGGGGAGCGGAGGGCACGGCCACCAGCAGCCGGCCGTCGACCCAGGCCGCCCAGCCGTTGGAGCAGAGCACCTGCCCCCAGTCGCCGACCCGGTCCACCAGCCGCACCGGCAGGAAGGGGTCGAGCGGGACCGTCGGCCGCGCCGGATCGGGCGCCTCCCAGGCCGGCAGCCCGTCCGCCGGGACGACATGGCTCGGCCGGAAGTCCCGGAGGCTGTCACCGGCTGCCCCGCCCGGCTCCGCGGAATCCGTCATCGCACGCCTCGTCTCGCCTGCTTCGTTCCTTCCGCGCCGCCGGCGCGGCGGGTCACTTGCGCATCACGGCCGGCTCATGGCGCCGCAGCAGCCAGAGCACCAGCAGCCCGAAGAGCACGCACAGCACCACCAGCATCCCCATGTCCACCAGCCACGCCATGGCGGTGTGGTCGAACAGCGGGTCGTCCGTCTTCTCACCGGGCACGATCTGCCGGATCCCGATGGTCGCGCCCATCGCCCCGAACGCCCACCGCGAGGGCACCAGCCAGGACAGCTGCTCGATCACCGGGGAGCCGTGCACCGTGAGCAGCCCGCCGCAGAACACCACCTGCACGATGGCCAGGAGCACCAGCAGCGGCATGGTCACCTCCTCCTTCTTCACCAGGGCGGAGACGAGGAGGCCGAGCATCATCGCGGTGAACGACAGCAGCGCCACGGCCAGCGTGAGTTCGACCAGCGGGGGCATCAGCACGCCCTTGCCGCCCGGGGCGTTCAGTGGCACACCGATCAGCGCCACCAGGGTCAGCACCACCGACTGGACCATCGTGACCGTGCCGAGGACCACCACCTTGGACATCAGATAGGCCGACCGGGACAGGCCGACGGCTCTCTCCCGCCGGTAGATGGTGCGCTCCTTGACCAGCTCCCGCACCGCGTTGGCGGCGCCGGTGAGCACCCCGCCGACGCACAGGATCAGCAGCACGTTCAGCGCGGACTCCGGTCCGAACCGGCCCTCGGAGAGCGCCCGGGCCATCGCCCCCATGACGAACGGCAGCGCCACCATGATCATCAGGAAGGTCCGGTCGGCGCTGAGCGCCGCCGCGTACCGCCGCACCAGGGTTCCCGACTGGCCGAGCCAGCTCTGCGCCTTGGGCGGCGGGGCGGGAGGAGCCGCGTCATGGTCCTCGGGCGCCTCGGGCCGCTCCATGGCGCCCGCGATGTACTGGCGGTGCAGCCGGGACTCCCGGAAGCGCTCCGCCCAGTCCCGATCCCGGTCGTTCTCGAACGCCTCGAAGGCCTCCGGCCAGTGCGCGAAGCCGAAGAACGGCAGCGCCTCCTCGGGCGGCCCGAAGTAGGCGATCCGCCCGCCCGGCGCCAGTACCAGCAGCCGGTCGCAGACATCGAGGCTCAGCACGCTGTGGGTGACCACCACGACCGTGCGGCCGTCGTCAGCCAGCCCGCGCAGCATGTGCATCACCGAGCGGTCCATCCCCGGGTCCAGACCCGAGGTCGGCTCGTCCAGGAACAGCAGCGAGGGCTTGGTGAGCAGCTCCAGCGCCACGCTGACCCGCTTGCGCTGGCCGCCGGACAGGCTGTGGATCGGCTGCTCCGCCCGCTGCTCCAGCCCGAGTTCGCCGATCACCTCGGCCACCCGGGCCTCGCGCTCCTCGGCGGCGGTGTCCTCCGGGAAGCGCAGCTCGGCCGCGTAGGTCAAGGCGCGCCGCACGGTCAGCTGGAGGTGCAGGATGTCGTCCTGCGGCACCAGCCCGATGCGCCGGCGCAGCTCCGCGTAGTCCCGGTACAGGTCGCGGCCGTCGTAGAGCACGGTGCCGTGGTCGGCCGGGCGCAGCCCGGTCAGCGCGTTGAGCAGGGTCGACTTGCCCGAGCCGCTGGGGCCCACGACCGCCAGCAGGCACTTCTCGCCGACCGGGAAGGTCATCCCCTCCAGCAGGGTCTTGGACCCGCGGTCCACCGTCACGGCCAGGTCCTGGACGTCGAGGGAGACCTCACCGGTGTCGGTGAACTCCACCAGCCGCCCGCCGACCAGGCAGAACGCCGAGTGCCCGATGCCGATGATGTCCTCGGCCGCCAGCCGGACCGCGTCCCGCTCGATCCGGCGGCCGTTGAGGAAGGTGCCGTTGTGGCTGCCGAGGTCGTGGATCCAGTAGGTGCCGTCGGACTGGACGAGCAGTTCGGCGTGCGACCGGGAGACCGTCAGGTCGTCCAGCACCAGGTCGTTGTCGGGCCCGCGGCCGATGCGGACGGTCCGGGCGGGCAATGGGCGTACGGAGGTGGGCTGCCGGAAGGTGCCGGTGGCCGCCGGGTGGGCGACCCCGGAAGGCCTGGGCGGCACCCCGCCGGCCCGGCCACCGGGCCCCTGCCGCACCCCGTCGGCCCCGATCGGCGCGGTGAGCCCGTCCTCCGGCCTCGCGGGAACGCTCTCCGGCCCACCCGGGACGCTCTCGGGCGCCCCCGGGATGCGTTCGGGCCTGCCCGGGATGCGTTCGGGCGTTCCTGGGATGCTCTCGGGTGGGCCCGGGATGCCCTCCGGTGTCACCGGGTGGCCCTCTGGGGCCATCGGTCCGCTCGCCGGTGCCACCGGCCCGCCATGCGGTGAAGCCGAGCGTTCCTCCGGTGCCACCGGGTCGTTCTCCGGTCTCCCCGGGCCGTTCCCCGGCGCTACCGAGCGGCCCTCTGGCGGCACCCGGCCGTGCTCGGGTGCCGCCCGCCTGTTCTCCGGCGCTACCCGGCCGTTCCCTGGTGCCACCCGGCCGTGCTCGGGTGCCACCTGCCCGTTCCCCGGCGCCACTGCGTCTGTCTCCGGTGCCATCGGGCCGCTGCGCGGTGCGGCTGAGCGGTTCCCTGAAGCCGCCCGCCCGTTCTCCGGCGCTACCCGGCCGTTCCCTGGCGCCGCCCGGCCGTGCTCGGGTGCCATCCACCCGTTCCCCGGCGCCACCCACCCGTTCTCCGGCGTCACCGCGCCAGTCTCCGGTGCCACCGGGACGTTGTGCGGTGCGGCCGACCGGCCCTCTGGTGCTCTCGGGCCGTTCTCGGGCGCGGGCGAGCGGCCTTCCGGTGCGCCCTGGCCGTGCTCGGGTGGCGACGAGCGGTCTTCTGGTGCTGCCGAGCTGCTCTCCGGTGCGGCCGACCGGCCGTCTGGTGCCGCCGGGCCCTTCTCCGGCGCCGCGGCGCCGCCCTCCGCGGCCGTCAGTCCGTCGCGCGGCGGCCCGGCACCATCCTGCGGCCCGCTCAGCCCGTGGCGTGGCCCTCGTACGCCCTCCGGCGGTCCGGCCACCCCGTTGCGTGACTCTCGTACGCCGTCCTCCGGCCCTGTCGGCCCGTCGCGCGGCTCTCGTAGGCCCTCCTGCGGCCCGGGCCGCCCGTGGCGCGGCTCTCGTGGGCGGCCCTCCGGTCCCGTCAGCCCGTCACTCGCTGCTCGTACGCCGTCCCGCGGTCCCGCCCGGTCGTCCGGCGGTGCTGCCGGACCGCCCTCCGGGGCGGCAGTCCCTGACGGGAGGCCGCCGGTACGGGCGGACCCGCCCGCATCGGCCGGCGCGGGCGCCGCCGCCGCACCAGGGTCCGGTACGCCGGAGTCCGGTCCGGCCGCTGACCGGTCGTCGGTACGGGCCGACTCGGCGCCGCGCGGGGCCGGCCCTTGCGGCTGCCCGGCCTCCCCGGCGGGCCGTGCGTGGCGTCCGGTGCGCCGGGCCGGGTCGGCGGTCTCCGGCGGCACTCGTGGGACGTGGGCGGTGCCGGAGTCCTCGTCCGCCGGGGCTCCTCGGCGACTGCCGCGCCCGGGGCCCTGGCCGAACCAGGCCTCCGCGCCCCGCGCCCGGGGGCCGGAGGGGCGGGCGGTGCCACCCTGCCCGTCCCCGGGACCGCGTCCGCCGCCCGGACGGGCGGAGAGCGCGGCGCGGGGGCCGTCCACCGGGTGGCCGAAGCGCAGGACGCTGCCGGGGCCGACATCCCGTTCGCGCACCCGCACGCCCTCGCTGAAGGTGCCGTTGGTGCTGTCCTGGTCGCGCACGGTCCAGTGCCCGTCGTCCGCCCGCAGCACGGCATGGTGCCAGGAGACCCGGGCGTCGGTGAGGACGACATCGCTGTCGGGGTCGCGGCCGATGCGGTACGCGCGGCCCGGGGCGAGCACGGTGGAATCCCCGTCGATGTCGAGGACCAGCTCGGGAGCGGCGGGTGGCTCGGACGGGTGTTCTCCCATATGAGAATGCTATCGGGACATACTTGGACATGCCTGGCGGAACGGATCTTCCGCTCATCACCCGGGTCGCCTCGGCCGCCCGGTCGATTCAGCCGGCCGGGCGCCGCCGGTAGTCGGCAACATGGCGGACCACCGCGTTGAACACCCGGACGCTGTCCGCCGCCCCGGAACCTCCCACGGGTCTGCCGAGCCGTTCGCCCTGGTGGGTGAGGCGGGGGTTGGAGAACCGGTTGATCCGGGTGCAGGGGCCGTCCGTCACCTGACGGCAGCTCGACTCGTACGCCTCCAGCGTGGACCAGGCTCCGGAGGCCGGGAAGTAGCCGCGGGCGCTGCCCTGGCCGCCCGGCTCGGTCACCTGGTCGTGCATCGCCCCGAGGTTGTGCCCGATCTCGTGGGCGAGCGAGTGGTGGGCCAGCGCCGACTGGGCGACCAGGCTGTAGGCATAGCCGCCGGTGCGCGGGGTCACCTGGCGGGGGCGGTGCGCCAGCCCCGCCGAGCCCTGGCTTCCGGTCACCACCGTGACCAGGTCGGCGCCCAGCCGGTCGCGCAGGCCCGGCAGCCCGTCCGCGATCCCGTCGCCGCGCCGGGAGGCCCCCTTGAGCAGGGCGTCCACCGGGCGGTCCATGCGGGCGGGCACCGCGACCGCGGTGACCCCCGCCAGCCGGAGCCGGGCGTTCACCCCGCTCGCCGCGAACGCCTGCGAGGCCGAGGCCACCGCCCGGGCTATTCGGGCCCGTACCGACCGCTCCCCGCCCGCCTCCCGGGACGCCTGGGGAGTGAAGGCGGCCAGCACGTCGATCACCACCGTCCGGGCCGCGTGGCGTGGCAAGGGCGGCTCGACGCAGAAACGTTCCTGCATGAATTCCCGGGCCGATTCCCGTATCGACTCCCGGGCCGGATCCCGTACCGACTCCCGGGCCGGATCCCGCATCGGCTCGGCGGCACGGCAGATGGCGGCGGCGTGCGCGGGGGCGGTGAGCGCGGGCCCGGTCGCGCTGAGCACGAACGCCAGCGCGACGGCGCCGGCGGAGGTGGTGGCGAGGCGCATCTCCATCCTTTCGCTGAGAGGAACCCGCTGAGAGCGGCAAGGTGCGGAGTGCAGGGCACGGGGGGAACGTGAGGTGCGTCTTGCACGAGCCCGGCACCGCATGCGCCGCCACGCCGGGGTTCACCGCGATGGCCCAACACCCGCCGCCCCCGGCCGCCCCTCGCCGTGTCCGCCACGCCACACCACCGGGCGCGATTCGGGCGGCGGCCGTTGGGAACGCGGAGGGCGGACCACGTACACCCCTCCCGTCGACCGCCCCGTCGGCCGCCGACGACCGGAAAGAGGCACGATGACCGATCCCCAGCCGCGCGACCCGGTGACCCGCCACCCCCGCCCCGACTTCCCCGACCAGGAGCAGGACCACCCCGGCTTCACCGGGCCCATGGACCCGCCGCCGGACCACGGGGAGGAGTCCTACCGGGGCAGCGGCCGGCTGGACGGCCTGGTCGCCCTGGTCACCGGCGGCGACTCAGGCATCGGCCGGGCGGTGTGCCTCGCCTTCGCCCGGGAGGGCGCCGACCTGGTGCTCACCCATCTGCCCGAGGAGGAGGCGGAGGCCCGTGAGACGGCCCGGCTGGTCGAGTCCGCCGGGCGCAAGGCGGTGGCGGTGGACGCCGACAACCGCGACGAGCAGAGCTGCGAGCGGCTGATCGAGCGGGTGGCCCGCGAGTTCGGCCGGATCGACGTGCTGGTCAACAACGCCGCGTACCAGATGGCCCAGCCCGACGGCATCGAGGCGATCACCACCGAGCAGTTCGACCGGGTGATGAAGACCAACCTGTACGGCATGTTCTGGCTGACCCGGGCCGCGCTGAAGCACATCCCGCGCGGCGGCAGCGTCATCAACACCACCTCCGTGCAGGCCTACCAGCCCAGCCCGCCGCTGCTCGACTACGCCATGACCAAGGGCGCGATCGTCACCTTCACCCACGGGCTGGCGCAGATGGTCGCCGAACGCGGCATCCGGGTCAACGCGGTCGCCCCCGGCCCGGTCTGGACGCCGCTGATCCCGGCGACCATGCCGGACACCTCCGAGTTCGGCAAGCAGTCGCCGCTGGGCCGCCCCGCCCAGCCGGCCGAGATGGCACCCGCCTACGTCTTCCTCGCCTCACCCCAGTCCAGCTACATCACCGGCGAGATCGTCAACGCGACCGGAGGAACCCCACTGCCGTGAGCATCTCCTTCGCGCCCGGCCGGATCTGGCACCGGATCCGCTGGGAGGCGGCGGCGACCGGCCGGTCCGTGCGCGCCGCCTTCACCGGGGCCGGACCGGAGCGCGACCTCGCCGTCCAGGCGCTGAAAGCGGCCGCGGCCGCCGTCCTCGCCTGGGCGGTGGCCGGCTGGTGGTGGAGCGCCCCGCTCGCGTTGATGGCCCCCTGGACCGCGATCGTCCTGGTCCAGAACACCGTCTACCGCTCGCTGCGCACCGGCCTCCAGCAGGTCGTGCTGATCGCCGCGGGCACCGTGCTGGCCGCCCTGGCCTACGCGCTGACCGGCAACACCATGGCGGCCATGGCGCTGGTGCTGCCCGTCACCATGCTGCTCGGCAACTACTCCCGCTTCGGCGACCAGGGCGTCTACGCCTCCACCACCGCCCTGTTCGTGCTGGTCTACGGCTCCTTCAGCGGCTACGACATCGCCCACCGGCTGCTGGAGACCCTGGTCGGAGCGGTGATCGGCATCGGCGTCAACGCCTTCGTCCTACCGCCGGAGCACCTGCGCCACGCCCATGACACCCTCTACCGGCTGCCCCGGGACACCGCCGCGGTACTGCGGGGCATGGCCGAGGAGATGAAGGACGGTTACGACCGGGCCGAGGCGCAGGAGTGGCACACCCGTGCCCGGCGGCTGCCGAAGCTGCTGGACGACATCCGCAACGCCCGCCTCTGGAAGCGGGAGAGCGACCGCTTCAACCCGGCGCGCCGGATGCGCCGGCGCGGGCCGGAGCTGCCCTCCTCCGACTGGGACGCGGCTTGGGAGCGGATCACCGACCATCTCTCCACGCTCACCGGGCTGCTCGCCGAGGCGGTGGGGGACGAGGCACGGCTGCGGCCGCCCTCGGGCGAGGCCCTGGCCGATCTGCCGGACCTGATGCAGGCGATGGCCGACGTGTGCGAGGGCGACTGCGCGGCGCTCGGCGGCGGCTGCCCCGCGCGGCCGGTCGACCGGGACGAGGCGATGGCCCGCGCCTGGGAGGCCCACCGCCGGCTCAAGGCCTGGGTCGCCCACCAGGACGAGGAGACCGCGGTCTCGCTCGGCGCCCTGGTCTCCGAGCTCCAGCAGACGCTGTACGACCTGGGGGACGCGATGGTCGGCCGCCGCCACGGCCCCTGGGCGCCGCGCACCGGCGGCCCCCGCTCCCGGCAACCGGGCCGCACGCCCTGAGCCCCCGGAGTCCGGGACCGCCTCCAGGAGCCGGTCGGCCAGACCGGGCTTCGCCCCCCCGAAGGCCGGGCCTGCGAGACCGGTCCGGCCGCGGGCGACCGCCTCCCCGGATCGGCCCCCGGGACCCGAACGAGACCGCTACCGGAGACGGTCGACGGAGATCGACCCCGGCTCCGAGACCAGCCCGCCTCCCGGAACCGGCCGCACCGGCCGAACGGCCAACCGCGGCCGGTCCGGCCGGCCCCCGGCCCCCCGTCCGCCCCTCAGGCGGACGACGCTCCGCCCGCCCCGCTCCGGCGCGCGTCCAGCCGCTTGGTGAGCGGGCGGGGCCACTTGCGGGTGTCCCGGGGCTCCACGTACGGCTCCTCGCTCGGCGGCAGGCCCCCGCTGATCGCCCGCTGGCGGGCCAGTTCCGCGTCCAGCTCCAGCCCCAGCAGAATGGCCAGGTTCGACAGCCACAGCCACACCAGGAAGGTGATCACACCGGCCAGGGTGCCGTAGGTCTTGTTGTACGAGCCGAAGTTGGCGACGTACAGCGCGAAGCCGCCCGAGGCCAGCAGCCACAGCAGCACCGCCACCACACTGCCCGGGCTCAGCCAGCGGAACCCCTGGCCGTGCACATTGGGCGCCCGCCAGAACAGCAGCGCGATCATCGCGATGACCAGCACCAGCAGCACCGGCCACTTGGCGAAGCCCCATACGGCGACCGCCGCGTCACCCAGCCCGATCGCCGCCCCGGCGCGCTCCGCCAGCGGACCGGTGAACACCACGATCACCGCGCTCACCGCCAGCAGCACCATCAGCACCAGCGTCAGCCCGACCTGCAGCGGGGTCAGCTTCCACACCGGACGCCCCTCCGGCACGTCGTACACGGCGTTGGCGGTGCGGATGAACGCGCCGACGTACCCCGAGGCCGACCAGATCGCCGCCACCAGGCTGATCACCGCCACCACACCGCTGGCCCCGGAGGCGTCCTGCAACTGCCGCACCGCGTCGCCGAGGATGTCCCGCACCGGCCCCGGTGCCAGCTTCTGGAGGTTGTCCAGCACCGAGCGGGTCGCCGACTCGCCGACGACGCCCAGCACGGAGACCATCACCAGCAGCGCCGGGAAGATCGACAGCACGCTGTAGTAGGTGAGGGAGGCCGCCTTGTCGGGCAGCTCGTCCTCCATGAACTCCGCCCCGGTGCGCTTGAGCACCGCCCGCCACGAGGACGCCGAGAGGTCGGTCGGCTGCTCCACCTCGTCCCCGCCGGCACCCGGCCGCCCGGCCGTTTCCCCCGCCGTTTCCCGGTCCGCCGCCGTTTCCCCGGCCGTTTCCCTCACGGTTTCCCCGGCCGTCTCCCTCGCCGTCCCGCCCGCTGGATCACCGCCCGGATCCTCCTCGCCCCCTCGGGACGCCGCCGCGTCCGCCCCTGCCGCCGGCGCGTGCGCCGCATTGTCCCTGCCCTCACCGGTGTGTGCCATACGGCCACGGGTTACCCGGCAGACCGGGCTCAACCCGCGGCGGCTCGCGTTGCGGGGCCGCGAGCAGCGCGGCAGGGTCAAGGCAGCGTGCCGCCAGGAGGAGGACCATCCCATGCCCATCGCCACCATCAACCCCGCGACCGGGGAGACCCTGAGGACCTTCGACGAGCTGGACTCCCAGGGCGTCGAGCAGCGCCTCGCCGCCGCCGTCGGCGCCTACCGTACGCACCGCACCACCTCCTTCGCCGAGCGCGCCCGGCTGCTGCGGAAGGCCGCCGAGCTGCTGGACGAGGACCAGGACGAGATCGCCCGCACCATGACCACCGAGATGGGCAAGCCCCTGGCGGCCGCCCGGGCCGAGGCCGCCAAGTGCGCCAAGGCGATGCGCTGGTACGCCGAGAACGCCGAGAGCCTGCTCGCCGACGAGCACCCGTCCGACGCGGACGTCAAGGACTCCGGAGCCGTCCGGGCAGTCGTCCGCTACCGGCCGATCGGCCCGGTGCTGGCCGTGATGCCGTGGAACTTCCCGCTCTGGCAGGTGGTCCGGTTCGCCGCGCCCGCCCTGATGGCCGGCAACACCGGTCTGCTGAAGCACGCCTCCAACGTCCCGCAGACCGCGCTCTACCTGGAGGAGCTGTTCCGCCGCGCCGGCTTCCCCGAGGGCTGCTTCCAGACGCTGCTGATCGGCTCCCGCGCCGTGGACGCCGTGCTGCGCGACCCCCGGATCGCCGCGGCCACCCTCACCGGCAGCGAACCGGCCGGCCGCGCGGTGGCCGCCACCGCGGGCGACGAGATCAAGAAGACCGTGCTCGAACTCGGCGGCAGCGACCCCTATGTGGTGATGCCCTCCGCCGACGTGGCCAGGGCCGCCGACACGGCCGTCACCGCGCGGGTGCAGAACAACGGCCAGTCCTGTATCGCCGCCAAGCGGTTCATCGTCCACACCGACGCCTACGAGGCCTTCGAGGAGCGCTTCACCGCGAAGATGGCGGCGCTCACCGTCGGCGACCCGATGGACGAGGCCACCGACGTCGGCCCGCTCGCCACCGAGCAGGGCCGCGCCGACCTGGAGGAGCTGGTGGACGACGCGGTACGCGCCGGGGCGGTCGTGCGCTGCGGCGGGCGCCGCCCCGAGGGTCTGGAGCGCGGCTGGTACTACGAGCCGACCGTGCTCACCGGCGTCACCCCCGAGATGCGCATCCACCGGGAGGAGGCCTTCGGCCCGGTGGCCGTCGTCTACCGGGTCGCCGACCTCGGCGAGGCCGTCGAACTCGCCAACGACTCGCCCTTCGGCCTCAGCTCCAACCTGTGGACCCGGGACCGGGACGAGGTGGAGCGGTTCGTCCGGGACGTCGAGGCCGGCGGGGTGTTCGTCAACGGCATGACCGCCTCGCACCCGGCGCTGCCGTTCGGCGGGGTCAAGCGCTCCGGCTACGGGCGCGAGCTGGCCGGCCACGGCATCAAGGAGTTCTGCAACGCCACCACCGTGTGGGAGGCCGACTGACCCCCACCGGGTGAGGGGCGGACCGTCCTCCACCGACGGGGGGCGGACCGGCCTCCGCCGATGAGGGGGTGGACCGGCCTTCCCGTACTCCCGCCCGCGCCGGGGCCCGGTCAGAGCGGCTGGATCACCTCGGCGGTCGGCGGGGGCGGCGGGGGAGTGCCGTCGCCGAACGGCCGGCCGCCCAGCTCCTGACGGTGGTGGGCGGTGCGCCAGCCGCGCAGGTCCGGGCCGCGGGGCACGATCCGGGTCGGGTTGATGTCCTGGTGCACCTGGTAGTAGTGCCGCTTGATGTGGTCGAAGTCGACCGTGTCGCCGAACCCCGGGGTCTGGAACAGGTCCCGGGCGTACGCCCACAGCACCCGGTCCTCGGTCAGCTTGTTCCGGTTGCACTTGAAGTGGCCGTGGTAGACCGCGTCGAACCGCACCAGCGTGGTGAACAGCCGCACATCCGCCTCGGTGATGGTGTCGCCGACCAGGTAGCGCCGCTCCGCCAGATGCTCCGACACCTGGTCCAGCCGGGCGAACAACCGGGCGTAGGCCGCGTCGTACGCCTCCTGGCCGCCCGCGAACCCGGCCCGGTACACCCCGTTGTTGACGTCCTGGTAGATGCCCTCCATCCGCTCGTCGATCTCGTCCCGCAGCGCCTCCGGATAGAGCTCCGGCGCCCCGTCCCGGTGCAGCGGGCCCCACTCGGTGGACAGGTCCAGGGTCAGCCGCTGGTAGTCGTTGGTGACCAGTTCCCCGCTGGGCACGTCCACGATCGCGGGCACGCTGATCCCGCCGTCGTAGCCCGGCTCACGCGCCTGGTACGCCTCGCCGAGGAACCGGATGCCGAGCACCGGGTCGCGGTCGTCCGGGTCCAGGGTGAAACGCCAGCTCCGCTCGTCCTGGATCGGGTCGGTGACCGCTAGGGACAGCGCCTCCTCCAGACCCAGCAGCCGCCGCACCACCAGCGCGCGGCTGGCCCACGGGCAGGCCCGGCTGACCACCAGCCGGTAGCGCCCCGCCTCCACCGGCCACTGCCCGTCCCTCCCGCCGCCGCCCGCCCCGCCGGCCGTGATCCGGTCGGTGAAGTGGCTCGACGAACGCTGGAACTCGCCGGACTCGCTCACGGCGGCAACCTCTCCCTCGGGGGTGCGCACGAAAGACCTCGGCGGCCCCGTACGCGGAACACCCGGTGAGTACCCCGCCCCGGCCCCGCGTACCGCCCCGGCCCCGCGTACCGCCCCTCCTCCCGTACCACCCCGGTGCTCAGGCCCCCGAGGCCGAGCGCAGCGCCGGGAGCCGGGCCGGGCCGCGCCGCGCGCCCGGTTCGAAGTGCATCAGCACCAGCCGCGAGCCGGGCGAGGCGAGCGGCTGGGCCGCGCACATCGTCACCCAGCCCGGACCCAGTTCCGCGTGGTGCAGCGGCCGTACCGCGCCGTCCAGATGGACCGAGGCGCCCGACGACGCGTACACCGGGCCGGCCACCGGATCGTCCAGCACCTCCCGTTCGATCCGGCGCAGCACCGGGTCCTCCGGTACGGCGGCCAGCGCCACCCGCAGCTGCGGCAGCAGCACCGGCGCCCAGGACTCCGCCCAGTCGGTCAGCATCCGGCGCGCCCCCGGGTCCAGCGCCATCCACCGCATGGTGTTGGTCGGCACCCGGCGGTCCGGGAACATCGCCGCCAGGGGCGCGTTGCCGGCCAGCACGTTCCAGGAGCGGTCGGTGATGTACGCGGGATGCGCGAAGCCCTCCAGCAGGGTCCGCCACACGCCCGGGAGCTCGGTGCCGGACCGCGCGTCCAGCGGATGCGGCGGGTCCTGCCCCAGCGCGTACCGCCACAGCGCCATCCACTCCTGCTCGTCCATCCGGAACAGCCGCGCCACGTCCTGGAGCAGCCCGAGCGGCGGGTTGGGGTAGCGGCCCGACTCCAGCCGCCCGTAGGTGTCCGGGGCGCGGTGCAGGATCTGGTCCACCTGGGCCTGCGACAGGCCGCGCGCCCGTCTGCCCTGCCGGGTCGGCCGCGTCAGGCCGTGGCTCTCCGGGGCGATCGCCGCCCGCCGTACGCTGAGCAGGGAACGCAGTGCGGTCTTGTCCATGCGATGTCTTTCCCAGGGGAGGCGGCCACCGCCGCCGGGTCGTCCGCGCCGCCCCGGAGCCGCCCCGCCCCGGGTGCACCGGGGGGCGGAAAACCGAACGCACGCAACGGTACGCTGACGGCAGCGCCACGGGCGATCAAGCACCCCGGGGGTGCGCGTGTACGCACGGCGCAGACACGCAACGGCGCGCACGGGGCGGACACGCGAACGGGCGCGGACAGGCACACGGCGGGGCGGCGCCCGCCGGGGCGTCAACGGGGGCGAGGCCAGTGGGTTCAGCGGTGTCCGGCGAGTCCGCCCGCCCCACCGGCGGCGGCACCGGCGAGGGGCCGCCGGCCGGGCTGTCGCCGGCGGCGCGGGAGCTGTACGCCCGGGTGACGCGCGGGGAGCCCACGGGCCCCGGGGACGAGCCGGCCCTCGCGGAGCTGGGCTCCTGGCACCTGGTCACCTCCGGCCCGCGGCTGCCCGGCGCCCCGGTGGCCCACGACCCCGCGGCCGCGGTGCGGCGCCGACTGGACGAGGGGCTGCGCGAGCTGTCGGCCCGCGCGGCCGGGCTGGCCGCGCTCTCCGAGGTCGCCGACGCGCTCGCCCCGCACTTCGCCCGCACCGCCTGGCGCTCCGGCTCGGGCAGCGAGTTCCTCGCCGAACCCGGGCGGGTCGCCGCCCGGGTGGCCGAGGTGGCCGCCGGGGCCGAGACCGAGCTGCTGACCGCCGCCCCCGCCGGGACCGGTGAGCTGGGCGACCCATGGGCGGTGCGCGGGCCGGGCACCGGCGCGGCCGGGCGTGGCGTGGCGGTGCGGGCGCTGTACCGGGACGGCGACCGCGAGGCGCCCGCGACCCGCGCCCACGCGGCCGCGCTCACCGCCCGGGGCGGCCGGGTCCGCACCCTGGCCGCCCCGTTCCAGGGCTGCCTGGTGGTGGACCGGCGGCAGGCGTTCATCCCCGACCTGGTCGGCAGCAGCCCCGCGTACACGGCCTGGCATGTCGCCGACCGGGCGCTGGTCGCCTTCATCGCCGAGGGCTTCGAGGACGCCTGGCGGCGCGCGGACGTCTGGGACGGCGACGGCGGGCGTCCGAACGAGCGCGCGGGCCTGACCCGCCGCCAGCGGGAGATCCTCTCCGACACCGCCGCCGGGGTGGACCAGCGCATCACCGCCCGCCGGCTCGGCATCGGACTGCGCACCCTCACCAAGGAGCTCGGCGTGCTGCGGGCCCGCTGGGGCGTGCCCACCCTGGCCGCCCTGGCCTACCAGTGGGCGCTGTCCGCGGAACGGCGGCCGGACGGCGGCGCGGAGGAGGGTGTTCCGGCCGCCGAGCGGCCGGAAACCACCTGACCAGCGGCCCTCCGGCCACCCGGGCGGTGCTTTCGGCCCGCCGGATGGCCGAACATTTTCCCTGAAGAAGCGTCAGAAGAAAACGCCCGTTGATTGCTGCATGCTGGACGAGTTGATCGGCACTCCGCCCGCCGGGCGCAGCGGGCCGCGCAACCGCCATCGCGGGGGACGTTTTCCACGCCTCATGCCAGAACCGGGCAACGCAGGGCACGGGCAGTGTGCCCTGCCGGGCATCGCGTGGATACCGGAAGGTCGAGCCAGGGCCTTGCGGACCACCCCACCGGACGACCGGTACGTCCCCCGCGATGGGGCAGTCCCCCTCCGGACCGCTCAGCCGCCCGGCGGCCGCCGGGTGCGGGTCCACTCCAGCAGCTGGTCGGCCGACCAGCCGGTGACCACCCGCTCGGCCGGCACCCCGCACTCCTCGGCCCGGGCGCAGCCCAGGATCTGCCAGTCCAGCTGGCCCGGCGCGTGCGCGTCGGTGTCCACCGCGAAGAGCGCCCCCGCCGCCACCGCCCGGCGCAGCAGCCGCCGCGGCGGGTCCAGCCGCTCCGGGCGGCTGTTGACCTCCACCGCCGTCCCCGACTCCGCGCACGCCGCGAACACCGCGTCCGCGTCGAACTCCGACTCCGGCCGGCCCCGCCCGGTCACCATCCGCCCGGTGCAGTGGCCCAGCACGTCCACCGCCGGATCGCGCACCGCCCGCACCATCCGCCGGGTCATCGCCGGCCCGTCCATCCGCAGCTTGGAGTGGACCGAGGCCACCACCACGTCCACCCGCTCCAGCAGCTCCGGCTCCTGGTCCAGCGAACCGTCGGGCAGGATGTCCACCTCGATGCCGGTCAGCATCCGGAACGGCGCCCAGCGCCCGTTCAGCGCCGCCACCACCTCCAGCTGCTCGCGCAGCCGCGCCGCCGACAGCCCGTTCGCCACGGTCAGCCGGGGCGAGTGGTCACTGAGCACCATCCACTCATGGCCCAGCGCGGCGGCGGTGCGGCCCATCTCCTCGATCGGGCTGCCGCCGTCGGACCAGTCCGAGTGGGTGTGGCAGTCACCGCGCAGCACGGCCCGCAGCTCCGCACCCGGACCCGCGGCGCGCCGGCGCCACTCCTCGGCCTCCCCGTCCTCCTCCAGCCGCCGCAGATACCCGGGCACCTGGCCGGCCAGCGCCTCCCGCACCACCTGCGCCGTCTTCGGGCCGATGCCCCGGACCCCCTCCAGCGTCCCGTCCGAGGCCCGGCGGGCCGCCTCGGCGCCGCCCAGCTCACGCAGCGCCGCCGCGGCGCCCCGGAAGGCCCGCACCCGGTAGGTGGGGGCCTGCGCCCGCTCCAGCAGGAACGCGATACTCTCCAGCGCCTCGACGGGTTCCACGCTGCCTCCGGTCTCTTCGGTCCTCGGTGTCGCGGTGTCCTCGGTCCCGAGCCTCCCCGGTCCCACGCATCCCCGGTCCCACGCCTCCCGGTCCCCTGCTTCCCCGGTCCGCGCCTCCCGCCGTACGGCTATCCGTCCCGCACCGCCTGGCCGGCCGGCGGCGGGCCGATCTCGCACCACACCGCCTTGCCCTCGCCGCGCGGTTCCACTCCCCAGCGCAGCGCCAGCGCGTCCAGGAGCAGCAGCCCCCGGCCCGAGGTGGCCGCCTCCCCGGGCGTACGGCGGCGGGGGAAGGCGCTGGAACGGTCCTGCACCGACAGCCGCACCCGGCGCTCCGGCTCGGGGAGCACCTCCAGGGTCAGCACCGCGCCGCCCTCGGTGTGCAGCAGGACGTTGCCCAGCAGCTCACCGGTGAGCAGCTCCGCGTCGTCCGCGTAGAGCCGCAGCCCCCAGTCCCGCAGCGCCCGGCGCACCACCGCCCGCGCCTCCGACAGGCCCTGCGGATCGGCCTGGTGGATGTACTGGTGCACCCGCGGCGCCCGGGGCGTGCCCGGATCGGGGCTGCGCCGCAGCACCAGCAGCGCCACGTCGTCCTCCGCGCCCCACCGCTCCCAGAACCGCTCCGAGAGGTGGTCGGCCAGCGCCTCCGCGCCCGGCGGGCCGCTGCTCACCGCCGCCTCCAGCGCCGCCAGCCCCTCCCCGATGTCCCGGCCCGGCTGCTCCACCAGCCCGTCGGTGCACATCACCAGCGTCTCGCCGGGCACCAGGTCCAGCCGCGTCTCCGGATACTCCTCGTCCCCGAAGACCGAGGCCACCCCCAGCGGCAGCCCGCCCGCCACCTTCGGCTCGCCCACCCGGCCGTCGGTGTGGCGGATCAGCGGCGCCAGATGCCCCGCCCGCACCACCGAGACCGTGCCGGTCGCCAGATCGGCCTGGGCGTAGGTGCAGGTGGCGAACCGCTCGGTGTCCAGCTCCGCCAGGAACCGCGAGGCCCGCGCCAGCACCGTGGAGGGGGCGTGGCCCTCGCCCGCGTACGCCCGCAGCGCGATCCGCAGCTGCCCCATGATCGCCGCGGCGTGGGTGTCGTGCCCCTGTACGTCCCCCACGACCACGCCCACCCGGCCCCGGGGCAGCGGGATCACGTCGTACCAGTCACCGCCCACCTCCCGGCCGCGCCAGGCCGAGTGGTACCGCACCGCGACCTCCCCGCCCTCCACCTCCGCGATGCGGCGGGGCAGCATCGCCGCCTGCAGGCCGGTCGCCAGCTCCCGCTCCTCGTCGAAGAGGATGGCCCGCTGGAGCGACTGGGCGACGATCGCGGCCAGCCCCAGCGTCAGGTTCCGCTCGTCCGCGCTGAACGCGGTGCGCCGCCGGTAGTACAGCGCCATCCCGCCCAGCGTCCGGGCCTGCGCCACCAGCGGCAGATAGGCCGCCGCCCGGAAGCGCAGCCGGTCCGCGTACGGGGCGAGCACCGGATAGCCGCGGATCAGCTCGGGGAAGGCCCCGGTGAACAGCGGGCGGCCGCTGATCACCGTCTCCGCCAGCGGCCGGCCCGGCTCCAGCCGCTGGTCGCGCATGTGGTCCAGCACCTCCAGGGACTCCCCGCTCAGCGCGATCACCCGCAGGGTGCCGTTCTCCACCAGGCCGAGCGCGAACCCGTCCGCGCCCAGCCGGGTCAGCCCGCCGGGGCCGGTCAGCGCGGCGGTCACGTCTTCCACCGTCACCGCCCGCGACAGCGCCCGAGTGGTCCGCTCCACCATGTCGGTCTGCCGCTCCCGCTGCTTGCGCAGCTCCAGCAGGAACGCGGAGTGGGCCAGTTCCGCCGTCGCGTCCCGGACCACCCCGACGATCCGGTGCGCGTGCCCGGACCCGTCCCGCAGGATGCGGGCCTGGACATGGGTCCACTGCGCCGCGCCGTCCTCCTGCGGGATCGGGAACCGCGCCTCGTACGAGGAGCGCCCGCTGCGCAGCGCGTCCTTGATCACCGCCTCCAGCCGGGCCCGCTCAGCGGGCTCCAGCCGCCGCACCAGGGACCCGGGGCGCCCGTCGAAGGCCTCCGGCCGCACCCCGAAGACCAGCAGCCCGGCCTCGTCCACGTCGATGGTGACGGTGTCGAGGTCCCAGTCGAAGCTGCCGGTACGGTTCATGGCGAGCCGTTCCTCGGGCCCGAACTCGCCGCTGTGCCCCTGTCTGTCGGTCATCACCCTCATTGTCGGACATGCCCGCCCCCGCGGTCGCGCCGACCGCCGCCCGGCAGCCCGCCGAGGCACCCGGCGCCCGGCCCCCGGCGGCCCCCGGGCGGCCCCGTCCCCGCACCGCGCCGACCTGCGCCGCCCCACCCGCCGGGGCAAGCTTGGAGCGTGGACCATCCGTGGGAGGCGGGCTCCGGCCTGCGGCCGCTCGGCGCCGCCCTGGACGAGCTGATGCGCCGCACCGGCGCCTCCGTCGGCATGCTCTACCTCCCCGCGCCGGACGACGAGACGGTGGACCCCCCGGCCGCGGCCGCCCCCTCGCACGAGCAGGCGGGCGGGCTGCCCGGCGGCGCACCCGCCGCTTCCGGCGCCGCCACCCTGCCGGCGCCGCGCCCGGCGCACGACCGGGTCCTGCGCCTCACCGTCCTCGGCGGGGTCTCCCGCGAGTTCGCCGTGCCCTGGTACCGCGTCGCGCCGGACGACCCGGTGCCGCTGGCCGACGCCGTCGCCCAGCGCCGGCTGGTGTGGGTCGGCGGCCAGGAGGAGATGGCCCGCCGCTACCCCCGGCCCGGGCTGATCCTGCCGTACCGCTTCGCCCTCGCCGCCACCCCGGTGAGCGACCCCGAGACCGACTGGGGCGGCCTGGTGCTGCTCTGGCCCGGCGACCACCCGCCCCGGCTGACCACCGCCCAGCGCGACGGCATCGCCGCCGGCTGCGCCCGGCTGGCCGGGGTGTGCCGGCGGGCCGCCGGGAACGGCCGGCCGCTGCGGCCCGGACCGCAGCCCCGGCTCGTACGGCCCCACCGCCGCACCCCCGGACCGATCGAGGCCACCGCCGCCGTCGAGTTCATCGAGCGGCTGCCCGGCGGCAGCGTCGCCCTCGACCTCAACGGCGTCATCACCTACGCCACCGAGGAGGCCGCCGGCCTGCTCGGCGCCGAGGTGGAGGACCTGCTCGGCACCCTGCCCTGGGAGGCCCTGTCCTGGATGGACGACCCGGCCGTGGAGGACCGCTACCGGGCCGCCGCCATCAGCCGCCAGACCACCTCGCTGACCGCCATCCGGCCCCCGGGGGTACGGCTCTGCTTCGAACTGCACCCCGGCCCCACCGGTATCAGCGTCCGCATCACCCCCGCCCCCGCCGAGGACGCCGCCGTACCGAGCGGCGACCCCGAGCACTCGGCGCACTCCCCGCTGCCCAGCCGGGCCACCGCGCTCTACCAGCTGATGCACCTGGCGGCCACCCTCACCGAGGCGGCCGGCGTCCAGGACGTCGTCGACCAGGCAGCCGACCAGCTCGTCCCCGCGCTCGGCGCCCAGGCCCTCGCCCTGCTCACCGCCGAGGAGAACCGGCTGCGGGTCATCGCCTACCGCGGCGCCCCCTACCGCGCCGACGTCCGCGACGAGTCCGCGCCGCTCACCTCCGGCATCCCCGCCGCCAAGGTCCTGCTCACCGGCACCCCGCTGTTCTTCACCACCCGCGCCGAACTGGCCCTCGCCCACCCCCGCGCCGCCGTGCTGAAGGGCCAGGGCGAGGCCTGGGCCTATCTGCCGCTGATCGCCTCCGGCCGCCCGGTCGGCTCCCTGGTCCTCACCTACGACCGCTCCCGCCCGTTCCACCCCGGCGAGCGCGCCATCCTCACCGCGCTCGCCGGACTGACCGCCCAGGCCCTGGACCGGGCCCGGCTCTACGACAGCAAGCAGGAACTCGCCCACCGCCTCCAGGCCGGACTGCTCCCGCACAGCCTGCCCCGCGTCCCCGGACTGGAGATCGCCGCCCGCTACCTGCCCGCCGGCCGGGGCGTCGGCATCGGCGGCGACTTCTACGACGTCATCCGGCTCACCGGCACCACCACCGCCGCCACCATCGGCGACGTCCAGGGCCACAACGTGGAGGCCGCCGCGCTGATGGGCCAGGTCCGCACCGCCGTCCACGCCTCCGCCGGAGCACCGCCCGGCGAGGTCCTCGCCCGCACCAACCGGCTGCTCACCGACCTCGATCCCGGGCTCTTCACCAGCTGCCTGTACGCCCATATCGACCTCGCCCACCACCGGGCGCTGCTCGCCACCGCCGGGCACCCACCGCCCCTGGTGCGCCACCCCGACGGCCGGACCGAGCCCCTGGACCTGCCGCCCGGGCTGCTCCTGGGCATCGACCCGGCCGCCCGCTACGCCGCCGGCGGGCTCACCCTGCCCCCGGGCACCCTGCTCGCCCTCTACACCGACGGCCTGGTCGAGCAGCGCGGGCTGGGCCTGGACGAGGCCACCGCCGACCTCGCCGAACAGCTCTCCCGCGGCGAGGCCGGCGACCTGGACGCCCTCGCCGACGCCCTGGTCGGCCACGCCCGCGCCGCCGCACCCCGCCACGACGACATGGCACTGCTGCTGATCCGGGTGACCGGCTCGCCCGAGCGACCGGGCGGCGAGCCGGGACGGCCGGTGTAGCGGATGCGATCCGGGTACCCGGGGTCGACAATGACTCCACGACGAGCAAGGAGGCGGCATGAACGCTGAGCCCGACAAGAACTCCGCGGGGGAGCGCTGCACGCCCGACCGGCTGCTGCACAGCGGAGCAGAGAGCGGCCAGGTCAGCGCGGAGGACCTGGTCCTGGCATCCGGTCGCGACGTCAACCCCAGGAACCTGGCCTGGGCCGAGCGCAAACTCGCGGAGAAGGGCCCGGCGGCCCTCGACGAACTGCTTCCCTGACGTCCGGCCCCCGGCCATGCGCCCCGTCCCCACCGGGGGCGGGGCGCACCCGCGTCGGAACACCGGTGTCAGGTACGGCCGTCCAGCGGCCCCCGCAGCGAGGAGCGGCCCTCGTCCCAGGCCGCCAGCACCCCGGCCGCCCAGCGGTCGTCCAGCCAGACCGTGGCCCGGATACCGAACGCCACATCCGCGGCCAACTCCGGCTCCCGCGCCAGCAGATCGCCCAGCACATCGCGGCGCATCACCTGCTCGTGCACCGCGTCCGCCTCGATGTGCTCGGTGAAGAAGCGCAGGCACCGCTCCTCGGCGCCCAGCCGCTCCAGGGCCTTCGCCATCCGCCGGGCACCCGGCGGCGAGGTGATCTCCAGCACCGCGAAGTTCCCCGCCGCCGCACCCCGCAGGGCGCGGTGCAGCCCGAACAGCGACATCACGTTCACCGTGGCCAGGGTGGCCGCCGGGGCGAGCTCCAGATACCGCCCGTAGGAGGAGTCCAGCCCGGCGCCCTCCATCAGCTCGGCGAACAGCCGGGCGTGCACCCGCTCGCCCCGCCCGCCGCCGAACTCGTCGAACGCCACCGCCACCAGCGACGCCTTCGCCTGCCCCTCCAGCCGGGGGATCAGCCACGCCTGCGGATCGGACTCCTTCAGCTGGTACAGCGAGCGGTGCGCCAGGTACTCGCGCATCCGCCCCCAGTCCCCATCCGCCATCAACCGGTGCGAGACGCCCTCGCCGTCCACCGGCTCCACCAGCAGCGGTTCCAGCGCCTCCGCCACCCCGCCGCCACCTGCCCCGGCACCGCCGTCCGGCCCTTCCGGGTCCGGCACCGCCGACCGCAGCGCCGCCAGGAAGGCCCGCTCCATCGGGCGGCGCAGCCCGAGCAGCGCCGGGTCCCACTCGCGCTCGTCGGCCACCCCCTCCAGGGCCCGGTAGTGCGGCTCGTAGGCGAGATAGAGCGCCAGTTGCAGATCGTCGCCCAGCGGGTCGGCCCCGGCCACCTCCACCTCCGGCGCCGCACCCGCGCGCAGGACGTCGAGCACCGCCGCCGACAGCGGCCCGCGCGCCTCGGGCAGCGGCGCCCCGGCCCTCATCGCGCACCCCCGCCCGTACCGCCCTGACCGGACACCGAACCGGAATCCGAAGCGGAACCGGAGCCACCGTCCCCGACCGGGACCTCCGGCCCCGCCGCCGGGGACTCCGCCCGGGTCTCCGCCCGCTCCAGCGGCCGCACCGCCGGACCCTGGAGCACACAGCCGTCCACGCCGAACCGCGAGCCGTGGCACGGGCACTCCCACGCCCGCTCCTCGTCGTTGAACCGCACCAGGCACCCCAGATGCGTACAGCGCGCCGACACCGCGTGCAGGGCGCCCGCCTCGTCCCGGTGCACCGCCAGGCGCCGCCCCCCGACCCGTACCACCGCGCCGCCGCCCGGCGGGATCTGGTCGACCGCGTCCGCGTGCCCCGAGGCGAACCGGTCCCCGACGAAGTGCTTCGCCACCTTCGCCTGCAACCGCAGCATCGCCGGCGCCTCCCTCACCGGGTGCAGCCGCACCGGGTCGTACAGGCTCGACCAGGCCGGCTCCCGGCCCCGGATCCGGTCGGCCAGCAGCGCACCGGCCATCACCCCGCCGCTCATGCCCCAGCCCGCGAAGCCGGTCGCCACATACGCGTGCCGGGAGGCGGCGTGCAGCCGCCCCACATACGGCACCGAGTCGGTGGTCCAGTTGTCCTGCGTCGCCCAGCGGTGGGTGATCGGCACCTCGCCGAACCGCTCCCGCGCCCAGTCGGCCAGCCGCTCGAACCGCTCGGCCACCTCGCCCGCGCCGACCGCGCCCGGGGTGAACTTCTCACCGGTGACGATCAGCAGCCGCCGCCCGGGGTCCAGCGGGGCCGTCCGCACCGACCGGGTCCCGCCCTCCGGGGTCAGGAACGCGCCGCCCGGGTCCACCGCCGCGGGCACCGGCCCGGCCACCACCAGCTCGCGACGCACCTCCAGCCGGCTGAACAGCAGCGCCCGGTCGAACACCGGGTAGTGCGTGGCCACCACCACGTCCCGGGCCCGCACCCGGTGCCCCTCGGCGGTCTGCACCTCGCACGGGGAGCCCTCCTTCAGCCCGGTCACCCGGGTCCGCTCGAAGATCCGCCCGCCCAGCACCTCCAGGTCCGCGGCCAGCCCCAGCAGGTACTTGCGCGGATGGAACTGCGCCTGGTCCTCCACCCGGACCGCCGCCACCACCGGGAACGGCAGCGGGGTCTCGGTGGTGAAGGAGGCGGCCAGCCCCGCCGCCCGGGCCGCGTCCGCCTCGTCGCGGAAGTCGTCCAGCCGCTCCGGGTCCTCGGTCCAGGTGTACGCCGGGACGCGCTCCAGATCGCAGTCGATGCCCAGCTCCTCGCTCACCGCGGCCACCCGCTCCACCGCCAGCTGCTGCGAGCGCCCGTACAGCCGCGCGCCCCGGGCCCCGTGCACCTCCCGGATCCGCGAGTACACCGCGCCGTGCAGCGCGGAGACCTTCGCCGAGGTGTAGCCGGTCACCCCGGCCGCGACGCGGTCCGCCTCCAGCAGCACCACCGACCGCCCGGCCCGGGCCAGCTCCCAGGCGGTGCACAGCCCCGCCACGCCGCCGCCGACCACGGCCACGTCCGCCTCCACCGGCCCGTCCAGCGGCGGCCGGTCGGGCCCCGGGGCGTACTCCATCCACAGCGAACCGAGATCCCCCGGCGAACCGGAACCGGAACCGGAAGCGGACTCCAGGCCCATCGCGTACTCCTCCCACGCCGAATCACCGGCGTTTCGCCGGAGAGGTCCGAGGTACCCAGAGCGCATGCGTCTACTCAGACCGCGCGGTGTGTACGCGCCCCAGGAGGACACCGAACTGCTGGCCCGGGCCGCGCGCGCGGAACTGCGCGTCCTCGACCGGCTGGGCGTCGACGTCCTCGACGTGGGCACCGGCACCGGCGCGCTGGCCTTGCTGGCCGCCGAGTCCGGCACCGCCCGGGTCACCGCCGTGGACATCTCCCGGCGCGCCGTGCTCGCCGCCCGCTACAACGCCCGCCGCCGCGGCCTGCGGGTGGCCGTCCGCCGGGGCGACCTGGTCGCACCGGCGGACGGCCGGCGCTTCGACCTCATCCTCTCCAACCCGCCCTACGTCCTCGCCCCCGGCCGGGTCAGCGCCGCCTCCCGCACCTGGCACGCCGGCGCCGACGGGCGGACCGTGCTCGACCGGCTCTGCGCCGACGCCCCGGCGCTGCTGCGCGACTCCGGGGTGCTGCTGCTGGTGCAGTCGGCGCTCTGCGGGGTGGAGCAGACGGTACGGCGGCTGGCGGACACCGGTCTGGAGAGCCGCGTGGAGCTGCGCACATCCATCCCGTTCGGCCCCGTCATGGCCCGCCACGCCGCCTGGCTGGAGGAACGCGGCCTGATCGAACCCGGCACCCGCAAGGAGGAACTGGTGGTCATCCGTGCCCAACGCCGCTGACATGCCCGGCGCTCCTGACGTGCCCGACGCCCCTGACGTGCCCGGCGGTTCAGGCCGGCCCGACGCCGCTGGTGCGCCCGGCGCTTCCGAGGGGCCCGACGTGCCCGACCCGTCCGACGTCCCCGGCGGCCGCGGCGGACCGGGGAACCGGCGCGGTGCCGTCCGGGTCGTGGTCGACCCCGAGGGCCCGCTGCTGCTGGAGGGCCCGGTGGAGATCGAGCTGCCGGACGGCTCCACCGCCTGCTCCGACCGCTTCATGGTGGCCGTCTGCACCTGCCGCCGCAGCCGCCGCTACCCCTGGTGCGACACCAGCCACCGCCGCCGCACCCGCCCCGACGCGGCGCCCGGCGACCGTACGGCATGACGGAGGCGGCCGGGCGGGCATGAAAGGCGCCGGAGTGCGTACCCGTACGCCATGACGCACCCCAGTTCAGCCGCCGGCCGCCCCGATCCCGACCCCGACGACACCCCCGGCCTGGAGCCGGGCGGCGGCGTCCCGCCGGGCGAGACCCCGCCGGCCGAGTCCAGCATGCCCGGGGCCGGGCCCCGGGAGACGCACAACCCCACCAGCGGCTGGGCCAAGGCGCCCCTCGCCCTGATCCTGCTGCTCGCCCTCCTGGTCGCCGGGCTGTTCGCCGCCATGGCGCTGATCATCGCCCGCTGAGACCGCACCCCACCGACCCCCCCACCGACCCCCGTCCGACGAGAGGAACAGCGCCATGCCCAACGCACGCCAGCTGATGACCGAGAGCGCCGACTGCGTCGCCGAGGGGGACACCGTCCTGGAGGCGGCCCGCAGGATGCGGCAGCTCGGCGTCGGGGCCCTGCCCATCTGCGGCGCCGACGACCGCCTCAAGGGCATGCTGACCGACCGCGACATCGTGGTGAAGGCGCTCGGCGCGGACCGCGACCCGGCGACCACCACCGCGGGCGACCTCGCCCAGGGCGAGGTGGTCTCCGTGGACGCCGAGGACGACGCCCGGTTCGTGCTGCGCCGGATGACCGAGCACAAGGTGCGCCGGCTGCCGGTGATCGAGGACCACCGCCTGGTCGGCATGGTCTCCCAGGCCGATGTGGCCCGTGCCCTGCCCGAACCGGAGGTCGGCGACCTCCTGGAGGCCCTCTCCACCGATTGACCGATTGACCGATTGACCGACTGGCCGGCCGACGGGTCCGCTGCGCGGGGGCTGCCCCCGCCAGCCGAACGGCGGTACCGTCGGGTCATGGGTGCAACCACGGGTAACCCCCAGCCGGATCCCGGCCTCTACGGCCCCTCCACCGTCACCTGGCACCTGCACAGCGACCCGATGATGTGGGTCGCCGGGGTCCGGGCGTTGTACCTCCAGGCGCTGCACCCCCGCGCGGTCCGCGGAGTGCTGATCAACAGCACCTTCATGGACGACGCCTGGGGCCGGCTGATGCGCACCGCCGACTTCGTCGCCACCCTCACCTACGACTCCACCGAGACCGCCGAACGCGCCGGCGCCCGGGTCCGCCGCATCCACCGGCTGCTCGGCGTGGACGACCCCGAGCTGCTGCTGTGGGTGCACTGCGCCGAGACCGACTCCTACCTGGACGTGGTCCGCCGCTCCGGTGTCGCCCTCACCGACGCCCAGGCCGACCGCTATGTGGACGAGCACCGGGCGAGCGCCCGCCAGGTCGGGCTGGACCCCGCCGAGGTGCCCGCCTCCCGCGCGGAGCTGGCTGCCTACTTCGCCCGTGTCCGGCCCGAGTTGAGTGCCGGCGAGGACGCCTTGACGGTGGACGCCTTCCTGCGCCGCCCCCCGGTCCGGCCCGTCCTCGTCCCGGCCCGCGCGCTGCTGTGGCGCAACGTCTCGGCGCTGGCCTACCACGCCCTGCCCGCCTGGGCCCACACCCTGTACGGGCGGCCCGCCCCCGCTCCCGACACGGTCGACCGGCAGCTGCGCGCCGCGGGCAACCTGCTCCGCTGCATCCCCGCCGACGTCCGCTGGCAGCTGCCGCCCCAGCACATCCACCGCGCCATCGACCGCCTCGGCCGCCACACCCGCCCCGCGCCGTACAAACTCCGCCTCCCCACCGGCACCGCCCCCACTCCGCCGGGCGACGAACGGGCCGCCTGACCGCCCGGCGGCCAGCCGCCCCCACCCCGCTCCCCGTCCCGGCCCGCGCCCTGGCCCGACCGGCCGCACCCGTGCTAACCAGAGGCCATGACCGCCGCACCGCGCGCCCACGACCCCGCCCCGGACCGCGCCGCCCACCCGGACAGCCACCCCGCCCGGCAGACGTCCCCGGGCACCCGCCGCTATGACGCCGTCGTCATCGGCGGCGGGCACAACGGGCTGGTCGCCGCCGCCTATCTGGCCCGGGCCGGCCGCTCCGTCCTCGTCCTGGAGCGCCTGCCCGCCACGGGGGGCGCCGCCGTCTC
This sequence comes from Streptomyces lichenis, assembly GCF_023218175.1. Classification (GTDB taxonomy): domain Bacteria; phylum Actinomycetota; class Actinomycetes; order Streptomycetales; family Streptomycetaceae; genus Streptomyces; species Streptomyces lichenis. The sequence continues at coordinate 13,849 of NZ_JALPTH010000017.1, read as the reverse complement.
CACGCGGCCCTTCCCCGGGGTGGACGCCCGGCTCTCCCGCTACTCCTACCTGGTCTCCCTCCTTCCCTCCAGCATCGTCCGCGACCTCGGCCTGCGCTTCGCCACCCGCAAGCGGACGGTGTCCTCCTACACACCGGTCCGGCGCCCCGGCGCCGCCCCCACCGGCCTGCTCGTCGGCGCGGGCCGCACCCGCGCCTCCCTCGCCGCCCTCACCGGATCCGACCGGGAGTACGAGGCCTGGCGGCGGTTCCACGCCATGACCGCGCGGGTCGCCGCCCAGGTCTTCCCCACCCTCACCGAACCGCTGCCCACCCGTGCCGCGCTCCGCGCCCGGATCGCCGACGACACCGCCTGGCGCGCCCTGTTCGAAGAACCCCTCGGCGTCACCCTCGAAGCGCACTTCGCCGACGACCTGGTCCGCGGGGTGGTGCTCACCGACGGGCTCATCGGCACCTTCGCCGACGCCCACGACCCCTCCCTCGTCCAGAACCGCTGCTTCCTCTACCACGTCATCGGCGGCGGCACCGGCGACTGGGACGTGCCGGTCGGCGGCATGGGCGCCCTCACCGCCGCCCTGGAGCATTCCGCCCGCGCGGCCGGCGCCCGCATCGCCACCGGCCACGAGGCGGTGCGGATCCACCCCGGCCAGGGCGAGAGCGAGGTCGTCTACCGCACCGCCGACGGCGAAGGCACCGTCGCCGCCTCCCACATCCTGGTCGGCGCCTCCCCGCACACCCTCGCCGCTCTGCTCGGCGACCCGCCCCCGCCGCCCGCCGAGGGCTCCCAGCTGAAGGTCAACATGCTGCTGACCCGGCTGCCCCGGTTGCGCGACCCCGCCGTCGACCCGGCGACCGCCTTCGCCGGCACCTTCCATGTCGCCGAGGGGTACGGCCAACTGGCCCGCGCCTACCGCGAGGCCGCCGCCGGCCGGGCGCCCACCGCCCCGCCCGCCGAGCTGTACTGCCACTCCCTCACCGACCCGGGCATCCTCGCGCCCGAGCTCGCCGCGAGCGGCCACCACACCCTCACCCTCTTCGGCCTGCACACCCCCGCCCGGCTGTTCACCGGCGACCACGACGCCACCCGCGCCGCCCTGCTGGACGCGGTCCTCGCCGAACTCGACGCCCACCTCGCCGAACCCCTCAGCGACTGCCTCGCCCGCGACGCGGACGGCCGCCCCTGTATCGAGGCCAAAACCCCCCTCGACCTGGAACGCGAACTCGGCCTGCCCGGCGGCCATATCTTCCACGGCGACCTGTCCTTCCCGCACGCCCCGGACACCGCCGACCCGGCCGGGACGGAAGATGCCGCCGCACAGTGGGGCGTGGCCACCGGACACCCCGGCATCCTGCTCTGCGGCGCCGGCGCCCTGCGCGGCGGCGGCGTCAGCGGCATCCCCGGCCACAACGCCGCCATGGCCGTCCTGCACCCCGCCCCCGGCCGCTGACCGCCCCGCCTCCCCCCCCCGGACCGGATGACCCCGACCGGCCCCGCCCCCGACGCGAGGGCGGAGCAGGCCGTCGGGGCGTTTCCCGGCCTTACGGGAAGTGGGTCACCGTCGAGGGGATGGTGGAGGTGCCCGAGGTCGGGCCTCCCCGGTCGTTGATCACATGCTCGAACTGGCCGTTGCCGCCCAGGGAGACCACCGACAGGCTGTGGAACCTCACCCCGGGCTTCACCGGCGCCTTGAAGCCGTGGTCCTGCCGGATCGTCGGATCGACGTTGTAGTAGCAGTAGCTGCCCAGCCCCCAGCCCTCATGGGTGTCCACCGAGTCGTCCACCCGGTAGGCGGCGTACCCCTTGGTCGCACCGTTCTGGATGGCGGCCTGGTTGGGCGCGTCGTACGCCTTCTCGTTCTGGAAGAAGATCGTCCGGCCGCGCTCCCCGAACCACTCCACGTCGTACTTGTTGAAGTGCTCCACGAACAGCCCGGTCGCCAGCACGTCGTCGCCGTTGACCCGCACCCCGTAGTCGGCCCGGTTGGTCTCCCAGCCCCAGCCCTCGCCGTGGTCGGCGCGCCACACCCAGGTGTGGTCGATGATCGTGTCATCGCTGTTGACCACCATGCTGGTGGTCGCCTTGCCCGGGCCGGCGCCGCCGATCCGGATGAACACGTCCTGCACCGTGGTCGGATCGGCCGCATGGTCCGCGGACGCGCCCTCCGGGCCGATCTCCACGAGCGTACGGGAGTTGACCGGGCCCGCGTCGACCAGCAGACCCGCCAGCCGCACCCCGTCCACATCGGCGACCTTCAGCGCGGTCACCCCGTTGTCCGGGATGATCGTGGCGTAGCCGAGTCCCAGCACCACGGTGTCCGCCCGGTTCACCTCGATGGGCCGGTCCACGTGGTAGACGCCCGGGGTGAACAGCAGGTGCAGCCCCTGCGCCAGCGCCTGGTTGACGGTGGCCGCGGTGGCGCCCGGCTTGACCACGTAGAAGCGGCTCAGCGGCAGCGAGGTGCCCTGCGGCGCCCCGTTCCCCCACGACGTGCCGCGCGCGCCGGTCCGCTTGGCCGGCACGAACACCTTGTACTCGCTGCCGTCCAGGTACAGGAACGGCTTCTCCCGGGAGACCGGCGTGGTGTCCAGGGTGGTGTACGGCGGGTTGGGGAAGCCCGTCGCGGGTGCGCCCTGCACCCCGGAGAAGACCATGTTCCACACGCCGTTGGTCCAGCCGCCCACCGAGCTGTCCCGGGTGTACCACTGCTGCTGGGAGTACGGCCCCACGGTGCCGTCGATCCTGCTGTCCGCGATATAGCCGCCGCTGGCCCAACCGTAGCCGTCCGGGGCCAGGTTGAGCCCGCCCTTCACATGCATCCGGCGGAACGGGGCCGCCTGCGACACCGCCCACCGGTTGGTGCCGCTCACCGGGTTCAGCGCCAGGTTCTCCGCCGAGCGCCAGAAGTTCTGGGTGGCGTTGCCGTTGAACCAGCCCGCGTCGACCGTCACATCGCCGTTGAAGGTGGTGTCGTCGGGGGAGAGGCCCAGGCCCGAGATCGAGGTGTAGAACCCGATCTGCGCGTTGATATTGCTGTACGTGCCCGGCTTGAACAGCAGCTGGTAGCGGCCGCTGCCGAACTGCGCCGACTCCTGCCGCCGGAACACCTCGTCCAGCCGGCCCTGGATGTTCGGCGTCGAGGGGTCGAAGACCAGGACGTTGGGGCCGAGGTCGCCGCCGCCCGGCAGCTGCGGACCGCTTGTGGTGGTGCCGTACACCTGGAACTCCCAGAGCGAGTAGCCCCACTGCGTGGCGCGGGCCGTCCCCAGCATCCGCACGAAGCGGGCGCTGCCGGAGACGGCCACGGTCTGGGTGCCGCCGGTCGAGGTGGTGGTCGTGTGGGCGTCGCTCCAGTCGGTCCCGTTGCCGGACAGCTGGATCCGGTACGCCCGGGCGTACGCGGCCTCCCAGCGCAGCACCACCCGCTCCACGGACGCCTGCGCGCCCAGGTCGACCTGGAGCCACTGGGGGTCGGACGCCGCACTGGACCAGCGGGTGCCCGGATCGCCGTCGACCGCCGCGGCGGCCGAGGACCAGGTGTGCTCCTGACTGGAGGCGGTGGCCGGCCTGCCCTGGGAGAGCAGGACCGGCTCGGCGTGCGCGGGAGGCGCCGGGACGAGGGCGAGCAGGGCCGCGAACAGCGCGGCCGCGAGGAGCGCGGCGGTGCCGCGGGCCCGTGGCGGACCACTGCTCCGTGGTGCGAAGGACATGGGGGTCTCCTGACTGGCGGATCGGCGGGTGCGGCGGACTCGGCGGCGCGGACACGCCGCGAGGGGAGGAGGAAAGGGGGATCGGAGAATGGGAGAGCGCTCTCCGGCTATCCGGAAGCTTCAGCCGGGTGACACTCCGCGTCAAGAGGCGTGCACCGATGCGACAACCAATGATCAGAGGCCAGTTGGCCGACCTGCACACTTCGGTGGAGCGCTCTCCCGAAGAGTCGGCTCAGTGCTATAAAGACGCCCATGAGCGCCGCCATGAGCAGAGGCTTCGGACGGTCCGCGGGTGCCCCCACCCTGGAGGACGTGGCCCGCGCCGCCGGCGTCTCCCGCGCCACCGTCTCCCGGGTGGTCAACGGGGTCCGCAACGTCGACCCGGTCATCCAGGACGCGGTACGCCGGGCGGTCGCCGCCACCGGCTACGCGCCCAACCGGGCGGCCCGCTCACTGGTGACCCGCCGGGCCGAGACCATCGCGCTGGTCGTCTCCGGAGCCGACGACGACTCGCCCTCCGCCTCCACCGCGTTCGCCGGACGGACCGTCACCGACCCCTTCTTCGGCCGGGTCGTCACCGGAGTGGTCCAGTTCCTCCGGCCGCGCTCCATGCACCCGGTGCTGATGTTCGCGGAGTCCCCGGCCGACCGCGACCATGTGGTGTCCTACCTCCGCCAGGGCAGCGCCGACGGCGCCCTCGTCGTCTCCAACCACGCCGACGACCCGCTGCCCGCCCAGCTCGCCGCCGCCGGCCTGCCGGCCGTGGTGTTCGCCCGCCCCGCCCTCCCGGTCCCGCTCAGCTGCGTCGACCTCGACCACCGGGAGGGCGCCCGGCTGGCCGCCGAGCACCTCCTCGCCCTCGGCCGCGCCCGCCCGGTCACCATCACCGGCCCCACCGCCCTGCCCGCCGTCCAGGAGCGCCTCGGCGGCTTCCGCGACACCATGGCCCGCCACGGCGTCACCGCGGTGCCCGTCGCCGAGGGCGGGTTCAGCCAGGAGTCGGGCGAGGCCGCGATGGCCCGGCTGCTGGCCCGCCACCCCGACCTCGACGCGGTGTTCGCCGCCAACGACGTCATGGCCCAGGGCGCCTGCCACGTCCTGCGGGACCGGGGGCGCCGGATCCCCGAGGACGTCGCCGTCATCGGCTTCGACGACGGCCCGGTGGCCGCCTCCTGCCGCCCGGCGCTCACCACGGTCCGCCAGCCCGTCGAGGACATGGCCGCCGAGATGGCCCGGCTGCTCCAAGGCCACATCGAGCACCCCGACCGCCCGGCCACCACCGTCGTCTTCGCCCCGCGACTGGTCCTGCGTGAGTCCGCCTGACCCGCCCGGCCCCGCCCCCGGGCCGCTGTCCGTCACGCCTCCGGACATGCCGCCGGCCGCCCCCGAGGGGACGGCCGGTGCGGGGCCCGGGCGCCGGTCACACCGGCACCCGGAGCGCCACGTCAGTCGATCTCGTACTCGCCGCCGTGGATCCACTCCACCCGGACGTCGCCGGCCTGCGCCCGACCGGCGTCGAACCAGGCGCCCTCGACATCGGAGGTGTGGGCGGCGGCGGGACCGGCGGCGGCGAGGCCGACGGCCATCAGACCGGCCAGAACGAAAGCGATACGCCGAAGCATGGGTTTCTCCTTCGAGTGGGGACTTCCGTGACGACTGTTCACCACCCCGCGCGCCCCCGCACCCCGAGCGGTCCGCCCGGGTGGCGCCGCGCACGGACGCGCCCCCGCCGCCGCGCTCGGGGCGCGGGACGGGGGCGCGGGTGAGAAGGAGCGCGCGGCTCACGTACGGGTCGGCGGGTCCTGGTTCGGGTCCCTGCCGAACTCGTCCTTCATCCGGTCCTGGGCGGAGTCGACCTGGCCGCTGTACTTGCCCCCGGTCCGCTTGTCGACATAGTCACCGCCCTTCTCGACACCTTTGTCGACCTGGGACTCGTGGCCTTTGAGCTTCGCCTTGATCTTGTCCATCATGGACATGGGTCATCCTCCTCGCCGAGCGATCCCCCGCCCCTCAGTCTCACGCGGCGGTCCGGGCTTCGCATCCGCGCGCGGCCGCCCCCGGTTTCCCCATCGGCGAAATCGCACGTCAGAGGGGGTTTCCCGGCGCCGCAGGCCCAGAAGTGACTCCCCGCCCCCGCCGGTCAGTCCGCCGAGAGCGTCCAGCCGTCCGCCTCGACGCGCGCGGCGTCCGCGGGCCGGGTCTCGTCGAAGAGGGTCCGGGCACCGTCCAGGACCCGCATCCCGTCCACGTACACCCCCCGGCCCACGTACCGCGGGTCCGTGGTGTACCGCCAGCGCAGCCGCACCTCGGTGCCCCGCCAGCCGGACAGGTCCGCCTCCACCCGGTGCCACACCCGTCCGGACCAGCCGGTGACCGTCCCCTGCGGACGGGACTCGGCGGCCGCGCCGGGGCGCGCGGTGGTGAACGGCACCGGCCGCCAGCTCGCCCCGCCGTCCCCCGACGCCTCCAGGAACACCGCGTCGGTACGGGGCTCGGTGTCCCACCACAGGGAGCAGCGCAACCGGGGGCGGGGCGAACGGGGGGTGAGCGCGGGCAGCGCCAGCACCGCCGTCCGGCCGGAGGCCATCCCGCCGAACCAGGCGGTGCGCCCGTGCGCGGGGCGTACGGCGACGGCGCGGGCCATCCGGTCGGCGGTGGCGACCCGGGGCGCCGAGCCCGAGCGCCAGGAGCGCACCGGGTGCACCGAGTTGCCGAGCACCACCAGGAAGGAGTCGGTGGTGGGGTCGATCACCAGACTGGTCCCGGTGAAGCCGGTGTGACCGGCGGTCAGCGGGGTGGCCATCGCCCCCATGTACCAGTGCTGGTTCAGCTCGAAGCCGAGTCCGTGCTCGTCGCCCGGGAAGTCCGTGTTGAAGTCGGTGAACATCAGGGTGACCGAGGACGGCTCCAGGATGCGGGCCCGCCCGTACACCCCGCCGTTGAGCAGGGTGCGGGCCAGTACGGCCAGGTCCCAGGCACAGGAGAACACCCCGGCGTGCCCCGCCACCCCGCCCATCGCGTGGGCGTTCTCGTCGTGCACCTCGCCCCACACCAGGCCCCGGTCCAGACCAGACCACGGCGGGCGGGCGTCCTCGGTGGCGGCGATCTTGGGCCGCCAGGAGGCGGGCGGGTTGTAGCGGGTGCGGTGCATGCCCAGCGGGCCGGTGATCTCGTTGCGCAGCAGCCCGTCCAGCGCCTGCCCGGTGATCTCCTCCAGGATGAGCTGGAGCGTGATCAGATTGAGGTCGGAGTAGCGGTAGACCGAACCGGGCGGGTCGGCCGGGGCCTCCTTCCACAGCAGCCGCAGCTGCCCCTCCCGGGTCGGCTCCTGGTACAGCGGGATCCAGGCCCGCAGCCCCGAGGTGTGCGTCAGCAGCTGCCGCACGGTGATGTCCTGCTTCCCGCCGCCGCCGAACTCCGGCAGATACGTCGCGGCCCTCTCCTCCAGCTCCAGCCGGCCGCGCTCGATCTGCCGCACCGCCAGGACGGAGGTGAAGAGCTTGGACACCGAGGCCAGGTCGAACACGGTGTCCTCGGCCATCGGCACCCGCCGCTCGGGCGGCAGCTCCACCCCGGTGTCCGTCTTCTCGTCGTAGCCCGCATACCGCACCGCGTGGCCGATCGCCCGGTGCAGGGCGACCGTGCCGCCGCGCCCGGCGAGCAGCACCGCCCCGGCGTACCAGGGGTGGGTGGGGGAGGGGCCGAGGAAGCGCTCGGCCTCCGCCACCAGGTCGTCCAGCGCGGCCGGCAGCAGCCCGGCCCGCTCGGCGGAGCCCAGCCGCAGGGTGGGGCGGCTCTCCGGCCGCGGACGCCCCGCGGGCCGGGCCTCGGCCGCCGCCGCCCCCGGAACCGCACCGATCACCAGGGCACCTCCCAGTGCCAGCATCCCGCCGCCCAGCCGGCGACGGCTGATCTCCGGGTGCCTGCCGCCATGCTCCGCCCCCTCGGCCATCGCCGCCCTCTCCGCTCGCCGCGGGCGGCACGGACCGGCCGCTCGCTGAAAGAATCCTTCGGACCCCCGCGCAGTAGGTGAAACTTTCTTACCGCCGCCGGTGCCGCGTCAAGAACCCGTCACCCGCGCCGTACCCGGGGCCGGAGGGCCCCATCGGCCCACCCGGTTTGGCGGATCACCTGACGGGATGACAGCGTGAGGCCATGGGCAGCGGCACGGAGGGCAGGGACGGGGCGGCGAGCGAGCGGCCCGCGGCGCGGCGCGGCGGTGAACCGGAGGAGGGGAGCACCGGGTCGGATCAAATTCCCGACGGGTTCCCGGCGCGCCAGTGGACCACCTGGGTACCGGTCGCCGCCGTGGTGGTCCTCGCCCTCGGCTGGGGCCGGGACCTGCCCGGACCGGTGCTGGCACTGGTCGGCGCCGTCCTGATCGGCTCGGTGCTGTCCGCCGTCCACCATGCCGAGGTCGTCGCCCACCGGGTCGGCGAGCCGTTCGGCTCCCTGGTCCTCGCCGTCGCCGTCACGGTGATCGAGGTCGGGCTGATCGTGATGCTGATGGCCGGCGGGGGACCGGAGGCCGCGACCTACGCCCGGGACACCGTGTTCGCCGCCGTGATGATCACCTGCAACGGCATCGTCGGCCTCTCACTGCTCGTCGCGGCCGTACGCGAACGCGTCGCGGTGTTCAACGCCGAGGGCTCCGGGGGCGCGCTCGCCACCGTCACCATGCTGGCCACCATGACCCTGGTCCTGCCGTCGTTCACGACCAGCCACTCCGGTGCCGAGTTCTCCGGCGCGCAACTCGTCTTCGCCGCCGTCGCCTCGCTCTGCCTCTACGCCAACTTCGTGGCCGTGCAGACCGTCCGGCACCGCGACTACTTCCTCCCCGTCGCCCGCCACCCGGAAGGCGGCGGCACGACCGCCACCCCCGAGGACCCCGAGGAGCACGCCCCGCCGCCCGGCGCCCGCACCATGTGGTGGAGCGTCACCCTGCTGCTGGTGGCCCTGGTGGCGGTCGTCGGCAACGCCAAACTGGTCTCACCGGCGATCGAGGACGGTGTCGAGTCGGCCGGACTGCCCAAGGCGGTGGTCGGCGTGGTCATCGCCCTGGTGGTGCTGGCACCCGAGACCCTCGCCGCCGTCCGCGCCGCCCGCCGCGACCGGATGCAGACCAGCCTCAACCTCGCCTACGGCTCCGCCATCGCCAGCATCGGACTGACCGTGCCGGCCATCGCGCTGGCGTCCGTCTGGCTGAGCGGCCCCCTGGTCCTCGGCCTCGGCGCGGTGCACCTGGTACTGCTGGCCCTCACCGCGGTGGTGAGCGCCCTGACCGTGGTGCCGGGCCGGGCCACCTCCCTCCAGGGCGGACTGCACCTGGTGCTGTTCGCCGCGTTCGTGTTCCTCTCCATCAGCCCCTGACGGCCGCCCCCGGGAGGGCCGCACCGCCCCCTTCCCTCCGGCAGCCCGCCGCCGCCCCGTCCACCGGCGCGGGTAGGGTGACGGACAGGCCGCCGGACGGCACCGTGCACGGGGAAGCACCACCAGCCGAGGAGTGAGTGCGCATGGCCAGGATCGAACTGTCCGCGGGACCGGTCGACTACCAGGACACCGGCGGGGACGGCCCGGTGCTGGTGTTCTGCCACGGCGTCCCGATGAACGAGACCCAGTGGCGCAAGGTGGTGCCGCTGATGACCGGCTACCGCTGCGTCCTGCCCACCCTGCCCCTGGGCGGCCACCGCACCCCGATGCGCCCGGACGCCGACCTGACGCAGCGCGGAGTGGCGCTGCTGCTCGGCGAGTTCATCGAACGGCTCGGGCTGGACGAGGTGACGCTCGTCCTCAACGACTGGGGCGGCGGCCAGTTCCTGCTGTCCGAGGGCCGGGGCGAGCGCGTCGGGCGGCTGGTGCTGGTGGCCTGCGAGGCGTTCGACAACTTCCCGCCCGGACCGGGAAAGGCGCTGGAGACGATCGCCCGCGTCCCCGGCGGCATCCGGCTGCTGATGAACCTGCTGCGCATCCCGGCGGTGCGCCACGCCAAGGCCACCTACGGCGGGATGAGCCTGCGCGGCGTACCGGACGAGATCATGGACGACTGGTTCGCCCCGGCCCTGCGAAGCCGCTCCATCCGCCGGGACTTCGCCAGGTTCGCCGCCTCGGCACCCGACCGCGCCACCCTCCTCGACTGGAGCGAACGGCTGCGCTCCTTCGACCGCCCCGTCCTGGTCGTCTGGGCGGCCGAGGACCGGCTGATGCCCCGGGAGCACGGCCCCCGGCTCGCCGCGCTCTACCCCCGGGGGCGGCTGGTCGAGATCGCCGGCTCCTCCACCCTCGTCCCCGAGGACCAGCCCGAACGCCTCGCCGCCGAAATCCGCTCATTCCTCGCCGAGACAGCCCCACCACCGGCCCGCTGACCGCGCGTCGGCCGTCCCCGCCCCCTCGGCCGGGCGAGGCTCTCGACCGGCGCTCACCCCCGCCCCCGCGCCCGGCCCCACCGCGCCGGGAGCCACCGGCGTGGCGGGGCCACCGGGGGCGGCCCGTCACTGGCGCACCCGCACCACCCTCAGCTTCGGGTCCGCCAGGATGTCCCGCTCGCAGAACCGGGCCGTCACCCAGCGCTCACCGGAGAACAGCCTCGTCTGGTCCGCGAAGTACGGCGAGCGCGGGTCGGACGACTGCGCGTACGTCAGCAGCGTCCGCGCCACCGGGCAGCGGCCGCCGTCCCAGCCGACCGCCTGCACATGGCTCGTCCCGTGCACCACCTCCGTGTAGGCGCCCTTCGCCGGGTCCCACTGCCCGACGATCATGTTCCACACCCCCAGCCGGCCGGCGCCGCCGGGCACCGGGATCCGCTCCCCGCCGCGCACCACGTACTGGTGCGCACCGAGCGGCGCGTCCAGTGGCGTGCCGGCGGACCGCAGCTCGGCCACCGCCTGCCGCAGCGCCATCGCGAAGCCGGGGCGGGAGGTGTCCAGAGTGTTCGGGGTGCCTGTCGGATCGGCCGCCGAGAACGGCACCTTCCACAGCTGCCCCGAGGGCACCAGGGCGCTCAGCTTCTGCCAGAACCGGTCGAACAGCAGGGCGCCCCGGCTGCCGGTGTCCGTCGTCCGGTCCCACCGGGCCAGTACCGCGCACGCCTCCGGCTCGTCCGGGAGCGCCGCCGGGCAGGCCCGCACCACGTCGGCGACGGCCAGGTCCGCGGCGGGCACCCGGTTGGCGAACTGCTGCCGTTGGAGGTCGGCCACCGTCAACCCGCCCCGGGCCGCCATCGCGGACACGTCCTCGGTGCCGCCCCGGGTACGCAGCGACCGCTCGGTCGCCACGGTGCCGAACACCCGCTCGTAGCCGGTCAGCGGCCGGTCGGCGTTGGCCAGCCAGGCGCTGTCGTTGGAGTTCACCGCGTACGGCGCGTCCTGGAGGACCGGCATCCGCCCCGGCCCGAAGATCCCCGGCTGGGCCGCGTCCCGGTCACTGCCCAGTGCGCAGTCCCCGCGCGAGCCGTCCAGCACGGCCAGCCCCGCGGCCGGGTAGACCACCCTGCCCAGCGGCGTCGAGCAGCGCTCCGCCAGCTCGTCGGTGATCCTCGGCAGCACCTGCGCCTGGGTGAACAGGGTGCCCCCGGAGGAGTCCGCCGCGACGGTGTTCACCCAGGGCAGCCCCTGCGCCCGGTCCAGCGCCTGGCGCACCCCTCGTACCGAGCGGGCCCTGGCCAGGCCCAGCGCGGCGTCCGTCATCCGCAGATGGGCCGCGTTGGGATCGTTGAGCGCGTACGCGGTCGTCGCCGACCAGGGCAGCGGCAGCTCGGCGTCCAGCGAGGTGACCACCGGCCCGAACCGGGTCCGGTACTGGCTGCGGCGCACGCTGGAGCCGTCCTTCAGCGGCACCGCCACCGTCCGGACGGTCATCCGCTCCCGGGCCCCGTCCACCAGGTAGACCGTCGGGTCCGCCGGGTCCAGGGTGAGCTGGTGCAGGTTGAGCGGCACCCCGGTCGAGACCGTGTGGCTCCACGCCACCTTGTCGGTGAAGCCGATGCTGACGGAGGGCGAGCCGAGCAGGGAGCCGCCCGACACGTTCAGTTCGCCGGGAATGGTCTGCTGCGACTGCCAGAACCGCCGACCGCCGTGCCAGGGGTAGTGCGGGTTGCCGAGCAGCAGTCCCCGGCCGTTCGCCGTGGTACTGCCCCGGAAGGCCACCGCGTTGGAACCCATGCCGGCCTTGCCGGCCGCGAACAGCTCCCGGGCCGCCCGGGCCGAACGCGCCGGATCGGCCGCCGCCCCGGCCGCAGCCTTGCCGGCCGTCGGCGGCCGTGCGTCCGTGATGCCGTCGACCGCGCCTCCCTCGCCGCCGAGTACGGCGAGCGCGTACAGCCGGCGGGCCACGTCCAGCTCGCTCACCGGCCGCACCCAGTCCGCGCTCCGGCAGGCCGGATCGGTGATCCGGTTCTGCTTCAGCCAGGCGTTGTAGCCGGCCGCCCAGCCCCGGACCAGCTCCTTGGACTGGCGGCTGGGGCCCTGCGGTGACGGCCGGCCGAGCAGCCGCTCCACGGTCCGCGCGTCCCGCACCCCGCGGAAGTACAGGTCGCTGCCCAGGTTGGTGGAGGCGGAGGAGAGCGAGCCGTCACTCCTGCCCTGGGGCCCGAAGTGCCGCGACCGTTCACCGCGCACGGTCGTGAAGCCGTCGGCCAGCACACAGACCTGGTCGGCCGCCTGCGCCCAGCCGGTACCGAAGCCCAGCTCCGCGTAGTCGCGGGCGAGGATGTGCGGTATGCCGTGCTCGGTGTAGCGGATCGTCGCGGACAGCCGCCCGTCCGAGGGGCGGTGCCGTTCGGCTCCCGTGGCCACCGGCCCCGGCGGGCCGGCGGCGGACGGCGCGGTGCCGGCGATCAGCGCCGCCAACGCGGCCACCACCGGAACGAGGACTCTCCTGCGAGTGCTTCGGGCGAGCAACGTGCCTCCCAGCGGAAGTCGGCAGAGCGCGGCCAACGCACCGGGCGACCGCTTCCGCCATCACCGGGCGTTCGGCTCATGCACCCATCCCGCCCCGCACACTGTCAACCGCCCCGGGGGGTCCGAGCACGACTTCCGGGACCGCTCAGGGACACCGGCTCCAGGAACCACGGGCAAGATCGGGGACCGACCCTGACAACCCATCAGACTGTCCCTGACCCTGCATCAGGGAGGCCCCGGGTGACTGCCGGTGAGGGCCGGGCGGGCCGCCGCGGTCGCCACCGCCGGCCCTTCTTCCGCCGCGTCCCACGGCACCGGCATGCCGCCAACGGCCCCGGGTAACCGGGCGAGGACTGCCAGAACCGAACACCGCCTCGGGAGCTCCCATGCTGCGATCAGCCAGGCGCGGGTCCATCGCGACGCGCACCGCCACCGTCCGCGACGGTACCGCCGACCCCGCCCCGGCACCCAAGGAAGGCCCGCCCGCGCCCGAGCCCCCGGAGTCCTCCGCGTCGCGGCGCGAGGGGCCGTCGCCCGTGGTCCGCGCCCTGGCGGTGGTCCTCGCCTTCGCCGCCATGGTGGGCTTCGCCGTGGTGCTGGCCCGGCTGACGCTGGAACCCTCCATCGCCTCCGAACCCCTCACCCACACCAACCTGCGCCCCGGCGACTCGATCCGCTCCTACCTCGACCAGCCCGCCTTCCGGGACACCGTCAAGCAACTGGGCGGCAACATCGTGCTCGGGGTGCCGTTCGGACTGCTGCTGCCGGTGCTCTTCCCGCGCGCCCGCGGCCTGGTACGGGTGGTGCTGCTCACCGCGCTGGTGATGATCCTGGTCGAGCTCGTCCAGGGTGCCATGGTCACCGGCCGGGCCTTCGACGTGGACGACGTCCTGCTCAACTGCACCGGCGCCCTCCTCGGCTACCTGCTCCTGGGCCGCCGGCTCGGCCGCGCCGTCCACCCGCGGCGCCGCCACTGGTGGCACCGCTTCTCCCGGTCGCGTCAGCCCGTGGGGGAGTAGCCAGACGGTGGGGGAGCAGGTCCCCGCCGGGGACCCGCTCCACACGGCGGTGAACGGGAGTGGGGCCGGCCCACAAGAGGCCGGCCCCACTCCCGTAACGTTGCCCGTTGCCCGTTGCCCGTTGCCCGTTGCCCGTTGCCCGTTGCCCGTTGCCCGTTGCCCGTTGCCCGTTGCCCGTTGCCCGTTGCCCGTTGCCCGTAGCCCGTAGCCCGTTGCCCGGTGTCAGCCG
>NZ_JALPTH010000016.1 GCF_023218175.1 Streptomyces lichenis | reverse complement strand
CGCCGCGTCCAGGAGGGTGGGGTCGGGGGTGGGCGGGCCCTCGGGGACGGGGGCGGGGGCCGTACGGGGGCGGGTGCGGTGGGCGCGGGCGCGGCTGATCAGGACGTCGCCCTCGGCCGACTCGGCCGCCGGGGCGAAGCCCATCGCCCGCAGGCCGTCGAGCAGGGCGGCGGGGTCGGCCTGGGCGGCGAGCACGGTGGGGGCGAGCCGGCGCAGCCGCAGGGCGGCGGCCCGGCGGTCGGCCATGATCTCGCCGAGGACCGACTCGTCGTCGCAGCGGACATACGCGGAGGCCGCGCCGATCCGCAGGTGCCCGTGCCGGCGGGCCACGTCGTCGATGAGGTAGCTGAGGGGCTGCGGCACGGGGGTGCGGGAGTGCGCGGTGAGGAAGGCCTGGAGGTCGGAGGCGGACTGCCCGGCGTCCAGGGCGCGCCGCACGCTGGCGGGGGTGAAGCGGTACACCGTCGCCCCGCCCTTGGACTCGACGTCCGCGAGGACGCCGAGGGTGTCGGCGAGCGGGCGGCGCAACGGGCCCGGGGCGACCGCGGTCAGGTCGGCCTGGAGGAGGACATGGTCGACCGGCTCGGGGAGGAGGGGAGCGAGGAGGCCGGCGACCTGCCGGGGGTCGTGGGCGGTCACCCCCTGGGACCCGTGGGCGGCGGCCTCTCGGGGCCCGTCGGCGGCGGGCGGGCCTGCGGCGGCGGGACTCTCGGCGCCGGTGGCCGCCAAGGCGCGGCCGTGGGCGGAGAGCGCCCCGCGGCCGGTGACGCCGAGCAGCTCGCACTCGGACAGGGTCCAGTCGGCGAGGGCGGTACGGAGGTCGGCGGGCTGGTCCCCGGCGGCTTGGCGGCCGGCGCCGCGCAGGGGGCGCTCCCAGCGGAGCCGGGCCAGCAGGGCGTCCCGGTCCGGGGCGGCCCCGGCCGGCAACGCGGCGAGCAGCGCCAGCACCCGGCGGCGCACCTCGGGCGCGGCGCCCCGGTCCAGGTCCGGGCCGAGCGCGGAGAGCGTACGGCCCTTGCCGTCCTGGGAGCCGACCAGACCGGACGTCCGGGTGGCCGCCAGCCAGGCCGCGGCCAGCCGGACCCACCGCTCGGCGGCCGGCAGCTCCAGCCAGGTGTCGTACGCGGGGGTGGCCGCGTACCGCTCGTCGGCCTCCCCGTCGGAGGCGACCAGCCCGGCCGCGTGCGCCAGCTCCAGCCAGAACGCGGCCACCGGCTCGGACAGGTCCAGGGCGACGGCGGTGCGCTTGAGGTCCCGTACCGACAGGCCTCCGGCCCGCAGCACCTGCGGCCCGCCCTCGTTCCACTGCTTCAGCAGCTCCTCGACGGTGGCCAGGGCGGTGTACGCCTGCCCGGCCGCCGTACTGTCCACAGCCTGTGGACGGTGTTCCCGGGCCACCGCGACGGCGGGCGGTACGGGTTCGGGGATACGGTGCGCCCGCCCGGCCCGCAGATGCAGGGCCGCCTCCCGGGGCAGCACCACCGTGCGGGGCGTGGTGGGCAGCAGCAGCCCGTGGTCGCGCAGCCAGCGCACCGGCGGCGTCGGCTCGGCGGTGACCTCCCCGTACGGCGGCCCCCACACCAGCCGGTCCAGCACCCCCAGCGCCTCCGCGGGCGCCCGGTCGAGCAGCGCGGCCATCCGCTCCCGGTCGGTGAACAGCTCCGTCAACGCGGCGACCGCCGACACCGGATCGTGTGTCGTGGGCAGCCCGGCGGTGGTCAGGATCTCCTGCAACCGCCCCGGCGACATGCCCGCGGTGGCCTCGGTGACGGTCGGGCCGAGCCCGGTGGGGGAGGGGTGCTGCGGAGAGGGCGCCAGCAGCTCGCGGGCGGTGCGCACCAGCCGCAGCCGGTCGTCGCCGCCCCAGAGCAGCGCCTGGGTGCGGAGTGCCTCGACCGCACCGGGCAGCGCCGCCGCCACGTCCGCGTCGCCGTCGTCCCCCGCCATCAGGCCGAGGAGTACGGGATACGGGGCCGGGTCCGGGGCGACGGCCAGCGCCTCCGCCGCCTGGAGCGTGAAGCGGTCCAGCCGTTCCAGGGCGCGGACCACGGAGGCCCGCGTCCCGGCCCGGGTGGCCAGCTGGGTCAGGTCCGCCGGGACGGGGGCGAGCAGGTCGGGCCGGATCCGCAGCAGCTCGGCCAGCCCCGCGTCCCCGCGCGCCCGCAACGCCTCGGCGAGCGTGCGGGGAGCCGCGGCGGCGGCCGGCGTGTCGGAGGGGGTGCCGGGGGGTGTGCCGGGTGGCGCGGACGGGAGGACGGGCGGTGCGGGACTTCTGCCGCCCGGGTCCCCCGTGCCCGTGGTGCCGTGGCCCGGGTTCCCGTCGCCCGTACGCCCGTTGCCGGACCCGGCCGTTCCGCCGTCGCGTTCGGTGCCTGCGGGCACGTGCGCCTCCCGATCGTGCTCAGCCGGTCCCCATCCGCACCACGGTAGCCCCTGCGGAGGCGCTACCGTCGTGACGGTGGGCATCGAAAGCGACCAGCTTGTCTTGGACTACCTGAGCCGCGTCGGCGACCTGGCCCAGCAGCGGCAGCTCGACTCGGGGACGCGGATGCGCCTGGTGTCGTCGCTGCGCGGCGAGATCGACAGCCGCCGGGCCCGCGACGACACCCCCGCCGCCGTGCGTTCCATCCTCGGCTCGCTCGGCAGCCCGGAGAAGGTGGTGGCCGCCGCCTCGGCCGGCGCGCCCCCGCCGGAGCGGTTCGCCTCCTGGGCACGTCCGGCCGACCCTCCGGACCGCGGGCGTCCTGAGGCGGAGCCCGCGGAGGCCGCGGAACCCGACACCCCCGCCGTGCCCGAGCAGCGCGGGCCCCGGATGCCGAGACTCCGGTGGCGCAAGTCCGCCCGCCCCGAGGAGCCGGCGGCCGCGGAGGAGCCGGCGGACCCCTGGGGCCCGTACCCCGCCGGCCCGGGTGGCGGGGAAGTCCCGGACTGGTGGCGGGTGGAGCGCGGCCCGTTCGCCGGGGACGGCTTCGGTGGGGGCGGCTTCGGTGGGGACGGTCTGGTGCCGGGCGTGCCGGGCTTCCGCGGCGGGGTGGAGATCCCCGCCATGCTCCGGCCCCCGCCGCCGGAACCCGACCCCGAGGAAGAGGGGGAGGGGAAGACGCCGGTAGTGGAGGTGGTGGGGCCCGGGGACGGGGAGGCGGTCGTGGCCGTCCCGTTCTGGCGCCGCCGGCTGGGGCCGGCCGGGGTGCCCGCCCGGGGCGGCAGTCCGGTCCTGCTGATCGCGGCCGCGCTGCTGGTGACCGGGGTGGTGATGGGCTCCTGGATCGTGCTGGCCGCCGGCTGGGGGCTGGCCTATGTCTCGCGCCGACTCTCCCGTACCGAGGCGAAGTTCGCCGTACTGGGCCTGCCGGGCGCGGTCGCCGTGGCCACCGCGGTGTGGCTCTGGGGCCGGGCCGAGGGTCGCTGGGGCGATCCGCTCCCCACCGGTGAGACGGCCATCCGCGAGGCCCTCGCGGAAACTTGGCCCTGGTCCCTACGCGCCGCCGCCCTGGTCTCCGCGGTGTTCCTGGTGTGGCGGGCCCGGCGGGTGTGAGCGGAGGACCCCCGGGGCGGGTACGAGGGCGGTGGCTTCCGCCCCGGGCGGTACGGGGCTGTGCCCGGCCCCCGTGTACCGCGGCGGCCGGGCCCCCGAAGCCGGGCGGCGACCTGGGCGGTACGGGGGCCGTCCCTCGACTCCCGTGTGGTGCGGCGGCTGTACTCCCGCTCTGTGCGGTGCGGGCTCGTGGCGCGGCCCCCGGCGGTGCTGGAGCGTAGTTCCGGCCCGGGGCGGTTCGGGGCCGTGCCTCGGTCCCGGGCGGTGCTGGAGCGTAGTTCCGGCCGGGGCGGGACAGGGCCCGTGCCCCGGCCACCACCGCTGCGGAACCCGGCTCGTACCCCCGCCCCCGCCTCCCGGCCCCATCGGCGCACTGCGCACAATGGCGGGCATGGCACCCCACGACCCCGCCGCCCCCTCCGACTCCGCCGGCGCAGCCGGCCCTCTCACTGTCGGCTTCGACCTCGATATGACGCTGATCGACTCGCGCCCCGGCATCCGGGCCACCTACCTGGAGCTGGTCGCCGAGACCGGGATACCGATCGACGCCGATCTGGCCGTCAGCCGGCTGGGGCCGCCGCTGGAGCAGGAGCTGGCGCAGTGGGTGCCCGCCTCGTTGGTGCCGGAGCTGGCGGACCGCTACCGGGCGCTGTACCCGGCGCACGCCATCGAGCCGACGCGGGCGCTGCCCGGGGCGCGGGAGACGATTCAGGCCGTTCGCGAGGCGGGCGGCCGGGCCGTCGTGGTCACCGCCAAGAGCGAGCCGCACGCGAAACTGCACCTCGCGCACCTGGGCATCGAGCCGGATGCCGTCATCGGCTGGCTGTGGGCCGAGGGCAAGGCGGAGGCGCTGCGGCAGCACGGGGCGAGCGTCTACGTCGGCGACCATGTCGGGGACGTCCGGGGCGCCCGGGCGGCCGGGGCACTGGCGGTGTCGGTGACCACCGGGCCCTGCGGCGCGGACGAGCTGAAGGCGGTCGGCGCGGATGTCGTCCTGGACGACCTGACGGCCTTTCCTGCCTGGTGGGAGGCGTACCGGGCGGCCGGGCAGGGGGCGGCGGAGCGCGGTCAGCGGGCCTCGGCGGGCCCCGCGGCGGACTTGGCCTGACGGCGCTGGGCGGCGACGGAACGGAGCACTCCGGCACCGGCGATGGCGAAGCCCACGCCCATCAGCATGCAGACCGCCCAGGCGATCGGCGGGAACGGCTCGGTGCCGAGGAAGAGCGGGGCCATGGTGGCCAGGGTGGCCACCGCGCCGACGATGAAGACCACCGCACCGGTCCGGACCAGGCCGTCTCCGGGGGCGGCGGCGCGCGAGGGGGTTTCGTTACGCATTCGGCCAGGGTAGTTCCCAGGCCGGGGCGATGGACCGGCGACGTCTTGTCTCCGGCCCGCTGACCATTAGCCTTGAGCAGTGGCGGGTCCCCGGTGACCCGCTGCAGTGCTGTCCGGAGCCCTGTGGGCACGGCCGGCACTGTGCGGAGCCGATCGCGGCGAGCGCGAGCCGATCATGGCGTAAGCCACCGAGTACGAGGACGAGGACGGACGTGCCTACCGGCAAAGTCAAGTGGTTCAACCCCGAGAAGGGCTTCGGCTTCCTCTCCCGCGACGACGGCGGCGACGTCTTCGTGCACTCGTCCGTGCTGCCCGCCGGGGTGGAGGCGCTCAAGCCGGGTCAGCGCGTGGAGTTCGGCGTGGTCGCGGGCCAACGCGGTGACCAGGCGCTCTCCGTGACGATCCTGGACCCGACCCCCTCGGTCGCCGCAGCCCAGCGGCGCAGGCCGGACGAGCTGGCGTCCATCGTGCAGGACCTGACCACGCTGCTGGAGAACATCGGGCCGATGCTGGAGCGCGGCCGCTACCCGGAGAAGGCCCAGGGCAAGAAGATCGCCGGGCTGCTGCGGGCGGTCGCCGACCAGTTGGACGTCTGAGCCAGGCCGTCTGAGCCGCGACCGTCTGAGCCAGGGCTGTCTGAGCCAGGACCGTCTGAGCCGCGACCGGGGGCCTACGGGAACGAGAGCGCGTCGGGGGCGAGGGGCGGGACGAGCCCCTCGGCCGCGGCGCGGGTGAGCAGTCCGCGTACGGCCGCGTAGCCGTCCTCCCCGAGGTCGGCGGTGAACTCGTTGACATACAGCCCGATGTGCTGGTCGGCGACGGCCGGGTCCATCTCCTGGGCGTGCTCCAGTACGTAGGGCCGGGAGGCCTCCGGGTCGTCCCAGGCCATCCGTACCGAGGCGCGGGCCGCCTCGGCGAGCCGCCGCAGCGCGTCCGGGCCCAGCGACCGCTTGGCGATGATCGCGCCGAGCGGGATCGGCAGCCCGGTCGTGGCCTCCCAGTGCTCGCCCATGTCGGCGAGGCGGTGCAGCCCGTACTCCTGGTAGGTGAACCGGGCCTCGTGGATGACCAGCCCGGCGTCCACCCGGCCGTCCCGTACCGCGGGCATGATCTCGTGGAAGGGCATCACGGTGATCGCGCCGACGCCGCCGGGGACCTGGTCCGCCGCCCAGAGCCGGAAGAGGAGATAGGCGGTGGAGCGCTCGCTCGGCACCGCGACCGTCTTCCCCGCCAGGTCGGCTCCGGTGCCGG
The DNA here is from genome assembly GCF_023218175.1 of Streptomyces lichenis. Taxonomy (GTDB): domain Bacteria; phylum Actinomycetota; class Actinomycetes; order Streptomycetales; family Streptomycetaceae; genus Streptomyces; species Streptomyces lichenis. The sequence goes on along the minus strand of NZ_JALPTH010000016.1, from coordinate 166,592 downwards.
ACTCGCCCGGGCCGCGGGTGAGCACCAGGGGGCCGCAGCCGCGCCCCAGCGCCCCGCCGCAGGGGAGCAGCGCGTACTCGTCCAGCACCCAGGGCAGCACCGCGTAGGACACCTTCAGCACGTCGTACTCACCGCGCTCGGCCATGCCGTTGGTGATGTCGATGTCCGCGAAGCGGACGTCGAGCGCGGGCGCGCCGGGGACCCGGCCGTGCGCCCAGGCGTCGAAGACAAAGGTGTCGTTGGGGCAGGGGGAGTAGGCGATCCGCAAGCTGCCATTCGCGGAAGCCTCCAGGGTGGTCGCGGTGGGGTCCGGTGTGGTCACAGCTCCTCCAGGAAGACGGTGGCGCCGAGGGCGCGGAACGCGCCGCTCAGGGCGCCCAGGGCTTCGCCGATGCGCCAGGCGGCGCGGTCGCGGGGGCCGACGGCGTTGGAGACGGCGCGGATCTCGGCCACCGGTACGCCGTACGCGGCGGCCGCCTCGGCGACCCCGAAGCCCTCCATCGCCTCGGCGGCGGCGCGCGGATGGCGGGCGGCCAGCTCGGCGGCGCGGGCGGCGGTGCCGGTGACGGTGGAGACGGTCAGCACCGGGGCGATCAGGGCGGGGGCCGCCGGGCCGAGGGCGCGGGTGAGGCGCTCGGGCAGGCCGGGCGGCGGGAGGTGCACGGTGCGGCCGAAGCCCAGTTCGTCGACGGTGAGATAGCCGTCGGGTGTCTCGGCGCCCAGGTCGGCGGCGGTGAGCGCGTCGGCGACGACCAGGCCGCCGAGCGGCACGTGGGCGGGGAAGCCGCCGCCGATGCCGGCGGAGACCACCAGGTCGTACGGGACGGGTTCGGCGGCCAGCGCGCAGGCGGCGCCCACCGCCGCGGCCGCCGGGCCGACGCCGCCGGCCACCACGTCCACCAGGCCCTGCGCCTCCGGGGCGCCCCCGGCCCTTACGTGCCGGAGCACCGTACGGCCCCCAGGCAGCGGCCGAGCGGCGGGCAGCGGCCGGGGGGCGGGCAGCGGGCCGGGGGAGGCGGGGCGGTCGTCCGGTGCGGGGTCCGCGAGGCCGGCGGAGACGGCTTCCGCCTCCGCCGCCACCGCGGTCACCACCAGGACGCGCAGGTCAGGACTCCTTGACCAGCTCGACGTGCCAGACGCCGGTCAGCTTCTTGCCGGAGGTCTCCACGATGGAGATCTGCGCGTTCGCGGCGGACTCGCCGGTCTGCTGGCTGGAGAGGAAGGCGTTGGCCGGAATGGTGCGGTACGTCTTGTGGTACGGCTCCTGCTCGGCCTGCTGGCCGCCGATGAACAGCGTCCAGCCCTTCTCCGCGATCTCCGGCTCGACGCCGAAGCGGATCCGGTCGTCCATGGCGACCTTGATGGTCTTGCCGGCCTTCTTGTTCAGGCAGCCCTGGATCTCGGACTGCTTGATGGCCTCGCCGTCGTTGTAGCAGGTGGCCTCGGTGGACACGGACTCCGAGCCGACCGTCACGGTCGCGAGCGGCGTCGGCTTGTCGCAGGCGGAGAGCACGAGGAGTCCGGCCGAGACGGCACCCAGGGCGACGGCCGCCCGTCGGGCCTTACCGGAAGAGAACGCAACGGTCATGGCCTGAAGGCTATACGCCGCTCTCGCCCATGCCACGCGGGGGTGCGGCGCGCCGCCCCGGGCCCTCACCCGGGCCCTCAGGCGACGCGGGCGTGCGGGGTGCCGTGCCGGGCCGCGCCCAGCAGCCCGCGCAGCGTCAGCAGCACACCCAGGGCAAGGATCGCCGCCGCCACGGCCATGCCCAGCGGGCCGTTGAGCGGCAGCGCGATCCCGATGGCGCCGCCCACCACCCAGGCCATCTGGAGCAGCGTCTCGGAACGGGCGAAGGCGGAGGTGCGCACCGACTCCGGGACGTCCCGCTGGATCATCGCGTCCAGCGACAGCTTCGACAGCGCCTGGGTGAACCCGGCCACCGCGCCCAGCACGGCGACCGCCACCCCGCTGAAGAGCGCCGCCGCGGTGATCGCCGCGGCCAGCGCGACGGCCAGCACCACGGCCACGATCAGCTCCGGGGCGCGGGCCCGCAGCCAGGCGCCGACCGCCGTGCCGAGCGCGTTGCCGGCACCGGCCGCCACGCCGACGATGCCGAGCGAGACGGCGGCGCTCTGCCCGTCCAGCGGATGCTCACGCAGCAGGAACGCCAGGAAGAAGATGAGGAACCCGGAGAGCACCCGGTGCGCCGCGTTGGCCTGGAGCCCGTGGAGTACGGAGGGCCCGACCGTGCGCAGGCTCGGCTTGCGTTCGCCGTGGGTCAGCATGTGCGCCTTGCGCTCACCGCGGGCCGAGTCCACCTTGGGCGGCATCGACAGCGCCAGGAACGTCCCGGCGACGAACAGCGCGCACGCCCCGTACAGCGGCCAGCGCGGCCCCAGCTGCTGGAGCCCGACACCGGCCGGCGCGGCGATCCCGGTGGCCAGCAGCCCGGCCAGGGTGACTCTGGAGTTGGCCTTCACCAGGGAGAAGCCGTGCGGCAGCAGCCGGGGCACCACGGCGCTGCGCACCACCCCGTACGCCTTGGAGGCCACCAGTACGCCGAGTGCCGCGGGATACAGCTCCAGCGAGCCGGTGATGACCGCGCCGGACATCAGCACCGCCAGCACCGCGCGGGTCAGCATGGCGCCCGACATCGCGGCCCGGCGGCCGTGCGGCACCCGGTCCAGCAGCGGGCCGATCACCGGGGCGAGCAGGGTGAACGGGGCCATGGTGATGGCCAGGTACAGCGCGACCCGGCCGCGGGCCTCGTCGGTGGGCACCGAGAAGAAGACGGTGGAGGCGAGCGCGACGGTCACCATGACGTCGCCCGCGCCGTTCACCGCGTGCAGCTCGATCAGCTTGCCGAGCCCCGACTCGCCCGCGCCGTGCGCGTGGGTGGCCCGCCGGATGGAGCGCGCCGTCCCGGCGAACGGGGCCCGCAGGGCACGCCCGACTCGCCGGCCCGCCCTCCTGAGCGGTCCGGCGCCGTCGTCGGACGAGCTCACGGCTGCCACGCCGTCATAGTGCCCCGGCACCCCGCCCGGCGAACCGGTCTGACGCCTACTTGGACCCGGGCGAGGGCGATGCGCCGGGGAGACGGCGAGGTGGGAGGGGCGGGGACGGAGGGACGGGAGGGGCGGGAGGGGCGCGATCGGCGACCGGGGAGCCAGGCCGTGGCTTTCCGGCGGAGGAGGGGCGGCCGCTGCCGGAGCCGCAGGACGGGCAGGGCTTGTTTCGGCCAGTCACCCGCACCCAGTCGGCCCACGGCCTTGCGCGCCCGTGCCCCGGCCGCCGCCCCGACACCGCAACGCCCAAGCCGGCCGCCGGCGCCTAAATCGGCCGCCGGGCCCGGGCGAGACGCCCAAGCCGGCTACCGCCCCCGGCACCCAAGCCCGGCCCGCCGCCCCCAGCACCCAAGCCGGCCGCTGCCCCCGGCACCCACCCCGGCCGCCGGGCTCGGGCGGGACGCCCAAGTCGGCCGCCGTCCCCCAGGCGGGGCGCCTGAACCCCACCTCCGGCCCGCGCCAGCCCTACCTCGGGCCCCACCTCCGGCCTGCTTGAGCCCTACCTCGGGCCTGTCTGAGCCCCACCTCGGCCCCGTCCGAGCGCCACCTCGGGCCTGCCTGAGCCCCGCCCAGGGCCGGTCCGAGCCCCACATCGTCGCCTGCCCGAGCCCCACCTAGGCCCCGTCCGAGCCCCACCATGGGCCCGCCCATGCCCCCCATCGCTGCCCCGCCCCACCCCCACCTCGGCCCCGCCCGACCCCCGCCCACATCCCGCCACGCCGGCCTCCCACGCCCCTCTCCGGAACCCGACCTCGGGGTTCCCGGGACGTGCAGGTGGGCCCGGGGCGTGGGTAGGGGGTAGCGTGCGTAGCGCGTCGGCGGCGTAGCTTCTCGGCCGCGCGCCTCTTCGGCATCCCGCAGAATGGATGGCGTGAGGTGTGCCCGAGACACGTCGGGCGCGGACGTCGATGCGGCCCACAGGTCCGCTCCGCCCGCCGCCCGTGCATCGCGGACCGGCCGGCGCATCTGTGACACGGCGTAGGAGATGAGCGAGACCTGTGAGTGCTGCGACGACGCGAAGCCGTACCCCGCGTGCCCCCGACCGTCTGTGCGCCGAGGCGGTCGGCCTGGCCCGGGAGGCCGCCGAGGAGGCCGCCGCGCCCGCGGCCGTAGGCGAGCATACGGGGACCGTAGCCGAGGGCGACCGGGTCGTCACCCATTTCTTCGCCGCCGACGAGCCCGGCTACCGGGGCTGGCGCTGGGCGGTGACCGTGGCGCGCGCCTCCCGCGCCAAGAACGTCACGCTCGACGAGACGGTGCTGCTGCCCGGCCCGGACGCGGTGCTCGCCCCCGAGTGGGTGCCGTGGAGCGAGCGGCTGCGCCCCGGCGACATGGGCCCCGGCGACCTGCTCCCCACCGAGCAGGACGACCTGCGCCTGGAGCCCGGCTACACCGGCGAGGACGAGCCGCCGCCGAACTCCGCGGTCTCGCACGAGATGGCCGAGCACCTCGACGCCGAGGACGCCGACCTCACCAGCCGTACGCTCTCGCCCTCCCGCGCGTCGATCGCCGCGATCGGCGAGGAGATCGGGCTCCGCCGGGCCCGGGTGCTGTCCCGGTACGGACTGCACACCGCCGCCGACCGCTGGGAGGAGGACTTCGGGGCGAAGACCCCGATGGCGCAGGCCGCCCCCGCCTCCTGTGTCTCCTGCGGCTTCCTGGTGCCGATGGCCGGTTCGCTGCGGCAGGCCTTCGGGGTGTGCGCCAACGAGTTCTCCCCGGCCGACGGCCGGGTGGTGTCGCTGGCCTACGGCTGCGGCGGGCACTCCGAGGCGGCCGTCATGCCCAAGCCCCCGAAGCCGGCCGAGCCGGTGCTCGACTCGATGGCCACGGACGCCTTCCCGCTCCACCCGGCGTCCCGCGCCGACGAGGGCGGCTCGGTCCCGCCCGCCTCGGCGGACGAGGACGCGGCGGAGGACCTCGGCCACAGCTGAGTCTCCGTTCCCGACAACCCCTCGCGGAGGTTTCGCGAGGGTTCGGTGCGCGAGGTGTGCCGGTCCGCCGGACACCCCCGCCCACCGGCCCCCGTTCCGCTCATGGACGCCGTTCAGGGGTACCCGCACCAGCGCGGTACCTTCAGCCGCAGGTGCCGGGCGCGTCATGCGGTCCGGCGAGGGGCGAGAGAGCGGAGCACAGCGTGAGCGTGAGGGCGACGGTGGCCGAGGGGGCCGACCCGTTCGGTACGGCCCGGCTGCGGCGCGGGGTGCTCGACGCCTGGGGCGCCGGCCCGGCCCGGTTCCGCGAGGACGCCAACGCCGAGGAGGACCTCGCGCTGGGCGGTTACCGCGACCGGCTGGTGGTGGAGCTGGCCCAGAACGCCGCCGACGCCGCCGCCCGCGCCGGGGTGCCCGGCCGGCTGAGGCTCACCCTGCACCCGGCGAGCCCCCAGGGCCCCGCCGTGCTCGCCGCCGCCAACACCGGGCAGCACCTGGACGCCACCGGGGTGGAGTCGCTGAGCACCCTGCGCGCCTCCGCCAAGCGGGAGGGCCACGAGGGCGCGGTCGGCCGCTTCGGCGTCGGGTTCGCCGCGGTGCTGGCAGTCAGCGACGAGCCGGCGCTGGTGGGCCGGCACGGCGGAGTGCGCTGGTCGCTGCGGGAGGCCCGGGAGCTGGCCGCCGACGCGGCCCGGGTCAGCCCCGGCCTCGGCGACGAGCTGCGCCGCCGCGACGGCCATGTGCCGCTGCTGCGGCTGCCGATGCCCGCCGAGGGCACCGCGCCCGCCGGTTACGACACCGTGGTCATCCTTCCGCTGCGGGACTCCGCCGCCGTGGACCTCACCGAGCGGCTGCTCGCCGGGATCGACGACGCCCTGCTGCTCACCCTGCCCGGTCTGGCCGAGATCGTGGTCGAGACCCCGGCCGGGGAGCGGGTGCTGACCCGCCGGCAGGGCGAGGGGTACGTCGAGATCGGGGACTCCGCGGACGGTACGCGGCGGTGGCGCACCGTCAGCCGCACCGGGGCGCTCGACGCCGAGCTGCTGCGGGACCGCCCCGTCGAGGAGCGGCTGCGCCCGCACTGGTCGGTGACCTGGGCGGTGCCGGTGGACGAGGACGGCGCACCGGCCCGGCCCCGTACCGCACCCGTGGTGCACGCCCCCACCCCCACCGACGAGCCGCTGGGCGTCCCCGCGCTGCTCATCGCGAGCTACCCGCTGGACACCAGCCGCCGCCACCCGGCGCCCGGACCGCTGACCGACTTCCTGACCGCCCGGGCCGCCGAGGCGTACGCGGAGCTGCTGGCCGACTGGCGACCCGTCACCACCGGCACCATCGGCCTGGTCCCCGGCCCGCTCGGCAAGGGCGTGCTGGACGGGGCGATCCGGGCCGCGGTGCTCGAACTGCTGCCCAGGGTGGCGTTCCTGGTCCCCGCCGCGCCCTCCGAGGAGCTGACCGCGCTGCGGCCGTTCGAGGCCGAGGTGGTGGAGGGCGCGGGCGCCGACACCGTACGGGTGCTGGCGGAGGTGCTGCCGACGCTGCTGCCCGCCGGGCTGGAGCGGCGGGCCGAGCTGCGCGCCCTCGGGGTGGCGCGGCTGGCGCTGGGTGACGCCATCGACCGGCTGGCCGGGGTGGAGCGGACCCCCGAGTGGTGGGGGCGGTTGTACGAGACGCTGGCCGGGGTGGACCCGGACCGGCTGACCGGGCTGCCGGTGCCGCTGGCCGGGGGCAGGACCGCGATCGGGCCCCGCCATGTGCTGCTGCCGCTCGCCGACACCCCCGTGGACCTGGGCCGGCTCGGGCTGAAGGTGGCCCATCCGGACGCCGCGCACCCGGTGCTGGAGAAGCTGGGCGCGCTGCCCGCCACCCCGCGCGCGGTGCTGACCACCCCGCAGGTGCGGGCCGCGGTCGCCGCCTCGCTGGACGCGGAGGAGGTGTGGGACGAGGACGGTTCCGGGCCGCCGGACGCCGAGGAGCTGGCGGAGATCGTCCTGGCCCTCGTACGGGACGCGGGCCTGGAACCGGGCGACGAGCCCTGGCTCGGGGCGCTGGCCCTGCCCGACGAGGACGGCGAGCCGGCCACCGCCGCCGAACTCATCCTCCCCGGCAGCGACTTCGCCGCCGTGATGCGCGAGGGTGAGGCGGCGCTCTGCGACGCCGAGCTGGCCGAGCGCTGGGGCGCCGCCCCGCTGGCCGCCTGCGGGGTGCTCGACGCCTTCGCCCTGGTCCGCGCCACCGACGTGGTCCTCGACCCGGACGAACTGGAGCCGCGCGACGGCGACTTCCCCGAGCCGGACGACGCCGGGCTGCTGGACGCGGTGGACGTCTGGTGCGAGGACGTGCTGGACCGGCTGCCGGAGTCCCCGGTGCCTCCGGTGGCGACCGAGATCACCGCCGTACGGGATCTTGAGCTGGTGGACGACGAGGCCTGGCCCCGGGCGCTGGCCCTGCTCGCCCAGCCGCCGCTGCGGGACGCCCTCACCCAGCCGGTACGGGTGCTGCTGCCCGACGGCACCACCGAGACCGTCCGCTCCTACACGGCCTGGTGGCTGCGCGACCACCCGGTCCTGGGCGGCCGCCGCCCCGCCGGACTGCGCGCCGCCGGGGCCGACCCGCTGCTCGAAGGGCTCTACGACCCGGCGGACACCACCGGCTTCACCGACACCGAGGTGCTGCGCGCGCTCGGCGTACGGACCTCCGCCGCGGCCCTGCTCGAAGAGCCCGGCGGCGCCGCCGAGCTGCTGTCCCGCCTGGCCGACCCCGACCGCCCGGTCACCGCGGCCCAGCTGCACGCCCTCTACACCCTCCTCGCCGACCTGGACCCCGAGCAGGTCACTCTTCCGGACGAGCTGCGGGCCGTGGTGGACGGCGAGGTACGGGTGGTGCCCGCGGGCGAGGCCCTGGTCGCCGACGCCCCCGACCTGCTGCCGCTCGCCACCGGGCTGCCGCTGCTCCCGGTCGCCCCCAGCCGCGCCGCCGACCTGGCCGAGCTGCTCCAGGTGCGCACCCTGGCCGAGGAGGCCGCCCCCGAGGCGCCCGGCGGCGGCGAGGAGCACCAGGTCCCGGACGCGGTGCGCCGACTGCTGGGCCACACGGTCCCGGCCTCCTATGTGGAGCACGAGGAACTGGTCGTCGGCGGCGTCGAACTCGACTGGCACCGCACCGCCGACGGCGTGGTGCACGCCGCCACCCTGGAGGGCGTCGCCGCCGGCCTCTCCTGGGCCGCCGGCCAGTGGCCCCGCCGCTTCGAGGTCGCGGCCCTGCTGGAGGACCCCTCCCGCACGGAGGAACTGGAGCGCGACCGCTGGTTCGACTGAGGCAGGGTGCCGGGGATTGAGGGCCGGGGGCAAGGGCCGGTTCAGCCCCGGCCCCGCTCGGGCGTCCCCGGCCCGGGCGAGCGCCGGCAGGGCTTAGGGGCAGGGACGTCCGGCCACCTCCCCCGGCACGCCCGCACCATGACGCACTCCGGGACCCGCTCCGGCGCCTTTCGAAGATCGATGCGCATCGCGTACAACCATCCCGCCCCCTCGATGATCTCCTTCTGCGAGCCGACACGGCTCCTCGATCATTCGTCCCGGGGGCGGGCCGCGCGTCGCACGTTCGACGCCACCTCTCCGGGCCTTTCTCCACTGGGGAAAACGCATGCGTATTCGCGTCACCGTGGCTGCCGTCTCCGGCGCCCTGGTCCTGTCCTCGTTCGCCATGCAGAGCGCACAGGCCGAGGACAACCACGTCCCGTCGCCGAAGTCCCGCGCCGAGCTGGTCGCCGGCCTCCTGGGCGACGGCCACGCCGGCTCCGGCAAGCAGTCGCGGGCCGCCGGGCCCGTGGACGAGGAGCCGCCGTCGCTGGGCGTCACCTTCTCGAACGTCAAGGTCGCCAAGGCGATCAAGGTCGGCACCACCAAGCAGGTGACCTCCACGGTCACCTACACCATGAAGCACCCCGCCAGGCTGAAGATCACCGCCAAGAACTTCGTCACCCTGCCGATCCTCTACCGGGGCTCGGACGACATGCCCGACAACATGGCGGCCGGTGACGCGCCCGCCACCTGCAAGGCCGTCACCTCGACCACCGCCGGCTGCACCGGGCGGGTCGACTTCTACCCCGCCGAGGGCTGGCTGCTGAACTCCGACGCCGGCACCTGGAAGGTGTCCGCCGCCGCGGCCACCCTCGACGGCAACGAAGAGCCGATCGGTCTCGACCACCAGAAGCGCCTGGGCACCACCCTGGTGCAGCGCAACTCCACCCTGACGGTGAACGCCGCTCCGGAGCCGGTGAAGAAGGGCAAGAAGATCACCGTCACCGGCAAGCTGGCCCGGGCCAACTGGGAGACGAACAAGTACGCCGGGTACACCGGTCAGCCGGTGAAGCTGCAGTTCCGCAAGAAGAACGCCAGCAGCTACACCACGGTCGCCACGGTGAAGACCAACAACACCGGTGAGCTGAAGGCCACCCGCACGGCGGTGGAGGACGGCTACTGGCGCTGGAGCTTCGCCGGTACGACCACCACCAACGCGATCACCACCGCGGGTGACTTCGTCGACGTGAAGTAGTTTCCGGACAGCAGGAAGGCGGGGCGCCCGGCCGGATCCACCGGGCGCCCCGCCTTCGCGCGTGTCCGAGGTGCCCCGGGTCAGACCGGGAAGCGCCGCTCCACCCAGCGCCAGGCCAGCTCCACCGCGGCCGCGCCCGCCGCGGCGATGCCCACCGCCAGCCACGGCATGGTGGTGCCCACCAGCCGCAGCGCGAAGAAGTGCTGGAGCCAGGGCACCGCCAGCACCACCAGGAACGCCCCGCCCATGGTCAGCACCAGGGCGATCCGCCACCAGGTGTAGGGGCGGGCGATGATCGCCAGCACCCAGATGGAGACCAGGAACAGGGTCAGCGTCGCCGCGCTGGTCTCGGCGCCCAGCGCGTCCGGGCCCGAGTAGTGGGAGCGGGCCAGCTGGTACGTGAGGAAGGTGGCCGCCGCCGCGACGACCCCGCCCGGCACCGCGTACCGCATCACCCGCTTCACGAACTGCGGCTTGGCCCGCTCCTTGTTCGGGGCCAGCGCCAGGAAGAAGGCGGGGACGCCGATGGTGAGGGTGGAGAGCAGGGTCAGGTGACGGGGGAGAAACGGGTACTCGATGCCCGCGATCACCACCAGGACCGCCAGCAGCACCGAGTAGACGGTCTTCACCAGGAAGAGGGTCGCGACCCGGGTGATGTTGCCGATCACCCGGCGGCCCTCGGCCACCACATGCGGCAGGGTCGCGAAGCTGTTGTTCAGCAGCACGATCTGGGCCACGGCCTTGGTGGCCTCCGAGCCCGAGCCCATGGAAACGCCGATGTCCGCGTCCTTGAGGGCCAGCACGTCGTTCACCCCGTCACCGGTCATCGCCACCGTGTGGCCGCGCGACTGGAGCGCCCCGACCATCGAGCGCTTCTGCTGCGGGGTGACCCGCCCGAAGACGGTGTGCTCGTCCAGCCGGGCCGCCATCTCCTCCGTCTCGGCGGGCAGCTTCCGCGCGTCCACGGTGTCCTCGGCGCCCGCCAGGCCCAGCTTCCCGGCGACCGCGCCCACCGAGACCGCGTTGTCGCCGGAGATGACCTTGGCGGCCACCCGCTGGTCCGCGAAGTACGCGAGGGTGTCCGAGGCGTCCGGGCGCAGCCGCTGCTCCAGCACCACCAGCGCCGCCGCCTCGGCCCGCTCGGCGATCCCGGGCGCGTCCAGCTCCCCGTCCACCCGGGCCAGCAGCAGCACCCGCAGCCCCTTCTCGTTCAGCCCGTCGGTCTCGGCCAGCACCGGGTCGCCGTCCGCCAGCAGCACGTCCGGCGCCCCCAGCAGCCAGGCGCTGGACTCGCCGTCGCGCTCGCTGAAGGCCGCCCCGCTGTACTTGCGGGCCGAGGAGAACGGCAGCGCCTGGGTGCACCGCCACTCCCCGCCGTCCGGATAGGCGTCGATGATCGCCTGGAGGGAGGCGTTCGGACGGGGGTCGGACTCGCCGAGCGCGCCCAGCACGGTCCGGACGTACCCCTCGTCGGCGCCGTTGAGGGTCCGCAGCTCGGTCACGTCCATCCCGCCCTCGGTGAGGGTGCCGGTCTTGTCCAGGCAGACCACGTCCACCCGGGCCAGCCCCTCGATCGCGGGCAGCTCCTGCACCAGGCACTGCCGGCGCCCCAGCCGTACCACCCCGATGGCGAACGCCACCGAGGTCAGCAGCACCAGCCCCTCCGGGATCATCGGCACGATCCCGCCGACCGTCCGGGCGATCGAGCCGCGCAGGTCGGACTCCTTGACCACCAGCTGGCTGAGGATGAGCCCGATCGCGGTCGGGACCATCATCCAGGTCACGTACTTCAGGATGGTGGAGATCCCGGAGCGCAGCTCGGAGTGGACCAGGGTGAACCGGGACGCCTCCTCGGCCAGCTGCGCCGCGTACGCCTCCCGGCCGACCTTGGTGGCGGTGAACGCCCCGCCGCCCGCGACCACGAAGCTGCCGGACATCACCTGGTCACCGGGGTGCTTGACCACCGGGTCCGCCTCGCCGGTCAGCAGCGACTCGTCCACCTCCAGGCTGTCGGACTCGGCGACCACCCCGTCCACCACCACCTTGTCGCCGGGCCCGAGCTCCACGCAGTCGCCGAGCACGATCTGCGAGGTGGGCACCTCGGTGGCGGCCCCGTCCCGGCGGACCTTGGGCTTCGCCTCACCGATCACCGCCAGGCTGTCCAGGGTCTTCTTGGCCCGCAGCTCCTGGACGATGCCGATCCCGGTGTTGGCGATGATCACGAAGCCGAACAGGCTGTCCTGGATCGGCGCCACGATGAGCATGATCACCCAGAGCACGCCGATGATCGCGTTGAAGCGGGTGAAGACATTGGCCCGGACGATGTCCACGGCCGAGCGCGAACTGCGCACCGGGACGTTGTTGACCTCGCCCCGGGCCACCCGCTCGGCCACCTCGGCGGAGCTCAGCCCGCCCGGCCGGTGCTCCACCTCGGCCTGTGCCGGGGCGTCCGCCCTGCTCTCCGCCGTGCTCTTCGCCGTGTCCTCTCCCGGACCCACCCGCTGCGTCATGCCTCCGACGGTACGGCGGCGGGGGCCGGGTCACCCGCCGAAAGCGGACATGATCCGACCCTGGAAGGAGCCGAATGGTCCGCGAGTCGTACGGGGGAGGGGCCTACGGGTCCGAAAGCCCGGGCCCGCGTCCTCAGTGGGCCTCAGCGACCGTCGCCGCTCTCCGCCGCGCGCCGGGCGGCGTCCCGCTTGATCGCGGCGTCGCGCCCCCGCACGTACCAGATGCCGATCAGCCCCAGTCCGGCCCCGGCCAGACAGGTCCACACCCACCAGGTCAGGCCCCGGTCCGCGAACCAGCCGTAGAAGGGGACCTGCACCAGGAACAGCACGAACCACAGCACGGTGCCGCCGATGATGGTCGGCACCACGGGCCCCTCCAGGGGCTCGGGCGCTTCGTGCCGGGGGGTCCACTTCGCCATAAGCCCGAGTCTATGCGCCCCGGCCGTCGGCCCAACGGGCGGTCGTCCGGCCCGGTGAGAAGGGCGTCTACGCGCGGAGATAGCGATCTTCCCTCTGATGTGTTCATACTGAAACGGCCTACGCCTGACCGGTTTTCGTCGTGTGAACGTACGAATGGGCGCACAAGGATGTGCAAGCCCGATCAACGGTCCTGGCGATTCGGACGATTTCCGCCGGCTGCCCCCAGCCCCCTCCCGTACACGAGGTTTCCGCATGCCCTCCTCGGCCACCGTGCCGGTGGACGCCGACGGCCAGCCGCCGGTGCCCCCGCAGCCGACCAGCGGCCTGGACCGCTACTTCCGGATCTCCGAGCGCGGCTCCACGGTCGCCCGCGAGGTACGCGGCGGCTTCGCCACCTTCTTCGCGATGGCCTACATCATCGTGCTGAACCCGATCATCCTCGGCAGCGCCAAGGACATGTACGGCCACCAGCTCGACAGCGGCCAGCTGGTCACCGCCACCGTGCTGACCGCCGCCTTCTCCACCCTGCTCATGGGCGTCATCGGCAACGTCCCGATCGCGCTCGCCGCCGGGCTCGGCGTCAACACCGTCGTCGCCCTCCAGCTCGCCCCCCGGATGTCCTGGCCGGACGCCATGGGCATGGTGGTGCTGGCCGGCGTGGTGGTGATGCTGCTGGTGGCGACGGGACTGCGGGAGCGGGTGATGAACGCGGTGCCGACCGGGCTGCGCAAGGGCATCGCCATCGGCATCGGCCTGTTCATCATGCTGATCGGCCTGGTCGACTCCGGCTTCGTCTCCCGGATGCCGGACGCCGCCCAGACCACCGTCCAGCTCCAGCTCGGCGGCGACGGCCATCTGAACGGCTGGCCGGTGCTGGTCTTCGCGCTCGGCGCGCTGCTCACCCTCGCCCTGCTGATCCGCAAGGTGCCGGGCGCCATCCTCATCTCCATCGTGGTCATGACCGTCGCGGCCATGGTCATCGAGGCCGTGGCCAAGGTGCCCAGCTGGGGCCTGACCACCCCGAAGTGGCCCGGCAACCCGGTCGCCTCACCGGACTTCGGCCTGGTCGGCGAGGTCAGCCTGTTCGGCGGCTTCCAGAAGGTCGGGCTGCTCACCGGCTGCCTGTTCGTCTTCACGGTGCTGCTGTCCTGCTTCTTCGACGCGATGGGCACCATCCTGGGCGTCGGCGACGAGGCCAAGCTGATGGACGCCAAGGGCAACTTCCCCGGCATCAACAAGGTCCTGCTGATCGACGGGGTCGCGGTCGCCTCGGGCGGCGCCACCTCCTCCTCGGCCACCACCTGCTTCGTGGAGTCCACGGCGGGCGTCGGCGAGGGGGCCAGGACCGGTCTCGCCTCGGTGGTCACCGGGGCGCTGTTCTCGGTGGCGCTCTTCCTCACCCCGCTCGCCACCATGGTCCCGTCCCAGGCGGCCACCCCGGCGCTGCTGGCGGTCGGCTTCCTGATCCTGGCCGGGTCGATCCGGGACATCGACTGGAGCGACTTCACCATCGCGGTGCCGGCGTTCCTGGCGATGGTGATGATGCCGTTCACCTACTCGATCACCAACGGCATCGGGATCGGCTTCATCGCCTTCAGCGTGCTGCGGCCGGCCGCCGGACGGGCCCGCGAGGTGCCGGTCGCGATGTACGTGGTCTCGGCGGTGTTCGTCTTCTACTACGCGATGCCGGCGCTCGGCCTGACGTAGCGGACCGGGAGGCACGGCCTACGGCGGTACGGCGGTACGGCGGTACGGCGGTACGGGGGCGGGCACCGGTGGACGGTGCCCGCCCCCGTCCGCGTACCCCTGGGCGCGCTCATGCTCCCCGCCCGCCGCCGTAGAAGCGCTCCGTCTCGTTGACCGCGTCCTCGAAGCGGGCGTCGAAGTCCTCTCTCACCAGCGTCCGGATCACGTAGTCCTGGACGCTCATCCCGCTTCGGGCGGCCTGCCGCCGGAGCCGGTCGAGCAGCTCGCCGTCCATCCGCAGGCTGAGCACGGTCGAACCCGATCCGATGGTCGATCCCACGGCCGCTCCCCCTGTCGATGCCCTTCCGATCAGGTTGACCGTTCAAGCGCCCGTTCGGCGCCGTTTCCGGCCGCCCTGCCACTCTTTCGGGTGATCTCTGCCACCCCTCCTTGCGTACGCCCCTTCTCAGTGGTCCTTAGCATGGGTAATGAGTTACGCTAAGGACATGCCTGACCTGGCTCACGGTGAGCCCACAGACCCCACAGTCCTCAGGGACCCCGACGCCGACCTGGCCGCGATCAATTCGCTGCGGTCGGCCGTGATGCGGCTGGGCCGCCGGCTGAAGCACCAGCGGGTGGACGAGTCGCTGAGCCCGACCGAGATGTCGGTGCTCGGCACCCTGGCCCGCTGCGGTTCGGCCACCCCCGGTGAGCTGGCCCGCAAGGAGCACGTCCAGCCGCCGTCGATGACCCGCATCGTGGCGCTGCTGGAGTCCAAGGGCCTGGTCCGGCTGGAGCCGCACCCGGAGGACCGCCGCCAGAAGGTGGTCAGCCAGACCGAGACCGCCGAGGCCATGCTGGAGGAGTCCCGCCGCAAGCGGAACGCCTGGCTCGCCGCCCTCGCCGAGGGCCTGGACGAGGACGAGTGGGCGCGGCTGCGCGCGGCCGCACCGGTGCTGGAGAAGCTCGCGCACCTGTAGGAGACACACGACACGAGGAGGCGAACCTGTTGAGTTCGGGACCCGGAGCAGACTCCGCACCCGCACACAACCTTCCCGACCCCAAGAACACCACCGCCGCCCCGTCCGAGGGGCGCGGAACCTTCGCCTCCCTCCGGGTGCGCAACTACCGGCTGTTCTTCGCCGGTGCCATCGTCTCGAACACCGGCACCTGGATGGCCCGGATCACCCAGGACTGGCTGGTGCTGAGCCTCACCGGCTCCGCAGCCGCCGTCGGTATCACCAGCGCCCTGCAGTTCCTGCCGATGCTGCTCTTCGGCCTGTACGGCGGAGTGCTGGTGGACCGCTTCCCCAAGCGGCGGCTGCTGCTGGCCAGCCAGGGCGCCCTGGGCCTGTGCGGCCTGGCGCTCGCCGTGCTGACCCTCTCCGGGCACGTCCAGGTGTGGCACGTCTACCTGGTCGCCTTCCTGCTCGGCATGGTCACCGTGGTGGACAACCCGGCCCGGCAGTCGTTCGTCTCCGAGATGGTCGGCAAGGGGCAGCTCGCCAACGCCGTCAGCCTCAACTCCGCGAACTTCCAGTCCGCCCGGCTGGTCGGCCCCGCCGTCGCGGGTGCGCTGATCGCCTCCATCGGCAGCGGCTGGGCGTTCCTGGTCAACGGGCTGTCCTTCCTCGCCCCGCTGGCCGCGCTGCTGCTGATGCGCCCCGCCGAGCTGCACCGGGTCGAGCGGGCGCCGCGCGCCAAGGGCCAGCTGAGGGAGGGCCTGCGCTACGTGGCCGGGCGGCCCGAGCTGATCTGGCCGATCGCCCTGGTGGGCTTCGTCGGCACCTTCGGCTTCAACTTCCCGATCTGGCTCACCGCGTTCGCCGACGAGGTCTACCACGTCGGCGCCGGCACCTACGGCTTCCTCAACACCCTGATGGCGGCCGGCTCGCTGGTCGGCGCCCTGCTGGCGGCCCGCCGCGGCGGCTCCCGCCTCCGGATGCTGGTGGGCGCGGCGATGGTGTTCGGCGTCCTGGAGATCGCCGCCGCGGTGGCCCCCGCGTTCTGGCTGTTCGCCCTGCTGCTGGTCCCCATCGGGATGATCGGCCTGACCGTCAACGTCAGCGCCAACTCCTCGGTGCAGATGGCCACCGACCCGGTGATGCGGGGCCGGGTGATGAGCCTGTACATGATGGTCTTCATGGGCGGCACCCCGGTGGGCGCGCCGCTGGTCGGCTGGGTCACCGACACCTACGGCGCCCGCGTCGGCTTCGCCACCGGCGGCGCGGTCAGCCTGGTCGCCGCCGCGGTGATCGGCCTGGTGCTGGCCCGCGCGGGCGGCCTGCGACTCCGCTTCGAGCTGCGCCACGGCCACCCGCACGTCCACTTCGTCCAGCGGGAGCGGCTGGCCACGGCGGCGTGAGGGAGCCGGCGGATACGGGCCCCGTCCCCGTATCACCACCCCTCCCGGTGGAACACTCCCCGCATGAGACTCTTCGCCGCCGTGCTGCCCGACCCCGCGGCCGTCTCCGAGCTGGCCGTGGCCGTGGACCGGCTGCGCGCCCTGCCCGGGGCGGACGGGCTGCGCTGGACCTGGCGGGCCGGCTGGCACTTCACGCTCGCCTTCATGGGCGAGGTGGACGAGGGGCTGCTGCCCGCGCTGCGTGAGCGGCTGGCGCGGGCGGCCCGGCACAGCGAACCGTTCGAGCTGAGGGTCCGGGGCGGCGGGAAGTTCGGCCGGCGGGCCCTGTGGGCGGGCGCGGACGGCGGGGTGGAGGAGCTGGGGCGGCTCGCCGGACGGGCGGAGGCGGCGGCCCGGCGCGCGGGGGTCCCGATGGACCGGCACCGTGCCTACCACCCCCACCTCACGGTCGCCCGCGGCCGCACCGACGCCGACCTGCGCCCGTACGTGGAGGAGCTGCGCTCCTTCGCCTCCACGCCGTGGCAGGTCAGGGACCTGAGCCTGGTCCGCAGCAACCTGCCGGCCGGCGGGATCGCGGGCGAGCAGCCCCGTTACGAGACGGTCGGGTCCTGGTCGCTGGGGCGGTCCGGTTAACCTCGAAGGGTGGACCCGAAGACCCGTAACCGGATCATGGCAGGCGCGCTGGTGCTGATGTTCGCGATCATCGCCGTGGCAGCCGTGCTGGGCTGACCCGTACCCGTGACCGCCGCCCGCGCCCCGAGCCTCCGGCGGCCTCCTACCAGGCGAAGGCCTCCGGCGACGGTCCCGGGCCGGGGAAGATCTCGTCCAGCCCGGTCAGCACCTCCTCGCTCAGCTCCAGCTCGACCGCCCGCAGCGCCGAGTCGAGCTGCTCGGCGGTGCGCGGGCCGACGATGGGGCCGGTGACCCCGGGCCGGGTGAGCAGCCAGGCCAGCGCCGCCTCGCCGGGTGCCAGACCGTGCTTGTCGAGCAGGTCCTCGTACGCCTGGATCTTCTCCCGCATCGCGGTGTTGGCCAGCGCGTCGGCCGAGCGCCCGGAGGCCCGGCGGCCGCCGCCCTCGGCCTCCTTCTTCAGTACGCCGCCGAGGAGGCCGCCGTGCAGCGGCGACCAGGGGATGACCCCGAGGCCGTACTCCCGGGCGGCCGGCACGACCTCCATCTCGGCGCGCCGCTCGGCGAGGTTGTAGAGGCACTGCTCGCTGACCAGCCCGAGGCCGCCGCGCCGGGCGGCGGTCTCGTTGGCCTGGGCGATCTTGTAGCCGGGGAAGTTGGACGAGCCGGCGTAGAGGATCTTGCCCTGCTGGACCAGGACGTCGACGGCCTGCCAGATCTCCTCGAACGGGGTGTCCCGGTCGACGTGGTGGAACTGGTACAGGTCGATGTGGTCGGTGTTCAGGCGGCGGAGGCTGGCCTCGACCGCCCGCCGGATGTTGGCCGCGGAGAGCTTGTCGTGGTTGGGCCACGGCTTCCCGTCGGCGCCCATGTTGCCGTACACCTTGGTGGCGAGGACGACCTTCTCGCGGTCGCCGCCCTTGGCGAACCAGGAGCCGATGATCTCCTCGGTCCGGCCCTTGTTCTCGCCCCAGCCGTAGACGTTGGCGGTGTCCCAGAAGTTGATGCCCGCGTCGATCGCGGCATCCATGATCGCGTGGCTGCCGGCCTCGTCGGTCTGCGGTCCGAAGTTCATCGTGCCGAGGACGAGTCGGCTGACCTTGAGTCCGGTGCGTCCGAGCTGTGTGTACTTCATGGTCCTACAGCCAACGCCTTCGAGCGTGCTCGAAGCAAGGGCGTCAGCCCCGGGGGAACTCCGAGGTGTCGAGGGTGGTCCCGACGGATTGAGGATGCCGCGGGCCCCTCGGCCGAACCTGGGCCGCGGGGGCCTGAACCTGGTGGCTGACGACTTCGGTCATGAGCTGGGGAACCCGGACGTGTCGAGCGTCAGCCCCGGCAGCGTGCCGGTGAGGTCGATCGTCTCGCCGAAGGCGACGATGGTCTCGGTGGCGTAGTCGTCGTTCTTCGGGTGCGTGTAGACGTGGCAGCGCCGCTGGTACGGGTCCGCGATCAGATAGACCGGCACCTTGGCCGTGGCGTACGCGGTCTTCTTTGGCCCGTAGTCGTTGGCCCCGGTGTCCCGGGAGATCACCTCGGCTACGAACTCCACGTCCTGGTAGCGCCGTCGCCCGCGCTCGTCGCTCTCCGTGCCCTGGCGGAACTTCACCACGTCGGGCGCGTAGCCGTTCAGTCGGCCCGGGAAG
Source organism: Streptomyces lichenis (assembly GCF_023218175.1). GTDB lineage: Bacteria > Actinomycetota > Actinomycetes > Streptomycetales > Streptomycetaceae > Streptomyces > Streptomyces lichenis. Next base: position 147,784 of record NZ_JALPTH010000016.1, on the reverse strand, counting down.
TCGACGCGGACGTCCGAGAAGATGGCGGCGTCCAGGCCGAAGGCGTCTTCCAGGGCTCGGATGATCCGGCGGATGACCGTGTAGTGGCCCTCTCGCTGCGGTGACATGAAGACGGACCCTTCGACGATCTCGACCTGGTATCCCTCGGGGACGGGCATCCGCTCCAGCGCCTCGAACCAGTCGTCGAGCGTGCGCTCCTCGTTGCTTTCGGCCATGAGAGTCCTGTCGTCGTCTAGGACGGTCATCGTGGCACTCCTCCCCGTTGCCGCGGGCGCGCATGCCTTCGCGCACCCGCTCGCATATGCCAACGACACGTGACGACTCCGGTTACGCCCCGCCCAGCCACCCCGCCGCGTCCAGCCGGAACGCCTCCGCCGGTACGACCGTCCGCAGGGCGTCCTCCATCCCGGCCACCCGGTCCGCGCCCAGCGCCGCCACCCACTCCGCCCGCAGCCGGTCGAAGATCGCGGCCGAGCGGCCCAGGCAGTCCAGCCCGTGCGGGGTGAGCCGGACCAGCTTGCGGCGGGCGTCGGCGGGGTCGTCGGCGCGCTCGGCGTACCCGAGGACCACCAGCCGGTCGACGGTCTTGCCCGCCGCCTGCTTGGAGACCCCGAGCCGCCGGCCGACCTCGCTCGCGGTCGCGCCACCCAGCCCGACCGCCTGCATGGCGAAGCCGTGCGCCGGGCGGACGTCCGGGTGGCCCTGCTCGGCCAGCTCGGCGTGCACCCGGTCGATCAGGGTGCGGAACCCGGCGAAGAGCAGCAGGGGCAGCTCGTACCCGTGGCGTACGCTCCCGTCGTTGCGCAATTCGACAACCTGGTTTACCTTCTTCTCGTCAACCATGTTGTCGATTCTAGGGACGACCCTGATGTTCACCGACCACACCCTCGACACCGCCCCGCCCGCCGCCCGCCCCGCGATGGCGGCCGTCGCCCAGCGGATGGGCGGCCGGGTCCCGCCCGCCGTCGCCCGGATGGCGAACTCGCCCGAACTCCTCGACGGCTTCCTCACCCTCACCGCCGCCTTCGACCGCACCACCCTGGACCCACTCGCCCGCGAGGTGGTGGTCATGGCGGTCGCGGTCCGCCACGACTGCCATGTCTGCGTCGAACTGCACACCCGCAAGCTGCGCGCCCTGAAGGCCGCCCCCGAGCTGATCGACGCCCTGAACGCCGACGCACCCCTGCCGGACGACCGGCTGGAGGCCGTACGCCGCTTCGTCGCCGCCGTGTACGCCTCGGCCGGCGCGGTTCCCGCCGACGAGTTGGCGGACTTCCTCTCGTACGGCTTCACCGAACGCAACGCCCTGGAGGTGGTGATGGGCATCGGCACGTACACCCTGTCCACCTTCGCCAACCGGCTGACCGGGGTGTGACGCCTCAGGGCGCGACCGGTGCGGCCGGTGCGACCGGTGGGAAGGCCTTCCGTGCTCGGCGGAGCAGAGCCTTCGCCGCCGGGGTGGTGGGGCCGTCCGCCGGCCAGACGAGGGCGATCCGGCCCCGGACGCCGGGAGAGGTCAGCGGGAGGGTGCGCAGGCCCAGCGTCGCGGTGGTCTCAGAGGGCATCTCCGGGAGGACGGCGACTCCGAGGCCGCGGGCGGCGAAGCGGGCCAGCAGGCCGGGAGAGGCTGCCTCGAAGGCGATGCGCGGCCGGAAGCCGGCCTGACGGCAGGCGTGTTCGAGCGCGCCGCGGATGCCCGTACCGCGTATGAGGGTGAGGAGCGGGCGGTCGGCGAGTGCGGCCAGCGGGAGCGCGGCGCGGCCGACGGGGTCGAGCAGCGGGTCGCCCGGGGGCATGGCGGCGACCAGTGGGGTGTCGGCCACGATCTGGAACCCGATGCCCGGCGGAAGCTCGTCCTCGGTGACGCCGAGCAGCGCGAGGTCGAGTTCGCCACGGCGCAGGGCGGTGAGCATGTGGACCGAGGTGTCCTCGATGACAGAGAACTCGACCCCGGGGTGCTCCTCGTGGAAGTCGGCCAGCAGGGCGGGCAGGTCGTGCCCGCCGGTGGCCGCGCCCGAGGCGACGCCGAGGGTGACATGCCCACGAACCAGGCCGGCGAACTCGTCCGCCGTCCGCCGTATCCCCTCGACGGCCGCCAACGCCGCCCGCGCGTAGAGCAGGACGGCCTCACCGGCCTCGGTGGCGGTCACCCGTCCACCGGTCCGGTCCAGCAGCGGCTGGCCGAGCTCCCGCTCCAGTTGCCGGATCTGGGCACTCAACCCCGGCTGCGCCAGGTACAGGCGGTCGGCGGCGCGGGTGAAGCCGCCCTCCTCCACGACGGTGAGCAGGTACTGCAACTGACGGAGCTCCATAACCGGCGATGCTAGAAGGCAGAACCACCGTCTCTTGGACTTCCCTCCAAGGGCCCGCGACGCTGGTGTTGATCGTCGAGGTGGTCGAGCGGGGCAGAGGAAGGCGAGGAAGATGGCGGAGTCGACGGAGTTCTCCCACGGCGACGAGGAGCTGGTCAACCAGCCGGTCGCCTACTGGGCTTGGGCCGCGAACAAGACGCTCTCGGCGTACGTACGGGGACGGCTCGCCGCCATCACCGTCACCCAGCCCCAGTGGTGGGTGCTGCACCAGGTCCTGCACAGCGAGGCGGGCGCCGCCACCCGGGACGAGGTGATCAGCGCCCAGCAGGCCAACCTGGACGTCGGCGCGGGACTCCTCCCGGACATCGACCTGCTGGTGGAGCGGAAGCTGCTCGTCTCCGACGACTCCGGCCGGCTCCACCTCACCGACGAGGGCAGAGCCCTGCACCAGCGCGCCGCCGAGACGCAGCGCGCCAACCGCGAGCGGGTGCACGCGGGCATCTCCGACGAGGACTACCTGATCACCTTGAAGGTGCTCCAGCGCATGATCCGCAACGCGGGCGGTGACCTTACGCCGAGCCGCTAGCCGGCCTGCACGACCTTTCGGGAGCCAAGTGCCCGGTTCGTCCATGCGCCGAATGCGCCAAGGAGTCGGCGGGGCACAGGGAGCACCACGATCGGGTGGATGGAGCGCGATCGGGTCCCTTCCCGGCGGGGCTCCAGCAACCGGCCGTGGCCCGCTTCGAAGGAGGCGGAACCATGCCGACGCTCCCCTTGCTGGAACGGATCGCTGCGGCCTTGGGTCTCCGTCTGCACGTCGGTTTCGAGCCGCTGGATCGAGCGGGGTAAGCAGCGCCCCCGCCCCGGGCGAGGGAAACCCCGATGCGGTGGGACGTCGGCCTCTGCGAGCATCCGTCGCCATGGAGACGGAAGCCGCCGATACCGAGGCCGTCATCCGCCGGGCCACCGCGTCCGACGCCGACGCGGTGGCCGGGGTGTGGCTGCGTTCCTTCACGGCCACGCTGCCGGAGGTGCGCCGGGCGCATACGGACGAGGAGGTCCGCACCTGGTTCCGGGAGGTGGTCGTCCCCGGCCGGGCCGGTCATGAGACCTGGGTGGCGGCCGTGGACGGCACGATCGTCGGGATGGTGGTGCTGAACGGTACGGAGCTGGACCAGCTCTACCTGGACCCGCACTGGCGGGGCCGGGGCATCGGCGACCGCCTCGTACACCTGGCCAAGCGCCACCGCCGGAACGGGCTGGCGCTGTGGACCTTCCAGGTAAACGCGCCCGCCCGCCGCTTCTACGAACGCCACGGCTTCGTCGCCGCCGAGCACACCGACGGCCGTGGCAACGAGGAGCGGGAGCCGGACGTCCGGTACGTGTGGCGCCCGTGAGCGGCCCTACCCGCTTACCGCCCCGCCTCGCCGACGAACGCGGCCCAGGCGGCCGGGGAGACGCTGAACGAGGGGCGGGCGGTGTCCTTGGAGTCCCGGACGTGCACGGAGTGCGGGCAGGCGGCCACTTCGACGCAGTCGCCGTACTGGTCGCCGCTGTAGCTGCTCTTGAACCAGTTGAGGTCGCCATTCATAGCTGTGCCGCCATCTTCTCGATCAGCCGGAGCGATTGGTTCGGTGTGTATGCCTGTGCGCGCAGGATGCTGTAACGCGCCGCCACGTTACTTGTCTGGGGCTGCTCGGTGAGGAAGTAGCGACTGTCCTGCCCCTCCACGTAGACGAGATGACTGTGTTCCTTCCTCGTCTCCAGCAGGACGAAGGAACCGTTGAGCCCGGCGTGGCACTCGGTGTCCTCCGGCATCACCTGGATCTCCACATTGCGGAGCTTTCCGACTTCCAGAATGTGCAGCAGGTTCTCCTTAAGTACGGCCGCACCGCCCAGTCGCTTCTTCAGCGCCGACTCCTCCAGCACAAAGCTGATCGTGGGCAGCGGCTTGCGGGTGAAGAGCTGGGGCCGGGCCAGGCGCGTGGTGATGTACTCCTCCATCTCCTCCTCTCCCATCGAGGGAGTGGCCTGTTGGTAGACCGCTCGTGCGTATGCCTCGGTCTGGAGCAATCCGGGAATCAGCTGAGGCTCGTACTGGTACAGCGCCGAGGCCTTCTGCTCCTCCGTCAGGTAGTCCTCGAACCAGATTACTGAGCTGCTCCCGATCACCTCCTTCGCGACCACGACGAGTGCACCGTCTGCACCGAGGAGCTTGTCGGCAATCGGCGCGAGGTTGCCGCGCGGGCCCCGGTCGCCCGCTTCCACCATCGCCACCAGCGAGGTGGAGTACCCCGTCTCATCGGCGATCACCGACCGTGAAACCTTGGCTTTCTCCCGGTAGAACCTGAGCAGCACGCCGAACGCCTTCGCCGCCCCGCCCGCACTGCCCCTCCGTGCGCCGTTCCTCCTGTTGTTCACCACTGCCGCTCCCTTCCGCACAGCGCTGCACAGAACCTCTGTGGCGCTGGTCACAGTAGAGTTGGGCCGCAAGGCTTGCCGCATGAATTCGCCAGAATCACTTGACAGGGTGCCGTCCTGGGTACCAGCCTCCGGGCACGCTCTTCGGCACGCGGGCGTCTACTTCGACGCCGTACGCATCGCGGGCTACCTCGGCGAGGAAGTGGCGTACCTGCTCATGGAGTTCACCGACTTCCGGGCCGGACCCATCGTGCGGGAGCTGGCCGGCGAGCGGAACATGTACTTCCTGCTGCCGCCCCAGACGGCGGCCAAGCTGGCCTGGCCGGCCCGGACACGGGCGCTCAGCAGGCACACTTCCGAGGACTGCCGCAGCCAGGCGTTCGTCGGCATCCCGGCGTTCGACGGGCTGACCTGGCCGCTGGACTGGCGGTCCCGGCCGACGGACGAGGCACCCTTCGTGGAGCCGGAGTTGCTGCACGAGATGGTGGGCCGCGCCGTCGGGTGAGAGCGGCTGAGCCGTGACACGGGGGAGGGGCTGTGGGCGACGAGGAGGAGCGTCGGCGCCGGATCAAGCGGGCCGCACTGCATGGGGGAGCGGTGGGCGCCATCGCGGTGGTGGTCTTCACCGTGGAGGCGCTGCGCACCCGGGTCGCCTGGTGGATCGTCCTACCGGTGGCGGTCATCGTCGGCGGCCTGCTGGTCTGGCAGGGCTTCCGGGAGGGGCGGGTGCAGGGCGTACGGGAGGAGGCGTTGGAGTCGGGCGAGATCCTGATGAGCGCCTACCGGGTCCACCCCGTCGATCTGGGCCCACCCCTGGCGGGCGTTGGCTCTCGCCGCCGAGGGCAAATTGCTCGTCGTACGGCACGAGGGGCGAGTCTTGGAGCGGCTGCGGGTGGACACCATGGGCGGCGCGCCGGACGAACTGCTGCTGGACGCCGAGCGTTTGCGCAGGCGTGCGGGAGGCGGCGGTCGCGCCTGGTGACCTGAGTCGGAGATCCGTCGGCAGTAGGCGGCGACTTTGTCGGGGATCTCGTCGGCTGTTTTCGTCCAGACGAACGGTTTGGGGTGCTCGTACCAGTCGGCGAGCCAGGCCCGGATGCCGCGTTCGAGGGCTAGGACGGAGCGGTGGACGCCGCGCTTGAGCTTCTTCCGGGTCAGCTCGGCGAACCACCGCTCGACCAGGCTCAGCCAGGACGCGCTGGTCGGCGTGAAGTGCAGGTGGAACCGCGGGACTTCCTTGTCGAGCTTGGTCAAAAACTTCTTGGACTCCGCTGCCCGGTGGCGGCGGGGGAGGGAGCCGATGACCTTGCGGTGGCGACCTCGAGCGCGGCGAAGAGAATGGTGGTGCCGGCTCGGATGTAGTCGTGGTTGCGGTGTTCGGGAACGCCGGGCACCATCGGCAGGACCGGCTGGGACCGGTCCAGAGCCTTGATCTGCGACTTCTCGTCCACACAGAGGACCAGCGCCTTCTCCGGCGGGTCGAGGCAGAGGCTGACAACGTCACGGACCTTGTCGATGAACAGCGGGCCCGTGGACAGTTCGAACGTCTGCGACCGGTGCGGCGCCAGGGCGAACGCCCGCCTTCTGGCCGCCCAGGTGCTACTAAGATTTTTTGCTTGCCCCATCCTTATAGATAGGGGATGACTGATTGCAGCCCTTATAGCTTCCCATGCTTACATATAGAACGGCACATGCCATTCTATAGATCGCGGTCGCTTCCCGCCTGATGCCACGAATTCCTTAACTGCTCCACGAAGCTTATCGATGGGGATCTCGGCAGAGATCGGGAACTCGTAGGACCCGCCATCGTTTCGCTGATAAAGGACTACGTCATTATCCAAATCCAGGTTTCCAGCGGACATCATGTTGGCATCAGGACCTTCGTAGTCTCCGTCTCCTGACAAGAGGACCCCGGCGTTACGATCCCTGCGTGCTCCGATAATGAAGACGTGATCCGGGAGCCCTGCGGAGGTGAGCGGCCGGTCGAGCGCGATGAGTTCTGCCGCACATTCACCCTGGTCACCCTGTAGGAGGAAATCGATTACGTCGTCGACGTCGTCGGGTGTACGGAGGACGTGAGGGTTTCCGGCGTCATGTTCGGAGCGGTAGTACGCCTCGGCTCCACGCGTTTTCATCTCTTACCTTTCCTATCGGGGCTCCGTGGACGCCAGCCTTCGCCGCCGTCGACCTCGCGAGCCATCCACCCGTGACGCTGTGCCATGCAAGTCCCCTTCTCTCACTGGAGAGCAGGGGCACCTGTGTGCAACGAGCCGTCACCTGCCTAACTCGCAGGTCGATCCGGACATCGGGAACATTGTTCAGGCTCCGGCCGTGAGCGTCGGCCAGCAGAGCCCGCCGTGCGTCCCCGGTCCCCGGGGGGCGTTAGCGTGCGGGCTCCGCCAGCTCTCAGGTCTTCCATGCTCCAACGCACCGGGTTGCCAGGCCCGATTGACTCGTCCAGGCCCTCGTCGACATCATCAGGGCACGGACACGGTCGGCCTACCAGGTGTTCGCGGGTCTGGGGCAGGAGGGCGACTACGCGCTCGAAGGGGGTGCTGCCGCCCTCGGGGTCGTGTCTCGTCGTCCGTCGCGACCATTCCGTCGTACTCGCGGCTGAGCGCGGCCGCCTCGTGCCCCGGGCCTGTTTGTGCAGTCCGATTCGGCACTCGACCTTGTGCCTGCGCTTGTAGACTTCGCGATCGAAGGCGGGTGGGCGGCCGCCCGCTGAGCTTCGGCGGAGTCGGTGGCCGGCTTGGTCGCGCTTCTCAGGAATCGTGTGCGGGATTTGCCGACGCCGCAGGTAGGAACGGATCTATCGGGACGAGTACGCGCGGTCGGCGATTACGTGCGACGGCCGGGTGCGCGGACGCCCGGTGCCGATCCGGGCGACGTGGATCCTTGCCATGAGGTGGTTGAACTGCGGTGGTGCGTCCCCGCGTTGCCCGCCAGTGTCGTGACGGCCAGGACGTGTCTTGGAGGCGTCCGCTGCCAGGTGGATCTTTGCCAACAGCGCCCACTGTTTGTCTGTCAGATCCCCACGAGCCATACCGAGGCTACTCCATCGGTAGATCAATATTTCGGAGGATTCTGCGGCCTGTGCGGAAGCAACTATGCGGCTTTGGTGCGTACACCGTGGCGAACCCGTACGTTGACCTGCTGCGATTCTCGAATCCGGAGCCGTCTGGCTGTGCGCAATGGCTCTCGCACACTCAGGAAGGAGATCATCAATTCGGCTCGGGGAACATGATCGACATTACGCCAGCGGCGTGGGCCGCCGCATCCGTGGCGGGGTCGACCGCCGCCCGCAGGCTGAGGCTGCCGCCCAGCGCGCCCAGCACCACGACGATCTGCTCCAGCGGCATGGCCGGCCGGATATGCAGGCGTCGACAAGCCTTCTCAAGCAAGGCGCCGATTTGCTCCTCGTGGAGGCGTTGAGCGGCTACCGACGCGGCTGCGGCTTCAGGGTGACGCGTCACTGCGGCCATGAACTCCATGGCGGCGGTGCTCCACTTCGCCGCAGCCTCGTCGCCGGCAAAGGTGCTCGGGGTCAGTGCGGCGATCAAGTCCTGTCGGTTGGCTGCCCGGTCCAGAGTTTCGCCAAGCAGCTGCAGGTGCGCTTCGGTATGGGCATCGACGACGGTCTGCCACAAGCCCTCCTTTCCCCCGAAGTGCTTGTACACGGCACCTCGCGTGTAGCCCGCCTCCGCGGCGATCTCGTCTACGGTCGCCGCCAGGAATCCCCGGCGCTGGAGCACCGAGCGGCCCGCCTTGAGTAGCCGCTCCCGGGTGACCTGCTGCTGCTCAGCCCGCGTCAATCGGCCCACCTGACCCACCCCCACTTGGTAACGTACCGTTTCTAGAAACGGCACGTTACCGTACTGAGTGGCTCGGCACTTCGGATAGGGCAGGAGTCGACCCATGATCGAGACACTGGCCATCAAGGCCAAGGAGCGCGGACGGCGACGAGGCGGCGAGGCGTGAACGAAGTACTCCCCTACCTGGTTACGTCCGGCTGCCTCATCGCGGTGATGGGGTTCTTCACCTGGTTGAAGCGTCTGGTGCTCCGCCGTGGACTCGCCGGATCCGCGCTGCGCGGCGCGCTGGCCTCCTACGAGGAGGCCATGCGCGTCACCTCCCATGAGTCCCACATCGAGATTCGCGCCCAGGCCGACCGTCAAGCACCAGTCGTCTCAGACGATCAATGGCGGACAGGCCGCACCGCAGTGGGTACGAGCGCGGCACGGGGTCGGCAATCACGCCGGTCTGTCAGGCGCCGACTGCACCGATGGCTGACCCGTTACTGAACTTGATTGGGTGATGTCGGTGCCGTTCGCCTGACAGCTGGTCGCGGGTACCGGTAGCCCTGGGGTGTGAGGTACGCGCAGGGTGGCGGGCTGACCGACGCCGAGAGAAGCACGCGGGAGCGGTTACGGCTCCGGGCCGTGGAGCGTTTCGAGGGCGGGCAGAAGAACCCGGAGATCGCCGGTGCTCTGCGGATCAGTGTGCGGTCGGTCGAGCGGTGGCGCCGGGCCTGGCGCGAGGGCGGCGAGGCGGGCGTCTTCTCGAAGGGGTCGCCGGGAAGACCTCGGCTCAGTGAAGGCCCGGGCACCGTCGTGGCTGCCGACGTACAGCTCTTCACCGAAGCTGGCGACTGCCCTGGAGAGGTCCTGGTCTTCGCGCAAGGGGGCTACCTCTCGTGGCTGGAGGTCTGCTCTTGGAGCGACGACGTCGAGGTGAATCTCGCCAAGGCGCGGCGCTGGCTACAGCCACCCTCGTGAGCCCGAGCCAGCAGATTCTGGGGGTCTCGGACCGTGACGCCGCCGTGATCCGAACGACATCACGAGTTCAAGTTCAATAGCGCTTCGCGAGAAAACACAGTCGTGGAGGATGCCGGGCATGGGGGAGAATCCCTTGGTTCATCTCAGTACCAGGAGATTCAGGCACAAGCGTCTTTCCCCGCACGTCACTTGCATGGCGCTCGCCGCCGCCTACGGGGTCTCGGCGTGCGGTCCGTCCGACGACCGTGGAGCGAGCGCCCCGGCGGCATCGGCTGCCGGGGCCCCGTCCGCGTCCGCCTCGGCCGAGCCGTCCGCGCTGAGCCCGTCGGCGGCCCCCGCAGAAGGGCACAGGCTGACCGGGACATCGGCCAAGTTCTACCTCTACTCCGTCCGTGAGCATTCCCCGAGCCTGGACCGCATCGGCGACAAGGTGCTCGTCACCCACGGGGACGCCTTCTGCACCGTTTCCGGGAAGGACGCCTTCATCGCGCAGACGAAGGAGGCCGAGCAGGAACTCGCTCTGACCAAGGACGAGCTCACGCAGGTGCTCGCCGCCGCGCAGACCGCCTGCGGTCGGGAGAGGTTGTTCTGACGGCCGTTCTGATGCAGGAGAACCCGGCCGGGGGCGGGGAACCGCCCGGCCGGGCCGGGTGCCTGTGCGGCCCGCGTCTACCTCGGCAGGGTGAGGATTCTCGCGCCGTCGTCGGTGATGGCGATGGTGTGCTCGCTGTGCGCCGTCCGGCAGCCCGTCGCGCTGCGGAGCGTCCATCCGTCGGCGTCGGTGACGAGCTTGTCGGTGTCGGCCATGACCCATGGCTCCAGCGCCAGCAGCAGCCCGGGGCGCAGCTTGTAACCGCGTCCGGGGCGGCCGGTGTTGGGGACGTGCGGGTCCTGGTGCATGGTCGATCCGATGCCATGGCCCCCGAACTCGGTGTTGATGGGGTATCCCTCCTCGCGGAGGACCGTGCCGATGGCGTGGGAGAGGTCGCCGATACGGGCCCCGGGCCCGGCGACGGCGATCCCGGCGGCCAGCGCGCGCTCGGTCACCTCGATCAACTCGGCGCTTCCCGGGGGCTGGGCGTCGCCCACGAGGAAGCTGATGGCGGCGTCGGCGGCGACTCCGGCCTTGGAGACCGCCAGGTCGAGGGTCAGCAGATCGCCGTCGGCGAGCGTGTAGTCGTACGGACGCCCGTGGAGTACGGCGTCATTGACGGCCGTGCAGATGTAGTGGCCGAACGGGCCGCGTCCGAAGGACGGTTCGTAGTCGACGTAGCAGGACTGCGCCCCGGCCTCCACGATCATGGCCTTGGCCCAGCGGTCGATGTCCAGGAGGCTGGTGCCGACCGCGCTGCGGCCCTTCAGGGTGTGCAGGATCTCGGCGACCAGGGCGCCGGTGTCTCCGGCCCGCGCCAGCATGGTGGGGTTCAGGATCTCGATCACGCGTCAGCCCTTCCGGCACGGCCCTCATGGGTCCAGCGGTTCCAATAACTATACCGGCCATACTGTACCGGTATTAGAATCGGGCTCATGGTCAGGTTGCCCCTCACCCCCGAAGAGGTCGAACGCGGACAGCGCCTCGGTGCCCTGCTCCGCCGGGCCAGGGGGAAGCGCTCGATGCTCGATATCGCGCTCGCCGCGCGGGTCTCGCCGGAGACCCTGCGGAAGATCGAGTCGGGCCGGGTGGCCACCCCCGCCTTCCCGACCATCGCGGCGATCGCCGACGTCCTCGGCCTCTCCCTGGACGCGGTGTGGGCCGAGATCAGGCAGCCGGAGGAGGGTGCTGAGGTGGCCCATTCCGGTCACCGCGCTCGGGAGCCGTTGGCCTCTTAGGTTTTCGGTCGGAGGGGCGAGTGGGATGCCGGTGGTGTCGGTGGTCAGGTGGGGTTCGATTCGGACCAAGTCCTCCCCTTCCGCCCTCGGCCCGGACGGCGATCCGTAAGGATGAGTCCGAAGACGCCCTCACCGATCGGAGGCCCGCGGATGGGCAGCCATGGCAAGCCGCCGGTACCGAACCCCGCACCGCGTGAACCGTCGCCTCGCGACTCGGATGGTCAGCACCCGGACATCGCGAAGCCGGGTGGCGGAGACCACCGGAAGCCGAAGGGCCGCTGAGTGGCGGACGGGCCCGTCGGGGAGGCCGAGTTCGCACGACTGCGGGACGAGGCTGCCACCGAGCTGGAGCGGCGGGAAGCAGTGCCGCGGGACTGGATGCGCCGCGCAGTGCGAGCGGTGCCGCGCGAGCGGTTCGTACCCGGTCGGGTATGGCTGGAGGACGGTGAGGACTACCGGTCTTTTCGCCGGGAGGATGACGAGCGGCGCTGGGCTCAGCTGGTGTACCGGGTGGACGCCCCGGTAGTGACCCAGGTGGACGACGGAGAGGCCGACGGTCATCGAGGGGCGGTGCCGACCAGCAGCATCAGCGCGATGACGGCCGTCATGACCATGTTGGCCGAAGCCGAGCCCGAGCCTGACCAGCGGGTGCTGGAGATCGGAGCCGGAACCGGGTACAACGCGGCACTGCTGGCAGAGCGGGTCGGTGCCCGTGGGCGGGTGGTGAGCGTCGAGGTCGATCCGGTGGTGTGCGCTCAGGCACGGCAGGCCCTGGAAACGGCCGGGTATGACACGGTGCGGGTGGTGGAGGCGGACGGCGAGGCCGGCTGGGCGGGTGAAGCCCCGTACGACCGTGTGCTGTCCACCGCGGCGGTGACCACGGTGCCGTACGCGTGGGTGGCGCAGACCCGCCCCCGGGGAATCATCGTGTCCCCGTGGCGCACCCGCTTCTACAACCACGGCCTGGTTCGGCTGGTCGTCGCGGAGGACGGTACGGCGTCGGGACATTTCGTCGGCGCGGTGTCCTTCATGCTGATGCGTGGCCAGCGCCGCACCAGTGGGATCGAGACTCTCTTCACCCCGGCCGGTTGGGATGAGGCCCGCACCCAGCCGCTGGACCTGGCCTCCCTGCTGACCCGACTGGAGAACCCGCACGCTCGGTTCGCCACCGGCTTGTACCTGCCGGACGTGGCGCACTGGCCGCAGGACGGCGGGCACTGGTGGTGCGGAGCGGGCTCCTGGGCCTACGCCGACGGCAGGATCGCCTACCAGTGGGGACCTCACGATCTCATCGAGGAGACCTCCCAGGCGCTGGACACCTGGCACGCCGCCGACGAACCGACTCTGTTCGACTACGGGCTCAGCGTGACCCCGGCAGGCTCCGCTACCTGGCTGCACCACTCCGGCAACCCCGTCATCGCGCGGACGCCTCCGGCCTAGGCAGGCCGACTACGTCCCGCAGAGCTGCACAGGGCACCCGCTCAGCCCGCCGCCGCCGTCGGCAGCAGCGCCAGCCCCTCCGGCGCCGTGATGCCGAACCGCTCGTCCAGGACGCGGCGGACCTCGGCCTCGTCGGCGAGGTCCCGTTCGGTGGCGGTGCCGTCGGGGTGGGTCTCGATCAGGTGGCGGGCGTCCAGCGAGAGGTGGTGGCCGTCGGAGACGGTCCGCTGGGCGAAGGGGCGGTGGACGAACGGGGAGTGCGGGTGGGTCGCCACGTACCAGTTGGAGACCTCGGCGTCGACGGGCTCGAACGGGTCGAGGGTGAAGGCGTACTGGGAGGTCCAGCGGCCCCCGGGGGCGTCGCCGGGAGTGTCCCCCGGCCCGTGTCCGTGCCCGGACTCGTCCTCGGGCGCGCCCGTCGCGTACGCCTGGAGGGCCCAGAGCTCCAGCGGCCCGTCGTGCGGGAGGTGGACCAGGCGGTGGCGGCGGCCCCGGTGGCGGGACTCCTCATCGGTGGCCAGCGGGATGGGCTCGGCCGGCCCGCCGAGGGAGCCGAAACCGACGTCGGCGAGGTACGGGCGGGGGTCGCCCGGGATCTCCACCCTCAGTGCCATATGGGTGCGCGGGCGGCTCTCCACGGTGCTCGCGCCCAGCGTGACACGGGCGCCCACCGTCGTCACCGTGAAGCCCAGTGCCCGCAGGGCCAGCGCGAGCAGGGTGTTCTGCTCGAAGCAGTAACCGCCCCGGCGGCCGTGGACGAGCTTGGCCATCAGATCGGCGGGCCGGAGGGAGGGGGCGGTGCCGCCGAAGGAGTCCAGGTTCTCGAACGGGACCGCCCGCAGATGCGCCCAGTGCACGCCCCGCAGCGTCGTCAGGTCGGCCCGCCGGGAGCCCTCCCAGCCGATCCCCTTGAGGTAGGCGTCCAGGTGGAAGCCCTGGACCTCGGTCCCCTCCCCGGCTTCCGTGCCGTCTGTCCGCCGGGTGCGCTCGGTGTCCGCCATGCCTCCAACGTAGGACGCCGGGGAGCCTGGCGCCTGGGGCCTGCGGCCCGGTCGGGCCGGGACTCCGGTCCTGGTCCCGGGGGCGGAGGCGCGGGGGCTGCGAGGATGGTGATGACCAAGACAGCTGTAGGGGAGCGGACATGGGTGTGGCAGGGGTGGTCCTGATCGGACTGCTGGTGTTGGCCGTCGGGGGATGCGTCTGTGTTTTCTGGGCGGCGCGCGGCGGCCCGCGCTGGGTGCGGGCGGTGGCCGCCGTGACGCTCGCCGCGGGTGAGGTGGTGCGGGCCGGCCGCCGCGCGACCCGGAAGGGGGGCCCGCACCGGTCCGGTGACGGCGGCGGAAGCCTCGGCGGGGCCGACGGCGGCAGCGACTGAGCGGACCGGGCCTCCCCGGCCGCCGCCCCTACCGGTCGTCGCCCTCGTACGGCTCGCCCAGGCCCCAGCCCTGGTGGAGGGCGGTGGCGAAGGCGGCGGCGATGCGGTGCTCGCCCGCCGGGCTGGGGTGGGTGCCGTCGTAGGTGTCGGTGTGCAGGTCGTACGGGGACGGGGGCGAGGCGAGGAGCAGCGGGGAGCCCGGCTCGTCCAGGTCGGCGACCGCCTTCGCCAGCAGCTCGTTGAAGCGGGCGCACTGCTCGGCGAAGGCGGGCTCGTGCTCGGCGCGGACGTTGGGGATGACGGGCAGCAGGACGGCCCGGATGTGCGGGTTCGCGGCGCGGGCGGCGGCCAGGAAGGCGTGGACGTTGCCCGCGGTCTGCTCGGCGTCGGTGTAGAAGCCGAGGTCGATCAGGCCGAGGGAGACCAGGAGGACGTCCGCCCGGCCCGCCCGTACCGCGTCGCCGATGAGCGGGGCCATATGGCACCAGCCCTCGCCCCAGCCGGCCAGATGGGCGCGGGCCTTGGGGGGAAAAGCGGGGTCCGCGTACTCCTGCGAGACGGGGGCGTCGGCGGACGGGTCGTGGAGCTCGGTGCGCGGGCCCACGATCTTGTACGGACCGCCGAAGGTGGCGTTCAGGTGCTGCCACATCCGGTAGCGCCAGGTGTAGTCGCCGGAGCGCCCGATGGTCATGGAGTCGCCGACGAACAGGAACCGCATGGCGTCATCATCGCCGATGGGGGCGGGGGAGCGGGCCCGGGGGGCGGTGTGACCATGGACACGGGGTGGGGCGGTGGGCCCCGGGTGGCCAAGGGACACTGGACCCATGTCCGACGGATCCCGTAACCGCTCCGATCGCCGGAGCCCGCGCCGCCCTGCCGCCGCTCTGCTGCTCGCGGTGGCCACCGCCCTGCTCCCGGCCGGTACGGCCCGGGCGGCGGACGGGGACGGCGGGTTCACGATCGAGGACTCCCGGATCACCGAGTCCAGCGGGCTCGCCGCCAGCCGGGCGCACCCGGGGGTCTACTGGACGCACAACGACCAGGACGGGCCGAGGCTGTTCGCGGTGGACGGGCGGACCGGGAAGACCGTCGCCACGGTCACCCTGCGCGGGGTCGGCACCCCCCGGGACATGGAGGCCGTCTCCGTCGGGGCGGACGGCGATGTCTACGTCGGGGACATCGGGGACAACCTGGACGGCTCCTGGGACCACGTCTGGATCTACCGCTTCCGCGAGCCGGAGCGGCTGGCCGACCAGACCGTCACCGCCACCCAGTACACGGTGAAGTACGCCGACGGACCGCGGAACGCCGAGGCGCTGATGGTCCATCCGAAGACCGGCCGGGTCTATATCGCGTCCAAGAACGAGGACGGCGGCGGGCTGTACGAGGGGCCCGCGAAGCTGTCGGCGGGCGGGGTGAACACCTTCCGGAGGATCGGCGAGGTGCCCTGGGTGACCGACGGGGCGTTCTCCCCGGACGGCCGCGAGCTGGTGCTGCGCAGCTACTTCAGCGCCCGGGCGTACGAGTGGAAGGACGGCCGCCTGGGCACGGACCGCCCGGTGAGCGCCCCCTTCCAGCGGCAGTCGGAGTCGGTGACGTACACCCTGGACGGCTCCACCCTGCTGTTCGGCTCCGAGGGCTCGGGCAGCCGGGTCGCGGCGGTGCGCGTCGAGCGGCCGGGGGGAGACGCCGCTGCTACCGGGAAGCCCTCGGGAGGCGCGGCGGCGGACTCCAGGGGAACAGGGGACGACGGGAAGGGCGGCAGTCTGACGGTGGGCGCCCTGGTGCTGGCGGGGATCGCCGCCCTCTGGTTCGGCGCCCGGCGGAGCAGAGGGCGGCGCCGCAGCGGCTGAGCCCCGCCCTCAGGAACCCTCGGAATCCTCCGGAACCTCGGACCCCTCGGGGAGCCGCCTTCGCTCGGCGACGACGGCCTCGAAGCCGGTGACCAGGGCGTTCAGGCCGAACTCGAAGTGGTCGAAGTCGGCTGAGAACGTGTCGTCCGAGAGCGCCGCCGTGAGGGGGAACTCCCCGCTGCGCATCGCCCGGTCCAGGAACGGCCCCTGCTGCGTCCAGAACTCCTCGTCGCTGACGCCCGTCTGCTGGGCCGCCTCCGCCGTGTCCAGCTCCATCCGGGCCACACCGGCCGTGTAGTTGTGCACGGCGACGATGACGCCGATGGTCTCCGGGTCGGTCAGGCCCATGCCCCGCAGCCCGGCCAGCGCCAGCTCCATGCTGCGCATCGTGTTCGGGCCGAGGGCCGTCCGGGCCTGGTTGACCTTCAGCAGCCAGGGCCGCTCCCGGTACATCCGCAGCTCGACGCGGCCCAGCCGGCGGACCGCCTCGCGCCAGTCGGCGGGCGGCTCGCCCGGTCCCGCGATCACCAGGCCCTGTACGTGGTCGAGCATCAGGTCCAGCAGCTCGGCCTTGCCGGGGACGTAGCGGTAGAGCGACATGGTGCCCACGCCCAGGTCGGTCGAGAGGCGGCGCATCGACACCGCGGCCAGGCCCTCCGCGTCGGCGACCGCGACCGCGGCGGTGGTGATCTGCTCCAGGGTCAGCCCCCGCTTGGGGCCGCGGTTCGGCGGCTCGCCCAACCCCCACAGCAGCTCCAGGCTACGGGAGATGTCCCCGCTGCCGCTGGTCGCCGGGGCGGGATCCTTGCCGCTTTCACCGCTGCTCATACCCGTCAGCCTAAGCCGTTGGACAGAAACTGGGTACGCTGTACGCTGCTATTTGGGTACGGTGTACTCAATGGACGGGGAGGCAGGCATGGGCGAATGGGCGGTACGGGCCGAGGGCCTGGAGAAGCGGTACGGGGAGAAGGCGGCGCTCGACGGGTTCGACCTCGCCGTCCGCTCCGGCACCGTGCACGGGCTGCTCGGCCCCAACGGGGCGGGCAAGACCACGGCGGTGCGGATCCTCGCCACCCTGCGCCGCCTCGACGGCGGGCGCGCCGAGGTCGCCGGGGTGGACGTGGCCCGCGACCCGGCCCGGGTGCGCGCCCTGGTCGGGCTCACCGGGCAGTACGCGGCGGTGGACGAGGTGCTGACCGGGCGGCAGAACCTGGAGATGTTCGGCCGGCTGTTCCACCTGGGCGGCAAGCGGGCCCGGCGGCGGGCGGCCGAGCTGCTGGAGCGGTTCTCGCTCACCGAGGCCGCCGACCAGGGCGTGGAGGGCTACAGCGGCGGGATGCGCCGCCGGCTGGACCTGGCCGCCTCGATGATCCTCGCCCCCCGGGTGCTCTTCCTGGACGAGCCGACCACCGGGCTGGACCCGCGGGGCCGCGGCGAGGTCTGGGAGGCGGTCCGGGCCCTGGTCGCCGACGGCACCACGGTCCTCCTCACCACCCAGTACCTGGAGGAGGCCGACCGGCTGGCCTCCCGGGTCACCGTCATCGACCGGGGCCGGGCCATCGCCGACGACACCCCCGAGGCGCTGAAGGGCCGGGTGGGCGGCGACCGTATCGAGGTGGTCGCGGTGGACGCGGCCGACCTGCCCGCCGTCGCCAAGGCGGTGGCCCGGGTGTGCGAGGGCGAACCGCGCACCGAGGAGGGCGAGCGACGGGTGCACGCACCCGTCAGCGACCGGGTCGCGGCCCTCACCGAGGTCGCCCGCACCCTCCAGGACGAGGGCATCGCGGCCGAGGACATCGGGCTGCGCCGACCCAGCCTCGACGACGTGTTCCTGCGCCTGACCGGAGAGGTGGCCACGGTATGAGCCAGACGATGACAGGGACGGGGACCGGGACGGGGGCGGAGATCGGCGGGGGCCGGGGACGGGCGTACTGGGCGGTGGCCGACTGCCTCAACCTCGTACGCCGCACCCTGACCCACTACCGGCGCAAGCCCGTCAACATCCTCTGGCAGCTCGGCTTCCCGATCGTCTCGGTGCTGCTGTACGGGTATGTGTTCGGCGGCGCGATGAAGCCGCCGGGCGGCGGGGGCGCGAGCGACTACCGGGACTTCCTGATGCCCGGGATGTTCGTGATGACCATGGCCTTCGGCTTCATGAACACCGCGCTGGCGGTGGTGACCGACGCCTCCAAGGGTGTCACCGACCGGTTCCGCTCGATGCCGATGGCCCCCTCCGCGGTGGTCAGCGGGCGCTGGCTGACCGATCTGCTGGTGGCCTCCGCCGAACTGGCCATCCTCGCGCTCACCGCGCTGGCCATGGGCTGGCGGCCGGACGGCGGCCTGGCGGGCGGGGCGGCCGGGTTCGCGCTGCTGCTCCTGCTGCGCTCCTGCCTGATCTGGGTGGGCGCCTGGCTGGGCCTGCTGGTGCCCACCCCGGAGGCGGCCGGCGGACTGTACGCGGTGGCCTTCCCGGTCACCATGGTCTCCAGCGTCTTCGTCGCCCCCTCCACCATGCCCGGCTGGCTGGCCGCGGTCGCCGCGTGGAACCCGATCTCCTCCACGGCGGCGGCCGTCCGCGAACTCTTCGGCAACCCGGTCGGCTCGGACGGCAGCTGGGTGCAGGAGAACGCCATCCTGATGGCGGTGGTGTGGCCGCTGGCGATCACGGCGGTGTTCCTGCCGCTGGCGGTACGGCGGTTCCGGCGGCTGAGCCGGTGAGCCCCTGAAAACGGGGGCGGGGCCCGGGAAACGGGGTGGGGCCCGGCGGTTGTGCTCGCCGGGCCCCACCCCCATAAGGAACTACAGCCGCTCGATGACGTGGTCCACGCAGGCGGTCAGCGCCTCGACGTCGGCCGGGTCGATGGCCGGGAACATGGCGACGCGCAGCTGGTTGCGGCCCAGCTTGCGGTACGGCTCGGTGTCCACGATGCCGTTGGCGCGCAGCGCCTTGGCGATGGCGGCGGCGTCGATGTCGTCGCTGAAGTCGATGGTGCCGATGACCTGCGAGCGCTTGGCCGGGTCGGTGACGAACGGGGTGGCGTGCTTGGAGCCCTCGGCCCAGCCGTAGAGGTTCCGGGCGGAGGCGGCGGTGCGGCTGACCGCCCAGTCCAGGCCGCCCTGGCCGTTGATCCACTTCAGCTGCTCGTTGAGCAGGAAGAGGGTGGAGAGGGCCGGGGTGTTGTACGTCTGGTTCTTCAGGGAGTTGTCGATGGCGGTGGGGAGGCTGAAGAACTCCGGGACGTGCCGGCCCGAGCCGTGCACCCGGGCGGCGCGCTCCAGCGCGGCCGGGGAGAAGACGCCGATCCACAGGCCGCCGTCGGAGGCGAAGGACTTCTGCGGGGCGAAGTAGTAGACGTCGGTCTCGGTGATGTCGACCGGCAGACCGCCCGCGCCGGAGGTGGCGTCCACCAGGACCAGCGCGCCCTGGTCGGCGCCCTCGACCCGCCGGAGCGGGGCGGCGACACCGGTGGAGGTCTCGTTGTGGGTGAAGGCGTAGACGTCCACACCGGCCTCGGCGCGCGGCTCGGGGTGGGTACCCGGGTCGGCGGAGATGACGGTGGGCTCGGCCAGCCAGGGGGCGAGCTTGGCGGCCTTGGCGAACTTGGAGGAGAACTCGCCGAAGGAGAGGTGCTGCGACTTCTCCTCGATCAGGCCGTGGGTCGCGATGTCCCAGAACGCGGTGGAGCCGCCGTTGCCGAGGATGACCTCGTACCCCTCGGGGAGGGAGAACAGCTCGCGCACGCCCGAGCGGACCTCGCCGACCAGGTTCTTGACCGGGGCCTGGCGGTGGGAGGTGCCGAGGAGGGAGGTGCCGGTGGCGGCCAGGGCGTCCAGCGCCTCCGTACGCACCTTGGAGGGGCCCGCGCCGAAACGGCCGTCGGCGGGCTTGATGTCAGCGGGAATCTGGATCTCAGCCACGGGCCGGAGCCTAGTCCCTGACGGACACGGCCGAGGACCGTGTCCGTCCGATGAGACGTGATCTTGAGACGATCCCGGTGTGGTGATCAGCCCAGGAGTACCGGCAGCTCGAACAGGTCGTTCTGGGTGACCACCGGCTTGTTGCGCAGCTCGGAGGCGGGAACGGCCAGGTCGAGGGCGGGGAAGCGGGCGTAGAGGGCGGGCAGCGCCACCCCCGCCTCCAGCCGGGAGAGCGCGGCGCCCGGGCAGACGTGCGGGCCGTGGCCGAAGGAGATGTGCCGGATCGGGGAGCGGGCGGCGTCGAACTCCCCGGCCGTGGGGCCGTGCTGCCGCTCGTCGCGGCCGATGGCGGCGTACGAGACGATCAGCGCCTCGCCCTTCGGCAGCACCTGCTCGCCCACCGCCACGTCCTCGGTGGCGAACCGGAGCAGGACATGGGAGGTGGGCGTGTCATGGCGCAGGGTCTCCTCGACCACCGCGTCCCAGGAGATCTCGCCGGCGAGCACCCGGGCCCGCTGGTCGGGGTGGGTGGAGAGGTTGACCACGGCGTTGACGATGAGCGAGATCGTGGTCTCGTGCCCGGCCGCCACCATCAGCTGGAGGGTGGAGACGATCTCCTCGTCGGTGAGGTGGTCGCCGTTCTCGGAGGCCTGGATCAGGGCGCTGGTGAGGTCGTCACCGGGAGCGGCGCGCCGCTCGGCCACCGTACGGCCCATGATCCCGGCCAGCTCCATCAGGGTGGCGAGGACCTCCTCCGGCGCGGTCTGGGTGGAGAAGAACCTGTCGAAGAGGACCTTGAGGCGGGGGTGGTCCGCCTCGTCCACCCCCATCAGCTCGCTGACCACGTACATCGGCAGCGGGTAGGCGAAGGTGGCCTTCAGGTCGACGGGGCCGCCGCTCCCGGCCGCCCGCTCGGCGGCGAGGCGGTCCAGCAGGCCGTCCACCAACTCGGTGATCCGCTCGCGCATCCGCTCCACCCGGCGCGGGGTGAGCGCCTGGGCGACCAGGCTCCGCATCCGGCGGTGGTCCTCGCCGTCCACGGTGAGCATGGAGCGGGGCGGGTTGGCCAGGCCGATCAGCGGCCAGTCGGCGGGTATCTCGCCGCGCTGCCAGGCGCCCCAGACGCCGATGTCCTTCACCAGCCGCTTGTCGGTGAGGAGTTCGCGCGCCTCGGCGTGGTGGGTGACCGCCCACACCGGTACGCCGCCGGGCAGCACCACCCGGGCCAGCGGCCCGGCCGCGCGCAGCCGGGCGCTCTCCCCGTCCAGGTCGGTGACGAAGGGGTCGAGGACGACGGGCTCCTGGGCGCCGGGGTGGCCCATGGGGCAGCCGGCGGGGTGGGCGGGCCCCGCGCCGGTCTCCGGCTCGGTCAGCGGTTCGGCGCTCACGGGTGGCCTCCCAGGGCGGGGGTCGGGGTGAAGTGGACGGGCAGCTCGGTCATCCCGCGCAGCCAGGGCGACGGGCGCCGGGTCAACTCGTCCGCGTAGACCGTCAGTTCCAGGTCGGGCAGCCGGTCGAGCAGCACCTCGATGCCGGTCCGGGCGATGACCTCGGCGATCTCCTGGGCCGGGAACGGGCAGCGGTGGTCGCCGTGGCCGAAGGAGAAGTGGGCGCCGTTGCCACCGGTCATGGCGGAGCTGTCGATGTGCACCTGCGGGTCGGCGTTGGCCGCGGCCAGGCCGAGCAGCAGCAGGTCGCCGGCCTTGATGTGCCGGCCGCCCAGGTGGGTGTCCCGGGAGGCCCAGCGCCCGGCCACGTTCTGGGTGGGCGTGTCGGCCCACAGCACCTCGTTCATCGCCTCGGCGACCGAGTGCCGGCCGCCGGAGAGCGAGGCGGCGAACCGCTCGTCGGTGAGCATCAGCCGCAGCGAGTTGCCGATCCAGTCGGCGGTGGGCTGGTGGCCCGCGGCGAGCATCACCATCATGTCCTGGGCGATCTCCTCGACGGTGAAGCCCGAGGTGTCGGCCAGCATCCGCGACGCCACGTCCTCGGCCGGCTCCTGCTGCCGGGCGGCCAGCAGCTCCATCACCGCCGCGGCCATGTGCTGCTGGCCCGCGAGCGCGCCCTCCTGGCCGTTGATCATGTCGTTGAGCGCGGTGACCAGGGCCGGACCCTGCTCGTCCGGCACCCCGTAGATCCTCACCAGCACGCGGACCGGGAGGAGGGAGGCGTACTGGCCGATCAGCTCGGCCTCGCCGACCCCGCAGAACGCGTCGATCAGCCCGTCCGCGTAGCTCTCCGCGTACCGCCGCAGGGTGAACGGGTCGACCGACTCCAGCGCCCCGGCGACCATCCGGGCCCGCAGCCGGTGGCGTTCGCCGACCGTGTAGAGGATGGACGGCTGCTTGCGGCCGATCATCGGCAGCAGCGGCCAGTCGGCCGGGATGCGGTCCCACTGGTTCCACAGCTCGGAGTCCCGGCTGAACAGCACCGGGTCGCTGGTGACCTGGTGCAGCTCCCGGTAGTCCAGCACCAGCCAGGCCGGGACGTCCCCGTCCAGGACGACCGGGGCCACGGGGCCGTGGTCGCGGCGCATCTCCCGGTACAGCCGGGTGGGGTCGGTCTGGAACCGGGGCCCGGACAGGGGCACGGGCGCGGTCATACGGGGGTCTCCTGCAATGCCTGCGGGGTGGCCCGGGCCACCTGGGTGCGAAGGTGCTCGATCAGGGTGATCAGCACGTACTTGCTGGACGAGCGGTCGCGGGCGTCGCACTCCACCAGCGGTACGTGCTCGCCGAGGTCGAGCGCCTCGCGGATCTCGGCCTCGGTGTGCGCGGGGCCGCCGAAGTCGTTGCAGGCCACGATGAACGGGGTGCCGTGGTGCTCCAGCCGGTCGATCGCGTACCAGGAGTCGGCGATCCGCCGGGTGTCCACCAGCACCACGGCGCCGAGGGTGCCGGAGAACAACCGGTCCCAGAGGAACCAGAAACGTTCCTGCCCGGGCGCCCCGAAGAGGTAGAGCACATTGTGCGCGTCCAGGGTGATCCGGCCGAAGTCGAAGGCGACCGTGGTGGCCGTCTTGGTGCCGACCGCACTGGTGTCGTCCACCTCCTCGCCCGCCCGGGTCATGGTCTCCTCGGTGTTGAGCGGGCGGATCTCGCTCACCGAGCGGACCAGGGTGGTCTTGCCCACGCCGAAGCCGCCGACGACCACGATCTTCAGCCCGTTGTCGGCGGTGGTGGCGAGCTGGGGGCGGGGCCCGGCGACGGAGGGGCCGTGGCCCGGGTCCGGGGTCACATCCGGGGCCGGGCCCGGCGTCGCGTCAGAGGTTGCGGAGTCCAACGAGCACCTGCTCCAGGATGTCGGGGTCGGGAAGGCGGTAGCCGCCGGGGCCGCCGGCCTGCGTACGGGGATGGCGGGCGCTGATCCGGCCGGTGTCGAGCAGGTCGGACAGCAGGATGCGGGTGATGCCCACCGGCAGCCCCAGCTCGGCGGCCACCTCCACCACCGCCGTGGGCCGCCGGCACAGCCGCAGGATCGCCGCGTGCTCGGACTGCATGCCCGGCGCCGGCTCGGACTCCGTGACGACCAGGGTGACCAGGTCGAACGGGGTGTCCGGGCCGGAGCGGGTACGGCCCCCGGTCACCGTGTAGAGCCGGTCCGGTGACTCGTCGCGGTGGCTGAGGGGCCCCGGGCCCGTGCGGCGGGGGCTCACGGCTGCCGGGGCTCGGCGTGCAGGTGCTCGCCGAGCTGCTCGACGAGCTCGCTCATGTTGTGCCCGACCAGGCCCACGTCGGAGTCCTCGGCGGCCACCACCGCGAGATGGGCGCCCTCGCCCGCCTCGACGATCAGCAGGATGCCGCCGTAGAACTCGGCCATCGCGGAACGCACCCCGCCGCTGCCGTCGCCGAACTCCATCGACGCGCCGTGCGACAGGCTCTGGATGCCGGCCGAGATGGCGGCGAGCTGGTCGGCCTGGTCGATCGAGAGCTCGGGGGTGCGGCACAGCTTGAGCCCGTCCCGGGAGAGCACCAGCGCGTGGCGGGCTCCCGGGGTGCGGCTCAGCAGGTTCTCCAGCAGCCAGTCGAGCTTCTCGTCGGTGGTGCCGGTGAGGGCGGGCGTGGTGCCGTGGGGGCCGGTGGTCATCGGGCGTTGCCTTCCGTGGTGTTGCTGCGTACCGCTTCGCGGAAGCTGCTGAAACGGGCTGCGGCCGGGCCGGCCGGCCGTGCCGCGCCCCGGGCCGGGGCGGCCGGGGCGTGGGAGGGTTCGGCGGAGTCGGGGTTCCCGCCGGGGTGGGCGGCCGCCAGGGTCTCCCCGCGCCGCCGCTTGGGGAGGGTGGCGGGAGGGGGCGCGGTGGCGGGCTCGGTCTCCGTCGCGGTCCCGGTGGTGTTCTCGGGGGCGGTGCGGGCCTCGGTCGCGGTCTCGGCCGCCGAGTGCTCGTGGGCGGCCGGGGCCTCCGTGGTGGCCGGGGTCTCGTCCGGGGCGGCGGGGGCCGGTGCCGAACGGCCCGTACGGGTCGGGAGCCCGGCGGTGGTGGTACGGGAGGAGGCGGCCGTACGGACCGGGGCGGGCGCGCCCGCCGCCGGGCCCGGTGCCGTTGCCGACGCCGTACGCTCGGCCGTCGCCACCGCCGTACGCGTCCGGGCCGCGCCGGCTCCCCGCGCCGGGGCCGAGGCGCGGCTGACCAGCTCGTGCGGGACGCGCACCACCACGCCGGTGCCGCCGCGCGCCGAGGGGCGGAAGGAGACGGCCAGCCCGTGCTTGCGGGCCAGCCGGCCGACGACGGCGAGGCCCAGGCGGGTGCCGGACAGCCCGGTCAGCCCGTCGTGGTCGGCGGTGACCGCCTGCTCGGCGCGGCGCAGCTGGACGTCGCTCATCACCAGGCCGCTGTCCTCGATGGTGACGACCAGTCCGGCCGGCACATCCTCCACGTAGACATGCACCTCGGCGGTGGGCGGCGAGAAGGTGGCCGCGTTGTCGAGCAGTTCGGCGAGCGCGTGCATCACGCCCTCGGCGGCGTGCCCGGCGATCGCGGCGTCACTGGTGTTGTGCAGCCGGACCCGCTGGTAGCCGCTGATCCGGCCCATGGCGCCGCGCAGGATCGACTCCATCACGATCGGCTTCGCCCAGCGGCGGCCCGAACGCGCGCCCGTCAGCACCGCCACCGAGTCGGCGAGGCGGCCGGCCTGGGCGGTGCGGTGGTCCAGGTGGAGCAGGTCGGTGAGCACGTCCTCGTCGCTGTGCCGGTGCTCCATCTCGCGCAGGTCGGCCAGCATGCTGGTGGACAGCGCCTGCATCCGGCCGGCCGCGTTGGCGCAGGCGGCGAGGGCGGCGGCCCGGCTGCTCTCGCTGCGCGCGGCCTGGGTACGGGCCCGGGCGGCGTCGGCGAGGGCGCGTTCGGCGTCCACCCGGGCGAGGGCGGTGACCCGGTCGGCCTCGGTGCGCTCCTCGGCCGCCTCCGCGCGGACGGCGGTGACCGTGCGGTCCGCCTCGGCGCGTACCTCGGCCACGGTCCGATCCGCCTCGGCGCGTACCTCGGCGACGGTCCGCTCGGCCTCGGCGCGGGCGGCGGACACCAGCTGGTCCGCCTCGATCCGGACGGCGGTGACGGTGCGGTCCGCCTCCAGCCGGGCCGCCTCGGCGGTCTGCTCGGCCCCGGTGTGGGCCACGGCCACCGCGCGCTCGGCGTAGTCACGGGCGTCGGTCACCGCCCGGTCGGCCTCGGCGCGCGTCCGCTGGGCGTCGGCCCGGGCGTCGGCGGCGACCCTGGCCGCCTCGGCGGAGCGTCGGTCGGCCTCCGCGGAACGGGCGGTGTCCCGCGCGCGCATCCGCTTCAGCGCGTCCAGCGCGGAGGCGGCGGTGGTGACGGCGGCGGTCAGCAGGACGGCGGCCGCGATCGACCCCCAGGCGAGCGGTGCCCGTACGGAGTCGGGAGCGACGGCCACCGCCCCCACGCACAGGAGGCCGGTGACGGCCGCCGATATCAGCAGGACCGGCACTACCGGCCGGATGGAGGGGCGCAAATCGTCAGTCCTCAGCGGGTGTCGGGCGTCGGGCGGGCGGTGGTCGGGTGGAGGGGGCGAGTTCTGGTAGCCGTCGATTCCTGATCCTGAGAATTCTTGGTCACTATAGGAGAATTGACGATCACTTTGGAAAGCCAGTGTGCGCATTCTTACGGACTGAGAACACGACCTGCACAGCACGCCCTGAGACCGCTCTCACCCCCTGCGCGCGAAGGCCGCCCTCGGCCGGGTGCTCGGGAGCCGCCCCGGCCCGCCTGCTCCCGCCGCTCCGGCTCCTCCTAGGCTGATCACCGTGTCCATGACGCCTCCGCCCCGACAGCCGTACCGGACACCGGGCTTGGCGCCCGGCCTCCCGGTCGACCACTGGCCCACCGCCTCCGCCCGCACCGGCGAGGAGCCCGGCGCCCCCTCCCTCGTACGGGCCCTGGCGGTCGCGGCCGACGGTGCCCCGCTCGCCGTCGCCGCCACCGAGCGGGGCACCGTACGGGTGTGGCACACCGGCACCGGTGAACCCCTCGGCCGCCCCTTCGCCGACGACGGCGGCACCGGATCGGTGGCCCTGGCCCGGGTGGCCGGCCGGCCCGTGGTGGCGACCGCCAGCGGTGAGGAGGGCACCGTCCGCCTCTGGGACGTGCTCGACGGGCGGCCCCTGGGCGGTCCGCTGACCGACACCGGCCCCTCCGCCCCGGCCCTGGCCGCCGCCCAGGGTGCCGACGGCCGCCCCCTGCTGGTGGCCGGCTGCCTGGACGGGACCACCCGGGTGTGGGACCTGGCCGACACCGCCGCCGGGGGTGCCGTCCTCGCAGCCGGCGGCCCGCCGATCGCCGTCGCCACCGCCCTCGCGCCCGACGGCCGCCCCTTCGCCGTCACCACCACCCCCGACGACCAGGCGGAGGACTCCGGCACGGTGGAGCTGTGGGACCTCTCCGCCCCGCGCCGAGGGGGCGCACCCCCGCGCCGGATGGGCGAGCCTTTGGGCCGGGGCGCGGAGGTCCACACCGCCGCGCTCGCCTTCCTGGACGGCGACCCCGTCGTGGTCACGGCCGGCTGGGACAAGGCGGTACGCCTCTGGGACCCGGCCACCGCCCGCCCCCTGGGCGCCCCGCTCACCGCGACCGACGGGGCCAGGGCCCTGGCCGTCACCCACCTCGGCGGCCGTCCCGTCGCGGTCACCGCGTCCACGGCCGCCCCCGGAGCCGTACGCCTCTGGGACCTGGCTACCCACCGCCCCCTGGCCCCCGCCCCCGTCCTCCCCGACCCGCGCCCCATCCGGGCCTTCGCCGTCTCCCCGTCCGGCGGACTGCTCGCCGCCACCGGCCCCTACGCCATCCCCCTGACCACCACCCTCTGACCGGCCATGCCGGGGCATCCTGGACCCATGCCCGAACCCAAGGCCGATCGACGGCGCGCCCCCGGCCCCCGACCGGAGGCGAGCGCACTCGCCCGGGCCCTGCGCACCGCCCTGCGCGGCGAGGTCGACTTCGGGGCGGCGGCCCGGGCGCTGACCACCATGGACGCCTCCAACTACCGCCGGGTCCCGGTCGGCGTGGTCGCTCCCTACGACGCCGACGACGTATCAGCGGCCCTGGCGGTATGCCGCGAGCACGGGGTGCCGGTCGTCCCACGCGGCGCGGGCACCTCCATCGCCGGGCAGGCCACCGGCACCGGCGTCGTGCTGGACTTCACCCGCCATATGCGCCGCGTCCTCGCCGTCGACCCCGAGGCCGGCACCGCCGTCGTCCAGCCCGGCGCCGTCCTGGACCGGCTACGCGCGGCGGCCCGTCCGCACGGCCTGACCTTCGGCCCCGACCCGTCCACCCACAGCCGCTGCACCCTCGGCGGGATGATCGGCAACAACGCCTGCGGGGCGCACTCGGTCGCGTACGGCACCACCGCCGACAACGTCACCCGCCTCTCCGTCGTCCGCTACAGCGGCGAACGCGCGGTCCTCGGCCGAGGCTGGACCGGCGGGCCACCCGCCCTCCCCGCCCTCATCGCCTCCCACCTGGCCCTCCTCCGCACCGGCTACCCGCCCGGCCTCCCGCGCCGCATCTCCGGCTACGCGCTCGACGCCCTGCTCCCCGAGAACGGCACCGACCTGGCCCGCGCCTTCTGCGGCAGCGAGGGCACCCTGGCCGTCCTCACCGAGGCCGAGGTCCGCCTCGTCCCCGAGCCGGCCGCCCGCGCCCTGGCCGTCCTCGGCTACGCGGACGAGACCGCCGCCGCCGACGCGGCCGCCGGCCTCCTCCCGTACCGCCCCCTCACCCTGGAGGGCATGGGCGCCGACCTGGTGCGCGACCCGGCCGCCCGCGCCGCGCTCCCGCCCGCCGGGGCCTGGCTGTTCGCCGAGACGGGCGGTGCCACCGAGGCCGAGGCCCGCGTGGCCGCCGAGACCCTCACCCGCGCCGCCGACGCGCTCCGCGCCACCGTGGTCACCGACCCGGCCGCCCGGCGCGCCCTGTGGGCGGTACGGGAGGACGCGGCCGGCACCGCCACCCGTACGCCCGACGGGGCGGAGGCCTGGCCCGGCTGGGAGGACTGCGCGGTGCCGCCCGCCCGACTCGGCGCGTATCTGCGCGACTTCCGCGCCCTGCTGGCCTCCCATGGGCTGCGCGGCACCCCGTACGGGCACTTCGGCGACGGCTGCGTCCACGTCCGCATCGACTTCGACCTGGTCACCCCGTCCGGCATCGCCCGCTTCCGCACCTTCTCCGAATCCCTGGCCGACCTGGTCGTCTCCCACGGCGGCTCGCTCTCCGGCGAACACGGCGACGGCCTCGCCCGCGCCGAACTGCTGCCCCGGATGTACGGCCCCGAGCTCACCGCCCTCTTCGCCCGCGTCAAGCAGGCCTGGGACCCCGACGGCGGCCTCAACCCCGGCGTCCTCACCACCCCCGCCCCCCTCGACGCCGACCTCCGCTTCACCGTCCTGCCGAGCGAGAAGGTGCCGACCGCCTTCTCCTACCCCGCCGACAACGGCGACTTCGCCACCGCCGTCCGCCGCTGCGTAGGCGTCGCCAAGTGCCGCGTGGAAGGCCCCAGCACCGGCTCCAGCGTCATGTGCCCCTCCTTCCGCGCCACCGGCGAGGAACGCCACTCCACCCGCGGCCGGGCCCGCCTCCTCCACGAGATGCTGGCCGGCGAACTGATCCCCGACGGCTGGCGCTCCCCCGAGGTCCACGACGCCCTGGACCTCTGCCTCTCCTGCAAGGGCTGCCGCAGCGACTGCCCGGTCGGCGTCGACATGGCCACCTACAAGGCCGAGTTCCTGCACCACCACTACGCCGGCCGCCGCCGCCCCCGCACCCACCACACCCTCGGCCGCCTCCCCGAATGGCTCCGCCTCGCCGCGCCCCTCGCCCGCCCCCTCAACACCGCCGCGTCCATCGCCCCCTTGGCGTCCATCGCCAAACGCCTGGCCGGCCTCACCCCCGAACGCGACCTCCCCCGCCTGGCCCCCCGCACCTTCCGCCACTGGTACGCGAGCCGGCCCAGGCCATCGCAGGGCCTCCCCGTCCTCCTCTATCCCGACACCTTCACCAACCACCTCACCCCGTCCGTCGGCCAAGCCGCCGTCACCGTCCTCCAGTCCGCCGGCCTCCGCCCCCTCCTCCTCTCCGCCCCCGTCTGCTGCGGCCTCACCTACGTCTCCACCGGCCAACTCGACCGCGCCCGCCGCGTGATGCGCCGCACCCTCGACACCATCGAGGCGTCGTCACACCCCCTGGTGGTCCTGGAACCCAGCTGCGCCGCCACCCTCCGCACCGACCTCCCCGAACTCCTCCCCGACGACCCCCGGGCCGCCGAACTCGCCTCCCGCGTCCGCACCTTCGCCCAGACCCTGGAGGAGTACGCCCCCGACTGGCAGCCCCCACGCCTGGACCGCCCCGTCACCGGCCAGACCCACTGCCACCAGCACGCCGTCCTCGGCGACGCCGCCGAAGCCCGCCTCCGCGCCCGCGCCGGCCTCACCGGCACCCTCACCGGCGGCTGCTGCGGCCTGGCCGGCAACTTCGGCTTCGAGCCCGGCCACTACGAGGTCTCCGTCGCCTGCGCCGAGGACCAGCTCCTCCCCGCCCTCCGCGCCGCCACCCCCGGCACCCCCGTCCTCGCCGACGGCTACTCCTGCCGCACGCAGCTGGAGCACCTCACCGGCGCCCGCGCCCGCCACCTGGCGGAAGTGCTGGCGGAGGGGCTGGAACCGGTGCGGCCTCCACGCCCCGCCTGATCCACCTCGGCCCCCGCCTGGACAGGGCGTACCTCCGCCTGGTCGCATCGCCGACGCGGGACTTCTGGACCGGGGTGGTCGTCCGGCTGACGGTGGACGAGGACGGCCCGCCGCGCGGGGCCGGTTCCACGCGCTGAGGGTCCCCCGACGGCTCGGCCGCCACCGCAGCGACAGAAGAGCGGGATGCTGCTGTCAGGGCCGCCTCTGCGCGACGGGCCGCCCGGCACCGGCCCGTCGCGACGGCCCCGGCCGACGGCCTTTACCGTGGAGACGAGGGGCACGGCATCCCGGATGGCGGACCGCGGGGAAAGCCGCTGGAGTCCCAGGATGGCGGTGCAGTATGTTGCGCTGACTGGTCCACTTCAATGGACCTTGATCCCTTACTGCCCCCACCCGCACAGAAAGCCCGAGGCTCCCCGGTGAACGACGCCGCCCGAAGCGAAGCCGCCGCAGGCCTGTCCGCGGACGCGTCCGCCGTGTCGCTGCCGGAGAGCGTCGCCGCGCGCCCGGGGCGAGGCGGGGAGCGGACGGGAGCGGGGCGGCGGCTCGGGCCGGTGGCGCTGGTGGTCGCGGGTGGGTTCTCGGTGCAGTTCGGCGCGGCGATCGCGGTGATGCTGATGCCGCGCGCCGGGGCGCTGGGCGTGGTGACGCTGCGGCTGCTGCTGGCGGCCGGGGTGCTGCTGGTGGTCTGCCGCCCCCGGCTGCGCGGGTACGGGCGCGCCGACTGGGGGACGGTGGTCGCCTTCGGTGTCGCCCTGGCCGGGATGAACATCCTCTTCTACCAGGCGGTGGACCGCATCCCGCTCGGCCCGGCCGTCACCCTGGAGGTGCTGGGCCCGCTGGTGCTGTCCGTGGTGGCGTCCCGGCGGCTGGTGAACCTGGTCTGGGCCGCCCTGGCGCTGGGCGGGGTCGCGCTGCTCAGTGGCGGCGGGTTCGGCCGGCTGGATCCGGCCGGGGCCGCGTTCGCCCTCGGCGCGGGCGTGATGTGGGCCGCGTACATCGTGTTCAGCGCCCGCACCGGGCGGCGGTTCCCGCAGGCCGACGGGCTGGCGCTGGCCATGGCCGTGGGCGCGGTGATCAGTCTGCCGTTCGGGGTGTGGGAGGCGGGGGGCAGGTTGCTGGTGCCGTCCACCATCGCCCTGGGGCTGGCGGTCGCGCTGATGTCGTCGGTGCTGCCGTACACGCTGGAGCTGCTGGCCCTGCGGCGGCTGCCCGCGCCCACCTTCGCGGTGCTGATGAGCCTGGAACCGGCCATCGCCGCGATCGCGGGACTCCTGGTGCTGGGGCAGGGGCTCCACCTCCTGGAGGCGTTCGCGATCGCGCTGGTCATCGCGGCCAGCATCGGTGCGGTGCGCTCCCAGGCGCGGTTGGCGGCCGGGCCCACCGAGCCCGCGCGTGGCCAGAAGTAAAGCAAGCACGCTTGATTGTTTATCCGGGCGCTGCCATGCTCCGGGACACGCACCGCCGTGCCGACGGCCGGGCTCCCACGCCCTGACCGCCGGGCGGCCGTGGTGTGTCCGTGCCGTCCCGGAGGGAGCGCACCGTGTCCGACGCCGCACCGGTCCTCGATGACCTGCGTGAGGAGAGCGAGGAGCTGGACCGCCTGGTGGCGGGAATCCCTTCCGGCGGCCGGCCGGACGTCTGGGCCGCGCCCACCCCCGCTCCCGGCTGGACCGTCGCCCACCAGATCGCCCATCTGGCCTGGACCGACAGCGCCGCGCTGCTCGCCGCCACCGACCCGGACGCCTTCGCCGGTCATGTCGCCAGGGCGGCGGAGGCACCGGAGTCCTTTGTGGACGAGGGGGCGGAGGCGGGGGCCGCGCGGGAGCCGGGGGAGTTGCTGGCCCGCTGGCGGGAGGGGCGCGAGCGGTTGCAGGAGGCCCTGCGGGCCGCCCCGGCCGGGGCCCGCTTCCCCTGGTACGGCCCGCCGATGTCGGTCACCTCGCTGGCGACCGCGCGGCTGATGGAGACCTGGGCGCACGGGCAGGACGTGGCGGATGCGCTGGGCGTCGTACGGAAGCCCACGGCGCGGCTGCGGCATGTCGCCTGGATCGGCGTACGGGCCCGGGACTACGCGTACGCGGTACGGGGCCTGCGCCCGCCGGCCGCCCCGTTCCGGGTGGAGCTGACCGCCCCCGACGGCGCCCTCTGGGCGTACGGGCCCGAGGACGCGCCCCAGAAGGTCACCGGCCCCGCACTCGACTTCTGCCTGCTCGCCACCCAGCGGGCCCACCGCGCCGACCTGGCCCTGCGCGCGGAGGGCGCCGACGCCGACCACTGGCTGGACATCGCCCAGGCCTTCGCCGGACCGCCGGGGCGAGGGCGGCCCGCCACCAGGGCCGAGGCACCCGCATGAGGGCCCCGCTGCGGATCGGCAACGCCTCCGGCTTCTACGGCGACCGGTTCGACGCCGTCCGGGAGATGCTGACCGGCGGCGGGCTGGACGTCCTCACCGGGGACTACCTCGCCGAGCTGACCCTGCTCATCCTCGGCCGGGACAGCCTCAAGGACCCCTCCCTCGGGTACGCCAAGACCTTTCTGCGGCAGATGGAGGAGGGCTTGGGCCTGGCCCACGACCAGGGGGTCAGGATCGTCGCCAACGCGGGCGGGCTGAACCCGGCCGGCCTCGCCGCCGCCCTGCGCGCGCTCGCGGAACGGCTGGGCCTTCCGGGGATCCGTATCGCCCATGTGGAGGGCGACCGCCTCCCGCCGCCCGAGGGGGCGCTGACCGCCAACGCCTACCTCGGCGGCGCCGGGGTCACCGCCTGCCTGCGGGCCGGGGCCGATGTGGTGGTCACCGGGCGGATCACCGACGCGGCGCTGGTCAGCGGCCCGGCCGCCTGGTGGTTCGACTGGGGCCCCAAGGAGTACGACCGGCTCGCGGGCGCGGTCGCCGCCGGGCACGTACTGGAGTGCGGCACCCAGGCCACCGGCGGCAACTACGCCTTCTTCGCCGAGGGGGCCGGGAACGGACACGACCTCCGGCACCCGGGCTTCCCCCTCGCCGAGATCGACGCGGACGGGTGCTCGGTGATCACCAAGCACCCCGGCACCGGCGGGCTGGTGGACATCGGCACGGTCACCGCCCAGTTGCTGTACGAGACGGCGGGCGCCCGCTACCCCGGGCCGGATGTGACCCTGCGGCTGGACTCCGTACGGCTGGCGCAGGACGGCCCGGACCGGGTGCGGATCTCCGGGGTACGGGGCGAGGCCCCGCCGCCCCGGCTCAAGACCGGCACCACCCGCCTCGGCGGCTGGCGCAACGAGGTCGTCTTCGTCCTCACGGGGCTGGACATCGAGGCCAAGGCGGAGTTGGTGAAGGAGCAGATGTCCCAGGCGCTCGGCGGGACGGCCGACGTGCGCTGGGAGCTGGCCCGCACCGACCGCCCCGACGCGGCCACCGAGGAGACCGCCAGCGCCCTGCTCCGGCTCGTCGTCCGCGACCAGGACCCGGAGCGGGTGGGACGGGCGGTCAGCGGGGCGGCGGTGGAGCTGGCCCTTGCCAGCTACCCGGGCTTCCATCTGACCGCGCCGCCGGGGAAGGGCGCCCCCTACGGGGTGTTCGAGGCGGGGTACGTGGAGCGGGGCGCGGTCGCGCACACGGCGGTGCTGCCGGACGGGGAGCGGGTCATCGTGCCGGACCCGCCGGATGCGAGGGAGCCCGAGCCCGTCCCCGTACCGGAGTCGCCGCCGCCGCTGCCTCCCGGGCCGGTGCGGCGGGCGCCGCTCGGGGTGGTGGCCGGGGCCCGCAGCGGGGACAAGGGCGGGGACGCCAATGTGGGGGTGTGGGCCCGGGACGAGGCCGGCTGGCGGTGGCTGGCCCACGCCCTCACCGTCGACCGCTTCCGCGAACTGCTGCCGGAGACGGCCGACCTGCCCGTGCGGCGGCATCTGCTGCCGAACCTGCGGGCGCTGAACTTCACCGTGGCCGGGCTGCTCGGTGAGGGCGTCGCCGCCCAGGCCCGGTTCGACCCGCAGGCCAAGGCGCTCGGCGAATGGCTGCGCGCCCGCCACCTCGACATACCGGAGGCCCTGCTGTGACCGTGATCGGCTCCCGACTCGACCCGGCCGCCGAGGAGTTCACCGCCAACCGGGACACCATGCTGGAGAAGCTGGCCGCCCTGGACGCCGAGCACGCCAAGGCGCTCGCGGGCGGCGGCGAGAAGTACACCGCCCGGCACCGCTCGCGCGGCAAGCTGCTCGCCCGGGAGCGGATCGAGCTGCTGCTCGACCCGGACGCGCCCTTCCTGGAGCTGTCCCCGCTCGCCGCCTGGGGCAGCGACTACCCGGTGGGCGGCTCGATGGTCACCGGGATCGGGGTGGTCGAGGGCGTGGAGTGCCTGATCACCGCCAACGACCCGACGGTACGCGGTGGTTCGTCCAACCCCTGGACGCTGAAGAAGGCGCTGCGGGCCAACGAGATCGCCCGCGCCAACCGGCTGCCGTGCATCGCGCTGGTGGAGTCCGGGGGCGCCGATCTGCCCTCCCAGAAGGAGATCTTCATCCCCGGTGGCGCGCTCTTCCGGGACATCACCCGGCTGTCGGCGGCCGGGATACCGACCATCGCGGTGGTCTTCGGCAACTCGACGGCGGGCGGCGCGTACGTCCCCGGGATGTCCGACCACACGGTGATGATCGACGGGCGCTCCAAGGTGTTCCTGGGTGGACCGCCGCTGGTGAAGATGGCCACCGGGGAGGAGAGCGACGACGAGTCGCTGGGCGGGGCGCGGATGCACGCCCGGACCAGCGGGCTGGCCGACCACTACGCGGTGGACGAGCATGACGCCATCCGGCAGGCACGGCGGATCGTGGCCCGGCTCGGCCACCGCAAGGCGTACGCCGATCCTCCGCCTGCCGAGCCGCCGACGTACGACCCGGAGGAGCTGCTCGGCATCGTCCCGGGCGATCTGCGCACCCCCTTCGACCCGCGCGAGGTGATCGCCCGGATCGTGGACGGCTCGGACTTCGACGAGTTCAAGCCGCTGTACGGGACCAGCCTGGTGACCGGGTGGGCCGCGCTGCACGGCTATCCGGTCGGGGTGCTCGCCAACGCCCAGGGGGTGCTGTTCAGCCAGGAGTCGCAGAAGGCCGCCCAGTTCATCCAGCTCGCCAACCAGCGGGACATCCCGCTGCTGTTCCTGCACAACACCACCGGCTACATGGTGGGCCGGGAGTACGAGCAGGGCGGCATCGTCAAACACGGCTCGATGATGATCAACGCGGTGGCCAACTCCACGGTCCCGCATCTGTCGGTGCTGGTCGGCGCCTCCTACGGGGCCGGGCACTACGGCATGTGCGGTCGCGCCTACGACCCGCGCTTCCTGTTCGCCTGGCCGAGCGCCAAGTCGGCCGTGATGGGTCCCCAGCAGCTCGCCGGGGTGCTGTCGATCGTGGCCCGCGCCTCGGCCGCCGCCAAGGGGCAGCCCTATGACGACGAGGGCGACGCGGCGCTGCGCGCCATGGTGGAGCAGCAGGTGGAGGCGGAGTCGCTGCCGATGTTCCTGTCCGGGCGGCTGTACGACGACGGGGTCATCGACCCGCGCGACACCCGCACCGTCCTCGGCCTGTGCCTGTCGGCCGTGCACACCGCCCCGTACCAGGGCGTGCGCGGCGGCTTCGGCGTCTTCCGGATGTGAGGGGCCCGATGAATCCCATGAATCCCATGAATCCCACGGATCCCACGGATCCCACGGATCCCACGGATCCCACGGATCCCACGGATCCGATGAAGCCCATGGATCCGATGAATCCCCTGATCTCCAGCTTGCTGGTCGCCAACCGGGGCGAGATCGCCTGCCGGGTCTTCCGCACCTGCCGTGAGCTGGGCATCTCCACCGTCGCCGTGCACTCCGACCCGGACGCCGGGGCCCTGCACGTACGGGAGGCGGACGCGGCGGTACGGCTGCCGGGGGCCGCGCCCGCCGACACCTACCTCCGCGCCGACCTGGTGGTGGCCGCCGCGCTGGCCGCCGGGGCGGACGCGGTCCATCCGGGGTACGGCTTCCTCTCCGAGAACGCCGACTTCGCCCGCGCGGTGCTGGACGCCGGCCTGGTCTGGGTGGGCCCGCCGCCCAAGGCGATCGAGGCGATGGCCTCCAAGACCCGGGCCAAGGAGCTGATGGCCGCCGCCGGGGTGCCGCTGCTCGCCCCGGTGGACCCGGCGGCGGCCACCGGGGCCGATCTGCCGCTGCTGCTGAAGGCGGCGGCGGGCGGCGGTGGGCGCGGTATGCGGGTGGTACGGGAGATGGCCGACCTGGACGGTGAGCTGGCGGCGGCCAGGGCCGAGGCCCGGGCGGCCTTCGGGGACGGCGAGGTGTTCGCCGAGCCGTATCTGGAGCGCGGCCGCCATGTGGAGGTGCAGGTCCTCGCCGACGCGCACGGCACGGTGTGGACCCTTGGCACCCGGGACTGCTCGCTCCAGCGCCGCCACCAGAAGGTGATCGAGGAGGCGCCCGCGCCCGGGCTGGACGAGGGGCTGCGGGCCGCCCTGGACGAGGCGGCGGTGGCGGCCGCCCGGGCCGTCGGCTACACCGGGGCGGGGACGGTGGAGTTCCTGGTCGCGGGCGGCAAGGCGTACTTCCTGGAGATGAACACCCGCCTCCAGGTCGAACACCCGGTCACCGAGGCGGTGTTCGGCATCGACCTGGTCGCCCTCCAACTGGCCTGCGCCGAGGGCGCCGCCCTCCCGGCCGCGCCGCCCGCCCCCGGTGGGCACGCGGTGGAGGCCCGGCTCTACGCCGAGGACCCGGCCCGGGACTTCGCCCCCGGCACCGGCGTACTGCACCGCCTCCAGATCCCGGCCCCGGACGGCATCCGGGTCGACGCCGGATACGCGGACGGGGACACCGTCACCGTCCACTACGACGCCCTGCTCGCCAAGGTCGTCGCCTCTGCGCCCACCCGCGCCGAGGCGGTACGGCGACTGGCCGCCGCCCTGGAACGGGCCCGCGTCCACGGCCCGGTCACCAACCGCGAACTGCTGGTCCGCTCCCTGCGCCACCCGGAGTTCGCGGCCGGGGCCATGGACACCGGCTTCTACGGCCGCCATCTGGACGGGCTGACCGCACCGGCCCCCGGGGAGGAGTACGCGGCGGTCGCCGCCGCGCTGGCCGCCGCCTCGTCCCGTACCGGCCGCTTCGGCGCCTTCCGCAACCTGCCCTCCCAGCCGCAGACCGCCCGCTACGGCGACCACGAGGTCCGCTACCGGCACACCAGGGGCGACTTCACGGTGGACTCCCACCCGGAGGTCCGGGCCGTCGCGGTCGCCCCCGGGCTGGTCCGGCTGGAGGTGGGCGGCGTCACCCGCCCGTACCGGGTCGCGGCGGCCGCCGACGGCCCTGTCCACGTGGACACCGCCACCACCGCGTACCGCCTCACCCCCCGCCCCCGCTTCACCGACCCCGCCGAGCGCACCGCGCCCGGTTCGCTGCTCGCGCCCATGCCCGGCACCGTCACCCGGGTGGCGGAGCTCGCCCTCGGTGACCGGGTGGCGGCCGGGCAGCCGCTCGTCTGGCTGGAGGCCATGAAGATGGAGCACCGCGTCACCGCTCCCGCCTCCGGCACGCTCACCGCGCTCCACACCGCCCCCGGCCGCCAGGTCGAGGTC
The DNA here is from genome assembly GCF_023218175.1 of Streptomyces lichenis. GTDB lineage: Bacteria > Actinomycetota > Actinomycetes > Streptomycetales > Streptomycetaceae > Streptomyces > Streptomyces lichenis. Next base: position 110,060 of record NZ_JALPTH010000016.1, on the reverse strand, counting down.
GGCGCCCTGCTCGCCGTCGTCCAGGAGGAGGCTTAACCGTGACCAGCAGCAATGCCGTGGTGGAGACCGAGGAGCAGTCCGCGCTACGGGCCGCCGTCGCCGCGTTCGGCGCCCGGCACGGCCGCACCCATGCGGCGGAGGAGCGGGACGCCGTTTGGGCGGAGGCCGGGAAGCTCGGCTATCTGGGCGTCAACCTGCCCGAGGAGTACGGCGGCGGGGGCGGCGGCATGACCGAACTCTCCCTCGTACTGGAGGAACTGGGCGCCGCCGGATGCCCCCTGCTGATGATGATCGTCTCGCCCGCGATCTGCGGCACGGTGATCGCCCGCTTCGGCACCGAGGAGCAGAAGGCCCGCTGGCTGCCGGGGCTGGCGGACGGCAGCCGGACCATGGCCTTCGGCATCACCGAGCCGGACGCCGGGTCCAACTCGCACCGGATCACCACCACCGCTCGGCGCGATCCGGACGGCGGCGGCTGGCTGCTCACCGGGCGCAAGGTGTTCGTCTCGGGCGTGGACATCGCCGAGTCCACCCTGATCGTCGGCCGCACCGAGGACGCCCGCACAGGGAAGCTGAAGCCCTGTCTGTTCGTCGTCCCCCGGGACGCGCAGGGCTTCCAGCGCCGCGCCATCGACATGGAACTGCGCGCCCACGAGCGTCAGTTCGAGCTGGTGCTGGACGACGTACGGCTGCCCGCCGACGCCCTGGTCGGGGACGAGGACGCGGGGCTGCTCCAGCTGTTCGCCGGCCTCAACCCGGAACGCATCATGACCGCCGCGTTCGCCGTCGGCATGGGCCGCCACGCGCTCGCCAAGGCCCTCGGCTACGCCAAGGAGCGCCAGGTCTGGAAGACCCCGATCGGCGCCCACCAGGCCATCGCCCATCCGCTCGCGCAGGCCCATATCGAGCTGGAGCTGGCCCGGTTGATGATGCAGAAGGCGGCCCACCTCTATGACGCGGGCGACGACCTCGGCGCGGGCGAGGCGGCCAACATGGCCAAGTACGCGGCCGGGGAGGCCTGTGTACGGGCGGTGGACCAGGCCGTGCACACCCTCGGCGGCAACGGGCTGACCCGCGAGTTCGGGCTGGCCGAGCTGATCACCGCCTCCCGGGTGGCGCGGATCGCCCCGGTCAGCCGGGAGATGATCCTCAACTACGTCTCCCACCAGACCCTGGGCCTGCCCAAGTCGTACTGATCACAGGTCGTCCCGATCACCTGCGCGGGCTGCGAGTATCCGGCCTTCCGCGAGTGGACCGTCGGGCACTGGCCGGAGGTCCGGGCGCCACACCGCGGGAACGGCGGACGCGGACCAGCGAGCCGTGCCGGCGCGCCGTACTGCTCCCGGTGCCGGCCCGGCTGCGGACAGCCGCCCCGGCGGGCCCCCGGCCCGTATCCACCTGACACCCCGGGCGGCCGACCAGACATCATCGCCTCCCTCGCGGGGCAGGTCGCTCCGTACAAGAGGATCCGCCGCGCCGCCGCGTCCACCGGCGGCGCGCGGAGGGCGGCGTCCGGGACGATCCCGAGACGCGAACCGAGGGAGCGTGAGTACACATGAGCGGTCATGTCACCACCGCGCACGAGCGCGGTGTCACCACCCTGGCCCTGGACGCACCGGCCAGTCGCAACGCGCTCTCCGCGGCGCTGGTCGCCGAGCTGTCGACCGCGCTGGCCGAGTGCGGCAAGGACCGGGCGGTACGGGCGGTGGTGCTGACCCACACCGGCAACACCTTCAGCGCGGGCGCCGACCTCAAGGCCCCGCCCAACCCGTACACCTTCGTCTCGCTGCTGCGGCAGATCGTTGAGCTGCCCAAGCCGGTGGTGGCCCGGGTGACCGGGCACGTCCGCGCGGGCGGGCTCGGGCTGCTGGCCGCCTGCGATGTGGCGGTGGCCGGGCCCGAGGCGGACTTCGCGCTGTCCGAGGTACGGATCGGGGTGGCGCCCTCGGTCATCTCGCTCACCCTGCTGCCCCGGCTGGAGCCGCGCGCCGCCGCCCGCTACTACCTCACCGGGGAGCGGTTCGACGCGGCCGAGGCGGCCCGTATCGGGCTGGTCACCCTCGCCCCCGACGACGCCGACAAGGCCCTCGCCGCCATCCTGGACGGGATGCGCCGGGCCTCGCCGCGAGGGCTGGCGGAGGCCAAGCGGCTGGTCACGGCTAGGGTGCTGGAGATGTTCGAGCGCGACGCGGAGGACCTCGTGCAGCGCTCGGCCTCGCTCTTCGCCTCGGCGGAGGCCCGCGAGGGCATGACAGCGTTCCTCGAACGACGGGACCCCGTGTGGGTGTTGTGACACGGGAGCCCGTACGGGTGGTGACATGGGGGTCGGCATGGGTGTGGTGACATGGGCGTGGTGACCGACCCGGCCAGGGGGCCGAAGCAGGACCGCAGCCGGGCCACCCGGCAGCGGCTCCTGGAAGCGGCCGTGTCCTGCCTGGCCGACCGCGGCTGGGCGGGCTCCACGGTCGCGGTGGTCGCCGAGCGGGCCGGGGTCTCCCGGGGCGCCGCCCAGCACCACTTCCCCACCCGGGAGGACCTGTTCACCGCGGCGGTGGAGTACGTCGCCGAGGAGCGCTCGCACGCCCTGCGCACCCTCCCGGTGCGCACCCGCCCCGAGACCGTCGCCGCCCTGGTCGACCTCTACACCGGCCCCCTCTTCCGCGCCGCCCTCCACCTCTGGGTCGCCGCCTCCGACGAACCGCAGCTCCGCGACCGGGTCACCGAGCTGGAGGCCCGTGTCGGCCGCGAGACCCACCGCATCGCCGTGGACCTCCTCGCCGCCGACGAGTCCCGCCCCGGCGTCCGCGAGACCGTCCAGGGCCTGCTGGACATGGCCCGCGGCCTGGGCCTCGCCAACCTCCTCACCGACGACACGGCCCGCCGGGAGCGGGTGGTCGTGGAGTGGGGGCGGATCGTGGAGGAGGCGCTGAAACGTTAATGCATACCTTGGGTATGCAGGTGGACGGTATGCTGATCGCATGGCTGAGACGACGCGCGTCACGGTGACCATCCCCACCGAGTACCTGGAGGAGGTCAAGAAGCTCACGGACAACGTGTCCGCCTACGTGGCGGAGGCGGTGGCCCGGCGGGTGCGGCATGAACTCCTGGGTCAGGAACTGGACCGCTACGAAGCGGAGCATGGTGCTTTCACCGAGGAAGAGCTGGCGGAAGCCCAGGAGGAGCTGGAAGCGGCCCTGAAGAGGCAGCGTGAGCGTGAGGCCCTGGCTGGAACCACCACTGCGAGGGCCGCGTGACCACCCCCCTTGGCATCATCTTCTTGGACTCGCAGGGCCTTTCGGCGGCGATCGCGGAAGACCGCAAGGTCATGGCGCGACTTCGGGTCTATTGGCGGGCCGGAGCCACTGTCGCCATCTCCGCCAACACGATCATCGAGGTTATGCACGCCAAGGTGAACATGCCTCGCCTCAACTGGCTGCTGTCCCGCATCAAGGTCGAGCCGGTCACCGAGCAGTCCGCCAGGACTGCCGCCCGGCTGCTCATCGGGGCCGGTCTGCACGGCCACAAGTACGCCATCGACGCGACCGTGGCCGAGGCGGCTCTCCGGCAAGAGCCTCCCGTGGTGATGTTGACCTCCGACCTGGACGACATGGACCGACTCTGCGGCGAACGCGTCTCTCTCGTGGCCGTCTGACGCCGGTCCGCAGCCGGGGTCGCGTCGTCGGCCCGGCGGGTGCCCGAAGGGGGCGCCGCCCTCCCCGGGCGGCGCCCCCACACGTACTCACGTCCTCAGGCCGACGTCAGTCGCCGATCTCCGCGTACCCCGGGATGTCCTGGGGGCTGCGGGTGCTCGGGCCGGTGTAGCGGGCGGAGGGGCGGACCAGGCGGCCGGTGCGCTTCTGCTCCAGGATGTGCGCGCTCCAGCCCGCGGTGCGGGCGCAGGTGAACATCGAGGTGAACATGTGCGCCGGGACCTCCGCGAAGTCCAGCGTGATCGCCGCCCAGAACTCCACGTTCGTCGCCAGCACCCGGTCCGGGCGGCGGTTGTGCAGCTCCTCCAGCGCGGCCTTCTCCAGCGCCTCCGCCACCTCGAAGCGCGGCGCGCCCAGCTCGCGGGCGGTGCGGCGCAGCACCCGGGCGCGCGGGTCCTCGGCGCGGTAGACGCGGTGGCCGAAACCCATCAGCCGCTCACCGCGGTCCAGCGCCCGGCGCACCCACGCCGCCGCGTCGCCCTCGCGCTCGATCTCCTCGATCATGCCCAGCACCCGGGACGGCGCCCCGCCGTGCAGCGGACCGGACATCGCGCCCACCGCGCCGGACAGCGCCGCGGCCACGTCCGCGCCGGTGGAGGCGATCACCCGGGCGGTGAACGTGGAGGCGTTCATCCCGTGCTCCGCCGCCGAGGTCCAGTACGCGTCCACGGCCTTGACGTGCTTGGGGTCGGGCTCACCGCGCCAGCGGATCATGAACCGCTCGACCACCGACCGCGCCTTGTCGATCTCGTTCTGCGGGACCATCGGCAGCCCCTGCCCGCGCGCGGACTGCGCCACGTAGGACAGCGCCATCACCGCCGCGCGGGCCAGGTCGTCGCGGGCCTGCTCCTCGCTGATGTCCAGCAGCGGCCTCAGGCCCCACACCGGGGCGAGCATGGCCAGCGCGGACTGCACGTCGACCCGGATGTCCCCGGAGTGCACCGGGATCGGGAACGGCTCGGCGGGCGGCAGACCGGGGTTGAACGCCCCGTCCACCAGCAGCCCCCACACGTTGCCGAAGGAGACATGGCCGACCAGGTCCTCGATGTCGACGCCGCGGTACCGCAGCGCGCCGCCCTCCTTGTCCGGTTCGGCGATCTCCGTCTCGAACGCGACGACTCCTTCGAGTCCGGGTACGAAGTCGGACATCAGGCGGCTCCTCGTGTGGTGGACGCAGGGTGCTACGGCGGGGTGGGCGCGGGTCGCACGGCCCCGACGCACCCCGGCCGGGCGGTGGCCGTCCCGTGCGGCCCGCGGCGGGGAATGGGGGGATGCGACAACGTCCCAGCCCATGAGTCTGTCCGCTTCCGCCGATGCGGGGAAGCGTGACATCCGGCACACTGTGCGGATTTCGCGGCGGGGGTTGACCGCCGCCGCCGGTGGGCAGAATGGGCCTGCCCGTCCGCTCGGCCGCCCCGCTGCGGCAGGATGGGCCCCGTGACCGAAGCCCGCGACGCCGCCCTGGACCCCGCCGAGATGCGCGAGCAGTACCGCACCGCCGAACTCGCCGAGCAGGACCTCGCAGCCGATCCGATGAGCCAGTTCGCCCGCTGGTTCGAGGACGCGGCCAAGACCCCGGCGATCCACGAGCCGAACGCCATGGTGGTCTCCACCGCGACCCCCGACGGCCACCCCTCCTCCCGCACGGTGCTGCTCAAGCACTACGACGAGCGGGGCTTCGTCTTCTACACCAACTACGGTTCCCGCAAGGGCAGGGAGCTGGCCGCCAACCCGTCGATCGCCCTGCTCTTCCCCTGGCACCCGGTGGCCCGCCAGGTCATCGTCACCGGCACCGCCGCCCGGGTCGGCCGGGACGAGACCGCCGCCTACTTCCGCACCCGCCCGCACGGCTCCCAGCTCGGCGCCTGGGCCAGCGCCCAGTCCTCGGTGATCGGCTCCCGGGGCGAACTGATGGCGCGTTACGAGGAGTTGGCCGCGCGCCATCCGGAGGGCGAGCAGGTCCCGGTGCCGCCGGACTGGGGCGGCTTCCGGGTCACCCCGCGGGCGGTGGAGTTCTGGCAGGGCCACGAGAACCGGCTGCACGACCGGCTGCGGTACGTCCACGAGGACGGGGGCCCGGGCGGAGAGGGCGCCTGGCGGGTGGAGCGGCTCTCCCCCTGACGTACTGCCCGTACGGCCGTCAGAACAGCACGACCCAGGACGGCACCGAGCCCACCGCCAGCAGCGCCCACTGGGCGATCACCATCCGGCGGCGGACCCGGGGCGCCATCGCCTGCTCCCTGAAGCAGAGCGCCGCCAGGCCGGTGAGACCCGAGAAGGACAGCGCGCCGCCACCGGCCAGCAGCGGGTCCAGCGCCCCGGTGAAGGCCTGGAGCAGCGCGGTCAGCATCTGGAGGCAGAAGGCGGGGAGCAGCAGCACCAGCCCCACCCCGCCGAAGACCCGCGTGGCGGTGGTCCTGGCGGGCGCGGTGGGGGCGGGGGCCGGACGGGGGGCGGTCTGTGCGGTGTTCATGGCGATGATCTTCGCCATCCGGCCTGTACGAGGGGATCGGCTCCCGTACTCACCCACGTACTCAACCGCGATCGGCCGTGCGCACTCCGGCGCCCGTGGTCGTACGGGCTCAGCCGCGGCCGGCCGCCGGGGCGCACCGGGCGGCGGGGCCCCGGGAAATCCACGGGCCCGGGCCCGCACACGCAGAAACCCGCGGGTCCTGCTCTCTCCCGGAGGAGAGGCCGGCCGGATGTGCCGGCGGACCCGCGGGTCGGTGACTGCTTGGTATTGCGGCAGGAGGCCTGCCGACATGTGCACAGAGTGCGACGGCAGGCCTCAGCCCGCAGTCACCTCACGCATCCGAAAAGAAACCACTTCCGGATCACCTCCTTTCTCGTGTGCACCACAGCCTAGGAACCGCTCCGCCGCGCCACAACCGTTTTTTTGGCATGGTCCGTTTTCCGGGAAAGGGGTGTGCTCTGGGTCACGTTCGAGTTGAATGACGGGCATCGACGGGGCAACGGGGAAGCCACGGGACGGCGGCGCGGGTCACGTCCCCGCAGGGGGTGCCGGGCATGAGTTCGTCCAGGAGTGAGACCGCCAGCGCGCCTGCGCCGGACGAGCCGGAGCGCACTCCGGCCGCCGGAGCGGAGGCCGCCGCGGCGGCGAGCGGCGGCGCGGGGCCGAGCGGTGACCGCCCACCGCCCGGCGCCGGACCGGCCGCCGAGGTGTCGGGCGCCCGGCTGCTGGCGGCGCTGCTCGACGGGATGGACGCGGCGCTGTGCGCGTTCGACGCCGAGGGGCGGGTCACCCACTGGAACCGCGAGGCCGAGCGGATCCTCGGCTGGAGCGCCGCGGAGGCGGTGGGCCGGCTCGGCTTCACCGGCTGGGCGGTGCGCGCCGCCGACGCCGCCGACCTGCACGGCCGCCTCACCGCCGCGATGGCCGCCCCGGGCCGCCAGGTGCACGAGTTCGCCCTGCTGCGCAAGGACGGCGGCCGGGTCCTGGTGCGCACCCAGACCGCCGGGGTGCGCGGCCCGGACGGGGTGCCGACCGGGCTGTACTGCGCCTTCAGCGAGGTGCACGCCCAGATCGACCTGGAGCGCTCCATCGCGCTGAGCGAGGCGATGTTCGACGACGCGCCCTGGGGGGTGGTCCTGGTCGACGTCGATCTGCGGCCCACCGTGGTCAACGCGCACGCCGCCCGCGCCCTCGGGATCGGCCGCACAACCCTGCTCGGCCGCCCGCTCGGCGATGTGGTCACCGGCGGGGTGGAGGAGCTGGAGGCCGCGCTCACCCATGTGCTGGCCGAGGGCGCGCCGGGCGGGCGGACCGAGCTGTGGGTGACCCTGCGCGGCGCGGAGGGGGAGCGCCGCCGCTGCTGGAGCTGCGGCTTCCTGCGGCTGGCCTCCCCGCTCGCCGAGCAGCCGGTACCGCTGGGGGTGGCCTGGCTGTTCCAGGACGTCACCGAGGACCGGCAGGCCCGCCAGGAGGCCGACCGCTCGCGCTTCCGGGCCAGTCAGCTGCGGCGGGCCGAGGCCGCGGCGGCCGAGTGCGAGGAGCCGATGGAGGCCGCGGTCACCCATCTGGACTTCGCCCTCGCCGGGTACGCGGACCATGTGCTGCTCGACCTGTGCGACGGCGACCACTTCCGGCGGGCCGCGGCCTCCCCGGCGGGTGGACCCGGGCCGGTGGGCCGGGCGCCGGACGGCGGGCGGCTGCCGGTGCGGTACGCGGCCGGGCACCCGGCCCGCCAGGCGGTGGAGCGGCGCGGGGCGGTCCGTACCAGCGCGGGCGCGGCGGCCGAGGGCTGGGCGGCCGAGCGGCGCTGGCCCGCGGACGCGGTGCACGGCCTCGCCACGGTGCTGCGCAGCCGGGGCCGCACGCTGGGGGTGCTCACCTTTCTGCGCGGGGCGGGCCGTCCGGCGTTCGAACGGCCCGACGCGGAGTACGCGCAGAGCGTGGCGGCCCGGGTCGCGGCCGCCGTCGACCTGGCCCGCGCCCTGGAGTAGCCCTCAGCCCAGGTCCGTCAGCCTCTGTCAGTCTCCGTCAGCTTCCGTCGGCTTCCGTCAGTGCCGGAAGAAGATCCGGTCCGCGTACTCGCTCATCACCCGGCCGTTCCACTCATGGCCGCCGTCCACGTTGCCCGAGCGCAGCAGCGGCGGCTCGATGCCCCGGGCCACCAGGCCCTCGGTGGCCGCCGCCATCACGGCCTGCATCAGGGCGCTGGTCACCACCGTGGAGGCCGGGGCGAAGGGCGCGGCCACCCGCTCGTGGGTCAGCTCCGCGTCCCCGACCGCGATCTTGGAGTCCAGCACGATGTCGCAGTGGTCGCGCAGGAAGGAGCCGGAGACATGGCGGGACTTCGTCTCCTCGGCGTACGCCACCGAGGTCACCCCGATCACGGTGAGCCCGAGCGCCCGCGCGTTCATCGCCATCTCCACCGGCAGCGCGTTCCGCCCGGACAGGGAGACCACGAACAGCACGTCCCCGGCGGTGGCGGGGGAGGAGTCGAGCACCGCGCCCGCCAGCCCGTCCACCCGCTCCAGCGCCGAGCCCAGGGTCGCCGGCATCACGTCCACGCCGACCGCGCCGGGCACCGCGAGCAGATTGACCACGGCCAGCCCGCCGGCCCGGTAGACCACGTCCTGGGCGGCCAGCGAGGAGTGCCCGGCACCGAAGGCGAAGATCCGCCCACCGCCCGCCACGGCCGAGGCGACCGCCTCGCCGGCGGCGGCCACGTTCGCCGCCTCCTCGTCCCGTACCCGCCGCAGCAGCTCGATCGCCGCGTCGAAGAACCGCCCGGCCAGCCCGCCGCCGTCGCCCCCGCTCTCCCTGCCCTCACCCATGGCGCCGGGCCCCCTTCCCTCCGTGCTGTCCGCGTCGCACATCGTGTCGCGGATCACGTTGCGGTCTGGACCTTTCCCCTGTCAACCGCCCGGTCCGGGCCCGTGCGACCGGCTTCGTGCGGCTCCCGGGCACGGTTGTCCGAGCGATGCGCAAGAATTGGAGCCAGGGCCGCCAGCGCACGACTTCCTCAGAGGGGCACGTATGTCCGGACTGATCGACACCACGGAGATGTACCTCCGCACCATCCTCGAACTGGAAGAGGAGGGCGTGGTGCCCATGCGGGCGCGCATCGCCGAGCGGCTCGACCAGAGCGGACCCACCGTCAGCCAGACGGTCGCCCGCATGGAGCGCGACGGTCTGGTCACCGTCGCCGGCGACCGCCACCTGGAGCTCACCGAGGAGGGCCGCCGCCTCGCCACCCGGGTCATGCGCAAGCACCGGCTCGCCGAGTGCCTGCTGGTCGACGTGATCGGCCTGGAGTGGGAGCAGGTGCACGCCGAGGCGTGCCGCTGGGAGCATGTGATGAGCGAGGCGGTCGAGCGGCGGGTGCTGGAGCTGCTGCGCCACCCGACCGAGTCGCCCTACGGCAACCCCATCCCGGGCCTGGAGGAGCTGGGCGAGGAGTCCGAGGCGGAGGCGTTCCTCGACGAGGGCATGGTCTCGCTGGCCGACCTCGACGCCGGCACCGAGGGCAAGACGGTGGTGGTCCGCCGGATCGGCGAGCCCATCCAGACCGACGCCCAGCTGATGTACACCCTCCGCCGCGCGGGCGTGCAGCCCGGCTCGGTGGTGAGCGTGACGGAGTCCGCCGGCGGCGTGCTGGTCGGCAGCAGCGGCGAGGCCGCGGAGCTCGCCGCCGAGGTCGCCTCCCACGTCTTCGTCGCCAAGCGCTGAGGGGGCGCTGCTCGCGCCTCCACCGGGGACTCCGGCCGGGTGGGCCCCGCCCCGACCGGGCCCCCGGCCGCCCCCTGACCGGGGCCCCACCCGGCCGCGCCCCGACCAGGGCCCGGCCGGCCCCGGCGCCGACAGCGGGGCCCGTCCGCTGCCCGGCTCCCAGCCGCAGCCGCCCCCCGCCGGGCGCACCCGCTGTGCTCGGACCACAGCTGCCCCCGCCGCGCAGCCGGCGCCGCCCCAGCCGCGCGCACCCGCCGCCATGGGCCCTCGCCCGCGGGCCGCCTGACCCCCAGCCGCCCCCCGCCGTGCAGCTGACGGCCGCCTCTGCCGCGCGCCCCTCGCCGCCCCGCCGGCCCAGCCGCGCGCACTCGCCCGCCGCCGCCCGGGCCCCCGCCGCGCAGCCGGCGCCGCCCCGGCCGCGCGCACCCGCCGCCATGGGCCCTCGCCCGCGTCGCCCGACCCTCAGCCGCCCCCGCCGTACAGTCGACGGCCGCCTCTGCCGCGCGCGCCCGCCGCCCTCGCCGCGCGCACCCGCCGCCCTGGGCCCTCGCCCGCGGGCCGCCCGACCCCCAGCCGCCCCCCGCCGCGCAGTCGACGGCCGCCTCTGCCGCGCGCCCCTCGCCGCCCCGCCGCCCCAGCCGCGCGCACTCGCCCGCCGCCGCCCGGGCCCCTGCTGTCCCCCGCCACGCAGCCGGTGCCGCCCTCGCCGAGCGCACCAGCCGTCCCGTGCCACAGGCGGGCGCATGGGCGCATGGCTTGTCGCCGGGATGCGCTCTTGTGCGCCCCCGGAGCCGAAAAGCGCCCCCCATGCCCGCTGCCCGTGCCAGTCTTGGCTACAGCTACCGGCATATGACCGCGCGGGAGGGGCCACCAGATGACGCGCCAGCTGCCGTATGCGCGCCCCGGGCCGTGCGCGGCCCCGATCCGGCGCCGCCGCCGGTCGCCGGGCGTACCCGCGGCCGAACCCGGGAGCAGACCCCGAACCGGCCCCGCGGCCGAACCCAGGAGCAGACCCCGACGCGGCCCCGCGGTCGGACCCGGGAGCAGACCCCGACCCGGCCCCGGGGGCCGACCTCGACGCGACCCCGAGGGCGGACCGGGAAGCGGGCCCGGACCCGGGCCCGAGGGCGGGTCGGAAAGCGGGCCCAGGCCCCGGGGCGCGGGCGAAGGCGGACCGGAAGGCGGGTCCGGGCCTGGGGCTTGTGTCGGTCCCGGGCCCGGACAGCGGGAGACCCCGGCGTCGAATGACGCCGGGGTCCCGCCTCCCCTGTGCTGACCCGGAGCCCCGAGCTCTCAGGGTCAATCCCGTCGGACCGTTTTTCCCCGAGCGGTCCGCCTCCCGTTGGAGATCTCCCCTCGGCGGCGGCCGTCAATCCTTGAGCGGGGTCACTCGAACGAGCGGTGTTCCCGGCGCGTAACCCGTTTTCGAATACAAGTTCGATACGCTTCGGGGGCACGTCACAGAAGGGGGTGTCAGAGCCCATGGTGCGCCGCATCGACCTGACCGCAGCCGACGGTTTACGGCTGGCGGCCTGGGAGTACGCCGACCGTCCCAAGGACACGGCGCCCGCCGGCACGTCCTCGCCCGCCCCGGCCCCGGCCGAGGCCCCGGGCGTTCTGCTGCTGCACGGGCTGATGGGCCGGGCCTCGCACTGGGCCGGCACCGCGCGCTGGCTGGCCGAGCGGCACCGGGCGGTCGCCCTGGACCAGCGCGGTCACGGGCAGAGCGACAAGTCGGCCGACGGCCCGTACACCCGGGAGGCGTACATCGCGGACGCCGCGGCCGCCATCGAACAGCTGGGGCTCGGCCCCGCGGTGGTGATCGGGCACGCCATGGGCGGGCTGACCGCCTGGCAGCTCGCCGCCGAGCGGCCCGACCTGGTCCGCGCGGTGGTCGTCTGCGACATGCGGGCCTCGGCCCGGGGCGCCGCGTCCCAGCGGGAGTGGGAGGACTGGTTCCGCACCTGGCCGCTGCCCTTCGCCACTCTCGCCGACGTACGGAAGTGGTTCGGCGAGGACGACCCCTGGCTGGAGCGCCCCAGCCCGGCCCGCGGCACCTGGTTCGCCGAGGTGATGGCGGAGGGGCCGGACGGCTGGCGGCCGATGTTCTCCCGCACCCGGATGCTCGCCACCCGGCACGGCTGGGCGCATGACGCGCACTGGGACTCCCTGGCCCTGGTCCGCTGCCCGGCCCTGGTGGTCCGCGGCATCGACGGCGAGCTGGGCCGCGCGGAGGCGCAGGAGATGGTCCGGGTGCTGCCGCGCGGGGCGTACGCCGAGGTGGCGGACGCGGGCCATCTGGTGGCCCATGAGCAGCCCGAGGGCTGGCGCGCGGCCGTGGAGCCCTTCCTCGACTCCGTACTCCGGGCCGCCACTCCGGCGACCTGAGCAGGGAGGAAGGGGAGGGAGGGGCGGCCGTGGGGGTACGGCCGCCCCTCCCTCACGGGGCCTACCCCTTGCTGACCGCCGCCAGGATCTCCGGCAGCCGGGCCGCCGTGCGGGGGGCGGCCAAGCGCAGGCCCGCCCAGCCGAGCAGCAGGCCGTAGCCGGTGCCCAGCAGCAGGACCGCGAGGCGGGCGGGCGAACCGGCGGCCGCGTCGGAGACGTTGACCCAGACGGTCAACGCGATCACGGGGGCGCACAGCAGCGCGCCGCCCAGCATCCCGCCGAAGACCGACCCCCAGATGATCCCGGCCTGCCCGGGTGCCGCCGCCTTGAAGCCGCTGCCCTGGGGGATGGTGTACGGCAGCCGGTAGGAGGCGATCGCCCCGGTGCCGAGCATCGCGCCGAGCAGGGCGAACGACAGCCCCACCGCGTCCGGCAGCGACCGCCAGTCGCCCAGGATCGCCGCGGTGCCCACATTGACCACCGCGGTGAACGGGATGGCGATCAGCAGCAGCGCGTACGCCCGGGCGCGCAGCTCCACATAGGCGTCCCGGGCCGAGGAGATGGTCCCGGCGACCATCCAGAACGCGTCACCGTCCTGCCCGAACTGGTTGTACATCTGCGTGCCGAGCATGCCGGCCGCGAAGCAGGCGAAGTAGATCGAGCCCGTCCCCTGGAGGGCGTTGAACAGGGGCACGATCAGCCCCACGGCCAGCCAGCTGACCAGCTGCGCCTTGGTCTTCGGGTCGCGCACCATGTACTGGAGCGACCGCCGCATCACCGTGCCGGTGCGCCCGGCCGGCCACCAGCGGGACTCCGGGGCGGTCCCGTCGCCGCCCGTGGAACGGCCGCGGCGGGCGCCACCGGTCGGGGCGGAGACCGCCGCCAGGGTCGAGCCGTCCGGCGCGCTCATCAGCTTCTCCAGGCTGCGCCGCCAGGCGACCAGCAGCACGCCGAGCACCACCGCCGTCAGCAGCAACTGCGCCGCCGCCGTGCCGTACGCCCCGCCGCTCGCCGAGTCCACCGCGCCGAGCGCGGACGCCGGCGGCAGCCAGCGCACCACCTCGGCCAGCGGCTCCAGGTCGTCCAGCCCACCGGGCCGGGTCAGCCGCTGCGCGCCGAAGTTGACGAACTGGGCGCCCACCGCGATCAGCAGCCCGCTGAGCACCGCCAGGTCGCGGCCCCGGCGGGAGGTGAGCAGCCGTACGTTGCCCGCGGCCACCGCCCGGGCCGCCGCCACGCACACCAGCAGCGCCAGCGGTACGGCGAGCACCGCGACCACGACCCCGGCCGCCCCGTGCGCCAGGGCGATCGCCGCCCCCACCACCAGGCAGAGCGTGAACAGCGGGCCGATGCCGACCAGCGAGGCCACCAGCAGCGCCCGCACCAGCGGCCCGGACCGCAGCGGCAGCATCACCAGCCGGGTCGGGTCCAGCGTCTCGTCTCCGCCCGGGAAGAAGAGCGGCAGCACCGCCCAGCCCAGGGCGATGAGCGCGGTCAGCAGGACCACCACGGCGGCCGCGTGCTCGTTGCCGCGCAGCAGCACAAGGCCGAGCAGCTGGCCCGCGGCGAAGAGCAGCACCAGCACGGCGGAGGTGACATAGGCCGCGGTACGCCCCGAGGACTGCCGCAGGCCGTTGCGGAGCAGCGACAGCTTCAGCCCGACGAAGGTCCCGGTCAGCGCGCCCGACGACGGCGAACCGGGGGACGCCTGGGTGGCTGACCCGGTGGATGGCCGGGTGGACGCCCCGGTGGGCGGCGGGGCGGAGGACCCGGTGCCTGTCATCGGCCCGCTCCACCGGCCGTACCGCCACCAGCCGTACCGCCATCGGCCGTACCGCCACCGGCACCCGGCGTCTCGTCGCCGACCCCCGGCCCCGCGCCCGGCGCGTCCCCCGCGCCCGCGCCCGTCCCCGAACCACCAACCCCCGGAGCCGCACCACCGGCCACCGGACCGTCCCCGGGACTCGTGCCCGTACCACCGGCCGTCCCCGGACCGTCTTCGGCGCCCGTCCCCGGACCGTCCCCGGCGCCCGTCCGCGTACCGCCGCCGCCCAGCCAGTCCAGGGAGTCGGCGGTGTCGCCGGCGCGGGCGCCGACCAGTTCCAGGAAGGCGCTCTGCAGCGAGGGGGCGTCGCCGCGGACCTCGGCGAGCGGGCCCTGGGCCCGTACCCGGCCGGCGGCCATCACCGCGACCCAGTCGCACAGCGACTCCACCAGCTCCATCACATGGCTGGAGAAGACCACGGTGGCGCCGGAGGAGGTGTACCGCTCCAGCACTCCGCGGATGGTCTGGGCGGAGACCGGGTCCACGCCCTCGAACGGCTCGTCCAGGAACAGCACCTCGGGGTTGTGCAGCAGCGCCGCCGCCAGCCCGATCTTCTTGCGCATACCGGTCGAGTAGTCCACCACCAGCTTGTGCTGGGAGCCGGCCAGGTCCAGTACGTCCAGCAGCTGGGTGGCGCGCTTGTCCGTCTCCGCGCCGGGCAGCCCCCGCAACCGGCCGGTGTAGCCGAGCAGTTCGCGCCCGGACAGCCGCTCGAAGAGCCGCAGCCCCTCGGGCAGCACCCCGATCCGCGACTTCACGGCGGCCGGATCGCGCCATACGTCGTGGCCCGCCACCTCCACCACTCCCTGGTCGGGCCGGAGCAGTCCGGTCACCATGGAGAGGGTGGTGGTCTTGCCGGCGCCGTTGGGCCCGACCAGGCCGATGAACCGCCCGGCGGGCAGCGTCAGATCGACCCCGCCGACGGCTATCTGCTCGCCGAAGCGCTTGAACAGCCCCTCGACCCGGACCGCGGGCGGCGCCCCACCCGCCGTCGTCTTCTCGTTCGTCGTCCGGCCCGGCATGGTCACTGCCCTTCCGTAGTCCCCGTGTCACCTGGGCTCACGGAGTCCACCGAGGCCCGCGGTGTCGTACGGGGACACCCTACGCAGCGGCCCCGGGCCACTTCCCGAAGTCAGCCGGCGGCGTCCCGGGCGCAGGCGTACGCGAGGGGGCTGATCAGCTCCTCGGCGTCGGGCAGCCAGCGGTTGGCCTGGGTGGGGCGGCGTACCCACTGCACGGCGCCGGGGCCGCCGATGCGGGTCGGTGGGGCCGCGACGTAGGAGCTCTCGCCGCGGGCGATCAGGTCCAGCCCGGCCGGGGACCAGCCGAGCTTGCGCACCAGGTCGGGGACCTTGGGCGCGCCGCCGGGCAGCACGAGGAAGACCATCCGGCGGTCCGGGGTGCGGGTGACCGGGCCGAGGGTGAGGTCCATCCGCTCCATCCGCGCCAGGGCCAGGAAGCCCGCCGACTCCGGCACGTCCAGCGCGTCGAAGGTGCGTCCGGTGGGCAGCAGGATCGACGCGCGGGGCTGCTTGCCCCACAGCCGCCGCGCCGCCGTCGCGCTGCCGGTCGCCTGGTTCGCCCAGTCCGGCCGGGCCGGGTGCGCGCCGGGCCGCGGGCAGGCGGCGTCCGCGCACGAGCACAGCTCCCGGCCGCCGGCCGCCTCCAGCCAGGTGCCCGGCAGCACGTCCCAGTGGCGCTCCTCCGCGTACCGCACGGCGCAGTCCAGCAGTTGCTCACCGCGCTGCTGGGGGATGCGCGCGGCCTCCGTGACTCCGATGGTCTCTTCCACGATCTCTTCCACCTCTTCCACGGATGTCTCAACTTCCCTGCTGGGGAGGGGTTACGGGGCGGGGTGGCGGGACCCGCGCGGTGTGCGGCCCGCGGGGGGCGGGGCGCGGGAAGGGAGGTAGGGGAGCGCGTCCGCGCACCGAAGCCCCGCCCACGGCGCATCGGTGCACGGGCGGGGGCGCGTGCGGGCGCCGGGCCGCTCGACGGGGTAGCAAGTGCCGTGGCGCCGACGGGGTCCGCGTACCGCCGGTCGTCAACCACGGGCCCATCGCCGTACGCACCTCGCGCATCCCATCACCAACAACCGCATTCTTCGCAGACCGCCCGGGCAGTCATCCACGGACATCCACCGCCGGCGTACACGGCATTCACGGCATGGACGACGTACAACCGAGATCCGGGGACTGGTCGCCGGGGCACCAAGGGGTAGTCAATGGCAGCGAGACCGCTAGTCGCCCGTCAGCCCAACGAACGGCTGCAGGCGCTCATCCAGGAGGCGGGGTGCTCCAACGCCGGGCTCGCCCGCCGGGTCAACATGGTCGGCGCCGAGCGCGGGATCGACCTGCGCTACGACAAGACCTCGGTGGCGCGCTGGCTGCGCGGACAGCAGCCGCGCGGCCGGGCACCGGGGCTGATCGCGGAGGCGCTGGGGCGAAAACTCGGCCGGACCGTCACCATCGACGAGATCGGCATGGCGGGCGGCAAGAACCTCGCCTCCGGAGTGGGGCTCCAGTTCTCGCCGACCGTGCTCGGCGCGATCGAGCAGGTCACGGAGTTGTGGCGGAGCGATGTGGGGCGGCGGGACTTCCTGTCCGGGTCGACGGTCGCCGCATCCGCCCTGGTGGAGCCCAGCCGGGACTGGCTGATCACGGCGGCGGACGCCCAGGTGGCGCGGCAGGCCGGGTCCCGGGTCGGTGAGGCGGACGTGGCGGCGGTGCGGGCGATGACGAACGCGCTGGTCGAGCTGGACCACCGGTTCGGCAGCGGGCATGTCCGCCCGGTGGTGGCGCACTACCTCAACAGCGTGGTGTCCGGGCTGCTGTCCGGCTCCTACCGGGACACGGTCGGCAGACGGCTGTTCGCGGCGGTCGCCCGGCTGACCGAGCTGGCCGGGTACATGGCGGTGGACACCGGGCAGCCCGGGCTCGCCCAGCGCTACTACATCCAGGCGCTGCGGCTGGCGCAGGCGGCCGACGACCGCGCCTACGGCGGCTATGTGCTGGCCGCCTCGATGAGCCATCTCGCCGCCGAGCTCGGGAACCCGCGGGAGATCGCCCAGTTGGCCCGGGCGGCGCAGGAGGGGGCGCGCGGGCGCGTCACCCCGCGCGCGGAGGCGATGTTCCTGGCGGCCGAGGCCCGTGGGCACGCGCTGCTCGGGGACGCCCGCACCTGCCGGGACACGGCGTCCCGGGCGGTGGCCGCGCTGGACCGGGCCGACCCGGAGTCCGGCGACGACCCGGAGTGGATCGCCCACTTCGACCACGCCTACCTCTCCGACGAACTGGCCCACTGCTGGCGGGACCTGGGCCGCTCGGAGGAGGCCGAGCGGGCGGCGAACGAGGCCCTGGCCGCGCTGCCCGAGACCAAGGCGCGGCGCCGGGCGATCGGCCTGGTGCTGCTGGCCTCCGCGCAGGTGCAGCAGCGCGAGATCGAGGCCGCCTGCGCCACCGGCACCCGGGCCGCCGAACTCCTCGGCACCCTGCGCTCCTCGCGCGGCGCCGAGTACCTGGACGACCTGCGGCAGCGGCTGGAGCCGTACGGGAACGAGCCCGCGGTACGGGAGTTCGGCGCCCGGCTGGAGCCGCGGGCCGCCTGACGGGCCGTCCGGCATCCGGCGGGCCCGGTGCCGGACGGGGCCGTGAGCACCGTGACCAGACAGGTGTGCGCCCTGTCGTCACCACCCGGTAGCGTGAGGCGACGCTTCCGTAGGTTGACGACAGGCCGAAACACAGGAGTCCCGGTGACGACGCACAGTGGACAGGGCCCCGAGCCGCACCATCCGGCGGCCCGCCCCGCGCACGAGGGTGTCGTGCTGCCCGGCGACGGCAGCGAGCCCTGGGTGCCCGGCGACCGGCAGGACGGCCCGGAGCACGGCCGGCCGGGCGGCCCGGCGGGCGGGCAGCCCTGGGCGGCCGGCGGCGACCCCCAGTCCTCGTACGGGCCCTCCCCGTCCTCCTACGGTCAGCAGCCGCCGCAGGGCCCCTCGTCCTCGTACGGTCAGCAGCCGTCGCACGGCTCCTCGTCCTCGTACGGTCAGCAGCCCGCGCAGGGGTACGGCTATCCGCCCGCGCAGCCGGCTCAGGGCTACGGCTACCCCCCGGCGCAGCCCGCCCAGGGCTACGGCTACCCGCCCCAGCAGCCGCAGGGGTACGGCTATCCGCCCCCGGCGGCCGCCCAGCAGGGCTACGGCTACCCCCAGCCTCCGGCCGCCTCCCCGTCCCCGTACGGTCAGCAGCCGCCGCAGGGCTACGGCTACCCGCCCGCGCAGTCGGAGCCGCCGTCCAACGGCGCGCAGCCGCTGCCGCCGGAGGCCGCGCCGTCCGGGGCCCCGCAGCGGCCGTCCGGCGGTGACGCGGACGCCACCCAGTACCTGCCGCCGGTCGCCTCCGGCGGCCCCCAGGGCTCCGGTCCGGGCGCGCTGCCGGCCGAGCACGCGGGCGAGTCCACCCGCTTCCTCGGCGCCGTCCCGGCAGAGGGCCCCGGGGCCCCGCCGCCGCCCCGGGCCGCCGGGGACTCCGACGCCACCCAGTACCTGCCGCCGGTGCCCGGGCAGCAGTCCGGCGCCCCCGGCGGGCAGCCGGCCGGAGCTTCGTACGGGGCGACGGGCCAGGGTGAGGAGCGCCGTACCCCGGCGGAGTTCGACAACCTGTTCCGCAGCGAGGCCCAGGCGGCCGGCGCGGCCGGGGCGACCCAGCACATCCCCCGCTACCAGGAGGAGCGCTACCAGCAGGAGCCGCCCACCGGTGCGGGCGGCCGGGGCCCCGGCGCCCCCGTGCCGCCGGCCTACCGGGGCGGCGGCGGGGACAAGGGCGGCTACGGGGAGTCCGGACCGCAGCGTTCGTCCAAGGTGCCGCTGATCGCCGCCGTGGTGGTCGGCTGCGCCGTGCTCGGGCTGGGCGCGGGGGCGCTGCTCAGCGGTGGCGAGGAGCCCGGGGACGACGCCTCGACCGGCACCGGGACGGTCGCCGCCGGCTCGCCCACCCCGGACGGCGGCAAGGGCTCGTCCCCGGCGCCCGAGGACCCGGCGAAGAAGCAGGCCGAGGCGCTGGACAAGCTGCTCGCGGAGAGCAACGACAGCCGCGCGGCGGTGATCCGCTCGGTGGAGAGCATCAAGCGCTGCGACGACCTGGACCAGGCCGCCGGCGATCTGCGGGGCGCCGCCGGGCAGCGCCGGGGGCTGGTGACCAAGCTCCAGCAGCTCTCCGTCGACAAGCTCCCCGGCCACGCCGAGCTGACCTCGGCGCTCACCGACGCCTGGCAGGCGTCCGCGCGCGCCGACGACCACTACGCGACCTGGGCCGACCAGGCCAAGAGCCGCAAGGTCTGCAAGGGCGGCCAGGCCCGCTCCACCGGGGCGACCGCCCAGGCCAACAAGGCCAGTGGCGAGGCCACCGCCGCCAAGCGGAAGGCCGCCCCGCTGTGGAACGGCATCGCCGGGAAGTACGGCCTCACCCCCCACCAGCCCGAGCAGCTGTAGATCACTCCACCGCTCTGCCGCGGGAGCGGACCAGCGGCAGATAGACCTCGTCGACGATCTCGACGAGGACCTCGTCGGGTGCGGTGGGCGCCCCGCGCGCCATGAACTCGTCCCGCAGCAGCACCATGGCCACGGTGGCGACCCGGGGGTGCAGCGCCTCGGGGGCGGCCTCGCCGCGGGCGACGGCCCGCCCGAGGATGGTCAGCCAGGGCGCGGCGGCCGCGGCGTCGTCGGACCGCTGCCGCAGCCGCGCCAGAAGCTCCGGCGCACCCCCGGCCGCCGCCAGCAGCTCGCGCAGCACCGCGCCGAGCGGTGAGCCCCAGTGGCGGTTTGCCTGGCGCAGCCACGACAGGGCGTCCCCGCGCAGGGTGCCGGTGTCGGGCGGCTGGACGGCCGTGGCGGCCCAAGGAGGCCTTCGCCGCGCTAGCCGCCCACCACCGCGCCGCCCGCGGCTGGCCGGCCACCGCCACCGGACGCTACAGACTGGCCTTGCGCATGGTGCGGGCCACGTCCACGAAGCCCTTGCGCTGGGCCACCAGCCGGCCGCCGCGCACCACCTGGAAGGTCACCTGGTGGTTGACCATCCGGGGGAAGTCGGGCTCGCCCAGCATGTCCTGGTAGCGCCAGCGCAGTTCGGGGGTGAGCCCGCCGGTGTCCACCCGTACCCCGCGGGTGAACGCGGCGAGCAGCGCCTCGGAGGTGACCGGGGCGTCCTCGCCCAGCGAGGCGACGGCCTGGGAGAGCACGGTGTACGCGATCCAGGTGGTCTGCACCCCGGTGTCGGCCGGGTCGATCCGGTCGTCGTCGAAGGCGTGCGCCCGGATCACGTCCCGCATCCCGCCCCAGCGCGGGTCGCCCGCCTCCGGGTACCAGCCGGTGACATAGGCGCCCTCGAAGGGCCCCCGGGCGCCACCGGTGCGGTCGATCAGCGGCTGGTCGACGCTGCCGAGCACCGAGGCCACCCGCACCTGGCGGCCGTCGGGCGGCAGCCGGCGGAAGGAGTCGAAGAAGTGCGCGGTGCGCTCGCCGAGCGCCGCGGTCACACAGCCGCCCGAGTCCCCGGCCCGGGAGCGCGAGGCGAGGGCGGCCTCGGTGTACTCCCCGGCGTCCACCGCGGCCGGGATGTCCGCGGCGGTGCGCCGGTCGCCCTCCGCCAGGCCGGAGTTGAGCAGGGCGGAGAGCACGCTGTCGGAGACCGAGTCCGGGCGGACCAGCGAGACCCGTTCGCAGACGCCCGCGAGCTGGATGCCGTTGCCGGCCAGCAGCGCCGACTGGCCGCCGTTGACCGGGTACGACACCGGGCTGGAGAACTCGTCGTCGGTGACGCCGTAGCCGCCGATGTACGGGATGCCGGCGGCCTCCAGCGGGGGCAGCGCGGCCCGGCTGTTGCGGCTGTACGAGCCGACCACGGCCACCGCGCCCTCGTCCACCGCGCGGCGGGCGCAGTCGGCGGCCCGGGCCGGGTCGTTGCCCTCGTTGCAGGTGAGCACCCGCAGCTCGCGGCCGCCCAGGCCGCCGCGGGAGTTGACCCAGCGGGCGTAGGCCTGGGCCATGGCCGGCATGCCGGGCATGTTGGTCGCCGAGGTGTCCGCGGGCGCCCAGGTCATCACCGTCACGGCGCCGTCGGCGTCGCCGGCGCCGGGGAGTGCCCCGCAGCCGGTGGCCAGGGGGGTCAGCAGACAGGCCGAGGCGAGCGCCGCAGCCGTCTTCCGCAGCGGTGCGGAGGAGAGTCGGAAGGGAAAGCGGAGGGGGGAGAGTCGCCTGCCGTAACCGGTCATGGACACGCACACTTCCGCCTCGTCCGTAACGCGGGAGTGTGACGCGTGCAACGGAGGATGACGACGAGGTGAACGCCCTGAGCCGTCCGTCCGCCCGGAAGGGGAACGTACGATCGAAACGTGTCAGCTTCCGTGAACCCTTCCCGTGGCGGCCGTCGCTCCTCCACCATGGGCGGCATGCCGCTCACCGACCTGCCGTGGTGGCGCTGGCGCGCGAACGTGCGCTCGGCGCTGCACATGCTCTCCGACCCCGTCTTCCACCACGAGTGCTGGCTGGCGGGTCGCGAGGGCTACGGGGATGTCACCGACGCCGTGTACCGGCTGGTCGAGGACACCTGGCTGGACAACTGGTCCGCCGAGAAGTACGTCGGCACGATCTTCCGCGACTCCGGCGAGGCCGCCCTGGTGGACGTCGCAGTGCTGCGGGTGCTGCGGATCATGCACCAGGTCGGCGCCGACGCCCCGGTCTCCGCGTATCTGGAGCACACCGGCTGGCCGGAGGCGGTACGGGCCGCCCGCGAGGCCCACATACGCCTGGCGGCCGGCGACGGCGAGGACCCCGACCGGCCGCCCGGCTCCCTGGACGCCCTGCGCGCCCTGACCCGCGCCGCCTGAGCTGCCGCGACCACCCGGGCGAACCGCGCGGCCAGGCCGTCCCCGTACGAGGTCGCGGGGGGTCCGGCTGCCGGACGGCCGTCCGTCCGGCCGGCCCGGATATGGCATCCTGCCGGG
Source organism: Streptomyces lichenis (assembly GCF_023218175.1). Taxonomy (GTDB): domain Bacteria; phylum Actinomycetota; class Actinomycetes; order Streptomycetales; family Streptomycetaceae; genus Streptomyces; species Streptomyces lichenis. Next base: position 87,943 of record NZ_JALPTH010000016.1, on the reverse strand, counting down.
ATGACCGACCAGTACGTCCTCACGCTCTCCTGCCCGGACAAACAGGGCATCGTGCACGCCGTCTCCAGCTACCTCTTCATCACCGGCTGCAACATCGAGGACAGTCAGCAGTTCGGCGACCGGGACACCGGCCTGTTCTTCATGCGGGTCCACTTCTCGGCCGAGTCCCCGGTCACCGTGGACAAGCTGCGGGCGAGCTTCGCCGCGGTCGGCGACTCCTTCGCCATGGACTGGGAGATCCACCGCGCCGACGAGCGCATGCGGGTCGTGCTGATGGTGTCGAAGTTCGGGCACTGCCTCAACGACCTGCTGTTCCGCACCCGGATCGGGGCGCTGCCGGTCGACATCGTGGCCGTGGTCTCCAACCACACCGACTTCGCCGAGCTGGCCGCCTCCTACGGCATCCCCTTCCACCACATCCCGGTGACCAAGGGGAACAAGGCCGAGGCCGAGGCGCGCCTGCTGGAGCTGGTGCGCGGCGAGAACGTGGAGCTGGTCGTCCTGGCCCGCTATATGCAGGTCATCTCCGACGACCTGTGCAAGCAGCTCAGCGGAAAGATCATCAACATCCACCACTCCTTCCTGCCGAGCTTCAAGGGCGCCAAGCCCTACCACCAGGCGCACGCCCGCGGGGTGAAGCTGATCGGCGCCACCGCGCACTACGTCACCGCCGACCTCGACGAGGGCCCGATCATCGAGCAGGAGGTCGAGCGGGTCGGCCACGAGGTCACCCCCGACCAGCTCGTCGGCATCGGCCGCGACGTGGAGTGCCAGGCGCTCGCCCGCGCCGTGAAGTGGCACGCCGAGCACCGCATCCTGCTCAACGGCCGCCGCACCGTCGTCTTCGCCTGAGCTCCCGCGTACGCGGCCGGGACCGGCGCCGTCACATCCGGCTGAGCGAGGCCGCCGCCAGCAGGGTGTCGCGGATGGCGGCCCGGTCGCCGTCCTGGCCCGCGGCGGCCTCCTCCGGTTCGACATGGCCGGCCACCAGCCGGCAGAACTCCACCCCGTCCAGCGCCACCTGGGCGATCTTGCGGTCCGGGGTGCCGAGGGCGGCGGGCGAGTCCAGGGCGATGTACCAGTCACCGCCGCCCGCGCCCTCGATCTCCAGATGGAGCGTGCGGCCCGGCGCCCCCGCCTCGGCCAGCGCGCCCGGTGCCGCGAGACCGGCCCGGCGCCGCTCGGCCAGGGCCGCCGGCAGCATCCGCGCGGCCAGGTCGATCATGTCGTGCAGATGGGCGCCGCTCGGCGGCTCGTAGCGGTAGTCGACCGCATCCGCGATGTCCTCGGCGTGCACCCAGCACTCGAACGCCCGGTCCAGCAGCGAGTCGCGCAGCGGCAGTGCGAAGCCGCCGTAGGAGACGGCCAGTTCCGGGGCGCCCCGGCCGGCGAAGGAGACCGTGCGCAGCAGGGTGTGGACCTGCTCCCGCCAGGGCCCGCGGACCGCCCGGGTGGGCGGCGGCCCGTCCTCGGGCCAGCCCGACCACAGCGCCTCGGTCCGCTCCAGCGGCGTACCGGCGCCCGGTCCCTGACCCGGCCCCGGTCTCGGCCCGGCGCCGCGGTCCAGCCCGAGCGCCGAGGCCACCAGCCCGTCCACCGCCGTCAGATGCCCGATCACCCCGGCGACCGTGGTGGGCCGGCTCGCCGGGCGGAGGCCGTCGAACCACCGCAGCTCCACCGGCGCGTGCCACTCGCCCTCGCCGAGGTCCCGCAGCAGCGCGTCCAGCCGGGCGGTCTCCGCGTCGTACGGACCGGCCCAGTCGGGCACCGGTATGGTCGGCGGGCGGCGGCCGAGGCAGTTCTCCAGCACCCGCGAGCGCAGCAGCGGATCCAGGTCGAGCGCCACCTCGTGGTGGAGCAGCCCGACCGCGTCCCGCAGCCGCAGCGCCTCCTCGGCGCAGGGCGCGCACGCGGTCAGGTGCTCCTCGACCGCGTCCGTCTCCTCGGCCGAGCAGACGGACAGCGCCCAGGCGCCCAGCAGCGACTGGAGCACCCGGTGCGTCAGGACCAGGGGAGCGGTCGGCGATCCCTCGGTCCCCGCCGCCGGCTCGCCCTCCGGCGGCAGTACGCCGTGGTCGTCGGCCGCCCAGCGCGGCCCCGGGATGCGCGGGGCGCCGCCGGCCATGCCCCGCTCGTCCTCGTAACCGCCGCTCACAGCGCCCGCCCGTCCAGTGGGCCGGTGTTCGCGGTGGCGAGCAGCTGGAGCCCGAGCCGCAGCCGGCGCCGGGCCTCGTCCTCCGTCACCCCCAGCTCGGCCGCGGTCTGCCGGTAGTCCCGGCGCTGGAGGTACGCCGACTCCAGCGCGAGCCGCAGCGGGGTGGGCATGGACCGCACGATGAAGTCCGCGCGGGCCGACACCGCCGCCCGCCGCACCTTCCGCTCCAGCTCCTCCGCGTCCTCGGCGCCGCCCCCGCCCCGCTCCAACTGCGCCCGGGTCTCGGCCTGGCGCAGCCGGTGCACGGCCTGCCGCCGGGTGAGCTTGGCGATCCAGGAGCGCATGGAGCCGTCGCGGCGCGGCTCATAGGCGTCCGGGTTCTCCCAGACGTAGCCGAAGACCTCCCGGGTGACCCGGTCCGCGGCCTCCTCGTCGTCCAGCACCCGGTAGGCCGTGCTGTGCACCAGGGAGGCGAAGCGGTCGTACAACTCGCCCAGCGCGGCCGCCTCGCCGCGCGACAGCCGCTGCTGCATCCTGCGGTCCCAGCGCGGTGGTGTGTCCTTCGCCATGGGGAGCCCTCCCGAGCCCGGACGCGCTGCCGGCCCTCATCGAATGCCGCCGTCGCCTGCCGTTGCCGCCGTTCCTCTCCTCTCGAATGTAGTGCGCACCACCGGTAACGCGCCTTTCTTTGCCGCAAGTGCGCCCCCAGGCGGCCCGGGAGTGGTAGAGGGAAACGTCACTGCGGCACCATCGTGTTTCATGGGAGGACGACCGGGCAGCAGCCGCCGATAAGGAACTGGTGCTTCCGGTTCTCTCGCGGGTGTCCTGCGGGGTGTCCTGGTGGATCGGCGAAGGGTGAGGGGTGTGACGCTCACGGTGGACGAGGCCGAGCACGGTTCCTGGACGGTGCTCGGCATCCAGGGAGAACTCGACCTGGTCTCCTCGCCGGTGGTACGCAGGCGGGTGCACGAGGCGGTGGCCGACGGCCGCCGCGATGTCGTCCTGGACCTGTCCGAGGTGCTGTTCTGCGACTCCAGCGGGGTCGGGGTGCTGATCGCCTCCCGCCGCCTGCTGCACTCCTGCCGGGGCCGGCTGCGGCTGATACTGCCCGCCCGGGGCGCGGTGGAGGGCTCCCATGTCAACCGGGTGATGAGCGCCCTCGGGGTGCGGCGGCTGTTCGCCGTCTACCCGGACGTGCCCGCCGCCACCCGCGACGACAACGAGGAGCAGCTCTCCGCCTGAAGGCCGTGCGCCCCGGCGGCGGGCGGCAGTTGGCACGGGACCGGGCGGCCGGGTGATGCGGCGCGCCCCGCGGGTACCCTCCCGGCATGGACGCAGAGCAGCTCTACCAGCGCCGGATCGCCTCCCGCTTCGACGCCTTCGACCAGGACGGCAACGGCCATATCTCCCGCGAGGACTTCTCGACCGCGGCGAGCCGGGTCCTGGAGGAGTTCGGCAAGCGCTACCGGTCCGACGCCGGTCAGGCCCTGGCGAACGGCGCCGAGGCCTTCTGGCAGGGCGTGGCCGGGATCGCCGACGTGGACGGCGACCAACGGGTCAGCCGGCAGGAGTTCGTGCACGGCGCGCTGAAGCGGCTGCGCGACAACCCTGAGCGCTTCGCCGAGATCGCCCGCCCGTTCGTGCACGGGCTGCTGCTCGTCGCCGACCAGGACGACGACCGCCGGGCCACCACCGGGGAGGTGGAGCGCGCTCTGCGGGCGCTCGGCGTCGACTCGCACGCGGCGGCGCTGGCGGCGGAGAGCCTGGACGTGGACCGCAGCGGCCTGGTGGACGAGGAGGAGGCGGTCGCGGCCTTCGCCCGCTACTTCGTCACCGAGGAGCCGAGCGCGCCCGACCACTGAACGGCCCGGTACCGGCTGCCAGGGACGACCGGCGCACGGCCGGCGCTCACGGAGCGTGGACGCCGGCAGGGGCGCATCGGTCCGGCGCAGGGGGGCGCCGGTCACGCGCCGGAGTCGCGATTGCACTCCGGTACGCTGCGGGGGATGTGGACGGTTCACCGGCAGCGGCGTAGACCCCACCGTTCGACTGCCCGGCCGGGGGGTCGCACAGTATGCGGTACGCGTACTCCTTCGCGCTGGAATATGCCCGTAGCGCTTGTTGCGGTGACTGTACGTCAACCATGCTGTGCGGCACGGAGAATCACATTCGGTGACGACGACTGTTGAGGCTGTGGTCGCTGTGAGACATGAGGCGAAGTGTCCGCCGATTCGGGTGGTGTGAGCGGTGCAGGTGCTTCAGGTTCAGTTGGAGATCGGTCCCGATCCCGCGGAGGTGGGACGCGCCCGCACATGGGCGCGGTCGCTGCTGGCCGGCTCGGGGATAGGGGACGACGAGACCCTGGCGGACACGCTGGTGCTCATCGTCTCGGAGCTCGTCACCAACGCCGTGGTGCACACCGGGTGTCCGGCCGTGCTGCGGATGCTGTCCGGTGCCGGCGCGGTGGCCGGGAAGGCGGGGACGGTACGGGTGGAGGTGGCCGACACCAGTGCCCGCCCGCCCAGTCCGCGCCAGGCCACCGGCGAGGAGACCGGCGGGCGCGGCCTGGAGCTGGTCGACGGGCTGGCCGACCGCTGGGGCTGGCAGCGCGAGGGCGGCGGCAAGAGCATCTGGTGCGAGGTGGACCGGGAGGACAAGCCCGCCACCGAGCCGGCCGCCTCTCCCCTCGCCTCCCACGCCCGGCCCTGGTGACCGGCCCCGGCCCCGATCGGGGCGGTGGTACGGCCGGCTGTCGGTGCCGGGTGCCAGACTCGCCGATATGACCGAACCACAGGCGAGAGACCACCGGGCCGGGGACGAGCGGGCCAAGGCCGAGCTGCTCCGCTACCTCCAGGACGCCAGGGACGCCCTGCTGTGGAAGCTGGAGGGGCTCTCCGAGTACGACGCCCGCCGCCCCCTCACCCCGACCGGCACCAATCTGCTGGGGCTGGTCAAGCACGCGTCGGGGGTGGAGCTGGCGTACTTCGGCGACACCTTCGGCCGGCCGTACTTCGCCGGGCAGGAGCCCCCGGCCTGGTGGTACACCCGGACCGCCGAGCCCAACGACGACATGTGGGCCACCGCCGAGGAGTCCCGGGACCAGATCACCGGCCTGTACCGCGCGGCCTGGCGGCACACGGACGAGACGGTCGGCGCGCTGCCGCTGGACGCGGCCGGCCGGGTGCCCTGGTGGCCCGAGGAGCGGGCCGAGGCGACGCTGCACCACATCCTGGTGCGGGTCATCTCCGACACCCAGCGGCACGCGGGCCACGCCGACATCCTGCGCGAGTCCCTCGACGGCAGCGTCGGTGCGACCCGGGCCTCCACCAACATCCCGTCCGGCGACAAGACCTGGTGGGCCGACCACCACGCCCGCCTGGAACAGGCCGCGCAAGCCGCCGCCGCCAAGCCCTGAGCGGGCGCCGGGGGGCGCCGGTCGGGTCGCTGGTGGCTGAGCGCGGCGCCGGTCGGGCCGCTGATCCTGCCCGCCCTGCTGGAGCAGCGGTCGGTCGCCGTCGGCTGGGCCGGGCCGCTGCTGGCCGGGTATGCCGTCGGGATGGCCCTCGGCGCCTTGCTTTACGAGCTGCACCCGCTGCCCGGCAGCCCCGCCGCCCAGTGCCTGGCGATCCTGGCGGTGGTCTTTGCCCTGGTGGTGGCCGTCGCCCTGCTGCCCTGGCTCGCCGCCGTGGGCGCGGCCCTGCTGCTGGCCGGGGTCTGCCAGTCGGTGGTCGGGCCGGCCCGCGACCTCCAGCTCCGCCGGGTGCTGTCGCCGAGCCTGCCGGCCGCCGGGTACGCGGTCAGCGGGGCGCTCGCCGGAGCGCTGCTGCGCTGGGTGGCCCCCTCCATCGCGATCCTGGCGGCCGTCGGCCTGGGGCTGGTGCTCGCCGCCGTGGGCGCGGTCGGCGAGCGGCGGCTGCTATGGACGCGCCCCCTGCCGGGCCCCCGGCCCGACGTCCAGCGGGGCGCGGGCGCGGAAGGTGCGGCGGTAGACCGTCGGGGGAACGCCGAGCACGGCCAGTAGGTGCGCCCGCATCGACTGCGCGGTGCCGAAACCGGCGTCCCGCGCCACCTGGTCCACCGGCAGGTCGGTGGACTCCAGCAGGTGCCGGGCCCGCTCCACCCGCTGCCGGGTGAGCCACTGCCCCGGGCTGACGCCCACCTCCTCCCGGAAGCGGCGGGTGAACGTCCGTACGCTCATCGCCTCCTGCCCGGCCAGGTCCCGCAACTGGAGCGGCTGGTGCAGCCGGTCCAGCGCCCAGGCCCGGGCCGCCGCGGTGGTCGCCAGCCGCTCGTCCGGCACCGGCCGGTCGATGAACTGGGCCTGCCCGCCGTCCCGGTGCGGCGGCACCACCGTGCGGCGGGCCACCGCGTTGGCGACGGCCGCCCCGTGGTCGCGGCGCACGATGTGCAGGCACAGGTCGATCCCGGCCGCCACCCCGGCCGAGGTCAGCACGTCCCCGTCGTCGATGAACAGCACGTCCGGGTCGACCCGTACGGCGGGGAACAGCCGCTGGAAGTGCTCGGCCGAGGACCAGTGGGTGGTCGCCGGGCGCCCGTCCAGGAAGCCCGCGGCGGCCAGCACGTATCCGCCGACGCAGATGGACACCAGCCGGGTGCCCGGCCGGATGTGCGCCAGCGCGGCGGCCAGTTCGGGTGTGAGCCGCCCCTCCCGGTGCACCGGCCCCAGCTCGTACGAGGCGGGCACCAGCACCGTGTCGGCGGTGGCCAGTGCCTCGGGGCCGTGTTCCACCCGGATGTCGAAGTCGGCGTCGGTGCGCACCGGCCCCGCGGCCAGCCCGCAGGTCACCGTCGTGTAGAGCGGCCGCCCCTCACCGTCGACCGCCTTGCCGAAGATCCGGTGCGGGATGCCCAGTTCGAACGGCAGCAGCCCGGCCAGCGCCAGCACCACCACCCGATGCGGCGCCCCCGCCCCCGTACGCCCCTCGCCTCTTCCGCTCATGGCCCGATCCTAGCGAACCCTGTCATTCAGGCCACTCGTCCGACGGGACGCCAGCCGGAAGGCTGTCATCCGTGACCCAGACGACCCCGCCGCCCACCGCGATCCCTGCCTCCACCACCGGGCAGGAACCACCGCCGCCCGCGCCCCGGTTCCATCTCGCCTGGGCGGTCGCCGCCGTCGCCTTTGTGACGATCGTCGGCGCCGCCGCCTTCGCCTCGCTGCCCGGGCTGCTGATCGAGCCGCTGCACGCCGAGTTCGACTGGTCGCGCGGCACCATCGGCTTCGCGGTCTCCGTCAACCTCGCCCTCTACGGGCTGACCGCGCCGTTCGCCGCCGCGCTGATGGACCGGTTCGGCATCCGCCGGGTCGTGGCGCTGGCGCTCTGCGTCATCGCCACCGGCTCGCTGCTCACCGTCTGGATGACCGCGGCCTGGCAACTGGTGCTGTTCTGGGGCGTCCTGGTCGGACTGGGCAGCGGCTCCATGGCGCTGGCCTTCGCCGCCACCGTCACCGGCCGCTGGTTCACCGCCCGGCGCGGACTGGTGACCGGCGTCCTCACCGCCGCCGGGGCCTCCGGCCAGCTGGTCTTCCTCCCGCTGCTGTCCTGGCTGGTGGAGCGGCACGGCTGGCGGCCCGCCGCGATCACCGTGGCACTGACCGCGCTCGCCGTCGTCCCGTTCGTCTGGCTGCTGCTGCGCGACCACCCGGCCGACGTGGGGCTCGCCCCGTACGGCTCGAAGACCTTCGTCCCCAAGCCGCCGCCGGTCCCCGGCGCCGCCCGCCGCGCGCTCGGCGTGCTCCTCCGCGCCGCCCGCACCGGGCCGTTCTGGCTGCTCGCCGGCACCTTCGCGATCTGCGGCGCCACCACCAACGGCCTGGTCAGGACCCACTTCGTGCCCGCCGCCCATGACCACGGGATGCCGATGACGGCCGCCGCCTCGCTGCTCGCGGTGATCGGCGTCTTCGACATCCTCGGCACCGTCGCCTCCGGCTGGTTCACCGACCGCTTCGACACCCGCCGGCTGCTCGCCGTCTACTACGCCCTGCGCGGGGTCTCGCTGCTCTTCCTCCCCATGCTGCTGGCCCCTGCCGTCCACCCGCCGATGGTCTTCTTCATCGTCTTCTACGGCCTGGACTGGGTGGCCACCGTGCCGCCCACCATCGCCCTGTGCCGGGAGCACTACGGCGAGGACGGCGCCATCGTCTTCGGCTGGGTGCTCGCCTCCCACCAGGTCGGCGCCGCGCTGGTCGCCTTCCTCGGCGGCGTCGCCCGGGACGTCTTCGGCAGCTACGACATCGTCTGGTACGCCTCCGGCGCCCTGTGCGCGGCGGCCGCCCTGATGGCCCTGGTGCTCCGGCCCAAGCGCCCCGCACCGGCCGCGACCGGATGAGTGCCCGGGCGGGTCAGCGCTGGGCGGCGCCCCGTACGGGGGCCGAGCGGCGCTCCCTCTCGGCCGCCCGGGCCTCCCGGCGGCCGCGCCGCACCGAGGCCCTGGCCTCCCGCCGGGCAATGCGGCCGCTGATCTTCCGGCCGTCCCGGGCGAGTTCGAGCAGCATCCCGCTGAGGGGGTTGGTGTAGCCGGTGAAGTACAGCCCGGGCGCCGACCGGGGCGAGCGGGCCCGCCGCACCCGCGGCCGCCCCCGCTCGTCCAGCACGCCCAGGTGCCCGACCAGCCCCTCCAGACCGCGCCGGTAGCCGGTGGCCGCGATCACCGCGTCCGGGGCGATCCGGCTGCCGTCCGCCAGCACCACCCGGCCGCCGTCGAAGCCCTCCACGGCGGCCACGATCTCCACCCGGCCGCTCCGCACGGCGGCGATCAGCCCGACGTCCAGCACCGGCACGGCGCCCTGCCGGGCCCGCGAGGCCAGCCCGGTGTCCGGCCGGGGCAGCCCGTGCTTCGACAGGTCCGGAATCGCGACCCGGCCGAGCACGCCCGCCGCCAGGTCCACCAGCTTCACCGGCAGCCGCCGCGCGATGACGGCGGAGCGCTGCGAGGGCCAGCCCAGGGTGGAGCGGCGCACGATGTGCGGCACCGTCCGCACCGCCAGCCGCACCCGCCCCGCGCCGCCCTCGGCGAGGTCGGCGGCTATCTCGGCACCGGTGTTCCCCGCGCCCACCACCAGCACGTCCTTCTCCGCGTACGGCGCCGGGTCGCGGTACGCCCCCGCGTGGCCCAACTCCCCCTGATAGGTCCCCGCACCGGGCCAGTCCGGCACCCTCGGGGTGTGGTTGTACCCGGTCGCCACCACCACGGCCCGCCCGACCAGCCGCCGCCCCCCGCTCGCGTACAGCACCCAGCCGCCCCCGTCCGGCTCCCGCTCGATCCGGCTGACCTCGACCCCGGTCACCACGTCCAGCCGGTGCACCTCGGCGTACTTCTCCAGATAGCGGACCACGTCGTCCCGCCGCACCCAGCGCCCGAACGACCGCGGCATCGGCAGCCCCGGGAGCCCGGACAGCCGCCGGGTGGTGTGCAGCCGCAGCCGGTCGTAGTGCCCGCGCCAGGAGGCGCCGACAGCGTCCGCCTTCTCCAGGACGACCGTCCGCACCCCGCGTCTGCCCAGCTCCGCCGCCACGGCCAGCCCCCCGGGCCCGCCGCCGACGACGTACACGGGCGGCTCGGGATGCCTCGGGGAGCTCTGCTCGTCAGGCTGCTCGGCGCGTTCGGTCATGAACGCCGAGCGTAACCGCGCGTTCACGTGGTGGGTCTCGGTCAAGAGGGGGTTCGGTTGCGATCCGGTCACGCGGGGGCGGGGGTGCGACCGCCGCGGCACTGAACGACCAGGACCATGTCATCCGTGACTCTGTAGATGAGCCGGTGCTCGTCCGTGATGCGGCGCGACCAGTAGCCCTGGAAGCCGTGCTTGAGCGGTTCGGGCTTTCCGATCCCCTCGTTGCCGTTGCGCACCGCATCCGCGATGAGGGTGTTGATGCGTTTCAGCGTCCTACGGGCCTGGGCCTGCCACCAGAGGCAGTCCTCCCCGGCAAGCGTGGAGAAGGTGAGCTTCACTCGGCGTCCCGCGGTTCCCGCACTGTCAGGTACTGGCGGACGGCTCGGAGGGTGTGTTCGTCTCCGCGGGGCATACGGTGACGGAGCTGGTCAGGACGGCGGAGGGCTGGCGGATCTCCGGCTCGGCGCTGCGGGTGGTGTGGACCCAGGGCACCCCGCCCCGGCTGCCGGAGGACTGGGACGCCGGCGATCGGGAGTAGTGGTTTTGGCGGGAGGACGCGTGGGGGACGGGCGGACGGTGGCGGACACGGAGACCGCGGCGGAGACCGTGGCGGGGAAGACGCGGCACCTGGTGGTCCATGACTACGGCATGGGCGGGGTGTGGTGGTGGGTGTGGGCGGCCTCGGCGGAGGAGATCCCGCGCGAGGTCGCCGAGGTCGAGGTGGTCACCGACCCGGAGACCCGCGCCCGCGCGGCGGAGTGGGGGCTGGAGGAGGTGCACCTGGACGCGCCCGGCCCCGACGCGCTCAGCTCGCTGCGGGCCCAGCGGGAGGCCCAGCGCGGTGAGCCCGGGTTCGGCGCGCTGGCCGGGCGGGAGCGGGTGTATCTGCGGTGGCAGGAGGACGGCGAGGGGAGCTCTCTGGTCTGCGAGCTCGGGCCGGACGGGCGGCGGCTGCGGCAGGTCGAGGTGGCCGCCGACGGCAGCTCCGTGCGGACCACCCCGGAGGACTGGCTGTTCAACCCGCCGATGGACCTCTGGGACCCCCGGTACGCGTCCTGGGAGACGGGCGCGGAGGAGTTCGAGGCGGCCTGGCGCGACGCGACCCCGGGGTGAGGCGGGGCCGGGCCATCATGGCGGCATGGAGGAGAGCGCGCACAAGGTGAGGAAGGCGGTCCGGGTCGACGTACGGACGACCCGGCACTGCGAGACCACGGCCCTGGGTGTCCTGCTGCGGCACCAGGGGCTCGACCTGTCCGAGGCCATGCTCTTCGGGCTCGGCTCCGGACTGTCCTTCGTCTACTGGGACGCCAAGGGCATGGACTTCCCCTTCCTGGGGGGCCGGGTCAAGCCGTTCGAGCTCACCAGGAACCTGGCCGCCCGGCTCGGGCTTGACCTCCGGGTCCGGGAGACCGCCTCTCCGCGCAGGGCCTGGGAGAACGCGGTGGCGCCCCTGGAGGCCGGGCAGCCCGTCGGACTCCAGCTCGACAGCCACCACCTGGACTACTTCGAGCCGAAGGTGCACTTCGGCGGGCATGTCGTCGCCCTGTACGGCTACGACGACACGGACGCGTATCTGGTGGACACCACCCAGCAGGGCGGAGCCGTGTCCACCAGCCTGACCGGGCTGGCCAGGGCCCGGGCCGAGCGCGGCCCGATGACCGCCCGGCACCGCTCCTTCACCCTCACCGCCCCGGCGGACCCGCCCTCCCTGCCGGACGCGATCGTCCCGGCCGTCACCGCCTGCGCGGACGCCTTCCTCGACCCGCCCATCGCCAACCTCGGCCACCGGGGCGTCGAGAAGGCCGGAAAGCTGGTGCGCGGCTGGCTCCGGCGGGCCGCCGACCCGGCGCGCGACCTGCCGCGGGCCGCCCTGCTGATGGAGGAGGGCGGCACCGGCGGCGCGCTCTTCCGCAACCTCTACCGCGACTTCCTCGCCGAGTGCGCCGAGTCCGCCGGGCTGCCGGACCGGAGTCGTCTGCGGACCGGGCACCGGCTGTACGCCGAGGCGGCGCGGGGGTGGACGGAGGTCGCGGCACTGGTCGCCCGGGCCGGCGAGACGGGCGACGAGCGCTGCCTCGGACAGGCGGGCGACCTGCTGGCCGAACTCGCCCGCCTGGAACGGGAGGCCATGGGGGAGCTGAGCCGGCTGGGGCGCTGACCCATCCCCCGTCCGCCGTCCGGTCAGACCTTGATCACGGTGAGACGGTTACCGCACAGGGCGGTCAAGTCCTCCGGATCCGAGGTGAGGACTGTGACCGGTCCCGGAGCGGCCAAGGCGGTGGCGCCCAGCACGGCGTCGACGGCGTACGTGTGGCCGTGCAGCCCGGCGTCGGCGAGGAGTCGCGCGGCGTGGCGGGCAATCGGATCGGTCACAGGCTCGACGACGAGCCGGGACAGTGTCCACTCAAGGGCCGACCGATTGATCCGGGGGTGCACCACCTCCACCAAGGCGGCGGCGGAGGTGATCACGCGGAGGTCGTCGGCGCGGGCGAGCGAGAGCCAGCCTGTGACGGTCCGTTCACGCGATACAGCCTTGGCCAGTCCCTCGCTGTCCAGGACCAGAGTGCCGCCGGGAGTCGCGGCAGGCCGATTCACGCGGCGGTCGCCTCGCTGTCCTGCTGGTGCTCGCGGGCCTGGTGAAGCTGGTCGCGCAGTGCCTGGATCTCTTCTTCGCCGATGGGCCCGTGTTCGGCCTCGGCGACGCTGATGAGCTCGTTGAGGTTGTCGCGCTCGATCTGGCGGGCGACGGCGGCGGCCACATAGGCGGACAGGCCGGACGGGCCGCTGCGGGCGCGGGCGGCCTCTGCGATGTCTCGCGGCATCGTGATGGAGTACTTGCCGGTAGGGTCGGACATATTCCGTATCCTACCGACGATCCTCCCGCTCCGTCATCGCCAGTCCGGCGCGTAGATGTGCGTCGTCCAGCCCTCCTCGGGCGCCGGTGGGGGAGTGGGGGTGTACGGGGCGGGGGGCTCGGCCAGGGTGTGGCGGGTCTGGGTCGCCGCGGCGTGGGGGAGCAGCAGCTGCGCGGCCGTCGCGGCCAGCAGGGCGGTCGCCGCGCCGGCGGTGAGCGCGAACGCCCGGGACCGGGCCGGGGTGCGGGGAGTCGAGTGCTGTGGCATGCGCGCAGGGTAGCGGAGTGGGCGCGGTGTGTGTCGGCGCCCTAGGGCCAGAGCAACTCCCGTACCCAGCCGACGCCGTCGCCGTCCGCCGCGCGCCGGTAGCGCAGGCGTACATGGCGGCGGCGGGCGTCGCCCTGGAAGAACTCGGCCTCGGTCGCGGTCAGCGCGTAGACCGTCCACGTCTCGGCGGAGGTCTCCGGCTCCTCCTGGGCCCGCTCCCAGGCGGCCTCGCTCGCCCGGGTCAGCGCCGGGAGGGAGTCCAGCACCTCGCTCTGCCGGCCGACCAGGGCCGCGGCCAGCGCACCCGTGGAGCGGACGTGCAGATCCTCGTACGCCTCCTCGGGGGTGCCGGAGACGACCGTGCCGCGCACCCGGATCTGGCGGCCCTGGGCGGGCCAGTAGAAGCAGAGGGCGGCGTCCGGGGCGGCCGCGAGCTGGCGGCCCTTGGCGCTGGTGGCGTGGGTGGCGAAGTGCCAGCCGTGCTCGTCGGCGCCGTGCAGGATGACGACCCGCGCGTCCGGGCGCCCCTCGGCGTCCACGGTGGCCAGCGTCATGGTGTGCGGCTCGGCCTGCCCCGCCTCGGCGGCGGCCGCGAACCAGTCGTGGAAGAGGGGCAGCGGCGCCGAGGGGACCCGGTCCGGGTCGAAGGAGGGCAACTCGGTGTCCCAGACCGGCTGGGCGCGCAGGATCTCGTCGAAACGGGCTTGGTCCATGGGGACATGATGCGGGGCGCCGCCGGGCGGCGGATCCGCCGGTCCGTTCCGATGCGCCGGTCCGGGAGGCGCCCGGGCACCGGGTCCGCGGTGGACGTCCGCCCGGTCGGCGATCCGCCCCGTCGTCCTGCCGCCCGCCCCGCGCCGCGACAGGACCGGCGGCGGGGGCGGGCGGGGCCGTCCGGCGGGAGGGCTCCAGGGGGCGGGGCGGTGGAGCTGGCGGAACGTTACTGCACGGGTGGCGGCCGGGGTGGCTCAGCGGGCGGGCTTCTTGCCGGTGATGCCCAGATGCACCAGCAGCGCCAGATTGGGTCTGACCTCGGCCTGCTTCACGCCCCAGGCCTGGAAGGCCTTCGGCTGGGAGGCCACACCGGCCATCATGGTGACCAGTGCACCCGCCACCGCCGCCGCGTTGATGTCCTTGTCGACCCGGTTCTTGGCCTGGAGTTCCTTGACCGCGTCGGAGATTCCCGAGGTCACCGAACCGAGGATCTTCAGCCGGATCTTCGCGAACCGCTTGTCGCCCTCCGCCGCGCCCAGGTCGATCACCCGAAGCAGCGCGTCATTGCGGCGCCAGAAGTCGAGGAATCCGTCGACCAGCTCCTCGGAGGCGCTCCAGGCGGCCTTGCCGACCCAGGAACGGCCGGAGGCCAGATCGGCCAGCTCGCCGCTTTCCTTCGCCATTTCCTCGGCGATTTCGAGGACCGCGCCCTCGACGTCGGGGAAGTACTGGTAGAAGGTCGCCGGAGAAGTCCCCGCCTTACGGGCGACGTCGATGACTTTGACGTCCCGGTACGGCGAGGAGCCGAACATCTCGCTGAGGCAGTCGAGCAGCTTCTGCCGCGTCGCCTGGCCACGCCGGCCGGCCACGCGGCCGTCGACGGTACGTACTTGTCCTGTCATGCCGTCAGCTTACCGACGGACGATCGGGGCGCTATTCGGCCGACTGCAATGGGGTGAGGGGGAGGAGGATCGGCGGGGATGGGCGAGGAGCGGAGGGAAGGAGAAGGGGTCGGCGGGATCACTCGGGAGGCGTCATGAGGGCGGCCGGGAAATCCGGTGGCGATGGCCGCCTAGGGTGCCGATTTCACCGGTTTCCCCGGGCTTTCGGTGCGCTGGGTGCGCCGGGTGCGGGGAAAGCCGGAGCATTCATTTCTGCGCGGCGCCCGATACGCCTTTAGCGTGGAGGCGGTGGAAGCAGGGGAAGCAGTGGGGCGGACCGCCGGATCGCCCCGGCGTTCCGCCTTCCGTGTTCCGGTGTTCCGGCTTCCGGCGTTCCGCGTTCCAGGGAAAGGGATCGGTTCCATGGCCGCATTCGCAGAGGGCACCCCGTGCTGGGCGGACGTGCTGCTGCCCGACGTCCGGGCCGGCAAGCGCTTCTACGGGGGCCTGTTCGACTGGTCCTTCGAGGAGGCCGACGGGCTCGGCGCGCTCGGGCCGGACGGTGCCGACCGGGTCCGGGACGGCGTCGACCGGGTCGGTTCCGGGGAGGCCGCCCCGTACGCCACCGCCTACCGGGACGGCCGCCGGGTCGCCGCGCTCGCGCCCAAGCGGGACGGCCGCATGCCCACCACCTGGAACGTCTACTTCGCCACCCCCGACGCCCCGGCCGCCGCGCGCCGGGTGACGGAGGCCGGCGGACTGGTGATCACCGACCCGGTGCCGCTCACCGGCGGCCTGGCCGTCATCGCCCAGGCCGCCGACCCGGGCGGCGCCGTCTTCGGGCTCTGGGAGGCGGGCGGGCAGAGCGGCTTCGAGCGGCAGGGCGAACCGGGCTCCTTCTGCTGGACCGAGGTCTACACCCGGGACAAGGACAGCGTGGACGCCTTCTACGAGACGGTGTTCGGCTTCCAGGTGCACGACCTGGACGACGCCACCGTGGACTTCCGGGTCTGGTCGCCGGCCGGGACGCGGGCCAGCGACGAGAACGCGGTCGGCGGGCGCAGCGTGATCACCGACGCCTTCCCGGCCGCGATGCCCGCCCACTTCCTGGTCTACTTCTCGGTCGCCGACTGCGACGAGACCGCCGCCCGCGCCACCGAGCTGGGCGGCCGGATCAACGAACCGCCGTTCGACACCCCGTACGGCCGGATCGCCCTCCTCGCCGACGACCAGGGCGCGGTCTTCGCCGTGCTGGCCGAGCCCGAGGCGGCCTGACGAGCCCAAGGACGGCCTGACGAGCCCGAGGACGGCCCGACGGGCCGAAGGCGGCCTTTGACGCCACCAGGGGACGCCTGACACCACCCCCACTACCCGCTTCCGGTCCGGAAAAGGGCATGACACCCCGATACGCCCCCGGGTTCGCAACCGCCGCCTCGGACAGGAAGAATCGGGGTCCACGGGGGCCGACCATCCAAGGGCCCCCACGGGGAGGTGGCAGGCAAGTGGACCAGCTGACGCAGCACGACCCGAGACGCATCGGGCCCTTCGAGGTGCTGGGCCGGCTCGGGGCCGGCGGCATGGGCCTGGTGTATCTCGCGCGGTCGGCGTCCGGCCGGCGCGTGGCGATCAAGACCGTGCGGACCGAGCTCGCCGACGACCAGCTGTTCCGCGTCCGCTTCACCCGCGAGGTGGAGGCCGCCCGGGCGGTCTCCGGCTTCTACACCGCGGCCGTGGTCGACGCCGACCCCCGGGCCGCCGTGCCCTGGCTGGCCACCGCCTACGTCCCGGCGCCCTCCCTGGAGGAGATCGTCAACGAGTGCGGGCCGATGCCCGCCCAGGCCGTACGGTGGCTGGCGGCCGGCATCGCCGAGGCGCTGCAGTCCATCCACGGCGCCGACCTGGTCCACCGCGACCTCAAGCCCTCCAACGTCCTGGTGGTGGAGGACGGGCCCCGGGTCATCGACTTCGGTATCGCCTCCGGGGTCTCCAACACCCGGCTGACCATGACCAACGTCGCCGTCGGGACCCCCGCCTACATGTCCCCCGAGCAGGCCCGCGACTCGCGCAGCGTCACCGGCGCCAGCGATGTCTTCTCGCTCGGCTCGACCCTGGTGTTCGCCGCCACCGGACACGCCCCGTTCCACGGCGCCAACCCGGTCGAGACCGTCTTCATGCTGCTGCGCGAGGGCCCCGACCTGGAGGGCCTGCCCGAGGAGCTGCGGCCGCTCATCGAGTCCTGTATGGACCAGGACCCCACCCGGCGGCCCACCCCGGCCGACCTCCAGTCCCAGCTGGCCCCGCACCTCTTCGCCGGCGGCGACGACAGCGGCACCGCCTCGGCCTGGCTGCCGGCGCGCTCCACCGCGATGATCGAGGCCCGCCGCGGCGGCCGCCCCAACCCCCCGCCGCCCCCGCCGATGCCCTCCGCGCCGCCGCCCGTCCCGCCCTCCCGGCCCGCGCCTGGACCCGGGCACGGACCCGGCGGCCACGGCGCCGACCCGCGCACCGGCCATGCGCGCGCCCCGGGCGCCCCGGTGCGCCTCGGCGCCGGTCCCGTGCCGATCGGCCCCGGGCCGCGGGTCGCCGACACCCGCGCGGCCGTGGTCGCCGACGCCGGACCCGCCACCGGCTGGATCCGCCGCCCGGCCGGGCTCACCGGAGCCGGCGGCGCGGCGGCCCCGGTCACCGGGGCCGCCCCCGCCCCCGTACCGCCGTCCGTGCCGCCGATGCCCGCCCAGGAGCCCACCGGTCCCGGCCGCTGGCGGCCCTGGCGGTTCCGGATGTCCAACGACGTCTGGGGCACCCCGATCGTCGACGGCGACCTGCTCTACGTCACCTCCTTCGAGGTGCACGCGCTGGACACGGCCACCGGGCGGCGCCAGTTCAAGACCCGCGAGGTCGCCTGGACCATGGCGGTCGAGAACGGGCGGGTGCACGCCTCCGACGGCCCCTCGCTGTACGCGCTGGACGCCCTGGACGGCACCGAGCGGTGGCGGCTGAACACCGACGCCTGGGTGTACTCGCTCGCCGTGGACCGCGGCACCGTGGTCACCGGCACCCGGGGCGGCGGCGTCCAGGGCTGGGAGGCCTCCAACGGCTCCCGGCTCTGGGAGGTCACCGGCGCCCAGACCGACTTCGAGACCGCCGACGCCGGGCCCGCCCTGCACGGCGACACCGTCTTCGTCTGGAAGGACGCCCGGCTGCGCGCCCTGGACGCCCGCACCGGCATCGAGCGCTGGTCCTACCCCGTCGGCGACGCCGCCTCCTGCGGGGGCGCGCCGGTGCGGGTGACCACCGCGGAGGACGGCTACGCGTATGTGGCGGCCGGCACCCGGGTGCTCTCGGTGGACATCGCCTCCGGGCATGTGCGCTGGCACTTCGAGGCCCCCGCGGTCTTCCTCTCGCCGCCCGCCTTCGCCCCCGGCCCGGCGGTCACCGGCGGAGGGGTGTACCTGGCGGACTACCTCGGCACGGTCTACGCGCTGGACGCGACGACCGGCAAGGACCGCTGGCGGATCGCCACCGAGTCCCGCCAGTCCACCGAGCCGGTGCTGGTCGCCGACGGCCATGTGCACGTCGGCAGCGGCAGCGCGCTCTACACCCTGGACGCGGTCACCGGCACCCCGAAGTGGCGCTTCCCGGCCGGCGGCCCGATCATCGGCGCCCCGGTGGTCGCCGACGGCCGGCTGCACTTCGGCTCGGCCGACCACGTCCTCTACACGGTGGACGCGGCCGGCGGGCAGCTGCGCTGGAAGCTCACCACCGGCGGCGAGATCACCGGCTCGCTGGTGGCCCGGGCGGGCGTGGTGTACGCGTGCAGCAAGGACCGCTGCGTCTACGCGCTGGACGCGGTCAAGGGCACGGCGACCGGGCGCGGCGGGACGGCACGCTAGCGCCGGTGGCTACCGCGGCGGTCGGCCGTCCTCGTCCGGGGGCGGCCGGTGCTCGTCCAGCCCGTCGTAGCGCTGGCCGTACGGGGGCGTGTCGGTCGGCCCGTAGGAGCGCGTCGGCTGGTCCTGGCCCGGGTGCGGGGGCTGCTCGCCGTACGGGCCGGGGCGGCCCTGAGCGGCATCGGGGTCGTGGGGGTCGTACGGGGCCGGCCGGCCGCCGTACTGATCCTCGTACGGCTGCGGCTGCTGCTCGTACGGCTGCGGCTGGGGCTGCCGGTACGGCTCCCCGTACCGCTCCTCGGGGAGCTCCTCGCGTTCCCGGCGGGCCCGGCGGCGGCCCCGGACCCCGCGGCGCCCGCTCATCAGCGCGGCGGCGAGCAGCAGCAGGAGCCCGCCGGCCGCGGCGGCGCCCACGCCCCAGCCGAGACCGGTGCCGTCCGGTTCGATGCTCAGGCTGTCGGCGGCCTGCCCCTGGCGGACCATCCACAGCACGGTGAAGCCCAGCACCACCAGCCCGGCCAGCCCCACCAGCAGCCGGGAGCGCAGCACGATCCCGAACAGGGTGAGCAGCGCGGCGAAGGCGAACGGCAGCAGCAGCGAGGCGATCGGCGCGGGCTCGTTCCCGGTGATGCCGCCGAACAGGTCGGCGATCGCGTAGTCGCGACCGGCGCGGCCGTTGTACCAGGCGAGGAAGGGGCTCCATACGGCGGCCGCGGCGCCCACCAGGGCGAGCAGCGAGCCGACGGCGTTACGGATCATGCTCGGCCTCCTGCCGACGCCGGTCGGGTCCGTTCCCGAACGTACGCCGGAGCCGGCGAGGCTGCCACAGGGCGGGCCCCGTCCGGGCGGCCGCCGCGACCGGGCCGCTAACCTGGCCGGGTAGTACGACGAGAACATGACACAGCACGGGGGTGCGGTGATGGTACGCAGGCGGTTGCGGTTCACGGTGGTGCTGCTGGCGGTGGTGCTGGCACTGACCGGCTTCCAGAGCGGCCTGGACGCGAGGAAGGGCGGAAGCGGCTCCGGCGGGGGCGGCGGCTGCTCCAGCTCCAAGAAGGGCAACGGCGGCGGCGGTCACGGCAGCGACCACTCCGACGACGACCACGGCAGCGGCTCGGGCGGTGACACCACGACCGCGCCCACCCCCTCCGCCTCCACCGGCGAGGACGTGGAGGTCGCGGTGGAGGACTGCGTGGAGGACGCCGGCCCCCGGAAGCGGACCGGGACGAAGGGGAAGCGCAAGGGCGGCGCCGACGACACCTCGGCCACGGTCCGGGTGACCTCCCGCGCCGCCGCCGAGTCCCGGTTCGCGGTACGGATCGAGTTCCTGGACTCCCGCGGGAAGGTGGTCGACCGCGCGCGGACCTCGGTCACGCTGGACGCGGGGGAGAGCAGGGCGGTCGAGCTGCGGATGGGCACGCCCCGGGCGGTGGACCGGGTCGTGCGGTGCGCGGCGGCGGCCGAGCGGGCCTGAGGCGGTACGGGGCCGGGCCCGTACGCGGGCACCAGCCGGTACGCGGGCCCGGCTCCGCCGTCCGGACAGGCCGGCGGCGCACACGGCGAGGCCGCGACGGGTCCCCTCCCGTCGCGGCCTCGTTCCCCCTGGTGCGGCGAACCGATGGGCTCGGCTCGGTTCGCCTCAGCGCGCCGGCGGCGCGGGCGTGTGGTTGTCGAGCGGCTGGGCCGCGTTCTTCGGCGGTGCCGGAGTGTGGTTGTCCAGCGGCTGCGCGGCGCTCTTGGGCGGCGCGGGCGTGTGGTTGTCGAGCGGCTGGGCCGCGTTCTTCGGCGGCGCCGGGGTGTGGTTGTCCAGCGGCTGCGCGGTCGGCTGCTCTGCGGTGTTGCTCATGGTGTGCTCCTTGGTGGTGCCTGGTGGGGGCCGGCGGGAACGAGACGCCCGTCCGGCGGCTCCCCCCGCGGTCGCCGAACGGGCGCTTCAGGACCGTCCACCCTAGTGACGGCCCCCAGGCGATCCGCCTGCCCCCCGACGCGGCGGATCGTGGTGGGAACACTGCCGGACGCGCATAAACGAACGCTGAACGCCCAGGTGGGGCCGGGGGCGGAAGAGCCCCCGGCCGTGCTCGGGACCTGCCTGCCGTTCCCGGGGCCCGCCGATCGTGCTCAGGCCGCCGCGAGCGGGCTCAGCAGGGCGCGGACCTGGTCGGCCTCGGGGGCGCCCAGCCGCTCGTAGAGGGAGAGCGCCTCCTGCCAGCAGGCCCGCGCCCGGTCGCTCTGACCGAGGGCGTCCAGCGCGCGGCCGAGCACCGTCAGCACATTGCCCCGCATCCGGTCGCCACCGATGCAGCCCAGCGACAGCGCCTCCTCGGCGTGCTGGGCGGCCAGCGGCGCCCGCCGGGACGCCAACTGGGCCTCGGCGACGCGGAAGTACGCGGTGCCCTGCCACAGCCACTGCCGGTTGCGGCCGAACCCGTGCGCGGCCTGGGTGAGTTCGACCAGGGCCTCGGCGTACCGGCCGCTGTGGGAGAGGATCACCCCGAGCGCGTACCGGGCGTTGTCCAGCCGCATGTCGCCGCCGATCCGCCGGTACAGGGCGAGTCCTTCCCGGGCCAGCCGGATCGCGCTGTCCGGGCGCTCGGTGAAGCCGTGCAGCCGGGACAGGTTGCAGACGGCGCTGGCCTCCACGGAGGGGTTGCCGTCGGCCCGCGCGCCGTCCCGGGCGCGCTGCCACAGTTCCTCGGCGTCCGGATAGCGGCCCTGGTTGAGGGCGATGATGCCGCGGTCGTTGTCGGTCCAGTAGACCGAGGCCGCGTCCCCACTGGCGACGGCCAGGTCGCGGGCGGTACGGGCCTCCTCGTCGGCCTCGTCGTAACGCCCGGCGACCAGGTGGACGTTGGTCAGCGCGGTCCTGGCCCGGCCCTCGCTACGGGCGTCCCCGGCCGCGCGGGCGGCCTGCCGGGCGGTGATCGCGGCGGCCTCGTACTGCTGGGCGTTGGCGCCCGACTCGGCCAGGTCCTTGGCCGCCCACAGCAGGTCCACGGCCCGCCGCAGCCGGTCTCCGCCGGACGTGACCTCGGCGGACGACTGGCGGGCGCAGGCCAGCAGGCAGTGCGCCTCGGCGTAGAGCCAGTCCATCGCCGCGTACCGGTCGGCGAAGTCCAGCCCGGCGTACCCGGCCGGCTCCAGCCGGTCCACCAGCCGGTCGCCGGGCCGCTCGATGGCGTACACCCGGGCGGCGGTGGCCAGGTAGAAGCCCAGCAGCCGGTCCAGCGCCGCCGCCCCCTCGGGCCGGCCCGCTGCCCCGCTCTCGGCGCAGGAGCGGGCGAACAGCCGCACCAGGTCGTGGAAGCGGTAGCGGCCGGGCGCGGCGGACTCCAGCAGGGAGGCGTCCACCAGGGACTCCAGCAGCTCCTCGGCCTCCTCCGCCGGCAGGTCGAGCATCGCGGCCGCGGCGGCCAGCGAGACATCCGGCCCGTCGGCCAGCCCCAGCAGCCGGAAGGCACGGGCCTGGGCGGGCTCCAGCTGGCCGTAGCCCAGCTCGAAGGTGGCCTTCACGGCCAGGTCGCCGGCCCGCAGCTCGTCCAGCCGGCGCCGCTCGTCGGCGAGTTTGGCGGCCAGCGCGGACACCGTCCAGGTGCGGCGGGCCGCCAGCCGGGAGGCGGCGATCCGGATGGCCAGCGGCAGGAACCCGCAGGCGGCGACCACGTCCAGCGAGGCCTCCCGCTCGGCGCCCACCCGCTCGGCCCCGACGATCCGGGTGAACAGCTGGAGCGCCTCGTCGGGCGCCATCACGTCCAGGTCGACCAGGTACGCCCCGGCCAGGTCCACCATGCGCACCCGGCTGGTCACCAGCGCGGCGCACCCGGCGGTGCCCGGCAGCAGCGGGCGGACCTGGGCGGCGTCCCGGGCGTTGTCCAGCAGCACCAGCACCCGCCGCCCGGCCAGCGTCGAGCGGTACAGCGCGGCCCGCTCCTCCAGGCCGTCCGGTACGGCGGTGTCGGCGGTGCCCAGGGCGCGCAGGAAGGCGCCGAGCACCACCTCGGGCTCGGCCGGGCGCGGTCCGGCGCCCTGGAGGTCCACATAGAGCTGGCCGTCGGGGAAGCCGGGCCGGGCCGCGTGCGCCACGTGCACGGCGAGCGTGGTCTTGCCGACCCCGCCTATCCCGGCCAGCGCCGAGACGGCCATCACCGACCCGGCCCCCGTACCGCCGCCCGCTGTCTCGGCCCCCTCCGCGCCGCCGGAGTCGGCCAGCCGCGCGCCCAGCTCGCGGACGAAGGGGGCGCGGCCGGTGAAGTCCGGTACGGCGGCGGGCAGCTGGGCGGGCCGGGTGGGGCCGGTGTACGCGGCGGACTCCTCGGCGGAGCGGGCCAGCTCCTCGTCGGCGCGCAGGATGCGCTCCTGGAGCCGGGCCAGCTCCGGGCCCGGGTCGACGCCCAGCTCCTCGGCGAGCAGCCGGCGGGTGTCGGCGTACACGGCGAGGGCCTCGGCCTGCCGGCCGCCCCGGTACAGCGCCAGCATCAGCAGCTCGCGCAGCCGCTCGCGCAGGGGGTGGGCGGCGGTGAGCGCGGTCAGCTCGGAGACGGTGCCCGCGTGCCGGCCGCACTCCAGGTCCAGTTCGAGCCGGGTCTCCAGCAGGGTCAGCCGCCACTCGGCCAGCCGGGTGCGCTGGGTCTCGGCGTAGGGGCCGGGCACCGAGGCGAGCGGTTCGCCGTCCCACTGCTCCAGCGACCGGGCCAGCAGCTCGCGCGCCCCGCCGCGGTCGCCCGCGGCCCGGGCCTTGCCCGCCCGGTCGGCCAGGCCCCGGGCGGTGGGCAGGTCCACCGACCCGGGCGGGACCCGCAGCGCGTATCCGCCCGACTCGCTGACCAGCGCGTCCGCGGGCAGCACCTTGCGCAGCCGGGAGGCGTACGTACGGAGCGCGGCGAGCGCCTGGGTGGGCGGCCGCTCGCCCCAGATGCCGTCGATCAGCTCGGCCGCCGTCGCGGTGCCCCCCTCGCGCAGCAGCAGCGCGGCCAGCAGCGCCCGCTGCTGAGGGGAGCCGGAGGGCAGCGCCTCGCCGTCCCGTACCACCCGCACCGGCCCCAGCACGGTGAACCGCAACCCGCTCCCCGCCCCGTACTCCCGGCTGTCCGCGCTGTCCGCGTCATGGGTTCCGGTCCGCTGCGGCGGTGGCTGTACCGGCGGCGTCACCGGCCCGTGCTCACGGTCCATAGCTCCCCCTGCTGCCCCTCTCGCCCGCCGGTTCCGCTTCCCACGGCCCCGCGCGGTCGGCTCCGCCCCGGACAGTCTGCCCTGCCGGTGCCGTACGCGTCAGTAGGGGACCCCCCGCCGACCCGGCTCTGCACCGCACCCGCACACGCCCCCGGGGCCTCGGCCGCCACCCCCTGCCCGCGGCGGCTGCCACAGGAGACGGCTCTGTCAGTGGTGGCGGTTTCAATGGAGGGATGGCTGATCGACACGGTGACCCCGGGGCGGGGACCGGGCGGGTGGTTCGGGATGAGGACTGGTACGGGCGGGAGCTGGGGCCGCGGGATGTGTACGAGGGGTACACCTTCTACGACCTGGACTGGACGGAGGTGGTCGGGGAGGGCGCCGTCTTCGACGGGTGCGTCTTCTCCGGGGTGGCGTTCAACGCCTCCCGGCACACCGGCTCCGCCTTCGTGAACTGCGTCTTCCGCGGCTGCTCCTTCTTCGACGCCCGCTTCGAGGGGTGCAAGGCGGTCGGCGCGAGTTTCGAGCGGACCACGTTCGGGCTGCTGGCGGTGGACGGGGGCGACTGGTCCTTCTCGGGGCTGCCGGGCGCCGATCTGCGCCGGGCCTCCTTCGACGGGGTGCGGCTGCGCGAGGCGGACCTCACCGGGGCGCGGCTGGAGGGCACGGTGATGACCCGCTGCGATCTGTCGGGTGCGGCGCTGGGCGGGGTGCGGCTGGCCGGTGCCGACCTGCGGGGCAGCGACCTGTCATCGCTGGACCCGCGGACGGCCGAGGCCTCCGGGACCCGGATCGACCTGGACCAGGCGGCCCTGCTGGCGACGGCCCTGGGCTACCGGGTGGGGTGAGCGCGACCCGTGGCGGACCGGCCCCGGAAGGGGGTACGGGCGGTCCCGCGGCCGTCACCCACACCGCACGCCGCAACGCGCAGCGAAACGCACGGGAAATTTCTGAAACCGGCAAATCGGACAGCCCTGCGGTTCCCGCATAGCGGACGGTGTGCGAGACGCCCACTGATCGGCTGGCGCCGCCGCCACCTACTCTTCCATTCCCCGACCAATAGTCGCCAAAGCCCTGCGAATGCAAGGCAAAGATCGCGAACTTCCGCACTCCGGATATGGAAACCGCAGCATTTAACGTCTCGTTCATGACTCAGGTGGAAGCGCGGCCCCAGGCCGGAGACACGGTAAGGGGCGTCACCATGCCGGGTGACACCACCACGGAGGTGCGCGGCAAGGGCCTCGGCGGGAACTCCGTCGGGCTGCTGGGCAGTGCGGTCATCGGTATCTCCACCGTGGCCCCCGTCTACTGCCTGACCTCGACCCTCGGCCCCACCGCCGGCGAGGTCGGGCTCCAGATGCCCGCCGTCTTCCTGGCCGGGTTCCTGCCGATGCTGCTGGTCGCCTTCGCCTACCGCGAGCTCAACCGCGTGATGCCGGACTGCGGCACCTCCTTCACCTGGACGGTCAAGGCCTTCGGCCCCCGGGTCGGCTGGATGTGCGGCTGGGGCCTGGTCATCGCGACGATCATCGTCCTGTCGAACCTGGCCGGCGTGGCCACCTCGTACTTCTGGCTCCTGGCCGGCGAGATCACCGGCAGTCCCTCCATCGCCGCCCTGGACGACAACAAGGCCGCGCACATCCTCACCTGCCTGACCCTGATCGCCATCGCCACCGCGATCAGCTACCGCGGCATGACGGCCACCAAGGGCGTGCAGTACGCCCTGGTCGGCCTCCAGCTCCTCGTCCTGGCCGTCTTCGTGGTGATGGCCTTCGGGAAGGTGGGCGGCGCCGACTTCCCGACCGGCGTGGACTTCTCCTGGACCTGGCTGAACCCCTTCGCCGTCCAGTCCTTCTCCGCCTTCACCGCCGGGCTCTCCCTGGCGATCTTCATCTACTGGGGCTGGGACGCCTGCCTGGCCACCAACGAGGAGACCACCGGCAGCACCAGCACCCCCGGCCGCGCCGCCATGATCACCATGGTGGTGCTGATCGGCTCCTACCTGGCCACCGGCATCGCCGCCCAGATGATCGTCGGCTCCGGCGAGAGCGGCCTCGGCCTCGCCAACCCGGAGACCTCCGACAACGTCTTCGCCGCCCTCGCCGGCCCGGTCATGGGCCCCGTCCTCGGCGTCACCCTCTTCGTCGCGGTGCTCGCCTCCGCCGCCGCCAGCCTCCAGACCACCTTCATCCCGGTCGCCCGCACGGTGCTGGCCATGGCCACCTACGAGGCCCTGCCGCACTCCTTCACCAAGGTCCACCCGCGCTTCAAGAGCCCCGGAAAGGCCACCGTCATCGCCGGCGTCTCCACCGGGACCTTCTACGCCGTGATGACCCTGGTCAGCGAGAACGTCCTGGTCGACACCATCTACGCGCTCGGCCTGATGATCTGCTTCTACTACGCGCTGACCGCCTTCGCCTGCGTCTGGTTCTTCCGCCGGGAGCTGACCGCCTCCGCGAAGGACGCCCTGCTCAAGGGCGTGCTGCCGGCCCTCGGCGGGCTGATGCTGACGGCCGTCTTCGTCAAGACGCTCTACGACAGCTGGGACCCGGCGCACGGCTCCGGCTCCTCCGTCCTCGGCATCGGCTCGGTCTTCGTCATCGGCGTCGGGCTGCTGCTCGCCGGAGTGGTGATCATGCTGGTGATGCAGCGCCGCAGCCCCGCCTTCTTCCGCGGCGAGGTGCTCACCCGCGAGACCCCCTCCCTGGTCGTCGAGGACTGACCACCGGCGGCTCCGGCGGCCGCACCAGGCAGGAAGGGCGGGCATCGCGGGACGGCGCGGTGCCCGCCCTTCCGCGTACGCCCGCTCCCGCCGTATCCGTACCCGTACACATGCGGGCGGCCGTCCCGCCGGGCAAGGTGGACCGTATGTACGATCTCAACGCCATCGCCGAGGAACACCTCATCGCCGCCCACCGGGACGAGCACGGGCGCAGCGCCAACCTGATCGTGCGCGAGCAGCCGCTGCGGCAGTCCGTGATCGCGCTGACCGCCGGCACCTCGCTGGACGAGCACAACACCCCGCCGGCCGCCTCCCTCCAGGTGCTGCGGGGAGCGATCCGGGTGACCGCCCAGTCGGGGGACGTGGAGCTGACCACGGGCGCCCTCTATCTGCTGCCGCCCGAACGGCACGGCATCACCGCGGTCACCGACGCGGCCTTCCTGCTCACCGCCGTCAACGACTGAGCTCCGCCCTACTCCCCATCCCCTCCCCCCAGCCACACCGGGTTGGTGAGCCCCGCCGGGGCGCCCGGCAGCCCCGGTACCGCCGGCGGGTGGCGGACCTCGGCCCGTACGTACGCGGAACGGGCGGCGCTGGTCGTCCACTCCACCGCCCCGGTGGCGGAGTCCGGCAGCACCACCGTGTGCACGGTCCCTTGGTCGGTGACCAGATGCGCGGTGCGGCCGGGCGCGCCCGACACCTCCAGCCGTACGGTGACCGGGTCGTCCGCCCGGGCGGTACGCAGCCGCTCGCCGATCCCCGCCCGCTGCCCGCGCGGCCCCGACACCACCAGCGACAACGCCACCGCCGAGGACTCGGCCAGATAACTGCGCCCGGCCCGCAGCCCCGCCAGGATCGCCTCCCGGGACAGCTCCTCCGCCAGCACCACGGTCTGCGGCGAGCCCACCCGGTCCGGCTCGCGGTGGGCGTCGCTGGAGGCGATGGCCGGCAGCCAGCCGCCGCCGCGCCGGGCCGTGAGCGCGGCGTCCCAGGCGGCCAGCGCCACCTCGTCGTCGGCGGTGTGCGGCCCGTTCCAGACCTCCACCGCGTCCGCCTCGCCGAAGCCGAACTTCCAGGCGCACCCCGCGCAGGTGGCGTGCGGATGGGCCGGTACGACCAGCCCGCCGGCCCGCCGGATGACCTCCGCGTACCGTCCGAACCGCCGGTCCCGGGCCCGGTACCGCCAGTCCACGAACGTCCCCGGGTCCGTCCCCACCGCCAGCACATGCCCCGTGCGGGTGGTGACCTCCTCGCCCACCATGATCAGCAGGTCGTCACCCCACAACCCCTCCCAGGCGCCGTGCGCGGAGTGGGTGTTGTGCTCGGCGGAGTTGATGAAGTCCAGCCCCGCGGCGCGGGCCGCGGCGGCGATCTCGGCCGGGGTGCGCCGGCCGTCGGAGTGCACCGAGTGCAGATGGCAGTCCCCCGGTACCAGCCCCGCCCCCGCCCCCGCGCCCTCTCCGGCGGATACACCGCCCGCGGCGTCCGCCCGGCCGGCCCCCGGGTCAGCGTCACCGTCACCGTGTACGCCAGCCCCTGCGGCGCGATCGAGTACGGGGCGATCAGCACGTACCAGGTCCCCGCCCGCACCGGCCCCGCCACATACCCCGGCGTGGCCTCGTCCGCCCGTACGAAGAACTCCGACCGCGCCCCGCCCGACCACCCCCGGAAGCCCCTGCCCCCGAGCGCGGTGCCCCGTTCGTCGAAGAGCCCGATGTCCAGCGCGTTCCCCGCCGTCCCGGGCGGCACCGACGGCCGCTCGTACGCGTACGAGACCCGCACCTCCGCCGTACCCGCCGCCACCTCCACCGGCAGATACACCCAGTCCGGCGCCCCCGGCCGCAACGTCCCCCGCAGCACCGCGACCGTCACCCCCGCCGCCCCAACCGCCTCCGCCGCCCCCACGACCCCGGCCGCCACCGCCCCCGCCGCCCCGACCGCGAACTCCCGCCTGCGTAACGTCATGACGGCAGCCTGCCGGAGCCCGGTGAACCAGGGAACGCCCCGGAACGACATCCGGACGGCGGCTTCCGGAAGCGGGGCGGGTCTCAGCCGGGGGCGGCCCCCTGTCCGATCTCCGCCAGCAGCAGACGCAAGGTGAGGGAGTGCTTCTCCGGCGGCAGGGCGGCCATGGCGGCCCGCGCGTGGTTCAGCCCCGCCGGCCGGTCACCACTCCGCGCCAGCATCAGTCCCCGGTGCAGCTCCAGGTGCGTGGCGAACCGGGGCAGGGTTCCGGGCAGTTCCTTCGCCGCCTCTTCCTGGGCATCGACCGCTCCGCGTTCATCTCCCAGTCTCGCCAGCAGGAGCGACAGGAAGACGTTCATGCGCCACCACGGCACGGCATAGTCGGAGGTCTGCTCGTAGGAGCCCGCCCGGTCGAAGACCCGCCGTCCCTCCTCGGCCAGCTCCCGGGCCGCGCCGTAATCGCCTCTGAGGGCGGCGGCATGTGCCTTCCCCATGATCGCGTTGAGCAGACCGAGGGACGGCCTGCGACTGATCGCCATGGCCTGATCGGCGAGAACGTCGGCCACGCCCAGGGCGGCTCCCTCATAGCCCAGGGCGATGGCGGCCCGCCCCCGAACCCACACGCGGGTCTCCTCGTCCCCTGCCTGGTCCGCTGCCTCCGCGGCCATGCGGTACCAGTGGACCGCCTTGGTGCCGTCCGACCCGGGGAAGGTCTTCGCGTACAGGGTCATGAGCCGCGAGGCGACCGACCACAGGCGGGGCTGTTCGAGCTGCTGCTGTACGGCGACCAGCTCACCGGCCACCCGCCGCTGGGTGTCCGCCGCTCCCAGCGACATGTACTCGGTGCCGTAGGTGGCCAGCTTCGCGTCCCAGGCCTCGGCTGTGGGCCCTCCACGCAGGCGTGCGGCGAAGCCCAGGGAGAGCAGATCGGAGGCGACGACCGGAGCTATGGCAGCACCGGCGACATCGGTCATGAAAGTTCGGCGCTTCACATCGTCCTCAAGCACGGCTAGGGGTACGTCCAGGACGGCAGAGAGGGCCCGGAGGTAGAACGGGCCGGGCTGCACCTTGGAGCACTCCCAGTTGCTGACGTATTCCCGCCCCAAGGCTGTGCCATAAGCGTCGTTGACCTCGGACGCCAACCGAGCCTGGGACCAACCACGCGCCTTGCGCAGGTCTCTGATCAGGTCACCGATCCTCATGCCGTCCATACTGCTCCCACGATGCGACGGCGTCGCCCAAGTAGCCAGGAGCCAGGAGGACTTCACACTACGAATCACACTGGTCGCCAAAAGTCATCGAGCGGAAGCTCTCCATGACGGGTCGAGTCCGCGGCATAGGAGCACAGCGATGACCAGTGAGCGACACATCGACGTACCGCACGGGCCCAACACGGCGGGCAAGCCGGGGGAACCTGCGGTCGGCACCCTCCTGCTGGACACGGCGCACGACAAGGTGGGCGAGTTCCGAGGCGAGTGTGAGGGGAGCTGGTTCCTGCGCCCCGTGGGCGGCGGTGTCGAGTGGGAGACCGACCCGGCGGACACCCGGCCGGCGCGTCCGGCGGATCGAGCCCGTGCTCGGTCGCTGGCGGAGGAGCGTGTTCGCGGCAAGTTCCGCGTGTGAGAGGTCTGTCGGGCTCCCAACACCATCGTCAGCGCGATGCACTCACAGTGCCAGTGCGGCTTGGCGAGCGTGCCCCCCTTCCCACCGTCCGGCCGGAGTGCCGCATCTGGGTGCGCGGTCGGCGCCCCGTCACTAGGAGACGGACCCGTGATGCGCTGCAACAGAGCACTCCGTACGCCCTGGTCCGACGTGGTGGCGGGGGGCTGGCGGAGAGGTGCCCCGAGTCTGGACGCATCGTTCCTCTGCGAGTTGGCCCATGACCACGGTGGTGACCATGTGGACTATCTCGACGAGCTGGCCGCCGAGGTGCACGTATGGGCACGGTGGGATGACACGGGGGCGTGCC
The DNA here is from genome assembly GCF_023218175.1 of Streptomyces lichenis. Classification (GTDB taxonomy): domain Bacteria; phylum Actinomycetota; class Actinomycetes; order Streptomycetales; family Streptomycetaceae; genus Streptomyces; species Streptomyces lichenis. The sequence continues at coordinate 57,726 of NZ_JALPTH010000016.1, read as the reverse complement.
GGTTCGTCGTGATGCCGCCCTGCGGGGTGGTCGATCATGCCTTGGACCCCGTCAAGCGGGAAGCCTGCCACCTGACCGCTGATCACTCGTCAGGGCACTCCTGGCAGGTGACCGACGACACCCCCTCACTCGACTGACCACGCGGCGGACCGGCCGCATGCGGGAACGATCACCCACCCTGCCCCGCCGCACAGCCCGCATCGACCCTCGGCGTCGCGGTGCTCGTACTCGACTCCACCATGTCCACCCCTACGGGTGTGGCGGCGCGGATCGCTGACGCCGTGCCCACGCCCGGGAGTAGCGTCGGCAGCCCCACCGCACCGCACCCGATGACCCCACGGTGAACCCATGATCCCCACACCCGCGACCCCCGTGATCGACACGCATGTGATCCTGCGCGACGGCGACCGGGTGCTGCTGTCGCGGCGCGGGGGCACCTATGGATACGGGCGGTGGCACGCCCCCTCGGGCAAGTTGGACGCCGGGGAACCGCTCACCGTCGGTGCCGCGCGCGAGTTGATGGAGGAGACGGGCGTCGTGGTCGACCCCAGGCGACTGCGGCTCGTGCATGTCGTGCACCACCGGCAGGACGCCGGGGCCGAGCGCATCGGCCTGTTCTTCCTGGCCACCACGTGGGTGGGCGAGCCGGTCAACCGTGAGCCCGAGAAGTGCCTCGACCTGCGGTGGTGGTCCGTGCACGAGCTGCCCGAGGACATCATCGAGTACCCCGAGGCCGGACTGCTCGGCTACCTCAGAGGCGGCGACCCGCTCACCGAGCACGGTTGGCCGTAGGCCGCCACGACCGCACCTGCATGGGGCAGGCGCACACCTCCACCTCGGGTGAGCCCGACGCCGTCTAGCCGAGGGCCTGGCGCAGCACGGACAACGCGTCCAGCTCGGGGAACGCGCGCCGGATCTGGTCGGTCGCCTGGACGATCAGGTCGTCCAGCAGGGCCGGCGCGGTCCCGTGGAACACCCCGTGCAGATGGGTGGCCACCTGGGACGGGTCGGACGGCAGGTCCAGTTGGACCACGAGCGGTGCGCCCTTGCTCTTGTACCGACCGGGGGGAAGCCCGACCTTCTCCGGGTGGACGCAGACCGGCGTCCCGTCGCCCAGGTACCGGAGCCCGTCGGCCGGGCTGAACGGGGCCTCGGCGGTGGGGCGCTCGAACACGTCGAACTCACCGACCGGGTGCCGACGGCCTGGGCAGACACCGCACGCCCGGTGGTGGACTTCGCCGCTGACGTGGGGGTCGGCCATGTCCGGAGCGTAACGGACCCGCATCCTCGAACGACCCCGCCCATGCGCCCCCGCAGCGCATCTCGGCAGCGGTCCCCGCACGCCGTACGTTGGCCGGTATGCGCATCGCGACCACGGTCTTTCTGACCGATCAGACGATCACCCCGGTACGGCTCGCCCAGGAGCTGGAGCAGCGCGGGTTCGCCGGGTTGTATCTGCCCGAGCACACCCACATCCCCGTCGAGCGCACCACGCCCTATCCGGCCGGGGGCGAGTTGCCGCCGGAGTACGGGCGGACGCTGGAGCCGTTCAGTGCGCTGGCGCAGGCCGCCGCGGTGACCGAGCGGATCACCCTGGGGACCGGGATCACGCTGGTCGCGCAGCATGACCCGATCGACCTGGCCAAGCAGGTGGCCACGCTGGACCATCTGTCGGGTGGGCGGTTCACGCTGGGGGTGGGGTACGGGTGGAACCGGGAGGAGGCGGAGGACCACGGGGTGGACTGGGGGTCGCGGAGGCGGGCGGTGCGGGAGCGGATCGGGGTGATGCGGGCGCTGTGGGCGGAGGAGCCGACCGCGTACGAGGGGCGCACGGCCTCGGTCCGGGCCTCGTACGCGTATCCCAAGCCGGTCGGAGGGGCGCCCCGGGTGCTGTTCGGCGGGGCGGCCGGGCCCCGGCTGTTCGCGGCGATCGCCGAGCACGGCGACGGCTGGCTGCCCATCGGCGGTGGCGGTCTCACCGAGGCGCTGCCGGCGCTGCGCGCTGCCTGGGAGGAGGCCGGACGGGGAGGGGAGGGCCCGCAGATCGTCCCGTACGCCGTGCGGCCCTCGGCCGGGAAGCTGGCCCGCTTCGCCGACCTGGGCATCGGGGAAGTCGTCGTCCAGCTTCCTCCGGCGGGGGAACCGGAGGTGCTGCGCACCCTGGACGCGTACGCGGAGTTTCTCTGACCGGTGCCCCTGCGGCTCGGGCCGGTGCATGGGCGGCTCGTATGCTCGGGGACATGACGGATGACCAGCCCGTACGCCGCCCCGCCGCTCCCACCGCCCCGACGGCCAACGCGATGCGCCGTGCGCTGAGGCGGGCCCGGGACGGGGTGGCGCTCGATGTGTCGGAGGCCGCCGTATTGCTCCAGGCGCGCGGCGAGGATCTGGCGGATCTGACGGCCTCCGCGGGCCGGGTGCGGGACGCCGGGCTGGCGGCGGCCGGGCGCCCCGGCACCATCACGTACAGCAAGAGCGTCTTCATCCCGCTCACCCGGCTGTGCCGGGACAAGTGCCACTACTGCACCTTCGCCACCGTGCCCGGCAAGCTGCGGCGGGTCGGGCACGGGATGTTCATGTCGCCCGACGAGGTGCTGGACGTGGCCCGGCGCGGCGCCGAACTGGGGTGCAAGGAGGCGCTGATCACCCTCGGTGACAAGCCGGAGGACCGCTGGCCGGAGGCGCGGGAGTGGCTGGACGCGCACGGCTATGACGACACCATCGCGTATGTGCGGGCGATGGCGATCCGGATCCTGGAGGAGACCGGGCTGCTGCCCCACCTCAACCCCGGGGTGATGTCGTGGACGGACTTCCAGCGGCTGAAGCCGGTCGCCCCGTCGATGGGAATGATGCTGGAGACCACCGCGACGAGGCTGTGGAGCGAGCCCGGTGGGCCGCACTACGGGTCGCCGGACAAGGAACCGGCGGTCAGGGTGCGGGTGCTGGAGGACGCGGGGCGGTCCTCGGTGCCGTTCACCTCGGGGCTGCTGATCGGGATCGGCGAGACCTACGAGGAGCGGGCGGAGTCGCTGTTCGCGCTGCGGCGGGTGGCCCGCGCATACCACTCCATCCAGGAGCTGATCATCCAGAACTTCCGCGCCAAGCCGGACACCGCGATGCGCGGGATGCCGGACGCGGAGCTGGACGACCTGGTCGCCACCATCGCCGTGGCCCGGCACATCATGGGCCCCTCGGCCTGCCTCCAGGCCCCGCCGAACCTGGTGGACGAGGAGTACGGGCGGCTGATCGGTGCGGGCATCGACGACTGGGGCGGGGTCTCGCCGCTCACCATCGACCATGTGAACCCGGAGCGGCCCTGGCCGCAGATCGAGACCTTGGGGGAGAAGTCGGGGGAGGCGGGGTTCCGGCTGGCGGAACGCCTCTGTGTGTACCCGGAGTTCGTACGGCGGGGGGAGCCGTGGCTCGATCCCCGGCTGCTGCCGCATGTCACCGCGCTGGCCGATCCGGAGACCGGGCTGGCGGTGCCGGACGCGCCCGTCGTGGGCCGCCCCTGGCAGGAGCCGGACGAGGCGTTCACGGCGAGTGGGCGGACGGAGCTGCATGTGGAGATCGACGGGGAGGAGGGACGGACGGGGGATCGGCGGGAGGACTTCGATGAGGTGTACGGGGACTGGGGGGCGTTGCGGGAGGCGGCGGCGCCGGGGATGGTGCCGCAGCGGATCGACACCGATGTGCGGGGGGCGCTGGCGACCGCCGCCGATGACCCGACACGGCTGACCGACGAGCAGGCGCTCGCGCTGCTGCACGCCGACGGGCCCGCGCTGGACGCGCTCTGCCGGGTCGCCGACGAGCTGCGGAAGTCGGTGGTGGGGGACGAGGTGACCTATGTCGTCACCCGGAACATCAACTTCACCAATGTCTGCTACACCGGCTGCCGGTTCTGCGCCTTCGCCCAGCGCCGCACCGACGCCGACGCCTACACCCTCTCCCTGGAGCAGGTCGCCGACCGGGCCGCGCAGGCCTGGGAGGTCGGCGCGGTGGAGGTGTGCATGCAGGGCGGCATCCACCCGGACCTGCCCGGCACCGCGTACTTCGACATCGCCCGGGCGGTGAAGGAGCGGGTGCCCGGGATCCATGTGCACGCCTTCTCGCCGATGGAGGTCGTGAACGGGGCGAGCCGGACCGGGATGTCGATCCGGGAGTGGCTGACGGCGGCGAAGGAGACGGGGCTGGACTCGATCCCGGGCACCGCCGCGGAGATCCTGGACGACGAGGTCCGCTGGGTGCTGACGAAGGGCAAGCTGCCCGCGGCCACCTGGATCGAGGTGGTCAGCACCGCGCATGAGCTGGGGCTGCGGTCGTCCTCGACCATGATGTACGGGCATGTGGACCAGCCCCGCCACTGGCTGGGCCACTTCCGCACGCTGGCCCGGATCCAGCAGGAGACCGGCGGCTTCACCGAGTTCGTCACCCTGCCGTTCATCCACACCAACGCACCGGTCTACCTCGCCGGGATCGCCCGCCCCGGCCCGACGGTCCGCGACAACCGGGCGGTGACCGCCATGGCCCGGCTGCTGCTGCACCCGCACATCACCAACATCCAGACCAGCTGGGTGAAGCTGGGCAGCGAGGGCGCGGCGGAGATGCTGCGCTCCGGCGCCAACGACCTGGGCGGCACCCTGATGGAGGAGACCATCTCCCGGATGGCCGGATCGGGTTACGGCTCCTACAAGTCGGTACGGGACCTGGTGGCCATCGCCGAGGCCGCGGGCCGCCCCGCCCGGCCGCGTACCACCCTGTACGGGGAGGTCCCCGAGGAGCGGCAGAAGGCGGCGGCCGCCTCCGACGGGCATCTGCCGACCCTGCTGCCGGTGCTGACGGACTGACCCCGGGCCGGTGGCGGGGCCGGGCCCGGCTTGATCCGGCCGTTCACTCCGCGTACCCGGACCGCTCCGCTCCCCTTGGATTACAGTGCAGGCTCCGGCGCCCGGCTTGAGGGTGCACATGTCAGGCCAGAAGCGGCAACCGGTGCGGTGCCGGGCGGGCCGGGGAGGCGGAGGGCGCGAGGTGAGTGCGGCGATCGCGGCGACCGCGGCTGTCTGGGGCCGGACCCAGCAGCAGGACTTCCGCTCCCGGGTACGCGGCTGCCTGCTCGGCGCCGCGGTGGGCGACGCCCTCGGGGCCGGCGTGGACACCCTGTCCACCGAGGCCGTCCGCGAGGCGCACGGCCCCGCCGGGCTGACCGACCTCACCCCCGCCTACGGGCGCCGGGGCGCCGTCACCGCGGCCACCCAGCTGAGCCTGTTCACCGTGGACGGGCTGATCCGCGCCCAGGTGCGCCGGGACACCGGGGCCTGGCACCCGCCGACGGACGTGCACCGCGCCCATCTGCGCTGGGCGGCCACCCAGCGGGACTGGGGCCCCGACGAGCGGCGCAAGGACAACGGCTGGCTGGCCAACGAGGAGTGGCTGTACGTGCGCCGCGACCCGCCCCGGGCCACCCTCACCGGTCTCGCCGACGAGGTCCTCGGCACCCTGGACCGCCCCAAGAACCCCGCCGCGCGCGACGCCGGGGCCCTGGTGCGCTCGGCGCCGTACGGGCTGCTGGTGGGCTGGGAGCCCCAACTGGTGTGCCAGCTCGCCGTGGAGTGCGCCGCCCAGACCCACGGCCACCCGGCCGCCTACCTCTCCGCGGGCGCCTTCGCGGTGATCGTGCACGGGCTGGCCCGGGGCGAGACCGTGGAGGCCTCGGCCCGGCGGGCCCAGGCCCAGCTGACCCAGCGCCCCGGCCATGAACCGGTGGCCGAGGCGCTGGGGAACGCGCTGGATTCCGTACGCCGAGGGGCACCCGGACCGGACGCGCTGGCCGCCCTCGGGGACACCGACGGGGAGCACGCCGAGGACGCCCTCGCCATCGCCGTGTACTGCGCCCTGGTCGCCGAGGACACCGCGCAGGGCCTGCGGCTCGCGGTCAACCACGACGGCCCCTCGGCGGCGACCGGCACCCTCACCGGGGCGCTGCTCGGCGCCCTGCACGGGGAGACCGCCCTGCCGCCGTCCTGGATCGCCGAGTTGGAGGGGCGGCCCAGCATCCTGGCGCTCGCCGACGACTTCGCCATGGAGATGACCCAGGGCCCCGCGCTGCACGGCCCGGAGAGCGCCGCCCCCGGCTGGCTGGCCCGCTACCCGAGGGGCTGAGCCGCCCGCCGGCCCGCCCGGACGTGCCCCGGACACGGCGGAGCCCCCTCGGCCGGGACGGCGGACCAGTCGAGAGGGCTCTTCGCTGTGGCGCGTTCTTCGTGGTGGTGCGTGGGGGAGGGGGGCTCACGCCCTCATCGCGCGGCGACCTCGTGCACGAACGCGCTCCAGGCGGTCGGGGGGAAGGTGATCGACGGGCCGGCGGGCACCTTGGAGTCGCGCACCGCGATCTCGGCGACCAACGGCGACCTGACCTCGACGCAGGCGCCGTTGGCACCCGAGTAGGAGGACTTGGTCCAGTTGTCCGTGCCGCCCTGGATGATGGCCATGTTCTGTGCTCCGTGTTCCTACGAGGCTCGCCCGACGCGGCCCCGTAGCTGCCCGTGCAGAGTCGGCCGAGACGCCGGTACCGGCCTGGCGGATCTCTGCAGGCCGACGTGATCGACGCTACTCGCCGACTTCGCTCTCCGGGGCGGGCGTTCACTCGACCGGATGGCATATTCCAATGAGACTTCCACCGGAGGGTGGGCCGGGTGTACCGTGCCCGCCCTCCGTGCGGAAGCGTCCGTTCAGCGGACGTTCGGACGTCAGCGGACGTTCGGATGTCAGCGGACGTCTCGACTCAGCGGAGGTCTCGACTCAGCGGACGGTGCCGCCCGCGTACTCCTTGATCACGTCTCCGATGAACTGCCGGGTCTGCTCGACGTTCAGCGCTTGGGCGCGCAGGTGCTCGTACATCACGCTGTAGCGCTGCACGTCGTTCGCCTTCTCCAGGTACAGGTCGCTGGTGACGCCCTCGATGTAGACGACCGAGGAGTCCGCGGCGTCCGGGAACTCCAGGATGGCGTAGTGCCCGCCGATCCCGGGGTGGGCGCCCATGTCGAACGGCAGCACCTGCACCGTGACATGGGGCAGGTACGACTGCTCCACCAGGTGCTCCAGCTGCGCGATCATCAGCTGCTTGCCGCCGACCACCCGCCGCAGCGCCGACTCGTCGATCACCGCCCACAGCCGCAGCGGCGCCTCGCCCTCCTTGATCCGGTCCTGGCGGCGGACACGCACATTGACCCGCTTGTCGATGTCGGCCGCCGTCCACTCCGGGGCCGACCCGGTGATCAGCGCCTCCGCGTACGGCCGGGTCTGGAGCAGGCCCGGCACCACCTGGGGCTCGTACACCCGCAGCGAGGCCGCGTCCGTCTCCAGGCCGATGTAGACGCTGTACGGGATGTCGCCGAAGGCGTGCCACCAGCCCTGCTGGCGCGAGTCCTTGGCCATCTGCATCAGCGAGTCGACGACGCGGTGGTCCTCCACCTCGTAGACCCCGCACAGATCGCGGACATCGCGCTGGCTGATGGAGCGGCGGCCGTTCTCCAGACGGCTGATCTTCGACTGCGAGACCAGCAGCCGCTCCGCCACCTCCTCCGCCGTCATGCCCTTCTGCTCACGCAGCCGACGCAACTCCTGGCCCAATCTGCGCCGCCTGACGGTGGGGTTGACGTTGGACGCCACGGACACTGCACCTCCGGCTGTCGAACTGCCGCTCCCGGCGCGACCGGTGCGCGCCCGTGTCCCCACAGGCCTCGGCCGACAGGAGTAGCTCTGCGTATCTACTGCTCAGCAGACTGCCACCAATGGCCGTGCCGCGCTGGAAAACGCCCAGACGCGTGGGCACGGACATCTGCGCGGACCCGGGCCGGGTACGGCCGGACGCGCCGGTGGGGCGGCCGAAGGGGCCGCCCCACCGGGTGGTTCATGCGGTGTGTGCGCTGGGTCACATGGCGCCTGCGCGGTCGTCCATGCGGTTCATGCGGTGACGCGATGCGGTGTTGCGATGCGGTGATTCACGCGGTGGTGCACGCCGGCGCGCGGGTGGTCGCGGAACGGTCCGCGCGGGGCCCGCCCGCCGTCAGTGCGCCACGGCGCGCGCCATCGAGCCGCTGCCGTGCTGCCGTGGCTGCGCCGGCACCGCGCCCGCCGGACGTCCGCCGCCGGGGCCCCGGCGGGGCTGCGCGGCCACGCCGTTCTGCACGTCCATCACGGCGTGCGCCACCAGCCCGCCCATCGGGTCGTGCCGGATCAGGTCCCGGAGCCGCGAGCGCGAGGAGCGCCCCTCGTTCCCGGGGTAGAGGTGCTTGCCGAGACCGACCGCGTGGGCCAGCGCGGCGAGCGCCGCGGTCCGCGGGTCCGGCGGTACGCCGGTGCGGATCGCGCTGTCCAGCCGGGCCCTGATCTCCCGGCTGATCGCCGTCTCCGTCGCCTGGTAGCGCGTCGTCGGCAGCACCCCGCACATCTGGCCCTCGACGGCATGCACCATGCCGCACCGTTCCAGATGCGAGAGATACGTCTGGCGCAACCCCAGCCGGGGCCCGCCGATCCAGTGGACCGCCCGCACCGGACTGCCGCGTCTGCGCAGCAGTTCCAGCGCGGAGTCCAGTGTCGGATCTCCGGTCGGCCGTGGCATCACCACGGCGATACGATCCCCGTCCGGGGCTATCCGTCCTGCCAGAGCGAGCTCCACTAGCTGCGCTCCGGCCAGGCCGAGGTCGAGCGACTGCGGCTGCGCTGTGGTACCCGTGGCCGGGTCCAGAGCGAGCAGCAGAAGCTCCTCCGGAAGTGTTCTGCGGCTCCTGCCCATCCATGCCTCCCCGCGTGGATGAATGACAGGGTGACCCCTCTCACATTCATCTGTCGAGAGCACCCGGGTGCTTTGTACGGGAACCAGTAGGTATGTCGTTCTCGTCTAGCGAGGGAGCCGGGCGGTCACACAGGACACTGGTACATGGTTCGGACAACGCTTTGAACGAAGGAGGCACGGTGGCGGGCGAGTCCCCCGACAGGTCGGAGCAGCGGAAGTCGCCGGGGGAGACGGCGCCGGGGAACCGGAGCGCCGACACGAGCGAGGGTGCCGGGATCGATCAGCCGACGGCGATCTTCCGGGCGCCGGACACCACCTCCCAGCGGACGTCTGAACCTTCGCCGGACGCGGAACCCGTAGCGGAGACCGCGTCCGCCGAGGAAGACGCCGCGGACGGCGCCGAGGGTTCCCGCGAGGGGGAGACACCTGCCGGGTCGGGCACCTCAGACGCTTCCGGGAAGCCCGGCGGGGCGGGCGGGGCGGGCGATGAGCGGCTGCGCGCCGCCGTGGCGGCCTGGGTCGGCCGCGGCGACGACGAGCCGGCGGCGGGGGACGGGAAGCCGGCGGCCGGGGACGACGAGCCGGTGACTGGGGCTGGGAAGCCAGCGGCCGGGGACGACGAGCCGGAGGCCGGGGCCGGGGCCGGGGCGGGGGCGGGGGCGGGGGAGCGGTCGGACGCCGGGAAGCCGGACGACGTGAAGCCCGATGCCGGGAAGCCGGACGATGCTGAGCCCGCCAAGGATGCGGTTGAGCCGGCCGCACCGCGCGGAAACGACACTGCGGCGGATGGCGACGGCGACGGTGACGAGCCCGCCGGGGCCGAGTCGCCCGCCGGGCCCGAGGCGAAGGAGACCGAGCCGGAGGCCTCCGTCTCGGACGGGTCTCCGTCGGACGCCCCGGCCTCGGACGACTCCCCGGTTGCGGACGGCGCCCCGAAGGGTGGCACGGCATCCGACGCCGATGCCGATGGCGATTCCGGTGACGAGGGCGACTCCGGTGGCGGGAAGTCCGTGGACCAGCCCACCACCGTCTTCCGGGCCGTCCAGCGCACCGCGCCCCCCGTCGACCAGCCGACCACGATGCTGAAGACCGTCGGCGCGGGCGCCGGAGCGGCACGCAAGCAGGGCGGCGGCGACTCCACCCGGGGCGACCGTGCGGCATCCCGCCCCGCGCCCGAGTCGGCGGCCGAGCGGACCAGCACGTTCGTACCGCTGCGCACGGACGACGTACGCCCCGCCGGGCGGACGGCCGACCGCGCGACCGGCCCGGCCGCCGCGCCCGCCGCCAAGTCCGCGCCCGCCGCCAAGCCCGGGTCGGCCGAGGCCAAATCCGCCGAGCGCAAGCCCGAGGCCGACAGCACCGCCACCAAGCCGCCCACCTCCAAGCCCGCCGAGCCGAAGCCCGCCGAGCCGAAGCCAGCCGAGCGGAAGCCCGCCGAGGAGACCGCGGCGCTGCCCGCCTCGCTCGGGCCGGAGCAGACCCGGCAGCAGCCCCTGCCGCCACGTCCGCCGCTGGACCTGCTCGCGGAGCTCACCAACACCCCGCCGCCGCCGGAGACCCCGGTCCGCACCGCGGTACGGCGGGTCAAGATCTGGACCCCGCTGGTCCTGCTGCTCGCCGTGGTCTTCGCCGTGGTGCAGGCCGTACGCCCGCTGCCCGCGCCCACGCTGGAGCTGACGGCCAAGCCCACGTTCACCTTCGACGGCGGGAAGCCGAAGCTGCCGTGGCCGGGCGAGGGCCAGGGCTATATGTCCGCGACCGGCCTCGGCACCGTCGACTCGTTCGGCGAGCAGAAGCCGGTGCCGATCGCCTCCGTCACCAAGGCGATGACGGCCTACGTCGTCCTGCGTGACCACCCGATCAAGAAGGGCACCAAGGGCCCGATGATCGAGGTGGACGCGCTGGCGGAGAAGGAGGGCGGCTACGACGCGCAGGGCGAGTCGACGGTGAACACCCTCAAGGAGGGCGACAAGATCTCGCTGCATGACGCCATCGCGGCGATCATGATCCCCTCCGCCAACAACGTCGCCCGGCTGCTGGCCCGCTGGGACGCCGGTTCGGAGGAGGCGTTCGTCAAGAAGATGAACGCCGCCGCCAAGGAACTGGGCATGACCAAGACGACGTACACCGACCCCTCCGGGCTGACCGCCTCCACCGTCAGCACGGCGCAGGACCAGGTCAAGCTGGGTGAGCAGTTGGTCGAGATCCCGGCGCTGATGAAGATCACGGTGCTGCCCGAGTGGACGGACCCCTCCGGCAAGAAGTGGCGCAACTGGAACGAGCTCGTCCCGTTCGACGGCGCGCTCGGCATCAAGACCGGCTCCACCACCAAGGCCGGCGGCAACCTGCTCTTCGCCGCGCACAAGAAGGTCGGCGAGACCGATCAGCTGATCGTCGGCGCGGTGCTGGCGCAGTACAAGACGCCGATCCTGGGCACCGCGGTCGCGGCCAGCAAGGACGCCATGATCGCCACCCAGGACCTGCTGCAGAGCCGGACCGTGGTGAAGAAGGGCGATGTGGTGGGCCGGGTCGACGACGGCCTGGGCGGTACGACACCGGTGGTCGCGACCAAGGACGTCGCGGTCGTCGGCTGGTCCGGGCTGACCGTGAAGCTGGAGCTGTCCGACGGCGGCCGCCCGATCCCGCACACCGCGGCTCCGGGTACGCCGGTCGGCTCGCTCACCGTCGGCGAGGGCGCGAGCCAGGTGAAGGTGCCGGTCGCGGTCCAGGGCGAGCTGGCGGAACCGGGCTTCGGCGCCAAGCTGACCCGTATCGGCTGACGACCGGGCCGGTTCGGATAGGCCTCGGCCGTCCACCCCACCGGTCCCGGCCGTCCTTGGCTGATCCACGCGGGTGCCCCGGAGCGTCGGGGCACCCGCGTGTTAGCGTCCGATCACCGGCGCGGCGCCTCTCAACCGAGGGGTGCCGCGGAGGCGTCTTCCGCGGTACGAGGCGGCTGCCGGGCGTCGCGACGGCCCGGCCCGGAGCACCCCGCACCCCAGGGGCCCGGTTCCGGCCCGCGTGAGCGGAGCACAGCCAGGAAGCCGGCACAGCGGCCGTGACCGCCGCCACGACAGCCGCGAGAGCGGAGAACGCAGAGAGCTGAGGGCCGAGCCGCAGTGACCACCACTGAGCCTGAGCCGACTCGCCGCCCTCCCGGCGCGGCGGCGGACACCGCGGCCGCCCGCCCCCGCGTCCGGGTGCCCGGCACGCGGCTGCCGCACCCCGCCGACACCCCGCCCCCACCCCGTACCACCCCCGAGCCCGGTGCCGAGCCCCCAGCCGAGCCCGGAACCGTATCCGAGCCCCAGCCCGGGACCGCAGCCGAGCCCCAGCCCGGGACCGTATCCGAGCCCCAGCCCGGAACCGCAGCCGAGCCCGGCACCGGCACCGGCACCAGTGCCGACCCCCCTACCGCCCCCGACCCCCGCACCGGTGCCGACCTCCGCACCGCCCCCGCACCCACCTCCGCCGCCCCTTCCGAGGCCCCGCCCCGGCCCCGTGGCGCCCGGCACTGGCTCCGGCACCCCGTCACCGCGGCCACCGCGCTCGCGGCGCTCACCCACGTCCTCTGGTTCCTGGTCTTCGCCAACAGCGGCGGCGACCTCGCGGCGCAGGACGCCTGGGCCGAGTTCGTCGGGCGCCATCCCGACTCCGCGTACAACCTGGCCTGGTACGGCGGGATGCACCCCGTCTCGTACAGCGTGGTCTCCCCGTATCTGATGTCCCTGCTCGGGGTGCGGGCCACCATGATGATCGTCGGCACCGCCTCGGCGGCGCTGACCGCGCTGATCCTGGTCCGGGTGCGGGCGGTGCGCAATCCGCTGGCGTGCGCGCTGGCCGGGGTGTTCGCCTTCCTCTGCAACGCGCTGTCCGGCCGGGTCACCTTCGGCCTGGGCATGATGTTCGCGCTGGGCGCCGTGGCGGCGGTCTTCTGCTGGCCGTACCGCTGGCGCTACAGGCGCTGGGCCAAGGCGGCCGTGGCGGCCCCGCTGGCCGGGCTGGCCACCGCCGCGAGCCCGGTGGCCGGGCTCTTCCTGGGGGTCGCGGCGGCCGCGCTCTTCCTCAACCGGCGCCGCCCCGGGGCGTACGCGCTGGGGCTCGCGCCCGTCGCCGTGGTGGCCCTGTCCGCGTGGCTGTTCCCGTTCTCCGGGACGCAGCCGATGTCCTTCGCCTCCACCCTGCTGCCCTTCGCCTTCGGCCTCGTCGTCCTCGTGCTCGTGCCGCGGGACTGGCGCACTGTGCGCACCGGCGCCGCGGTGTACGCGGCGGGCACCCTGCTGACCTGGCTGGTGGACTCGCAGGTCGGCTCCAACGTCTCCCGGCTGCCGATGCTGTTCGCCGGGGTGCTGCTGCTGGCGGCGCTCCCGTACGCGGTGCCGCGCAGCCGCAAGTGGTACGCGCTGGTGCTGGCGTTCGTGGCGCTCAACGGCTGGATCGGCTTCAAGAGCGTGGACGACGTGGTGCGCACCGCCCCGGACGCCTCCTGGGCGCGGGAGGCGGCGCCGCTGATCAACCAGCTCCAGGGGCTGCGCGCCGAGCGGGCCCGGGTGGAGGTCGTACCGGCCCGCAGCCACCGCGAGGCCTCCGCCCTCGCCCCGTACATCAACCTGGCCCGCGGCTGGAACCGCCAGGCCGACATGGAGCGCAACCCGGTCTTCTACGACGACACGCTCAACGCCGTCACCTACCGGGACTGGCTGCACCGCTGGGCCGTGCACTACGTGGTGCTGCCCAAGGGCGACCCGGACACCGGGGCCGAGCAGGAGGCCGAGCTGGTCGCCGAGGGCCAGCCGTATCTGCGCCCGGTGTGGTCGGACGACAACTGGCAGCTGTTCGCGGTCGCGGACCCGACCCCGCTGGCCGACCCCCCGGCGACGGTCCAGCGGGCCGGGGCGGGCGAGATGACGGTCACGGTCCGCAAGGCCGGGCGGATGCTGATCCGGGTGCCGTACTCGCCCTGGCTCTCCCTCCTCGACGCGAGCGGCCAGAAGGTCGAACCGCCGCAGGAGACCGAGGAGTCCAAGGAGCGCGCGGACGACGAGGACCGGGATTTCACCAACCCGCACGGCTGCCTGCTGAAGGCCGAGGAGGACGCCGAGGGCGACGAGTGGACCGAACTCATCGCCCCGGCGGCCGGTACCTACCGGCTCGGCGCCCCGTACAAGATCTTCCCCCGCGGTACGCCCTGCCCGGAGGAGTTCCGCTAGCCGGTACCGCGCCTCAGGCGGTGTGCAGCCTCAGCCCGTAGCGGTTCAGGATCTCGTTGACCGGCTGGTACCAGGTCTCGCCGCCGCTGGAGCAGTTGCCCCAGCCGCCGGAGGTGACGCCCTGGGCCTGGTCACCGCTGATGAACGAGCCGCCGGAGTCCCCGCCCTGGGCGCAGACGCTGGTCTTGGTCATCTGGTGCACCGCGCCCTGGCTGTAGTTGACCGTCTCGTTCTTGGCGAGGACCCGGCCGCAGTGCCATCGGGTGGTGGAGCCGGAGCGGCAGACGGACGCTCCGACCGGCGCCTCGTTGGAGCCGCGGACCAGCTGGTCAGGGACGGTGCCCCAGCCCAGCACCACCGGTACGGTCCACCAGCCGCTGCCCACGTTCACCCAGGCGTAGTCGTCGCCGGGGAACGAGGAGCCCTGGAAGTCGCCGATGTAGCTGTTGTCCCAGCCGCGCACCTGCTGCCCGGCCCGCCCGCAGTGGCCGGCCGTGACGAAGCCGCCGTGCACCGAGAAGCCGATGGAGCAGCGGACGTTGCCGGTGTAGTACGGGTCGCCGCCGACCGTGCCCGCGGCGAAGGTCCGCGGCGCCTCGGCGACCTCCCGTACCTCCACCGGTCCGGCCGCGGCCGCCTTCCCCAGGAACGCCCGGACATCGTTGTCAGCCCGCTCACCCGCGACCACGCTGACCACGACCTTGTTCGCCTCGGGGTCCACATGCCAACTGCCCACCCCCGAGGGCGCGTCCAGCCGATCCAGCGCGGCCTTGACCCCGTTCAGCCGCCGCTCGCTGTGGCGGACCAACCTCACCTCCGCCCCCGCCCCCCGTACCGACGCCGCGGCCTTCCCGCCCTCTCCCTCGGCTATCGCCACCGTCAGCCGCCCGCTGCCCGCGTCGAACCAGGACCCGCCGTACGCGGCTCCCGCCGCGCGCTTCGCCCGGCCCTCCACGGCGGTCGCCTCGGCCTCGGCGGCCAGTCGCGCCACCGCCTGCGCCTCGGTCAGCCCGAGGTCCCGCCGCATGGCCGCGACCAGCCCCTCCGACAAGGGCTCGGCGACCCGAGCTATGGCGGTGCCGCGCTCCGGGGCGGGCGCGGCGGTGGCCGCCCCGGTCGCGCCGGTGGCATACGCCCCGACCAGTGCGACGACCACGAGCCCGGCCCGAACCCGTCGTCCCGGCACGGTCGTTCTGCACGTCCTCGTACTGCTGCTGTTCATGGGGAGACCCTTCGCTCGTTCCTGCGACAGTGGGGGCGGAACAGGTCTGAGAGCGCTCTCAATCTCGCTCGCCGTGGAGCGTAGCGCCGTCCCAACATCAGGTCCATGCCAATTTTTCCAACGTCGTACGTTGGCCGAAACCACACCCTCGCAACCCCTGATAACCGCGCCCTATCACCCACTGACACCTTGTCACCACACCCCCGCGCTCCCAGACTCACTCCGGAGGACCGCGTCCGGCCCCCACCCGGACCGCACCCCTCCGCATCCCCGCACCTCACCGGGGCCCTTTCCCCCCACCCCCGAAGGGACAGCCATGCCGCACTCCATCTGGCTCAGGTCGGCCACCGCCGCCGCCGTGATCACCCTGGCCGCCGCGACCGCCGCCACCGCCGCACCCGCGCCCGAGCCGGCCGCCGCCAAGGCCGCCGCCGCGGTGACCACCCTCCGCTACGACGACAGCCGCGCCGTCGGCTGGGAGTCGGCCATCGCGGCCGGCGTCGCGAACTGGAACGCCACCGTCAAGAACGTGAAGCTGGTCGAGGCCGCCCCGGGCACCCGCGCCGAGATCCAGATAGTCGCCACCAGCGGCTGGCCCCAGGCCACCCTGGGCCCGGTCCGCCCCGGCGGCTCCGCCCGCGTCGAACTCGGCAGCCAGGCGGTCTCCCAGGGCCACGACAAGACCCGTATCGCCGCCCACGAGATCGGCCACAACCTCGGCCTGCCGGACACCAAGCCCGGCCCCTGCACCCAGCTGATGTCCGGCTCGTCCGCCGGCACCACCTGCAAGAACGCCACCCCCAACGCCACCGAGAAGGCCCGCGTCGACTCCCTCTACGCGGGCGCCGCCGCCACCCTCGCCCCCACCGACGGCCGCGTCCTGGTCGACGCCCCCTGACGCGCGACCGAGGGGCCGGCGGAGAGCGACCGCTCCCCGCCGGCCCCCCCGTCGTCTGCCCGGCGGGGGTGCCGAGGCCGGTCGACGAGGTGAAGCCGGTTTCTCTCGGTGAGGCAACGGTTGCTGACTGTGTTTCAGGTCACTCATGCTGGTTTCCGTTCGCCCCGCGACACTAAACTGCGAGTAAGTATTCGGGCCGGGTGAAACGCTTGCGCGGCGGCTGACCACCGCTTGCCGAAAGTGTGACCGGCCTGCCTTGTCGTGCCTTTTTTCCGCACCGACGGGGCGAGATAGTCAAGGGGGAATTTTCGCATGACCACGGGTGCAGGGAACCGGCCGTTCGACGTTTCCGTCGACATGGCGACGCTGGCACGTCTGACCGGCCGGGAGCGCGAGGTGTTGCGCTGCCTGGCCAGAGGCGAGATGAACCGGGTGCTGGCCCGTCGGCTCGGAATAGCCGAACGGACCGTTCGTGCTCATGTCACCAGTATTGTGCGCAAGTTGGGTGTGGGATCCAGGTTCGAGGCCAGTCTGGTGGCGTTCCATCATTACGAGGCGCTCACCGACGAGGCAATAGCCTCCTGAGGCATTGCCGCATGCGGCAATGCCGGAAAGGCCATGCCCCGGGCGGCGATGCCGGAAAGGTCATGCCCCAGGAGGCAATGGCAGAGCCCGTCCCGCAGGGGCAGGATCGACGGCGTTGTCCGCCATGCAGGGGTAACCACCCGGAGCACCTGGCCGGGCGCATGGCTTCGTCCGAACCTCGATCACCATTTTGGGGGAGTAGACCGAATGAACATGAAGAAGATCGCCACCGCCGCCGGTGTCGCCACCGCCGGTGTCGCCCTGTTCGTCACCACCCAGGGCAGCGCCCAGGCCGCCCCGGCCCAGCCGGCCCCGGCCGTGACCGCCGCCGCCCAGCCTTCGCAGGACAAGGCACCGCAGGCCCTCGGCTCGCTCGTGGGCAAGGCCGCCAAGTCCGTGGGCAAGGCCGCCACCAAGGCGGCCAACAAGGCCACGGCCGTCGGCAAGGGCATGGCCGTGGTGGCGAAGAGCAACGCCGACAACATGCTGGGGCACGGCAGCGTTTTCGCCCCTCCGGCGGACCTGCCGCAGGGAGTCACGGCCGACGCGGTCTTCGACCGCTAAGCATCACGTGACGAACACGTATCGCACGACCAGGAGGGCGGCGCTCGTTGTCGGCGGCGCCCTCCTGGGCGCTCATATGGCCATGGCCGCCCTGTCGCAGGCGCCGCTCAGCCCGGCGAAACTCGTCTACGGCGACCCGGTTGCGGAGTATCTCGACCCGTATTTCTCGCAGAACTGGCAGCTCTTCGCGCCGACACCCGTTTCCGACAACCGGGGAATCCTGGCGAGGGCCACCTGCGCGGACGGATCGGTGACCCAGTACTACGACGTGTCGACCCGTGCGGTGGAGAAGGCGCAGGACTCCCGCTTCTTCCCGTCACGAGAGGTCCGCATCGTCTCCGCACACCTCCAGAACATCACCAACAGCGAGGAGATCGTCAGAAGGATTCGCCAGCGGCAGACCAACGACAAGAAGCCCATGCTTCCTCCGCTGCCCTATGAGAGGGCCACCGAGGCGGAAGCGGTGAAGGGGCTTTCCCGGTACGCCTACGACCAGATGCCCACCGTCTGCAACGGGAAAGCGGCGAAAGTCCAGGTCCGTATGTACGTGGACCAGTTGCCGCCGTGGTCGAAGCGTCATGACCCCTCCGCCGAAGGAAAGGTCCTGGTGAAGGACTTCGCCTGGCAGAAAGCCCGGGATCTGCGATGAGAGACCTGCTGAAGAACGCCACCGCCCGGCTGGATTCCTGGTCCACGGATTACGCGGCCGTCACCGGTGTGTCGGGGACGCGCCTGCTGCTCGGTTTCGTCGGCCTCATGTACTACGTGGGTCAGTACCAGGAGCGGAACTACCTGTTCGGCCCGGACGGGGTGCTGCCGCACGAGGAGTTCACGGCACAGCTGACCGGCTTCAGCCTGTACGCCCTGTCGGCGTCGCCGTGGTACTTCCAGCTCCTCTACCACCTGGGCATCGCCGTCGCGCTGGCCGTGACGCTCGGCGTCGGCGGCCGGCCCGGACTGGCGCTCCACTGGGTCCTGCTGTGGTCGGTCTACCAGCGTCAGCCCGGCCTCCTGGACGGCGGCGACAACCTCGCGTACGTCGTCATCCCGTTCCTGCTCCTGACACGCTGCTACGACCGGTTCGCCCTGCCGACCGGCCTCGCGAACCGTCTCGTCCAGCGGCTGCCCGGCCGACTGCGGGCGCTGTCCGTGCCGTTCCACAACCTGGGCGTCCTCATGGTGGCGGTGCAGATCTGCCTGGTCTACGTGGTCTCCGGCCTCTACAAGGTCATGGGCGAGGAGTGGCAGGACGGCACCGCCCTCTTCTACATCATGCGCGTCGCCGAGTTCGAGTTGCCCGGCTGGTCGAACCTGGTCTACGAGAACGACCTCCTGGTCGTGCTCGGCACCTACGGGACGGTCGCCTTCCTGGTCTACTTCCCCCTGGGCGTGCTCGTCCCGGCGCTGCGTCCCTGGGCGGCCGTTGCTTCCATCTGCTTCCACCTGTCGATCGCGTTCTTCATGGGGCTGACCGGGTTCGCCCTGACGATGATCGCGTGCGATCTTGTCTTTCTGTCCGGAGCCCTCGATCGCGCACTGCTGTGGGCCCGGGGCAGACTGCCCAGGACCTGGGCGGCCGGGGCGGCGGACACGGCGGTACCGGCGGCCCTTCCGGAGGCGGAACGACCGAGCGGGGAGAGCGGAACGAGGACGGCCGCCAAACCCGTCTGACCCACCCGTCTCATCCCACCCGCCCACCCACCCGATCCGACCCGCCTGACTGACAGGAGCGACGGACAACGTGCCCACCCCGATCTGCCTGCTGGGCGGTGCCGGTATAGACGACCGGGTCGCCCACGGCCACGACCCGGACCGGTTCGTGGAAATCGGTTCCCTCAGCAAGGTGTTCACCGGCACCGTCCTGGCCCGGCTGGCCAAGGACAAGGCCGTCGAGCTCGACACCCCGCTGGAGGAGTGCCTGGACGAGGTGCCCGCCGGGACGGGCATCACGCTCCGGCACCTCGCCGGGCACACCTCGGGCCTGCCGCGCCTGCCGGTCCACCCCGCTGGGCCGCCCGGCGACCCGTACGCCGCCTTCACCGAGCAGGCTCTGCGCGCCTCGTTGCGCGAGCTGGACCGCGTGGCCACCGGGCGGCTGGGGCAGGAGGAGTACTCCAACCTGGGGTACGCCGTGCTCGGTCACGCCCTCACCACCGCCACCGGACGCTCCTACCAGCAGCTGGTGGACGAACTCGTCCTGCTGCCACTGGGGTTGGAGGCGGGTGCGGTGACCTCGTCGCCGCCGGGGGAGCGGCGCCTGATCCCCCGCGGTCTGTTCGGCAGGCCCCGGCCCCTGTGGACCATGACGGGACCGATCCTCCCGGCCGGTGGGCTCTGGTCCACCTGCCGGACGCTGTCCCGGGCCGTGACCGGACTGCTCGTCGAACGCCGGCTGGGGCCGCCCGCGCCCGGCTGGCGTCGAGGCTCCTCGCTCACCTGGCACGACGGCGCCACGCGCGGCTCGTCCGTGGTGGCCGCCGCGCACGACGACGGCCGCTGGGTCGTCCTGCACCGCCTGGGCGGCCTGGCCGGCACCGAGAAGCTCGCCAGGAAGGTCTTCCTCACGGCTCCCGCACCGCACGGCCGGACCTGATCACCAAGCGCGGGCCACGGAGGCGCCCCGCGTATCGCCTGGTTCGCCCGGTCGGCACGACACTTCGGCGAGTACGGCCGGCGGCGACGGGCCGCCGCGCCTCGCCGTCGGCACGGGCGCCGCGCTGGTGACCGCCGTGCTGGCGCGGTTCGTACCGCACCGCTCACCGGCCTGCCGCCGTGGCCGCCGCCGGCCCGCTCCGCGCCGGGGCCATCGGATGGCCGGCCTTCCCCTGAGAGGACGTCCATGACGGATGCCGTCGTCGTCGGTTCCGGGCCGAACGGGCTCGCCGCCGCGCTCACCCTGGCCCGTGCCGGGCTCCGGGTCGAGGTGTTCGAGGCACATGAGCACATCGGCGGAGGCTTGCGCACGGAACCGCTCTTCGACTCCGAGGTGCTGCACGACATCTGCGCGGCCGTGCACCCCATGGCGCCGGTGTCCCCCTTCATGAGGTCGCTCGACCTGGAGGGGAACGGCGTCGCCCTGCTGCACTCCCCGGCCGCCTACGCGCACCCGCTCAAGGGCGGCCCGGCCGCCCTGGCCTGGCGTGATCTGGACACCACCTGCGCCGAACTCGGCCGGGACGGGCCGGGCTGGCGGCGGCTGATGCTCCCGCTGATGGAGCGTTCCGCTGACGTGGTGGAGCTGATGCTCTCCTCA
This sequence comes from Streptomyces lichenis, assembly GCF_023218175.1. GTDB lineage: Bacteria > Actinomycetota > Actinomycetes > Streptomycetales > Streptomycetaceae > Streptomyces > Streptomyces lichenis. The sequence continues at coordinate 37,200 of NZ_JALPTH010000016.1, read as the reverse complement.
CAGCGCACACCGCCGAACCCGCGGGCCCTGGCCGTACTGGCCACCCGGCTGCCGGCGCAGGCTCTGCGCGCCGGCGGCGGCCTGCGCACCGAGGCGGCCCGGGCCCTCCTCACCGGGGTGGCCGCCCATGGCATCGGGCGGCTCCCCTCATTGGCGTCCGCCGCGGTCGCGCTGCTGCTCGGGCACCTGGCCCACACCACCGGCTGGCCCGTCCCGCGGGGCGGGTCCCGGGCCGTCGCCGCCGTCATGGCCGCGCAGATCGAGCGGCTCGGCGGCCTGATCCACACCGGCGTCCGGGTGGACAGCCTGCGGGACCTGCCCGCGCGCCGCCTCACCCTGCTGGACGTCTCGCCCCGCGAGCTGGCCCGGATCGCCGTGCTGCCCGCGCGGTATCTGCGCATGCTGTCCCGCTACCGGTACGGTCCGGGCGCCGCCAAGGCCGACTTCCTCATCGAGGGCGCGATCCCCTGGGCCGACCCCCGCCTCGGCCAGGCCGCCACCGTCCATCTGGGCGGGGCCCATGGCACGGCAGCGGAGCTGGCCCGGGCCGAGACCGCCACGGCCCGGGGCCTGCGGGCCCCGCACCCGTACATCATCGTGGTCGACCCGGCCGCCGCGGACCCGGCACGCGCCGTCCGGGGCAGGAGGCCGGTGTGGGCCTACGCGCACGTGCCCCACGGCGACACCCGCGACCCCCTGCCGATGATCCGTGCCGCCCTGGAGAACCACGCCCCGGGCTTCACCGACACCGTGATCGCCGAGCGCGGTGTGTCGGCGGCCCGGCTGGGCGTGTACAACCCGAACTACGTGGGCGGCGACATCGCGTCCGGCGCGATGACCCTGTGGCAGACGCTCGCCCGCCCCGTGCCGCGCTGGAACCCCTACCGGACGCCGCTGCCCGGCACCTGGCTGTGCTCCTCGGCGACCCCACCGGGCCCCTCGGTCCACGGCATGTGCGGATACCACGCGGCCCGGGCGGCGTTGGCCACCTGGCCGGAGGCGGCTCGGTCCACCCCGGCCCGGCTCGGTGGCGGCGGTCGCCCGCTCGAACGCTGACCCCGCCCGCCGCCTGGGCCCCGGGCAGGCAGGCGGCCATGAATCCCGACGGGCACCCGCGAGGTCCGCAGGTGCCCGTCCGCTGTGCCCCCGGCAGGATTCGAACCTGCGACACCCGCTTTAGGAGAGCGGTGCTCTATCCCCTGAGCTACGAAGGCGGGGAGATCGATGTGATCCGGTGCCTAGCGTAGCCGATACGGGCTGACGCCAGGCAGGGCTCCCGTACCCCGGGTGACGGAGGTCAGACGGGGAGATGGCGACCCGCGGTGTAGATGTGGCGGGGGTGGCGGAGGGCGTTCAGGTCGGTGAGGGGGTTGCCGTCGACGACGAGGAGGTCGGCTCGCATGCCGGGGGCGAGGGAGCCGGTGTCGGTGAGGGCGAGGGCGTGGGCGGAGGTGGTGGTGGCCATGTCGAGGATCTCGGGGTGGCCGAAGCCGAGGGAGGCGAAGAACTCCAGCATGCCGACGTAGTCGCCGAAGTGGGCGCCCGGTACGCCGGCGTCGGTGCCGGCGATGAACCGCACGCCGGCCTGCCGCATCTCGCCGATGACGTCGATCATGGCCTGGGCGCGTTCGGGGCCCATCTGCTTCAGGAAGAGCTGCCAGTCGCCGGAGACGCAGCGGCAGACGGCGACGTCCTCGGCGACGATGCGTCGGGTGGTCTCCGGGTCGTGGACGACGCCCTCGGCGGTGCGCCAGGAGCAGTGCTCCAGGGTGCGGACGCCGGCGTCCACGCACTGGGTGATGGTCTCGGTGCCGTGCACATGGGCGGCCACGGGCAGGCCGTGGCGGGCGGACTCACGGACGATCAGGCGCAGTTGGTGGAGGGTGAACTGCGGCTCCCACATCTTCGGGCCGCCCGGGGTGAGCGCGCCGCCCGAGGCCATCACCTTGATGAGGTCGGCTCCGGCGGCCGCGTTGCGGGCGATGCGGTCGCGGATGCCGTCGTCCGAGACGACCTCGCCGCCGAGGAAGTGGCAGTGGCCGCCGTGCGAGGTGAGCGGGGCGGTCGCGGCGAGGATGCGGGGGCCGGACGCCGTGCCGGAATTGATGGAGTCGCGGAGGGGGATGGTGAGGGCGTCGCGGTCGCCGAGGTCGCGGACGGTGGTGATTCCGGCGGCCAGCAGCCGGGTGGCGCGTTCGGCCATGGCGGTGGCCAGGTCGGGGGCCGCCGCCTCGGTCACGGCACGGACCGGGTCCGGCCCGGCGTCGAAGGACAGGTGGACATGGCAGTCGATCAGGCCCGGCAGCACCGTCGCGCCGGGGCAGCGCAGCCGCGGCACTTCGGTGGGGACCGAGGCGTCCAGTGCGGCGGCCGGGCCGACCGCGGCGACGCGGTCGGCGTCGAGGAGCACGGCGCCGTGGGGGATGACATGGTCCGCCGGGCCGGTGATGACGCGGTCCGCGGTGATCAGCAGCTGGTTCACGCTTTCCTCTCGCGGATGGAGGGGGGTTGGGCGGAGGAGATCGTAGGGAAGGCGCGGGATATGGCGACGAGCTCGCGGGCGTCGGCGTCCAGACCGGTCTCCGCGGGCGAGGGCGACGCCACCGGGGTGGCGGGGAGTTCGGTGCCCGTGGCGGGAGCGCCGGTGGACTGCCGTAGGCGCAGGGCCGTGGCGATGAGCCGTGCGACATGGTCGGGCGGGCCGCCGGCGAGGTCCTCGTCGGGGGCGAGGCGCCGCAGGTGCGGGCTCAGCCGCAGCAGTCCGTCCCGGCACTCGATGAGCCGGCGGTAGAAGCGCTGCTGGGGGGAGCTGCGCAGACGGCCCCAGGGCCGCCCGGACGGGTTGCGGACCAGCACGATCTCCGGGTAGGCGGCGGCCAGGGCCGTCCAGAGCGGGGTCAGCTCCCGGTACATCCGGCGGTGGTGGACGGCCGACCGCCACCGGGCGCCCAGGTGCACGGCGGCCGAGTAGCAGGTGCCGACCAGGACGACGCCCATGGACCAGTTGGCCGCCGACCAGTTGACCGTGTTGAACGACTGGTGGGCGCCGGGTGTGTCGATACGGAGCACCACCAGCACCAGGCGCCCCAGGGCCGTGGCGGTCAGCCCGAGGAGCCCGACGGCCATCGTCCGCAGCCCGAGCGCGAGGGGCCGCGACACCGTGCCGGCGAAGCGCAGCGCGTACAGGGCGCAGGCCGCGTACGCGTAGACGAAGTAGGCGTTGCCGACGACGTAGAAGAAGGCGATGGCCGGCTCCGCCATGTGCGGGGTGCTCAGCGAGTGCCCGCGCATCTCCGCCGGCGTGGCGATCATGGCGGCGGTCAGCGCGGTCAGGACGCCGACGAGCAGCGCGGTGTCGATCCGCCGGTACCTGCGGGTGGTGGCGTCCGGGAGGCCCGCGCAGGAGACGAAGAACGAGACGAGGACATAGAGGCCGGACAGGTAGATGCCGTTGTACGCGACCTTGCCCGTACCGGCGGTGGTGGCCCCGTCGATGGCCGAGGTCACCTCGGGGAAGCTGAGGATCTCGCCGGTCAGCAGCAGGAGCAGGCAGAGCACGAGGGAGCGCAGCGCCCGGTCGTACGGTGAGCGCGCCAGGTCCACCGCCTTCCACAGCACGCCGAGGGAGAGAAGGACGATGAGGGGGACTTGGAACATCAGAACCGTCCGGATCCGCCGCCGAGGGCCGGGGCGACGCGGTGCGCGGGGGGAGCGCCCAGGCCGAGCAGCCCGGCCGGTTCCATGATGATGGTGGCGACCAGCTCGGCCTCGCGCTCCTGCGCCTCGTCGTAGCCGGTGCGCTGGAGCACGCGGCGGACGGCGGCGGGCGACAGATGCGGCACCATGCCTTCGAGGGCGTCGGCGATCGGCCGGCTGCCGTGGTGCCCGGCCAGGATGTGCCCCACCTCGTGCGTGATGATGTGGTCCTGGTGGGCGCGGGTGGTCTCGCGCTGGAAGAAGATGTAGTCGGTGGTGGCGGTGGCCATCCACAGGCCCGAGGGGCCGTTGATGGGGAACCGGTACGGCAGCAGGCGGACGGCGCGGCCGCGGTGGTTCCCGAGGAGGGCGCACAGTCCTCGGACGTCCAGCGGCGGACGGAAGCCCATGCTCCGCAGTTCGCGCTTGCACCACCGACGCAACTGTCGCTCCCGCACGGAGGTCCCCTCGACGTCCACTCTGATCACTGATCATGTAACAGCGGGGCAAGGGCCGGGTACAGGGGGATTTTGGACATGATCGGCCCACCGCCGTACCGCCCGGGCTCGCCGCCCACGTCCGGCGCCCCGCGCCCGCGCCCGGCGGTACGGCGGGACCGTGATCTGTGGCGGCCCGGGGGTATCGGCCTGCTGTTCCCCCTGTGGCTGGGCAGCCACGCCGATCTGCTGCTGGGGGTGGAGGCGCAGCTCACCTGTGCGCTGGTGGGCACGGAGTCCGACGCGGCGCGACTGCCGGCCCCCGCGAGCGGCATGCTCCTGGTCTCCGTCCTCGTCCTGACCGTGTTCACGGCCGTCGCCCACTTCACCGCCGCGCGCAGGGAGTGAGCCGCGCGGGGCGCAAGATAGATGGCTCATGCACTTACCTTGACGTGTGCGTCGTGCGGGGCATAGCGTCGCGAGGGCGTGAGCAAGCGCTTAGGTCGAGCGTCGAGCATCGAGCGTCGGGTGCGAGGGTGGTGCCCGGGGACACGAAGGAAGAAGGGCGACCGCCGTGCCGCAGACCGATCCCGTCGAATCGCTCGCCGACCCCGCCGCGCTGCTCACCGCACCCGGTGCCCCGTTCGCGGTCACCACCGGGCCGGACGGCCGGCGGACCTACGCGGACGGGCCCCGCACCCTGCGCGAGTTCGCCGAGGTGACCTGGGCGTACGGCGAGCGGCCGTTCCTGGTGGCGGAGGAACGCACCTACACCTACGGGGAGTTCTTCGCCGCCGCCTGCGCGCTCGCGCGACGGTTCACCGAGGTCTACGGGCTGCGCCGGGGCGACCGGGCCGTGGTGGCGATGCGCAACCACCCCGAGTGGCAGATCGCCTTCTGGGCCACCCAGCTGGCCGGACTGGTCGCCGTACCGCTCAACGGCTGGTGGACCGAGGAGGAGTTCCGGTACGCGCTGGACGACTGCCGCCCCCGGCTGCTGCTGGTCGACGGCGAACGGGTCGCCCGGGTACGGGACTGGGCCACCGCGCACGCGGCCCACCTGCTCGTCTTCCACGCGGAACACGGAGAGGCGGAGGAGCGGTACGAGGAACTCCCCGCCGCCGACCCCGCGCTCGGGCCGCCCGAGGTGGACGTACGGCCCGAGGACGACGCCACGATCATCTACACGTCCGGCACCACCGGCCGCCCCAAGGGCGCCGTGGCCACCCACCTCGCCCAGGCCGGGGCCGCCGCCAACCCGCGCTACCATGCGGCGCTCGCCGCCCTGCAGGCCGGCACCGTGCCCGGGCTCGGCCCCGCCCCCGTCTCCCTCACCACCTTCCCCTTCTTCCATGTGGCCGCCTTCACCTCGGTGTACGCGGTGATGGCGGCGGGCGGCACGCTGGTGATGATGCGCAAGTGGGACGCCCGGCGCGCCCTGGACCTCATCCACGCGCACGGCGTCACCCACTACGCGGGCGTCCCCACCACTGCGCTCCAACTGCTGGACGCCGCCGAGGCGGACCCGCGCGGCCTGGGACCGCTCACCCTGCTCAGCACCGGCGGGGCCGCCGCGCCGCCCGGTATCGCCGCCCGCTGCACGGGCCCGGTCGAGCCGCGCAACGGCTACGGGCTGACCGAGACCAGCGGGGGAGTGCTCTCCCACGCCGGGGACGACTACCGGCTCCACCCAGGCGCGGTCGGACGGCCCACCCCGGCCACCGAGGTGCGTGTCGCGGGGGCCGACGGGGAGCCGGTGGCCGACGGCGAGGTGGGCGAGCTGTGGCTGCGCGGGCAGTCCCTGGTCCGCGGCTACTGGGAGGACCCGGAGGCGACCGCCGCCGCGTTCACCCCCGACGGCTGGTTCCGCACCGGGGACCTGGCGACCGTGGACGAGGGCGGCCGGGTCGCCATCGTGGACCGGCTCAAGGACATGGTGATCCGCGGCGGCGAGAACGTGTACTGCGTGGAGGTGGAGACCGCCCTGCACGGCCACCCCGACGTCCTGGACGCCGCCGTGCTCGGCGTACCGCACCCGCGCCTCGGCGAGGAGGTCGCCGCCGTGGTCCGGCTGCGGGAGGGGGCGGCGGCGGACGAGGAGGAGCTGCGGGCCCATGTGGCGGGCAGCCTCGCCCCGTTCAAGGTCCCGGCGCACATCCGCCTCCAGCAGGCCCCGCTGCCCCGCAACGCCACCGGCAAGGTCCTGAAGCGCGAGCTGCGGGCCGGGCTCGCGGACGGTCCGGACGAGTAGGGCTGCTCAGGAGGAGCGGGTGACGCGGACGCGGTAGGCGCCGGTGCGGCGGTTCTCGCCCAGGACGGTGATGCGCAGGCCGGCCTCGTGGTCGGCGAAGGACTCACCGGGGCGGAACGGGGCGTCCGACAGCTCGGCGTGGACGTTGGGGCGGCGGGTGCAGCCGCCGCTCTCCTCGTCGCTGTCGGCGACGGTGATCGGGCCCTGGCCGGTGTCCACGTCGGCGCGTACGTGGTAGATGAGCACGCCCGGTTCGCAGACCGCCTCGTCGTTGCCGGCCCGGGTGCGGACCTCGATGGCGTACCCGGACTCCGGGGTGAGCGGGACGAAGGCCAGCTTGGGGCCGCCCTTCCTGGCCAGCGGGGTGAGGGTGAAGTCCCGGCTGCCGGGCGCGGCGGCGCACTTGATCTGCTTGTCGTCCAGCCAGCCGAGCTTCCACTTGTGCCAGCCCAGCATGTCGTTGTTGGCCCCCCAGTCCTCGGACATGATGTCCCAGTGCCCGACCGCGCCGCCGCCCTCGGCGGTGTACAGGTCCGGCAGCCCGAAGACATGGCCGTTCTCGTGGGGGAGCACCCGGAAGCCGGTCTCGTGGTAGCTGCCCGAGCCGTCGTCCTGGCGGCTGTAGACGAAGGATGTGTTGGCGAGCGGGGTGCCGTCCGCCTGCGGGGCCTCCCCGTTGCCGGAGAAGGTCACGGAGAGCACGGTGTCCAGGGCGGACGGCCCGGCGTTCGGGGTGACCAGGATGTTGACCAGGTCGTACGTGCTGAAGTCCACCTTGGGGTCGGCGGCGGCCACGATGTCCTGGACCAGCTGGCGGTACCCCGGCTCGTACGGCGAACCGCGCTCGATCCCGTACGCGGAGAAGGGCGCCGGCATCCGCAGCCAGTCCGGCAGCGGGGTCTCGGCCCGGTAGCGCAACCGCCCGTACGAGCTGGCGCGGAACCACCGCTCGGTCTGCGGGAAGAACTCGGAGAACCGCTTCATCGCCGGGCCGTCCCCGGGCGCGTCCGAGAAGTCGACCATCAGGTTGAGGGAGCGGACCTGGCCGGTGGAGCGGGTGTAGCCGGAGCCGGTCGGCACCCCTTCGGAGAGCTGCACGCCCAGCGGCGGCTCGATCCGGCAGGGGTCCAGCCCCCGGTCCTCGGCGGCCTCCCGGGCGGATATCGGCCCGGCGCCCGACGCACTGGACGGGTCGGGCAGCGTGGCACTGGCGGTGGCCAGTCCGGCGACCACCAGCGTGGTGGCCGCGCCCAGGGCGATCGGCCTGCGTATTCGCCGCAGTGGCGGCCGCAGCCGCAGTGCTTGCCGCATACCCACGCCCGCCTTCGCCCGTCCGGCAGCCGGCCGGATCCGGGCTGCGCTCCCTGCGCTCAGCGTCAGCCGGGTGGCGCACCGGCGCGCGCCGAGCTGATCCGATCGGTGGAATTCGGGGCGGGGGAGGCGTGGGCCGGGGGCCCCGCGCGCATGGCGGTGGAGGTCGGGGGCAGGAGATGCGGTCGGGCGGTGGGCCGGGGGCCAGGGGAGTGGCAGGGGGTTGGGAGGGGGCGGATTCCCCACCCCAATTTCCGCTTATGGTTCCGGGCCCCGATCCCGGCCCGTCCATCTCGGGCAGCCGCTGCCGCCCGGCCCCTCTCGGCCGGCCCCTCTCCGCCCGTTCCTTTCAGCCCGCCGCTCTCGGCTTATGCTGCCCGGGTGTTCGATTCCCGGTACATCAGGACCTTCCAGGAAGTGGTCAGGACCGGTTCCTACACGGCGGCCGCCCGCGCGCTCGGCTACACCCAGCCCGCCGTCAGCCAGCAGATGAAGGCGCTGGAACGGGATGTCGGCACCGCGCTCTTCACCCGGATCGGACGCGGGCTGCGGCTGACCGAGGCGGGGCAGGCGCTCACCCGGCACACCGGTCCCATACTCGACAGCCTCGCGGTGGCCCAGCAGCAGATCGACGCCATCGCCCGGCTGCGGTCCGGACGGGTGCGGGTCTGCGCGTTCCCCAGCGCGGCGGCGACCATACTGCCCGGCGCGATGGCCCGGGTCCGGGACGAGCACCCGGGTGTGATGGTGGAGTTGAGCGAGAAGGAGCCGCCGGACTCGCTGCGGGCGCTGGCCAGGGGCGAGTGCGACATCGCGATCGCCTTCGACTACCCGGGCTTCCCGACCGACGCCCCGGAGGAGCTGGCCGGGGTCCGGCTGCTGGAGGACCCGCTGACGGTGCTGCTGCCGGTGGGCCACCCGCTGGCCCGGCGGCGCTCCGTGCGCCTCGCGGACCTGGCCGGGGAGCGCTGGATCGCCGGCTGCGCCCGCTGCCGCACCTACTTCGTGCACGCCTGCGCGGAGGAGGGCTTCACCCCGGAGATCGCCTGCACCACGGACGACAACCTGGTGCTGCAGAGCCTGGTCGCGGCGGGGGTGGGCATCGCCATGGTGCCGTCGCTGGTGCTGTCCTTCCTCTGCCACGGCCAGGTCACCGGGCGGATCCTGGAGCCGCACACCCGCCGCCAGGTCTACGCGTACGCGCTCCGCGACCATCTGCGGATACCCGCCACCGCGCTGCTGCTGGAGGAGATCACCACGGCGGCGGAGGCCCGGGTGGGCTGTTGAGCCCCGTTCCCCACTGAGAACGGCGACTCATAAGCGGGCGTTGGGGACCTGCCAACGGACCGTCCTTGGACGGCTCCGCCCGCGCGCGTCGACGCTGCCGTCATGACCCCCACTGCCAGCTCCCCGACGGCCGACCGGACCACCCACCGGACCACCGCCCGGACCAGCGACGGGACCGCCGCCCGGACCACCGACCGGCTGCGGACGCTCGTCGGCGGTATCCGCGCGGCGGTGGACCGCGGGCTGCCACCGGAGGCCACCGCCTGGCTGGTCGCCGACGCGCTGCGGCCGCACCTCACCGCGCCGGACCTGCTCACCCCCGCCCAGTGCGAGGGCGACCCGGACCGCTACCGCCAGCATGTGCTGCACGCCGAGCCGGACGGGATGTTCTCGCTGGTCGCCCTGGTCTGGCTGCCCGGCCAGCAGACCTCGATCCACGACCATGTCTCCTGGTGCGTCACCGGGATCCACCGGGGCGAGGAGCACGAGCGCCGCTACCGGCTGGTCCCGGACCGCCCGGGCGCACGGCTGGAGGCGGCCGGCGACCTGGTCAGCCCGGCGGGCACGGTCACCGCCTTCGCGCCGCCCGGCGACATCCACCGGGTGTGCAACGGCGGTACGGACACGGCCATCTCGCTCCATGTCTACGGCGCCGACATCACCCGGCTCGGCAGCAGCGTCCGCCGCGTGTACCGGCTCCCGGCCGACCGCTGATGGCCCTCCTCGACCGGGCCGCCACCCGTACGGCCACGGGCTCCGGAACGTCTACGGCGCCCCGTACGGCCACCGGGCCCCGTACCGCCGCCCGGCCCCGTACCGCGGACCCGGCGGCCGGCCGGTGGTGGGCGAGCGAGCCGTGGCCCGGGCTGGCGGTGGCGGCGGCCGGGGTGGGCGCCGCCTGGCTGGTGCACCGGGCGCTGCCGGCCGTCCCCTTCCTCACCGTGGCCGTGGTGCTGGGCATCGCCGCCGCGCACACCCCCCGGGTGCGGGAGGGACTGCGCGGCCGCTGCCGGGCCGGGCTCACCCTGGCCGCCAAGCGGCTGATGCGGGTCGGGGTGGTGCTGCTCGGCCTGAAGCTGAGCCTCTCGGACGTGGCCGGCCTCGGCTGGCGGACGGTCGCCATGGTCGTCGGCGTGGTCGGATTGACCCTGGCCGGCACCTGGTGGCTGGGGCGGCGGCTCGGGCTGCCCGGGGACCAGCCGCTGCTGATCGCGACCGGATACGCCATCTGCGGGGCCTCGGCGATCGGCGCGGTCAGCGCGGTCCGGGACGGGGCGGAGAGCGACGAGGGCCGGGAGCAGGGCCGGGAGGACGCGGCGACGGCGGTCGCCCTGGTCACCCTCTGCGGCACCCTGGCGATCGCCGTGCTGCCGCTGCTGCACGGACCGCTGGGCCTGAGTGACGCCCAGTTCGGGCGGTGGGTCGGCGCGGGTGTCCACGATGTCGGCCAGGTGGTGGCCGCCGCGCAGACCGCGGGCCCGGCGGCGCTGGGCGAGGCCGTGCTGGTCAAGCTGATGCGGGTGGCCCTGCTCGCCCCGCTGGTCGCGATGCTGGTGCTGACCGCCCGGCGCCGAGCGGCGGTCCTGGGCGTACGGGAGGGGGCCGCGGGCGACCGGGGCGGGGCCGGGCGGCGGCCGCCCCTGGTGCCGCTGTTCGTCGCCGGGTTCCTCGCCATGGTGGCGCTGCGCACCACCGGGGTGCTGCCCGAGTCGGTGCTCACCGGCGCCGGGCACGCCCAGGAGCTGCTGCTGGCGGCGGCCCTGTTCGGACTGGGCAGCGCGGTGCATCTGCCCTCGCTGGCTCGGACCGGCGCCAAGGTGGCGGTGCTGGGGCTGACCTCCTGGGTGCTGATCGCGGCGGCCGCCTACGCGGGCGTGCTGCTCACCACCTGACCCCGTAGGGTCAGCGCAGCCAGGGCAGGTCGGCCTTGGGGTCGGCGGGCTGGAGCCCCTCGGCCATCACCCGCATGATCTCCCCCAGCTGGCCGACCTGCTCCGGGGTGAGGCGGTCGAACATCGCCTGCCGTACGGCGTTCACATGCCCGGGCGCGCTGCGGCGCAGCACCGCGTACCCCTCCTCGGTCAGCACCGCGTTCTGGCCGCGCTTGTCCGAGGGGCAGTCCTCCCGCCGTACCCAGCCGCTCTTCTCCAGCCGGGCGACGGCGTGCGAGAGCCGGGAGCGGGTGATCTTGGCGTCCTTGGCTAGCTGGGTCATCCGCATCCGGCGGCGGGGTGCCTGGGAGAGATGGACGAGCAGTCCGTAGTACACGTGCGGCATCCCGGCGTCCCGCTGGAGCTGCCGGTCGAGATGGTCCTCCAGCAGCGTGGTGGCGTGCAGATACGCCCGCCACACCCGCTGCTCCTCCTCGCTGAGCCAGCGCGGGGCCCCCGAAGTCTCGGGAGTCCCTGGAGCCTCGACGGGGTCGCTCGCGGCATCGGGAGCGGAGGGGATCACAGCCTGAGGTGCCCGGTTCATATGTCCCACTCTATGACTTCTTGAATATTTGATTATATGGCGCTACGGTGCGAGTGAGGTTGAAAGTTCAAGTACAGCGTCACCGGCAGTTTCGGGCAAGGAGCACCGCCATGGCCACCACCGCGACCGGCAGCCTCGGCGGCACCACCGAGCGCATGCCCGCCCTCTACCTCTCCCACGGCGCGCCCCCGCTCGCCGACGACCCGCTCTGGCCCGGACAGCTCGCCACCTGGTCGGCGGCCCTGCCGCGGCCGGCCGCGATCCTGGTGGTCTCCGCCCACTGGGAGGAGGCGCCGCTCGCCCTCGGCGCCGTGACGACCGTCCCCCTTGTTTACGACTTCTGGGGCTTCCCTGAGCACTACTACCGCGTGCGCTACCCCGCGCCCGGCGCACCGGCGCTCGCCGACTCCGTGCGCAAGCTGCTGCGCGCCCCCGGGATGCCGGTGGCGGACGTCCCGGACCGCGGGCTGGACCACGGCGCGTACGTCCCGCTGGTCGAGATGTACCCCGGCGCCGACATCCCGGTGCTCCAGATCTCCCTGCCCACCCTGGACCCGGCCCGGCTGATGGAGGTGGGCCGCAGGCTCGCCCCGCTGCGCGACGAGGGCGTGCTGATCGTCGGCAGCGGCTTCTTCACCCACAACCTGGCCGCCCTGCGCTACGAGGGGACGCCCGGCTGGTCGGCCGAGTTCGACGACTGGGGGCGGGCGGCCCTGGAGGCCGCGGACGTGGACGCGCTGCTGGACTTCGCGCACGCCTCACCCGCCGGGTCGCTGGCCCATCCCCGTACCGAGCACTTCGCCCCGCTCTTCGTCACCCTCGGCGCCGCCGACGCGGCCGGGGAGCTGGCCGGCGGGCGCAGCGTCATCGACGGCTTCTGGATGGGACTGGCCAAGCGGTCCGTGCAGTACGGCTGACCCGGCAGGCATCCGGGGAGCCTCAGGACAGCGCCTTCTCGAACCAGGCCGTGTCCCCTTCTGTCCGCGCGGCGGACCGACCGAACTTCCGCCCCACCTCGCCGAACGTGCCGACATGCCGGAAGCCGAACCGCCCGTGCAGCCGCAGTGAGGCCGCGTTCGGCAGGGAGACGACCGCGTACGCCCGGTGCAGCCCCGCGCCCGCCGGCTCCGTCAGCAGCCGCTCGTACAGCAGGATGCCGGTGCCCCGGCCGACGGCCTCGGGCGCCAGGTAGACGCCGGTCTCCACGGTGGTGGCATAGGCGGCCCGCGGCCGCAGCGGCTCGCTGGACGCGTACCCGAGCACGGGAGCGTCCGCACCCGCGCCCCGGGCAACCAGGAGCCGGTGCGGTCCGTCTTCCGAGTGGGAGCGGAGCCACGGAAGGCGCTGCTCGGGGTGAAGGGCTCGGTGTCGAAGGTGACGGCGGTCTCGGTCACCTAGTGGTTGTAGATGTCGGTGAGGGCCCTGAGGTCGGCCTCCGTGCCCGGCCTGACCTGCACCTCTCCTTGATCACTCACGCCGCTCCTCCCCTGGCGGTCCGACAGGGTACTGCATGATCTCGAAAAACGAGGGCCGGCGTGGGAATTCTGTCCGGATTCCAGTCGTTGCTTCCGTCGGATGCAGGGCACCCGGAAGGGTGTCGCGACCTACTCGGCTACTCAGCAAGGAGCTCGCATGGCAACCCGTGCCGTCGCCCGTCGTCAGTCCACCGCCGGTGAGACCTCCGGCCGGGCAAGCAGCGTTCGCGCCGTGGGCGAGATCGCCGACCGCGACCTGGTCGGCATGTACCTCGACGAGATCGCGCGTACGCCGCTGCTCGACGCCGCCAGGGAGGTGGAGCTCTCCCAGACGATCGAGGCCGGGGTGTTCGCCCGGCAGATCCTGGACGGCGAGACAGAGGCCGCGGAGGGCGGTGCCGCCGCCGGCGCCTCCCACGAGGAGCTGGCGCGCCTGGTCGCCGAGGGCGAGCGTGCCAAGGACATCTTCATCCGCTCCAACCTGCGACTGGTCGTCGCCGTGGCCCGGCGCTACCCGCGCAGCGGGTTGCCCCTGCTCGACCTGATCCAGGAGGGGAACGCGGGCCTGGTCCGCGCCGTGGAGAAGTTCGACTACACCAAGGGCTTCAAGTTCTCCACGTACGCGACCTGGTGGATCCGCCAGGCCATCACCCGGTCCATAGCCGACCAGTCCCGCACCATCCGCCTCCCCGTCCACCTGGTCGAGGAGCTGGGCCGGATCCGCCGCGTCCAGCGCGAGTTCAACCGGGAGAACGGCCGGGACCCGGAGGCCGCGGAGATCGCCGGCGAGCTGGGCTCCACCCCGGAGCGGGTCACCGACGTGCTCGACTGGGCCCGCGACCCGGTCTCGCTGAACATGTCGGTGGACGACGCGGGCGAGACGCAGTTCGGGGACCTGCTGGAGGACACCTCCGCCGTCTCCCCGGAGCAGTCCGTGCTCACTCTGCTGCGCAGCGAGGAGCTGGAGGACCTGATCGGCAAGCTGGACCACCGCACGGCCTCCATCATCCGGATGCGGTACGGCATCGAGGACGGCCGCGAGCGCACCCTCACCGAGGTCGGCAAGGAGCACGGCCTCACCCGTGAGCGGATCCGCCAGATCGAAAAGCACGCGCTGCTGGAGCTGAAGCGGATGGCCCACGACACCGGCTTCGACGCGGCCGCCTGACGCCCCCGGGGTCGTACAGGCATTGGACTTGGTACGGGCCTCCGGCGTCGTGCCGAGCTCCGGTGTCGTACGGGCCCCGGGCGTTGTACGGGTCTTCGGCGGTGTACCGGGCTCCGGTGTCGTGCGGGCTCCCGGCTCCGTACGGGCCTACGGCGGCGTACGGGCCTCGGACGTCCTACGGGCCTACGGCTTGGCGCGGGCCCGCCGCTCCGTACGGGTCTCCGGCGCCGAACGGCCTTCCGGTGGCGTGTCGGCCGCCGCGGTGAGGCGGGCGCCGAGGGCGGCGGTGCGGGCGACCAGTTCCGCCGGGCCGTGCACCGTGTACGGGTGGCCGATCCCCGCGAGCCGGAGTGCCAGCCACTCCACCGCGCCCGCCGACCCGGGCGCCGGCATCCGTACCCGGCAGCTCTCCGGGCCGGTCTGCTCGGGGTCCGGCCAGTCCGGCACCTGGGCCCTGACCCGCTCGGCCGGCGCCTGGAAGGTGACGTCCACCAGGGTCTCGTGCTCCCAGCCGTCCGTGCGCTCCCGGTTCTCCGAGATGCCCAGCAGCCGCCGGTTGTCGCCCTGGGCCTCCACCGGCAGCTCGCGCGGGGTGAACCGCGCCCCCGTCGGGAACGGCTCGGTGATCCGGTCCACCCGGAAGGTCCGCCAGTCCGCCCGCTCCACGTCGTAGGCCACCAGATACCAGCGCCAGCCCGCGGCGAGCAGCCGGTACGGCTCCACCAGCCGCCGGGTCTCCGTCCCGTCCGCCGCCCGGTAGCCGAACCGCAGCCGCTCATGCCCGGTGACCGCCGAGGCCAGCGCCGTCAGCGTGGAAGGCGCCACGGTCGGCCCGTCACCGCGCACCAGCGGGGCCGTGGCGTGCTGGAGCGCGGACACCCGGTACCGCAGCCGGGACGGCAGCACCTGCTCCAGCTTGGCCAGCGCCCGTACGGAGGCCTCCTCCACCCCCTCCACCGCGTGCCCGGCCCCGGCGCGCAGCCCCACCGCGATGGCGACCGCCTCCTCGTCGTCCAGCAGCAGCGGCGGCATCGCGGCCCCGGCGACCAGCCGGTAGCCGCCGACCGCGCCCCGGGTCGCCTCCACGGGATAGCCCAGCTCACGCAGCCGGTCGATATCGCGGCGGATGGTACGGGCCGAGACGCCGAGGCGTCCGGCCAGCTCGCTGCCGGGCCATTCGCGCGGCGTCTGGAGCAGGGACAGCAGAGTCAGCAACCGTGCCGGGGTGTCCGTCATGCCGTCCATCATGGACCGTGAACTAGGACGCTTCCCGTCCTAGAGAGCCCCTACGGTGTTCCCATGACCGACCACCCCACCAAGCTCAGCCATCCCGCTGGCCCCACCAGCACCACTGGCCACATCAGCCCCGCCGGACAGCCGGAGGCCGCCGCGCCCCCGGGCGACCGGCGCCGCTGGCTGGCGCTCGCCATCGTCATGACCGCGGCCTTCATGGACCTGGTCGACGTGACGATCGTCAACATCGCCATCCCCAGCATCGAGCGGGACCTGTCCGCCTCCTTCGGCGCCATCCAGTGGGTGACCGCGGGCTATGCGCTGGCGTTCGCCGCCGGGCTGATCACCGGTGGACGGCTCGGTGACATCTACGGCCGCAAGCGGCTGTTCCTGGTCGGGATAGCCGGCTTCACCCTCGCCTCCGCGCTCTGCGGCTTCGCCGCCAACCCGGAGATGCTGGTGGCCTCCCGGCTGCTCCAGGGCGGGATGGCCGCGCTGATGGTGCCCCAGGTGCTCGCCATCGTCCATGTCACCTTCCCGGCGCATGAACGCGGCAAGGTCTTCGGCCTGTTCGGCGCGATCGTGGGGCTCGGCGCGGTGTCCGGCCCGCTGCTGGGCGCGCTGCTCACCCAGTGGAACCTCTTCGGCCTGGAGTGGCGGCCGATCTTCCTGATCAACCTGCCGGTCGGCATCGCCGGTCTGATCCTCGGCCGGAAGTACATCACCGAGTCCAAGGCGGGCCAGGCGCTCCGGCTGGACCTGGTCGGGGTCGCGCTGGTGACGTTGGGCCTGCTGATGCTGATCTATCCGCTCACCCGCGGCCGCGAGCTCGGCTGGCCGCTCTGGGGCCACCTCTGCATGCTGGCCAGCCCGCTGGTCTTCGCGGCCTTGGTGGCGTACGAGCGGTACAAGACCCGCAAGGACGGCTCGCCGCTGATCGAGCTGTCGCTGTTCAAGGTCAAGAGCTTCGCCGCTGGGGTCGCCGTGCAGCTCACCTTCGGCGTCGTCATGGGCGTGTTCTTCCTGGTCTGGACGCTCTACATGCAGACCGGACTGGGCTGGACCCCGCTGCGGGCCGGTCTGACCGGGGTGCCGTTCTCCATCGCGGTCTCGGTCGCGGCGGGCATCTCGGTGCAGAAGCTGGTGCCGCGCTTCGGCCGCAAGGTGCTCCAGACCGGCGCCCTGACGATGGCGGCCGGACTGCTGCTCTACATCTGGGAGGCGGACCGGTACGGCACCGGCATCCACTCCTGGCAGATGATCCTGCCGCTGGTGGTCATGGGCGCGGGCATGGGCCTGATCGTCGCCCCGCTGACCGACGCGGTGCTCTCCGAGGTGCCGCGCGAGCACGCCGGCTCCGCCTCCGGGCTCATCAACACCACCCAGCAGATGGGTACCGCGCTCGGGCTCGGCCTGGTGTCGGTGGTGTTCTTCGACACCGTGGACGACGCGGCGCCGCGAACCCCGGCCGAGGTCGGCGGGGCCTTCACCGAGGCCTTCCAGGGCGCGCTGTGGTGGGTCGCGGCGGTGCTCGGCGTCATCTTCCTGGTGATGTTCGCCCTGCCGCGCCGGCCCAAGCAGCACCAGGAGACGGCCGGCCTGGAGCCGGAAGCCTCCGCACCGGCGCCCGCGGAGGGCGCTGAGGGCGAGGGGGCCGCCGGGGGTGCCGGGGACGCTGGGGCCACCAAGGTCGCCACGGCCGCCGAGTCCGCCGAGGCGGACCGGGAGCCCGTCTCGGCGGGCCGGGGCAGCGGCGGCCGCTGAGCCACGCTCCTCGGCGGGGCCGGGGAGGCGCCCCGCCCGGTCGGTGTCCGGCCGGGGGCGCCCGGCCGCTATCCGGCCGCCGAGGGCCCCGGCTCACCACGGGGCCCTCGGCGGCTCACCGCGTGCGGGCCACCACCCAGGGCTGGTGGCGGCCCCGCCGAAGCACCGGCCCCCGGGTGGGACCGGCCCCGGGAGGCACCGGGCCCGCCGAAGGACTGGGTCCGCCGAAGCACCGAGCCCGGGCCCCGGGGGGCTGGGCCCCGGGAGGGGCTGGGCCCTGCGAGGGGCTGGCTCCCGAATGGCCGGGCCCCGACGGACCGGGCCCGAGGAGCTCACCGCACCCGGCCCCTGATCGGCTCACCGCACCCGGGCGCGGTGCTCCATCGCCTCGCGGGCGGCCCGCTCGTGCTCGTACACCTCGCACATATGGCGGCCGTCGGGGGTCGCCGTGTGCTCCACCTCCCAGAGGCTGGTCTCGCTGCCGTCCAGCAGCAGGAAGGCGTGCTCGTACAGGGTGAAGCCGATGTACCGGTCGGCCGGCCCGCACTGGCGGCCGAAGACCTGCCGGATGTGGTACGCGAAGGCGCCCCGCAGCCGGGCGGCCGTCCGCTCGCCCGGCCGGTCCGCGTTCTCCGCGCGGCGCAGCACCCGGCGGGCGTGGTCCGCCGCCCCGTCCGGCTCGCAGGTCCACGGGGCCACCGCCGGGCGCCCGTACACCGCCACCGAGTCCTGCGGCACCTCCAGGGTGTCCAGGTCGAGGGAGAGTCCGGCCGGGTGCGGCCAGGCACCGAACCCGTCCGGCAGCCGCGAGGCCGCCAGCCGCAACTCCGTCTCGTCGGCATACAGCTCGTGCTGGTCGCGGGCGTCCCGCCCGGTGTTGTGCACCAGCTCCCACAGGGTCAGCGAGGAGCCGTCCGCCAGCAGATAGGTGTGCCGGTGGGTCAGCCGGTGCCGTGGGCCGCTGTGCACGCAGGAGTGCAGCGAACTGGCGTGGGCCAGCGCCGAGTCCAGCCGGTCGACCAGGAAGTCCGGCAGGTCGAAGGAGTTCAGCGCCCGCCCCAGCAGGCGCTCGACATGCGTCTCGGTCGTCTCGTACTGCTCATCCGGAACGTTCAAGAGTGAATCTCCAGGCCGTCGCCGCGTGTCACACGATGCTTGCTCAAGGTAGTCCCTGGGTCTGACAACGTGTCCCGGCTTCCGCGAAACGAAGGGCGCGCATGGCGAGTTCCCGCGCCCCCTGGGCACGCCCCGAGTACCCGCCCCGTGCTACCTCCGGTGCCACAGCTCCCGGTACGAGGGGAAATCACCGCCCGGTCCGGCCACCGGCTCCGCCGCCCGTACCGCCCGGACGACGGCCCTGGTCACGACCGTCGCGGCCGCCGACAGCAGGGAGTTGAGCGCCAGCGGACCGTCCGCCTCCGGCAGCGGGCGGGCGCCCGTCGCCAGGGTGAACACCGTGTCCCCGTCATTGAGCAGATGCACCGGCCGTACGGCGCGCGCGATGCCGTCGTGCGCCGTCCCCGCGAGCTTCTGCGCCTGGGCGCGGGTCAGTTCGGCGTCGGTGCCGACCACCGCCAGCGTGGTGTTGAGCGGCGGCGGGCCGCCCCGCTCCCCGGCCGCCTCCGCCAGCCGGCGCACGGCGGCGGCATGAACGGCCGGATCGGGTACGGTCAACGGCCCGTCGCCGTACGCCCCGTAGAGCACCCCGGTGTCCGGGTCCACCGCCGAACCCACCGCGTTGGCCACCACCAGGGCGCCCACCGTGATCCCGGAGGGCAGCACCACGGACGCCGTGCCCACCCCGCCCTTGAGCCCGCCGATCACCGCGCCGGTGCCCGCGCCCACGTTCCCGCACTCCACCGGGGCGCCCTCGGCGGAGGCGGCCGCCGCCTCCACGGCGGCCCGGCCGGTCGCCGGGTCCGGGCGGGCCCGCCAGTCGCCGCCGCGGCCGAGGTCGAACACACAGGCCGCCGGGACCACCGGCACCACCTGCGCGGGGTCCGGCCCGACCCGCACCCCTCGGCCCCGCTCCTCCAGCCAGGCCATCACCCCCACCGCCGACTCCAGCCCGTAGGCGCTGCCGCCGGTCAGCACCACGGCGTCGATGCGCTGGACGACGTTACGGGGATCCAGCGCGTCGGTCTCCCGGGTGCCGGGTCCACCGCCGCGCACATCCACCGCCGCGACCGCGCCGCCTTCCGGGGCCAGCACCACCGTCGTCCCGCTCAACGCCCGCTCACCCGGCACCCGGGCATGCCCCACCCGCAGCCCCGGAACATCCGTCAGCCCATCGGCACGGCCCCCATTCCCCCGGGCCCCGCCCATCCAGGTCCCGTCCCCCCGGGCCCCGTCCTTCCGGGTCCCGTCCCCCCGGGCCCCGTCCCCCCGAGCCTCGTCCATCCCAGCGCTGCCATCAGCGTGTGTCATCCCTCCTGCGTACCACGCCCACCGTCCACCGCGCCCGGGTTTCCCCGTCCCTCCGCCTTGGCCGCCCGAGCCGTCCGCGCCGTGAGCGACACCCCGATCACCACCGTGCCCGCCGCCACCAGCCCCGCCGCGAACACCCCCCACTTCCCGGCCAGGGTGCAGAGCAGAATGCCCAGCGCCGCACAGGGCAGCACCAGTTGCTGCGCCGTCCCCGCCTTGAAGTACCGGGCGTGCAGTCCCCACACCAGCAGCAGATACAGCGCCGCGGGCAGGGTGACCGCCGCGGCGGCGGCCGTCGCCGACAGATGGGCCACCCCGACCGCCTGCTCGACGGCGACCTCGATCCCGGCGCCGATCGCCGCGGCCGCGCCGAGGATGCCGTAGTGGCCGTAGCCCCAGATGAAGGCCTGGCGGCTGGTGAGCAGCCGCTGGTGCGCCGGGACCACGAAGTACACCCACCAGGCGGCGAACACCAGCAGCAGTCCGCCCGCCGCGATCGGCAGCAGCTCGGCCAGCTCGTCGCTCTCCGCCACACCGGTCTTCACCGCCACGGTCGCCGCCGCGATCGTCTCGCCCAGCACGATGATGGTGAACAGCCCGTAGCGCTCGGCGATGTGGTGCGGGTGCCACTTGGAGTTGTGGCGCCGCTCGGCGAGCGGCGGTACTGCCAGCTCGGCCAGCGCCATCACCAGGAACACCCAGGGGCGGGCCCCTTCCGGCGCCAGCACCAGCGCCGTCCACCCGACCTGGCAGAGCAGCACCCCGCCCGCGTACCGCCGCGCCATGGTCCGCTCGGGCCCGGAGGCGTGGCGGGCGGCGCGCAGCCAGTGCGTGGCCATCGCCAGCCGCATCACCAGATAGCCGAGCCAGACCATCAGGAAGTCGTGCTCCTCGAAGGCCCGGCTCACCCCGGCCGCCAGCACCAGCACGCCCGCGATCTGCACCAGGGTGACGACCCGGTAGAGCGCGTCGTCGTTGTCGTACGCCGAGGCGAACCAGGAGAAGTTCATCCAGGCCCACCAGATGGCGAAGAAGACCATGGCGTAGTTCGCCACGCCCTCGCCCGCGTGCCCCTCGGCCACGGCGTGCACCAGCCCCGCCCCGGCCTGCGCGACCGCCACGACGAAGCAGAGGTCGAAGAAGAGCTCCAGCGGGGTGGCCGCGCGGTGCTTCTCCTGGCGGCTGCGCGCCACCAGAGGACGCAACGGATGCTCGGGTGGTGTCGATGTCATGCCCCCAGCAGACCAGACACCCTCGCCCCTCGCCTACGGACCCCCGGACGGCAGCCCCCCGGCCGCCATGGGCCGGACGGCGTGCCCGTGCGCCATCGGGCGGGGCTGCATAGCCTCTTACGGAGACGGAAGGGAGGGCCGCATGACTCCGCAGCAGCCCGAGAGCCGGTCCGGGAGCCAGCCAGGAAACCGGCCCGGCGAGCGGCCCAGGACCGAGCTCGACGCCCGCTACAGCTCCGCCCTCAACCCGCGTCCGGGCGCGGAGGGCGTCACCGCCACCGACTGGGCCGAGGCCCAGCGCCGGATGCGGGCCGCCGAGGTCTTCTGGATCACCACGGTGCGGCCCGACGGCCGGCTCCACGTCACCCCGCTGATCGCCGCCTGGCACGACGGGGCGCTGCACTTCAGCACCGGGCCGGGCGAGCAGAAGGCGAAGAACCTGGCCGGCAACGCCCACTGCGTGCTCACCACCGGGCAGTCCGCGCTCTCCGGGAGCCTCGACATCGTGGTCGAGGGCCTGGCGGAACGGGTGACGGACCCGGCGCGGCAGGACGAGGTCATCGACGCGTTCGAGGAGCAGTACGGGGACCACATCACCTCGCCGGACGGCACCTTCCACGGCTTCGGCGACAGCATCCGCACCGGCGACGACCTGCTGTTCGCGGTGGCACCCGGCACCGCGTACGGCTTCGGCCGGGACGGCCGGACCTTCAGCCACACCCGCTACAGCTTCTCGTAGCACCCCGCCGGGCCGGCGGCCGGACCCGGGGCGGGCCGGTGGCGGGAGGCGGCCGCCCGGACCGGGGGCCTGCCTCCGCCCGTACGCTGGAGGCATGAGGAACACCCACGCTCCGAGCAGCAGCCGGAGCACCGACGAGAGCGAGCCGAGCGGTCCGCCCGCCGAGAAGCCGACCACACCGGCACTGATCTTCGACGATCCGCTGGACCAGCAGTCCTCGGACGACACCGACCGGGGCTGGGGCGACCGACCCCAGTCCGGTGGCGGCGCCGCCGACCTGGCCCGCTTCCTGGACGAGAAGCCGCCCCACCACCTCTGACAGCCGCTCCACCGCCTCTGACAGGCGCCCCTCCACTTCTGACAGCCGCTCCACCACCTCTGGCGGCGACCCACCCCGCTGCTCAGCACACGACCACCGCCAGCCGGGAGCGCCCGCCCGCACCGGCCAGTGCCGCGGCGGTCACCCGTGGCACGGAGAGAACCACCAGGGCACCACCGCCCTCGTCACCCCGGGCATACCGCCCGGCGCGCGGCACCTCGGCCACCCTCGCCGCCCGAGCCAGCACCCGGGCCGCCGGCTCCTCCTCCTCGGAAGTGCCACCCCATGGCCGCGCGGACTGCCCGAGCGGGGCGGCGATGACATCGACCCGGTCGCCCGGCCGCAGCAGCCGTACGGTCTCCGCGTCCGCGATCCGCACCGGTGCCGCCACCAGCTCCGCCAACCGCGCCGGACGGCGCTCGGGCTGCGCTGCCGCCGCGATCCGCGGCCCGTCCCCCTCCTCGGGGCCGCGCTGCCCGGAGGCGGCCAGGGCGGCGGCGGCCATCGCCAGTCCGGCGGCCATCGCCCGCCGTCTCCTGCGGACCGCGCGCCGCAGCCGGTGGCGCCCACCGCGCACCCGCAGCGGGGCGAACCCCGGCACCCCGTGGGCCCCGGGCACCGACGACAAAGAAGACGACGAAGGCGACAGAGGCGACGAAGGCGAGGGAGACGACAGAGGCGACGGAGACGAGGGACGAAGAGGAAGCGAGCTCATGGGCCACCACCAGCGGAGACGCGGAGCCGGGAGGACTCCGGACGACAGGAAAGGCGCGCCGGCCGTTCGCCGACGCGCCTCACGATCCCGTACGTCTTCCGATCCCGCTCGGGCCTGTGGACAACCTGGTCACAGCCCGGCCCCGAGGAGTTGGGCTGTGGACAGTGCCGTCACCCGTACGGGGCGTCAGGGCAGCTCGATACCCAGGTCCCAGCCCTCGTGCACCTGGGTGCACAGGCAGGACCGGCTGCCGTTCTCGGGCAGGGCGGCGATCGCGTCGAACAGCACCTCGCGCAGCCGGCCCAGGTTCTCCCCGAAGACCCGCAGCACCTCGGTGTGCGAGACGCCCTCGCCGGTCTCCGCGCCCGCGTCCAGGTCCGTCACCAGGGTCAGCGAGGTGTAGCAGAGGCCCAGCTCACGGGCGAGGACCGCCTCCGGGTGCCCGGTCATGCCCACGACCGCCCCGCCCATCGCCGCGTGGAAGCGCGACTCCGCCCGGGTGGAGAAGCGCGGGCCCTCCACGACCACCAGGGTGCCGCCGTCCACCGCCGCCCAGTCGCGGCCGTGCGCCGCCGCCAGCGCCACCTTCCGCCCGATCGGGCAGTACGGGTCGGCGAACGTGGTGTGCACGACGTTGGGCACCGTGCCGTCCGGCAGCGGTTCGCCGTCGAAGTAGGTCTGGACGCGGGCCTTGGTGCGGTCCAGCAGCTGGTCCGGGACCAGCAGCGTGCCCGGCCCGTACTCCGGGAGCAGCCCGCCCACCGCGCAGGGGCCGAGCACCTGGCGTACCCCGGCGGCCCGCAGCGCCCACAGGTTGGCCCGGTAGTTGATCCGGTGCGGCGGCAGATGGTGGCCGCGGCCGTGCCGGGGCAGGAAGGCCACCCGGCGCCCTGCCACCTCGCCGATGAACAGGGAGTCGCTGGGCGTGCCGTACGGGGTGGTGACCGTCACCTCGGTGACATCGTCCAGGAAGGAGTAGAGGCCCGAGCCGCCGATGACGCCGATCTCGGCCCGTGGGGCCGGGGCCAGCGCCTCGAACTCGGCCTCCGCGGCCGCCTCTGCCAGCGCCGCGTCCGCCGCCCGCTGGGCGGTGTCCACCGTGTCGGCCGCGACTTCCGCCCCCGCCTCGGTGGTGGCCGCCGGTGCCTCCGTGCTCGCTGCCTTCGCTTCGTTCCCCATAGCCGCTTCGTTCCCCAGAGCGTTCGCCATGCCGTTCACCCTAACGGGGGGCGGACGGACGCGGTCGGGCAACGCGAACGGCCCCGCCGTACCCGTACGGCGGGGCCATGCGCAAAGGGCCAGGCGTCAGGCGGCGGAGCTGGAGGCCGCCGCGGACTTCGAGCCACCGGAAGAGCCAGAAGAACCGGAGGAACCGGAACCGGAGGAGGCCGAGCCCGAGGAGGACGAAGAAGAAGAGGACGAGGACGAGGAGTCCCCGGACGAGGAGGACGAAGACCCCGAGGAGGACTTCGACGCCGGCGAGCTGCTCGACGACGAGCCGCGGCTGTCGTTGCGGTAGAAGCCGGAGCCCTTGAACACGATGCCGACGGCCGAGAACACCTTCTTCAGGCGGCCCTGGCAGCTCGGGCACTCGGTCAGGGCGTCATCGGTGAACTTCTGCACCGCCTCAAGGCCCTCGCCGCACTCGGTGCACTGGTACTGGTAGGTCGGCACTTGTCTTCCTCCTGGCACTCTCACTCGATGAGTGCTAACGACGCTCCATAGTGACGTATTTCGCTCGATCAGTCCACCGTGACCGGCACGCGGTGACCGACGCCACGTGCGACCGTCCGGCCCGCCGGCCGCGGAACGAGCCGCGAGCGCAGGCTCGCCAGGGTGAGCAGCGCCAGCGCCGTACCGCCCAGCGGGACCAGGAAACCGGCGGTCGAGCCGTACCCGTCCGCGAGCTGCCCGGCCACCGTGACGGCGGACGCCTGGCCGAGCGCCACCGCGCCGGTGAGCCAGGTGAACGCCTCGGTACGGGCGGAGGCCGGCACCAGGTCGTCCACCAGGGTGTAGCCGCTGATCAGCGCGGGGGCGATGAAGACGCCCACCACCAGGCCGAGCGCGCCCAGCAGCGCGACGGAGGAGGTCGTCGTCCACAGCAGCGAGGCCGCGATGGCCAGCCCCGTGTAGCCGACGAGCAGCCGGCGGCGCGGGCCGTTCTTCCAGGCGATGGCGCCCACGGCGACACCGGCCAGCATGTTGCCGGCCGCGAACAGCCCGTACAGCAGGCCGTTGGCGCCCGGGTTGCCGATCTCCTCGGTGAACGCGGTCAGCGAGACCTGCATACCGCCGAAGACGGAGCCGATGCCGAGGAAGGCGACGGCCAGCACCCGCACCCCGGGCACCGAGAGCGCGGAGGCGTGCTCGGCCCGCTCCGAGGCGGTGACCAGGCCGTGCGCGGGCTGGGTGCGGCGCTGGGCGGCGAAGAGCAGTCCGCCGACCAGGGTCAGCGCCGCCTCGGCGACCAGACCGGCCGCCGGGTGGACGCCGGTGCACAGCGCGGTCGCCAGCACCGGGCCGACCACGAAGGTGAACTCGTCGGTCACCGACTCGAAGGCGGCGGCCGTCGACATCAGCGGGGACTTCTCCAGCGTGGCCGCCCAGCGGGCCCGCACCATGGGCCCGACCTGCGGCACGGAGGCACCGGTCGGCACCGCGGCGGCGAACAGCGCCCACAGCGGCGCGCCCGTCAGCACCAGCGCGACCAGCGTCGACACCGAGGCGGTGTGCACCAGCACACCGGGGACGAGCACCGCCCGCTGGCCGTAGCGGTCGGCGAGCTTGCCGCTCTGCGGGGCGAACAGCGCCATCGAGACACCGGTCACCGCGGCGACGGCGCCGGCGCTGCCGTACGAGCCGGTGGTGGACTGCACCAGCAGCACGATGCCGATGGTGAGCATGGCGAACGGCTGCCGCGCGGCGAACCCGGGCAGCAGGAACGTCCAGGCGCCGGGGGTGCGCAACAGGCGTCCGTAACCAGGACGCGCGGAAGCGCGAGAGGAGTCGGAGGCGACCGTGGATGCCACGGCGGCGGGCCTTTCTGCCGCCTGGTAGCGCACCCCCCTGGGGTACCGGGGCGGCCGAGAGCTGTCCTCTTGCGCGGAACTGCGGTAGATACCGGCTCGCTCTGTACGTTCCGCACAGAGCGGCACCCTGGGGAGGGGATGTAGCGCCTCCCGGGCGTCACCGGCCGCCATACGGTCGCGCCAGCTCTGCGTCAGGCAGAGTTGGATCGATCAGTGTGCCTCTGATGGTACAGGGGAAGTGCAGGAAAAGCCCGGCATATGCCTGTGATCTCGCGGGTGACACGGCGGACTGAGTGCGAGATCACGCCCGCGCCCGGGCTCGCCCCCTGCCGTCACCCCTTCGTCCCCTCTCCCGTCCCTTTCTCCGTCCCTTTCTCCGTCCTCTTCTCGGGCTCGGGGCCCGGCCCCGGGGTGCGGACGCTGCCCGACCTGCGGCGCATCCGGCCGAGCGCCCCGCCCGACAACCGGCGCACCGGCCCGTCCGCCACACCGCCGCCGCCCGCCCGGGACCGCGCCCCGCCGGCCGTACCCGCCCCCGTGCCCGCACGCGTACCGCCGGACCGATCCCCATCGGAGGCACCGGAGGCACCAGAAGCACCGGAGGCACCGGAAGCACCGGCCCACCGCCCGCGCCCCGACCGCTTGCCGGCCGACCGCGCGCTCCCCGTCCGCTTGGTGGCGGACCGCACCCCTCCGCCCGTACCGGCGCGGCCGGAGGGGCTACCGCCCGGGCCCGCCCCCGTACCCAGCCAGTCGGCGAGCTTTCCGCCCTGGCCGACCGCCCGCAGCCGCCGCTCGGCCGCGTCCCGGACCGGGTCGGTGGCCACCACCAGCAGCTCGTCCCCGCGCCGCAGCACGGTCGTGGGCGCCGGCACGAAGCTCCGCTCGTCCCGTACCACCAGGGTCACCGCGGCCCCCGGGGGCAGCCGCAGCTCGGCGACCTCCACGCCGTGCATCCGAGAGCCCGCGGGAATGGCCACCGAGAGCAGATGGCCGCGCAGCCGCTCCAGCGGGGCGGACTCGATGCCCAGGTCGGCCGCCTCGGCCGGGCGCCCGAGCCCCAGTGCCTTGGCGAGCCAGGGCAGGGTCGGCCCCTGGACCAGGGTGTAGACGACCACCAGCACGAAGACGACGTTGAAGATGTTCCGGCTGCCCTCGATCCCGGACACCATCGGGATGGTCGCCAGGATGATGGGCACCGCCCCGCGCAGCCCGGCCCAGGACATCAGCGCCTGCTCCTGCCAGGGGATGCGGAACGGAGCGAGGCTGAGCAGCACCGACAGCGGCCGGGCCACCATGGTGAGCACCAGCCCGACCATGATCGCCGGCCAGAAGTCGTCACCCAGCTCATGCGGGGTGACCAGCAGTCCCAGCAGCACGAACATCCCGATCTGGGCGATCCAGCCCAGCCCCTCGGCGAAGCCGCGGGTGGCGGGGGCGTGCGGGAGCTTGGCGTTGCCCAGGATCACCGAGGCCACGTAGACCGCGAGGAAGCCGCTGCCGTGCAGCATGGCGCCGACCGCGTACGCCGCCACCGCGATCGCCATCACGGCGATCGGGTAGAGGCCGGAGGCGGGCAGGGCGATCCGGCGCAGCCCCAGGGAGCCGGCGGCGCCGACCACGAGCCCGACCACCGCGCCGATGGCCAGCTCCAGCACGATGGTGCCGAGCAGCGTGTACCAGGCGCCGACCGGGCCGGCCGTGGAGAAGGCCACCACCAGGATCACCACGGGGGCGTCGTTGAACCCGGACTCCGCCTCCAGCGCCCCGGTCACCCGGGACGGCAGCGGGAGCCTGCGCAGCACCGAGAAGACCGCCGCAGCGTCGGTTGAGGAGACCACCGCGCCGATGATCAGCGCCTGCCGCCAGTCCAGGCCCACCAGGTAGTGCGCGGCCGCGGCCGTGACCCCCACGCTCACCGCGACGCCGACCGTCGACAGCACGGCCGCCGCGGGCAGCGCCGGCCGCATCTCCTTCCACTTGGTGCCCAGACCGCCCTCGGCCAGGATCACCACCAGGGCGGCGTAGCCGATCACCTGGGTCAGCTCGGCGTTGTCGAAAGCGACGTTGCCGATCCCGTCCTGGCCCATGGCGACGCCGATCCCGAGATACAGCAGCAGGCTGGGCAGCCCGCTCCGGGACGAGACGCGCACCGCCGCCACCGCGACGAGCAGGACGAGGGCGCAGACGAAGAGGAGTTCGTTGAGCTGGTGGACAGTCAGTGGCCGATTCCTTTCCC
The DNA here is from genome assembly GCF_023218175.1 of Streptomyces lichenis. GTDB lineage: Bacteria > Actinomycetota > Actinomycetes > Streptomycetales > Streptomycetaceae > Streptomyces > Streptomyces lichenis. The sequence goes on along the minus strand of NZ_JALPTH010000016.1, from coordinate 9,400 downwards.
GGCGGACCCTGGCGGACCCTTGCGGGCCTGAGGGCGGGCTGGTCGGTGGGTGCGCCGCCCGCCGCCGGATCGTCCCCCGGCGGCCTCTCGGCGGCGGCACAGCACTTCGTTACTTTACCTAATCATTAACGCTTCCTTGACGCGGGTCCGTGGCCAAGTGGTCACATCATCCCGCCCCCGGACGGTACGGATCGGGATCAATGGGGCCTTACTGACACCGCGTCCGGACGGCTCAGGCGCTGCGCCTATGGTTGCTCCAGCACTCCCGGACCAGCCTGCGCCTCGAAGGACAGCGATGCCCGCCAACACCACCGCCCCGGCCGCCAAGAAGAAGGGGCGACGCGCCCGACTGCTCGTGCTCGTGCTGGTGCTGGCCCTGGTCGGGGGCATCGGCTACGGCGCCTACTGGGGCGTCAGTACGGTACGCACACCCTTCCCGCAGACCACCGGGACCCTGGAACTCGACGGCCTGTCGGAGCCGGTGGACGTCAAACGCGACGGCTACGGCGTCCCGCAGATCTACGCCTCCACCGACGAGGACCTGTTCCGGGCGCAGGGCTACGTCCAGGCGCAGGACCGCTTCTGGGAGATGGACGTCCGCCGCCATATGACCGCGGGCCGGCTCTCCGAGATGTTCGGCAAGGAGCAGGTCGAGACCGACGCCTTCCTGCGCACTCTGGGCTGGCGCCGGGTCGCCCAGCAGGAGTACGACAAGCTGCTCTCGCCGGAGACCAAGAAGAACCTCCAGGCCTACGCGGACGGCGTCAACGCCTACCTCAAGGACAAGGAGGGCGGTGACATCGCGGTCGAGTACACCGCGCTCTCCTTCGCCAACGACTACAAGATCGAGCCCTGGACCCCGGTGGACTCGGTGGCCTGGCTCAAGGCGATGGCCTGGGACCTGCGCTCCAACCTCCAGGACGAGGTCGACCGCTCGCTGATGACCAGCCGGCTCACCCCGGAGCAGATCAAGCAGCTGTACCCGCAGTACCCGTACAAGACGCACCGCCCGATCGTCGACCGCGGCGGCGTCGACCCCGCCACCGGCTCCTTCGACCCCTCCGCCGAGGGCTCCACCGACAACGGCTCCGGTACGGGTACGGGGACGGGCTCCGGCTCGGGCGGCGGTACGGGAACGGGCACCGGCACGGGAACAACCGGCACAGGCACCACCGGCACCGGTACCGGCACAGGCACCGCCGGGACCCCCCAGGGCGCGTCCGAGGGCTTCCAGACCCAGATGTCCTCGCTCGCGAGCTCCCTGGAGAAGATCCCCGCCCTCTTCGGCCCCAACGGCAACGGCATCGGGTCCAACTCCTGGGTGGTCTCCGGTAAGTACACGACCACCGGCAAGCCGCTGCTCGCCAACGACCCGCACCTGGCGCCCCAGCTGCCCTCGCTCTGGTACCAGATGGGCCTGCACTGCCGGAAGGTGAACAACACCTGCGGCTACGACGTCTCCGGCTACACCTTCTCCGGCATGCCCGGCGTGGTCATCGGCCACAACCAGGACATCGCCTGGGGCATGACCAACCTCGGCGCCGACGTCAGCGACCTCTACCTGGAGAAGGTCACCGACAGCGGCTACCAGTACGGCGGCAAGGAGCTGCCGTTCACCACCCGCGAGGAGACCATCAAGGTCGCCGGCGGCGGCAGCCGCACCATCACCGTGCGCACCACCAACAACGGCCCGCTCGTCTCCGACCGCAGCAAGGAGCTGGGCAAGGTCGGCGAGGAGGCCCCGGTGGACAACCTCGCCCCGGACCGCGGCGACGGCTACGCGGTGGCGCTGCGCTGGACCGCGCTGGAGCCCGGCAAGACCATGGACGCGGTCTTCAAGCTGAACCAGGCCAAGGACTTCCAGCAGTTCCGCGCCGCGGCCGCCGACTTCGCCGTACCGTCGCAGAACCTCATCTACGCCGACTCCAAGGGCGCCGAGGGCAACATCGGCTACCAGGCGCCGGGCCGTATCCCGGTCCGCCAGGAGGGCCACGACGGCACCCTGCCGGCGCCGGGCTGGGACCCCGAGTACACCTGGAAGAAGGAGTACATCCCCTTCGAGGAGCTGCCCTGGGAGCAGAACCCCTCCCGCGGCTACATCGTGACCGCCAACCAGGCCGTCGTCGACGAGGACGAGTACCCCTACCCGCTCACCAAGGACTGGGGCTACGGCGCGCGCAGCCAGCGGATCAACGACCTGATCGAGGCGAAGACCAAGGACGGCGCCAAGGTGTCGACCGAGGACATGCGGGTGATGCAGACGGACTCCAGCAGCGAGATCGCCCGGCTGCTCACCCCGTACCTGCTGAAGATCGACTTCAGTGACCCGCACGTCCGCGAGGCGCAGAAGCTGCTGGAGGGCTGGGACTACACCCAGGACTCCGACTCCGGGGCCGCCGCCTACTTCAACGCGGTCTGGCGCAACACCCTGAAGCTGGCCTTCGGCAACAAGCTGCCCAAGGAGCTGCGGCCCAAGGGCGAGTGCCTGACGGTGCCGCCGGCCGACTCCACCGGACCGGCCGACGAGCAGGACCGGCTGGTGCGCGAGTGCGGCCAGCGGGACGCCGACACCGCCCAGCCGGACGGCGGCGACCGCTGGTACGAGGTGGTGCGCGGGCTGCTGAAGGACCAGGACAACGACTGGTGGACCTCGGCCCGCAGCCGTACCCACGAGGCCACCAAGACCCGGGACGGGCTGCTGAAGCGGGCCATGGAGGACGCCCGCTGGGAGCTGACCGCCAAGCTCGGCAAGGACGTCTCCAGCTGGAGCTGGGGCCGGCTGCACCAGCTGAACCTGGAGAACCAGACCCTGGGCACCAGCGGCCCCGGACTGCTGAAGACCCTGCTCAACCGCGGCCCGTGGAACCTCTCCGGCGGTGAGGCCGCGGTCAACGCCACCGGCTGGAACGCGGCCGGCGGGTACGGGGTGGTCTGGGTGCCGTCGATGCGGATGGTCGTCACCGTCGGCGACTGGGACAAGTCCCGCTGGATCAACCTGACCGGCGCCTCCGGGCACGCCTACAACGCCCACTACACCGACCAGACGGACAAGTGGGCCAAGGGCGAGCTGCTGGAGTGGGCCTACGGGCCGAAGGCGGTGGACGCGGCGACGGACGAGACCCTGGTCCTCACCCCGCCCGGCGGCAAGAACTCCTGACCCGCCCGGCGACAGGGGCTCCTGACCCGCCCCCGCCTGCCGAACGGCCCCCTTCCGGAACTCCTCCGCAAGGGGGCCGTCCCCATGTCCTCCTACGGGCCCTCAGTCCCCGTAACCGCCGCCCGAGGCCCGGAACCGCAGGGTGGCCTCGGGGGTGACCACGGCGTGCACCGGGTGGTCGTGCGGCTCCTCCGGGACGTGCTCCAGGACCTCGCCCGCGTACAGCAGCACCACCAGCGCCGGATCGGTGCCGGCCCGGGCGATCCGGGCCAGCACCCGGTCGTACGAGCCGCCGCCCCGCCCCAGCCGCATCCCGCGCGCGTCCACCGCCAGCCCCGGCAGCAGCACCGCCCCCGCCCCGAGCACCGCCTCCGGGCCCAGCCGCGGCCCCGTCGGCTCCAGCAGCCCCCGCCGCGCCTTCGCCAGGCTGCCGGGACCCTCGTACACCGCCCAGTCCAGGTCGTTGTCCGCCAGCAGTACGGGCAGCAGCACGCGTACGCCCCGCTCGCGCAGGGCGTCCAGCAGCGCCCGCGTCCCGGGTTCGCGCCCCACCGAGACATAGGCCGCCACCGTGCGGGCGCGGGTGAGCTCGGGCAGCGCCATCGCCGAACCGGTCAGAACCGCGGCGGCCGTCTGGACGTCATCACTGGTCAGAAGGGCCCGCGCGGCGAGCAGTCGGCGGCGCAGCAGGGCCTTGTCGGACGGTACGGCCGCCGGCACGGCGTCGTCGGACGGAACGGTTCTCCCGGACCACGCGGCCTCGTCGGGCTGGTCGCCCACCATGATGACCTCACAAGCATGTCGTATGCAGAGCAATAGCGGAGCGCCCGTTGCTATGACGTGTCTATGTGTTTGTATGAGAGCAAGTGGGGCGAAAGGTGACAATCGTTAACCTTCCGCTCATAACGAACAGATATGGTTACCGCATGACTCAGTCGCACATCGGACTCAGCAAGGCTGTCATCCCCGCCGCAGGTCTCGGCACCCGGTTCCTGCCGGCGACGAAAGCCACTCCCAAGGAGATGCTGCCGGTCGTCGACAAGCCGGCCATCCAGTACGTCGTGGAGGAGGCCGTCGGCGCGGGCCTGTCCGATGTGCTGATGATCACCGGCCGCAACAAGCGCCCGCTGGAGGACCACTTCGACCGCAACTACGAGCTGGAGGAGGCCCTCAGCCGCAAGGGCGACACCGAACGGCTCGGCAGGGTCCAGGAGTCCAGCGACCTGGCCACCATGCACTACGTCCGCCAGGGCGACCCGCGCGGCCTCGGCCACGCCGTGCTCTGCGCCGCCCCGCACGTCGGCGACGAGCCGTTCGCCGTCCTGCTCGGCGACGACCTGATCGACCCGCGCGACCCGCTGCTCTCCCGGATGGTCGACATCCGCGAGCGCGAGGGCGGCAGCGTGGTCGCGCTGATGGAGGTCGACCCGGCGCAGGTGCACCTGTACGGCTGCGCCGCCGTGGAGACCACCGCGGACAGCGACGTCGTCCGGGTCACCGGGCTGGTCGAGAAGCCCGACCCGGCCGACGCCCCCAGCAACTACGCCGTCATCGGCCGCTATGTCCTCGACCCCGCCGTCTTCGGGATACTGCGCGAGACCCCGCCCGGACGCGGCGGCGAGATCCAGCTCACCGACGCCCTGCAGAGGCTCGCCGCCGACGAGAGCGTGGGCGGACCGGTGCACGGGGTGGTCTTCAAGGGCCGCCGCTACGACACCGGCGACCGGGCCGACTATCTGCGCGCCATTGTCAGACTCGCGTGCGAACGTGAGGATCTGGGTCCGGAGTTCCGCACCTGGCTCCGCCGTTACGTCACCGAGGAGATGCAGAGCCTGTGAGCACGACCTGGTCGGTGGACGAGCACCTGGAGGACATCCTCCAGTCGGTCCACCCGCTCGACCCGATCGAGCTGCCGCTGCCCGAAGCCCAGGGCTGTGTCCTGGTCGAGGACGTCATGGTGCCCGTCGCCCTGCCGCCCTTCGACAACAGCTCCATGGACGGCTACGCGGTACGGGTCGCCGATGTCACCGGCGCCACCGAGGAGTACCCGGCGGTGCTGACCGTGATCGGCGACGTGGCGGCGGGCAGTGCGGGACTGCCCACCGTCGGCCCCGGCCAGGCCGCACGCATCATGACCGGCGCCCCGCTGCCGCCCGGCGCCGAGGCCGTCGTCCCGGTCGAGTGGACCGACGGCGGCACCGGCGAGGGCGCGGCCACCGGCATGCGCCCGGCCGGCTCCGCCCCCGAGGGCGCGAGCGGCGAGGTCCGCGTCCACCGCCCCGCGGAGGCCGGGGCGCACATCCGCCCCCGCGGCAGCGACGTCAAGGCCGGCGACCTGGCGCTCGCCGCCGGCACCGTGCTCGGCCCGCCGCAGATCGGCCTGCTCGCCGCCATCGGCCACGGCACGGCCAAGGTCCGCCCCCGCCCCCGGGTGGTCGTCCTCTCCACCGGCAGCGAGCTGGTCCAGCCCGGCGAGGAGCTGACCCCCGGCCGGATCCACGACTCCAACAGCTTCGCCCTGGCCGCCGCTGCCCGGGACGCCGGAGCCATCGCCTACCGGGTCGGCGCCGTCACCGACGAGCCCGACGCCCTGCGCGCCACCATCGAGGACCAGCTGATCCGCGCCGACCTGCTGGTCACCACCGGCGGGGTCAGCGTCGGCGCCTACGACGTGGTCAAGGAGGCCCTCTCCACCGCGGGCTCCTTCGGCGAGGAAGCGGAGCCGGACGAGGCGGCCCCCGGCGTCGACTTCCGCAAGCTGGACATGCAGCCCGGCAAGCCCCAGGGCTTCGGCGCCATCGGCCCCGACCGGACCCCGCTGCTCGCCCTCCCCGGGAACCCGGTCTCCTCCTACGTCTCCTTCGAGCTGTTCGCCCGGCCCGCGATCCGGGCCCTGCGCGGCCTGCGGGACGTCCCGGACGACGCCCGCCCCCGCCTGCGCGCCGCCGTCGCCACCGACCGGGCGCTCACCTCCCCGCCCGGCAAGCGCCAGTTCCTGCGCGGGACCTACGACCCCGAGGCGGGCACCGTCACCCCGGTGGGCGGCGCCGGCTCCCACCTCATCGGCGCCCTCGCCCTCGCCGACGCCCTGATCGTCGTCCCCGAGGACACCGACTCCGTCGAACCGGGCCAGGAGCTGGAAGTCATCCTCATCGGCTGACCGGTACCGTATGGCGCGCCGTGCCTTCCCGGGGCGTCCCCGGGACCCCTGGGTCACACTGGTCGATACGGGGCAATGGCGCCGAACGCGAGGCGGAGTTCAGCAGTGAGTACGACGCAAGGCAGCGGACTGACCCATATCGACGAGTCCGGGGCCGCCCGCATGGTGGACGTCTCCGCCAAGGACGTCACCGCCCGCACCGCCCGCGCCACCGGCCGGGTGCGGGTCTCCCCGCGGGTGATCGAGCTGCTGCGCGGCGAGGGCGTCCCCAAGGGCGATGCCCTTGCCACCGCCCGGATCGCCGGGATCATGGGCGCCAAGCGCACCCCCGAGCTGATCCCCCTCTGCCACCCGCTCGCCCTCTCCGGCGTCACCCTCGACCTGTCCGTCGCCGACGACGCCGTGGAGATCGCCGCCACCGTCAAGACCACCGACCGCACCGGCGTCGAGATGGAGGCCCTGACCGCCGTCTCCGTCGCCGCCCTCACGGTGGTCGACATGGTCAAGGCCGTCGACAAGTCCGCCGTCATCACCGACATCCAGGTGGAGGAGAAGACCGGCGGCACATCCGGCCCCTACCACCGCACCTCTCCCGACTCCGCCGAGGAACCGACCGGCGGCGTAGGCCCCACCGCTGCCCCCGCCTCCGCCCCCGAGCCCGGCGGCGCCACCGAGTGGGCCGCCGAACCGGCCGCCGAGGGCACCCGATGACCCCCCGAGCCGGCCACGTCACCGGCGCCCACACCCCCCACCCACCGACCACACCGCAGTCACCCCACCCACCGACCGCACCGCAGTCATCCCCTCCACCGCCGCTGTCATCCCCCTCCACCCCCCACCGCGCCCTCGTCATCACCGCCTCCAACCGCGCCGCCGCCGGGGTGTACGAGGACCGGGGCGGCCCGCTGCTCGCCGAGGGCCTGGCCCGGTTCGGCTTCACCGTGGACGGCCCCCAGGTCGTCCCCGACGGCGACCCGGTCGGCGCGGCCCTCCGCGCCGGGGTGGACGCCGGCTACGACGTCATCCTCACCACCGGCGGCACCGGTGTCTCGCCCACCGACCGCACCCCCGACGTCACCCGGGCCCTGCTCGACCACGAGGTGCCCGGCATCCCGGAGGCGATCCGGGCGTACGGCCGGGACAAGGTGCCCACGGCGGCGCTCTCCCGGGGCCTCGCCGGGGTCGCCGGCCACACCCTGATCGTCAACCTGCCCGGCTCGCCCGGCGGGGTACGCGACGGACTGGCCGTCCTCGAACCGCTGCTCGGCCACGCGGTGGACCAGCTCCGCGGCGGCGACCACTCCAGGCCGTCATGACCCCCGGCTGGCCGGTGGTCCTGGTGGACGGACCGGTGACCCTGCGGCCGATAAAGCACCGCGACCAGCGCGGCTGGCGGGAGGTCAACCGCCGCAACCGCGACTGGCTGCGGCCCTGGGAGGCGACCATCCCGCCGCCCGCCCCCGGCACCCCGTTCGCCCGCCGCCCCACCTACCGCCAGATGGTCCGCCATCTGCGCGCGGAGGCCGGCGCGGGCCGGATGCTCCCCTTCGTCGTGGAGTACGAGGGCCGGCTGGTCGGCCAGCTCACCGTCGCCGGGATCACCTGGGGTTCGATGTGCTCGGGGCACGTCGGCTACTGGGTGGACCGCGAGGTGGCCGGCCGCGGGGTGATGCCGACCGCGGTCGCCCTCGCCGTCGACCACTGCTTCCGCCGTGTGGGGCTGCACCGGGTCGAGGTGTGCATCCGCCCCGAGAACGCCCCCAGCCGCCGCGTCGTCGAGAAACTCGGCTTCCGCGAGGAGGGCCTGCGCCCCCGCTACCTCCATATCGACGGCGCCTGGCGGGACCACCTGGTCTTCGCGCTGACCGCCGAGGAGGTCCCCGAGGGCCTGCTGCGCCGCTGGCACCGGGCCGGCCGCACCGCCCACCCCACCAATTAATTCATATGTTCGAATTAATTCCCCCTTTTCCCCTCCCTCTCCTTCCTTTTCCTCCGACCGTCCGAAAAAATTTCGTTGATATCAGCCAGATCGTGCGACACACCGGCCCAATTGGGCGATGGCTTGATGCAAACCCCTCTACGGTGTGACACGTGAGCAGCAGCGGCCTCATCTACGCAGTCATCGTCGGGGCCTGGGCCGCCTACCTGGTGCCGATGTGGCTCCGCCGGCAGGACGAGTTGAACGAAGCCCGTCCGACGGAACGCTTCAGCACCGCCATCCGGCTCCTGTCCGGACGCGCCGGCATGGAACGCCGGTACGCCAAGGAGCTGGACCGGCGCAGCGCCGAGGGCCCGCCCGACGTGGACCCGGACGCCGAGACCGAGCATCTGGCCTCGGTCGACGTCCGGGCCTTCGCCGCGCCCCGGACCGAGGCGCGGCCCGGCGCGCCGGACGCCCCGCAGGCCCCGCCCGCGCGGCCCCCCGCCGACCGGCGCCCCCGCTCCGCCAACGGTGCCGCCGAGCGCGCCCGCCGCTCCAAGGCGCTGGCCCGCCGCCGGCGCACCACCGTGGTCCTCTTCGCCTGCTTCACCATCGGCGCCGTCGCCGCGGCCGTGGGCGGCCTCGCCTTCCTCTGGGCCCCCGCCGTCCCCGCCATCCTCCTCAGCGCTTACATCGCCCATCTGCGCCGCCAGGAGCGCCGCCGGTTCGCCTACGTCATGGACCGCCGCCGCGCCGAGGCCGCCGCGCAGCGGCTGCGCGAGAACCGCCCGCGCCGCCGCCCCGCGGCCCCCGAGCCGCCCGCCGCCGACGCCTCCGAGCCGCAGCCCACCGCTCCGGAGCCCGCCGCCTCCCCGCTCACCCCCCAGGAGGCGGGCCGCCGCGCCCTGGTCGAGCAGACCGACCACGCCGAGTGGGTGGACCAGCAGCGCGACCAGGGCCCCTCCCGCGGCGACAGCTGGGACCCCGTCCCGGTCCCCCTCCCCACCTACGTCACCGCCCCGGTCGCCCCCCGCGCCACCAGCGGCGTGGACGTCACCGACCCCGACACCTGGTCCGCGGCCCGCTCCTCCGCCGCCGAGCCCCCCCCCCCCCCCCCCCCCCCCCCCCCCCCCCCCCCCCCCCCCCCCCCCCCCCCCCCCCC
>NZ_JALPTH010000015.1 GCF_023218175.1 Streptomyces lichenis | reverse complement strand
GTGGGGGGGGGGGGGGGGGGGGGGGGGGGGGGGGGGGGGTGGGGGGGGGGTGGGGGTGCGGGCTCCTGTACGCGCCCGGTGCGGTGCCTCGGGTGCGGCGGCGGTACGCGGCCAGGCCAAGGGGCGTGGGTGCGGTCGCGGGTACGGGGCCAGGGCAAAGGGCGGGTCGGGGCGGCGGTACGGGGCCGGGCGGCGCACGGTGTACGCGGGAGCCGCACGGGTGGGCCCAGCGGGGCCGCGAGCGCCTGCTGTGCGCAGGGACCCGCCCGTGCCCGGGGTCTGGCGGGCCGGGCGGCGCACCGGTGGGGCCGTGCCCGGGCCCCTGGTCGTACCGCTGTCCGGCCCTGATGGTGCCGGTAACTCCGTTCGTACCCGGGGTCCTGATGGGCCCGGGGCCCTGCCATGTCCGCGAGCGCCTGCCGTGCCCAGGGGCTCCGCCCGTACCCGGGGCCCTGGCGCGCCAGGCGGCGCACCGGCGTACGCGGGAGCCGTGCGGATGGCCCTGCCATGTCCGCGAGCGCCTGCCGTGCCCAGGGGCTCCGCCCGTACCCGGGGCCCTGGCGGGCCGGGCGGCGCACCAGCGTGCGCTGACCCGTGCCCGAAGCCCCCGGCTGTGCCGCGATCCGGGCCGGGCTCGGCGTACCTTCCGGCCAAGGGCCGCCCGAAGCGGGACGCCCGCCGGGCCCGGCCGCCCCCGGCGAACCCGCTACGGGGGACCCGTCAGCTGGCGGCGGCGGGGCCGGTGACCGGGACGTGGGCGGCATCCTTGGGGGCCAGGTCGCGCAGCAGGCAGGTCAGCCGGGCGGTGCAGACCCGGCGGTCCTGCTCGTCGGTGATGACGATCTCGTACGTGGCGGTGGAGCGGCCGCGGTGGACGGGCGTGGCGGTGCCGGTGACCAGGCCGTCGCGGGCGCCCCGGTGGTGGGTGCAGTTGAGGTCCACGCCGACGGCGATCTTGGCGGGGCCGCCGTGCAGCATGGAGCCGACCGAGCCCAGGGTCTCGGCCAGGACCGCGGAGGCGCCGCCGTGCAGCAGCCCGTACGGCTGGGTGTTGCCCTTGACGGGCATGGTGCCGACCACGCGCTCGGCGGAGGCCTCCAGGATCTCCACGCCCATCCGGGTGCCGAGGTCGCCCGCCGAGAACAGCGCGGCCAGGTCGACGCCGAGGGCGGCGTACTCGTCCAGCACCGCTTGCGGGAACAGCGGCGAGGAGGAGGAAGAGGGGGAAGAGGAGGAGTGGGGGGATGCCACCTGTGTCTGCTCGCCCATGGGCCCGGCTCCGTTCGTCGTCGTACGGATCGTGTGCGGTCGTCTTCGGCCGCTCCCGCCTGAGCGAACGCTTAGGCGGGAGCCGATTGTTCCAGACGGACGATGACGGACTTGCTGGCGGGGGTGTTGCTGACGTCGGCGGTGGAGTCCAGCGGCACCAGGACGTTGGTCTCCGGGTAGTACGCGGCGGCGCAGCCCCGGGCCGTCGGGTAGTGGACGACCCGGAAGCCGGGGGCGCGGCGCTCGGTGCCGTCGGTCCACTCGCCGACCAGGTCGGCGCGGTCCCCGTCGGCGAAGCCGAGGGCGCGGGCGTCCTCGGGGTGGACCAGGACGACCCGGCGGCCGCCCTTGATGCCGCGGTAGCGGTCGTCCAGGCCGTAGATCGTGGTGTTGTACTGGTCGTGCGAGCGCAGCGTCTGCAGCAGCAGCCGGCCCTCGGGCACCTGCGGGTACTCCACCGGGGCGGCGGTGAAGTTGGCCTTTCCGGTACGGGTGGGGAAGCGGCGCTCGTCGCGCGGGGCGTGCGGCAGGGCGAAGCCGCCGGGGCGGGCGATCCGCTCGTTGAAGTCCTCGAAGCCGGGGATCACCCGGGCGATCCGGTCGCGGATCGTGCCGTAGTCCCGCTCGAACTCCTCCCACGGTGTCGCGGAGGCCTCCCCGAGCACGGCCCGGGCCAGCCGGGCCACGATGGCTGGCTCCGAGAGCAGCTTCGGCCCGGCCGGGCGCAGATTGCCCCGGGAGGCGTGCACCAGGCCCATGGAGTCCTCGACGGTGACGAACTGCTTCCCGCCCGCCTGGACGTCCTTGTCGGTGCGGCCCAGGGTGGGCAGGATCAGCGCGCGGGCGCCGGTGACGACGTGCGAGCGGTTGAGCTTGGTGGAGACGTGCACGGTCAGCCGGGCGCGCCGGATCGCCGCCTCGGTGACCTCGGTGTCGGGGGAGGCGGCGACGAAGTTGCCGCCCATGGCGAGGAAGACCTTGGCCTCGCCGTCCCGCAGCGCCTGGATGGCGCGCACGGTGTCATAACCGTGGTGGCGGGGGCTGGTGATCTTGAACTCGCGGTCCAGGGCGTCCAGGAATGCGGGCGCGGGCCGCTCGAAGATCCCCATGGTGCGGTCGCCCTGCACGTTGGAGTGGCCGCGCACCGGGCAGACCCCGGCGCCGGGGCGGCCGATGGCGCCGCGCAGCAGCAGCAGGTTGACCACCTCGCGGATGGTGGCGACGGCGTGCTTGTGCTGGGTCAGGCCCATCGCCCAGCACACGATGGTGCGCTCCGAGGCGAGGATCATCGCCAGCGCCTGCTCGATGGAGGCGCGGTCGAGCCCGGTGGCGGCCAGCGTCTCGTCCCAGTCGGCGGCCTTCGCGGCGGCGGCCAGCTCCTCGTACCCGTGGGTGTGCTCGGCGACGAACTCCTCGTCCACCGCGCCCTCGGTCTCGATGACCAGCTTGTTGAGCAGGCGGAAGAGGGCCTGGTCGCCGCCGATGCGGATCTGGAGGAACAGGTCGGTGAGCGAGGTGCCCTGGAGCATCCCGCGAGCGGTCTGCGGGTTCTTGAACTTCTCCAGCCCGGCTTCGGGCAGCGGGTTGACCGAGATGATCCTCGCCCCGGCCGCCTTGGCCTTCTCCAGCGCGGAGAGCATCCGGGGGTGGTTGGTGCCCGGGTTCTGTCCGGCGACGATGATCAGGTCGGCTTGGTGCAGGTCCTCCAGGGAGACGCTGCCCTTGCCGACGCCGATGGTCTCGGTCAGCGCCGAGCCGGAGGACTCATGGCACATGTTGGAGCAGTCGGGCAGGTTGTTGGTGCCGAACTCGCGGGCGAGGAGCTGGAGCAGGAACGCGGCCTCGTTGCTGGTGCGGCCGGAGGTGTAGAAGACGGCCTCGTCGGGGGAGCGGAGGGCGGTCAGCTCCTCGGCGATGATCGCGAAGGCCCGCTCCCAGCTCACCGGCTCGTACCGGTCGGCGCCCTCGGCCGCGTACACCGGCTCGGTGATCCGGCCCTGCTGGCCCAGCCAGTACCCGCTGCGCCCGGCCAGGTCGGCCAGCGGGTGCGCGGCGAAGAACTCCGGGGTCACCTGGCGCAGGGTGGCCTCCTCGGCGACGGCCTTCGCCCCGTTCTCGCAGAACTCCGCGACATGGCGGTCCTCGCCCTCGGGCCAGGCGCAGCCGGGGCAGTCGAAGCCGTCCTTCTGGTTGACCTTGAGCAGGGTGCGGGCGGTGCGGGCCAGCCCCATCTGCTGCCGGGACATCCGCAGGGTGTGGCCGACGGCGGGCAGCCCGGCCGCGGAGTGCCGGGGCCCGCTGACCTCCGGGGCGTCCTGGACCGGATCCCCGGCGGGCGGCTTGCTGGCCATCGCGCTCCCCCTTGAGCTCGGTGTGCGCGGTGGCTGCGCGCTGCTTGCCCGCTGCCTTCCACCGCTGTCTTCGATAGTGTCACGCGCCACCGACAACGCCTCTCCCGGAGCCCTCCGGCGGGGGCCGGCGAGGCGCCTCGGTCGGGATTGTCAGTGGTCCGTGGCAGGATCGGATCCGTGGCAGAGAAAGCATCGAAGAAGACCGACGACCCGTCGAAGAAGACCGGGGACGCCCGCCCGCGCCTGCTCCTCATGGACGGGCACTCGCTGGCGTACCGGGCGTTCTTCGCGCTGCCCGCGGAGAACTTCACCACCGCGAGCGGGCAGACGACCAACGCCATCTACGGCTTCGCCTCGATGCTGGCCAACACCCTGCGTGACGAGGCGCCCACGCACTTCGCGGTGGCGTTCGACGTCTCCCGCAAGACCTGGCGCTCGGCGGACTTCCCCGAGTACAAGGCGAACCGCTCCTCCACCCCCGACGAGTTCAAGGGCCAGGTCGAGCTGATCGGCGAGCTCCTGGACACGATGAACGCGGTCCGCTTCGCCGTGGACGGGTTCGAGGCCGACGACATCATCGCCACCCTCGCCACCCAGGCCGAGGCGGCCGGGTTCGAGGTGCTGATCGTCACCGGCGACCGGGACTCCTTCCAGCTGGTCTCCGACCACGTCACCGTGCTCTACCCGACCAAGGGCGTCTCCGAGCTGACCCGGTTCACCCCGCAGAAGGTGCAGGAGAAGTACGGACTCACCCCGGCCCAGTACCCGGACTTCGCCGCCCTGCGCGGCGACCCGTCGGACAACCTCCCCGGCATCCCCGGCGTCGGCGAGAAGACCGCCACCAAGTGGATCAACCAGTTCGGCACCTTCGCCGAGCTGGTGGAGCGGGCCGACGAGGTCAAGGGCAAGGTCGGCCAGGCCCTGCGCGACCACCTGGAGTCGGTGAAGATGAACCGCCACCTCACCGAGCTGGTCCGGGACGTCGAGCTGCCCAAGGCCGTCGCCGACCTGGAGCGGGCCGCCTACGACCGGACGGCCCTCAAGGGCTTCCTGGAGGTCCTGGAGATCCGCAACCCCAGCCTGCGGGACCGGCTGCTCGCCGTGGACCCGGGCGCCGAGGCCGAGGAGGCCCCGGCCCCGGCCGCCGGGATCGAGCTGGACGGCGCGGTGCTGCACTCCGGGGAGCTCGCGTCCTGGCTGGAGCGGTACGGCGACCAGCCGCTCGGCATGGCCACCGTCGCCGCCTGGGCCCTGGGCAGCGGCAGCGTCAGCGAGGTCGCGCTCGCCGCGGCCGGCGGCGAGGCCGCCTGGTTCGACACCACCCAGCTCGACGAGGCCGACGAGCGGGCCTTCGCCGGCTGGCTCGCCGACCCGGCCCGCCCCAAGGTGCTGCACAACGCCAAGGACGCGCTGCGGGTCTTCCCCGAGCACGGCTGGGACATCCAGGGCATCACCATGGACACCGCGCTCGCCGCCTACCTGGTCAAGCCGGGCCGCCGCTCCTTCGCCCTGGACGCCCTGTCCGTGGAGTACCTGCACCGCGAGCTCGCCCCGGCCGCCGCCGACGGCCAGCTCGCCTTCGGCACCGAGGACGAGCAGGCCGAGGCGGACGCCCTGATGTCCCAGGCCCGCGCGGTCCTCGACCTCGGCGAGGCCTTCGGCGGCCGGCTCACCGAGGTCGGCGCCACCGAGCTGCTGCACGACGTGGAGCTGCCCACCTCACTGCTGCTGGCCCGGATGGAGCGGCACGGCATCCGCGCCGACCGGGCCCATCTGGAGGCCATGGAGCAGCAGTTCGCCGGCGCGGTGCAGCAGGCCGTGAAGGAGGCGCACGCCTCGGTGGGCCACGAGTTCAACCTCGGCTCGCCCAAGCAGCTCCAGGAGGTCCTCTTCGGCGAGCTGAACCTCCCCAAGACCAAGAAGACCAAGACCGGCTACACCACCGACGCCGACGCGCTGGCCTGGCTGGCCGCCCAGACCGAGCACGAGCTGCCGGTCATCATGCTCCGCCACCGCGAGCAGGCCCGGCTGCGCTCCACCGTCGAGGGGCTGATCAAGACGATCGCCGCCGACGGGCGCATCCACACCACCTTCAGCCAGACCGTCGCCGCCACCGGCCGGCTCTCCTCCACCGACCCCAACCTGCAGAACGTCCCGGTCCGCACCGACGAGGGCCGCGCCATCCGGCACGGCTTCGTCGTCGGCGAGGGGTACGAGGCCCTGATGACGGCCGACTACAGCCAGATCGAGCTGCGGGTGATGGCCCACCTCTCCGAGGACGAGGGCCTGATCGAGGCGTTCACCTCCGGCGAGGACCTGCACACCACGGTCGCCTCCCAGGTCTTCTCGGTGCCCGGCTCGGCGGTCGACGCCGAGATGCGCCGCAAGATCAAGGCCATGTCCTACGGCCTGGCGTACGGGCTCTCCGCCTTCGGCCTCTCCCAGCAGCTGTCCATCGAGGCGGGCGAGGCCCGCGCCCTGATGGACACCTACTTCGAGCGGTTCGGCGGCGTCCGCGACTATCTGCACCGGGTCGTCGAGGAGGCCCGCGCCACCGGGTACACCGAGACCATGCTCGGCCGCCGCCGCTACCTCCCGGACCTCAACAGCGACAACCGCCAGCGCCGCGAGGCCGCCGAGCGGATGGCGCTCAACGCCCCCATCCAGGGCACCGCCGCCGACATCGTCAAGGTCGCCATGCTCCGCGTCGACCGGGCGCTCACCGAGGCCGGACTCACCTCCCGGATGCTGCTCCAGGTCCACGACGAGATCGTGCTGGAGCTGGCCGCCGGCGAGCGGGAGCGGGTCGAGGAGATCGTCCGCCGCGAGATGTCCGGCGCGGTCCATCTGCGCGCCCCGCTGGACGTCTCGGTCGGCGTCGGCCCGGACTGGGAGTCCGCCGCGCACTGACGGGGCCGCACCGACGGGCCCGACGGGGCCGCATCGGCGGGCAGTGCCGTCAGGGCCGCACCGTGGGGCCGCACCGGTAGCGCCCCGGTCGGCTCAGAGGTCCAGCACCGGCCGGAGGGAGAGGCCGTCCCCGACGTCCTCCCCCTCCGGACCGCGGACGAACTCCGCCATCGCGGCGTTGCGATGGGCGGTGGCCAGCGGCAACCAGCCCAGCAGGGCGCCGTAGCCGCCGCACACCGACTCGCCCCCGTCACCGCCGTGGACGGAGCCGGGATCGGTGCTCAGCTCGGCGCGGTAGGTGTCATAGGCGATCCGCAGCCCGAAGGCGTTCAGCCCCTGGTGCGGGCCGGAGGGGTCGCCACAGGGGTCGCGGTCCAGCGGGCAGTCGTCGCCCCACCGGAACAGCGTGCCCGCCCCCGCCCCGCAGCCGTGCTCCCACTCGTCGGCGCTCGGCAGCCGCAGCCCCTCCACCGCGAGGGCGCCCGGCAGCTCGGCGAGCGAGTCGGCGACCCGGTCCTCGACGCCCTCGTCCTCCACCGCCATCAGCACCGCCGGCAGCACCGCCGTACGGGCCGGGCTGAGCTCCAGCGCCAGATGGGCCCGCAGATCGGGCCCACGGCCGTACCCCTGCTCCGCACTCCGCGCGTAGTCCGCTTCCTGCCCGGGGGCGGACGTCCAGCGGTCCGGGTCGAATCCCAGCGACACCGGCCCACCGGGCACCAGCGCGAACCGCCGCCCGCCCCGTTCGACGCACACCCGGTGCAGCGGACCGCCCAGCTGCTCCACGGTCTCGACGGCGACGACCCGGCCGTCCACCAGGTCGGCGGCCTCCCGGGCCAGACGGTGCGCGGCGGAGGCGTCGAAGGACCGCCAGCGGGCGAGGGTGAGATCGGCGAGTGACATGGCCGCAGTCTCCCAGCCGGGTCTGACACCGCCGCCCGGAAGCACCCGCCGCCCCGCGAGCACCCGCCGGACGCGGGAAACTTCCGGACCGGGGCGGGCAACGCCCCGGGAAACCCCGTTGCCCCGGCCGGGGGCCCGCACTACCGTCGCCGCCTGTGACCACCCCCGCCCTGCACTCCGCGCGCCTGACCCTGGAGCCCTATGTCCCGGGCGACGAGGAGGACTTCGTCGCCCTGTTCCAGGACGAGCGGGTCTCCCGGTGGATGGGCGACGGCCCCTCCCCGGAGGCCGAGGACCGCGCGCTGTTCTGGCGGGTCTTCGGCGTCTACGACCGGGGCCTGTTCGATGTGTGGGCCGTCCGGCTCGGCGGCCGCTATGTCGGCCACGCCGAGATCAAGCGGACCGACGAGGTGCGGGGCCACGAGATCATCTACGCCCTCGCCCCCGACGTCTGGGGCGCCGGCCTTGGCCGGGAGCTCGCCGAGACGATCATCGGCTACGGTTTCGGCACCCTGCGGCTGGGCGAGGTGCACGCCACCGTGGCCGAGGCCAACACCGCCTCGGTCACCCTGCTCGGCCGGCTCGGCTTCGTCCACGTCCGGGACATCGCCGAGGACGACGGCACCACCACCCTCGTCCTGACCCGCACCCTGGCCGGAACCGAGGCCACCCCGGTGCCCTCGGCCGGCTGAGGGGGCCGGACTAGGGCGCGTCCAGCCGGCGCCCGCCGCGCAGCCGCATCAGCGTCCCGTACAGCACCACCCCCACCGCCAGCCCCGCGCCCGCGCCGAAGCAGGCGGTGGGCACGACGTCCAGCGGGGTCTCGATCCGGCCGCCCTCGTACGCGTACCAGCGCAGGCACCGGTGGACCGTCCCCGCCACCGCGCAGCCGGCCAGCAGCCCCACCCCCAGCAACCGTTCACGCCGGTCCAGCCCCGGCAGCGGCGGGGGACCGGACGGCGGGCGGCGCAGCGCCCGGGCCAGGAACCAGCCCAGCAGGACCAGCGCCACCGCCGAACTGCCGTACTGGGCGTAGGTGTACAGCGGGAAGCCCGCCACCCGCTCGTCCAGGACGGGCAGTACCCGGGTGCCCCAGCGGCCGGGATGGGTGAACAGGTCCCAGCCCACATGGGTGGTCGCCCCGATGACCGCCGACGCGTAGAACCAGCAGGCCAGCGCCGCCGGATGGCGCTCCCGCCAGGGCCGCCCACGGACCAGGCCGTGCACGGGCCCCCGCACCCGGGCCGGAAGCAGGGCGAGCAGGGGCTCCCGTACCAGCAGCCACACCCCCACCAGCGCGGCCGTGATGAGGACATCGACGGTGAACACCCCCGCCCAGCCGTGGGTGACCTCGCCGAGGAACATCGCGTCCGGGGTCACCGAGGCCGCGAAGTACACCGTGTCCGGGGCGAACGTGCCCATCACCAGCGCCGAGGCGACCAACGGGCCGCGCGCCTCCCCGGTGCGGCGCAGCCCCGGCAGCGCCGCGGCGGCATGGCTCAACGTGAACGGCATGGCAGTCCCCCCGAATTCCAGGCCGCGGAGTTCCAGGCCTCGCAGTTCCGGGCCGCACGGGCCGGGCCCGTCCGGCCGGTGTACGCGGCGGGTCCGGCCCCCGCACCGGGGCGCGGTCATCGTCCCGGTGGCGCGGCGGTGATCGTCGGCGCCCAGTATGCGCGAGGCCGCGCCCGACCCGGCCGGCCGGGCACCGTCCCGCCACCGACCGGGACCGCCCGCCAGCGGCCGTACCGGAGCGGGGCGTTCCGCCGCTTTCCGGACGTTCCGGCGGCTCCCGGGCGGCTTGACGGCGGCCCGAAGGCATCGCCCCGGTGGTGAAAGCGTGAAAGGCGGCCGAGCAGCGCTGTGCCGGGGTGGCGAGTTGACATAGGGTCCCCTGGGTCGACGTGCTCGGGGCAGTGGAACCGCTGGGTCACCAGAGCCGTCTGAGGCGCAGGGATCGTCACTGGGGAGGGACCGGACGTATGGCAGGACACATCGGCCGACGACTGCGCAAGGGGGCCACCAGCACAGCGGTGGCGGCGGCCGCGGTGGCCGCGCTCTCCGCCTCGCAGGCGCCGGGCGTCACCCCGCTGGTCGGCGGGGCGACCGAGCAGCCGCCCACCGGCGCCGGGGCCTCGGCACCGTCCGGCGACGCCCACGGCGGCTCGGCCACCGGCGACTCCCCGTACTTCACGGACCTGCCGCCGCTCGACACCCCGGTCAAGCCCGGCACTCCGGTGCCGCCCGTCGGCACGCCCGTGGTCACCGGACCGGCCGAGGCGGGCATCCCGGCGACCGTGCTGGCCGCCTACCGCCAGGCCGAGGAGTACCTGAAGAGCACCGACCCCGGTTGCAACCTGCCCTGGCAACTCCTCGCCGGCATCGGCAAGGTGGAGTCCGGCCAGGCGCGCGGCGGCCAGGTCGGCGCCGACGGCACCACGCTCACCCCGATCCTCGGCCCCGCCCTCAACGGCGTCGGCTTCGCCCGGATCACCGACACCGACAAGGGCGCCTACGACGAGGACGCGGTGCACGACCGCGCCGTCGGCCCGATGCAGTTCATCCCGTCCACCTGGGAGACCTGGGGCCGCGACGGCAATGGCGACGGCCGCAAGGACCCCAACAACATCTACGACGCCGCCCGCGCCGCCGGACTGTATCTGTGCGCCAACGACCGGGACCTCGCGCTCAAGCGGGATCTGGACAAGGCGATCCTCAGCTACAACCGCTCCACCGAGTACCTCAGCACCGTCCTGACCTGGTTCGGGTTCTACCGCGACGGCAGCCACCAGGTCCCCGACGGCACCGGCGTGCTGCCCGTGGACCGCAGCGACGAGCGCTCCGGTACGGGTACGGGGACGGGCTCCGGTACGGGCAGCAGCCCCGTCGTCATCCCGGTCCGCCCCACGCCCACCCCGTCCCCGTCCACCCCGACGGTCCCGCAGAAGCCCGGTTCGCAGACCAAGCCGCCGGCTCCGCCCACTCCGGCCCCGACGGTCCCGCCGAAGCCCAAGCCGGACCCCAAGCCCGAGCCGCCGACGCCCCCCGGCCCCACCCCGCCGGCCACCAAGCCGCCGACCCCGCGCCCGGTGCCGAATCCGGCCGAGCGGGTCAGCCGCCTCAAGGACGCCACCGCGGGGACCCTCACCGCGACGGCGGGCACCCGGTTCGAGGTGCGGCCCGCCGCCACCGCGGTGGACGCCCAGGGCAAGCCGGTGGCCCGGGTCAGCGTGCGCTTCACCATCGTCGGCAGCACCGACAGCGTCTTCCCGGACGGCACGTCCAAGGCCACCGTGCTCACCGGCGCCAACGGCACCGCCACCGCGCCGCAGCTCCAGGCGGGCGACAAGGACGGGAAGTTCACCGTGCGGGCCACCGTGGTCGGCCGCCAGGTCCCGGCCCTGGACCGCCAGGCCACCGTCACCGCCCGCAAGGCCGACGCCCTGGTGCGCACCGGCGAGGGTGAGCTGACCGCCAAGCCCGAGGGCGAGTTCACCACCCCGGTCACCGTGAAGGCCACCCACCGGGGCACCGCCCTGGGCGGGGTCCCGCTGACCGCCGCCGTGCTCACCGCCGCCGAGGCCACCGAGGCCGGGGGAGCCGGGGACGCCACCGAGGGGGCCGAGGGCGGTGAGGCGGCCGCCAAGGGGCCGTACTTCACCGACGCGGCCGGGAAGCCGATCCGTACCCTCACCGGGCTGAAGACCGGCAAGGACGGCACCCTCACCCTGCCCGCGCTCCGGGCGGACGGCGAGAGCGGCACCTTCCGGCTCCGGCTCACCGCCGAGGGCGGCGCCACCCTCACCCTGGAGCTCAAGGTCGGCTGAGCCCGATCCCGGGCCCACCGTGAGCAGCCCGCCCCTGATCCCGCCCCGCGCGGGTCAGGGGCGGCGGCGTGCCGTGGTGTGCCGGGTGGGCTCCGCGGTCGACGGGTCCTCGGGCCACGGATGCCTGGGGTAGCGGCCGCGCAGATCGGATCGGACCGCCCGGTACCCCTCCCGCCAGAACGAGGCCAGGTCAGCGGTGACCGCCGTGGGCCGCCCGGCCGGCGACAGCAGGTGCACCAGCACCGGCACCCCCGCCACCGTCGGCGTCTCGGCCCACCCGAACAGCTCCTGGAGCTTCACCGCCAGCACCGGCTGCTCACCGCCGTACGCCAGCCGCACCCGCGAACCGCTTGGCACCGTCAGCCGCTCCGGAGCCAGCTCGTCCAGCCGGGCCGCCTCCCCGGAGGACCAGGGCAGCAGCCGGTTCAACGCCTGCCCCGCGTCCAGTCGCGCCAGGTCCGCCCGCCGCCGCGCCCGCGACAGCTCGGGCTCCAGCCACTCCCCGGCACGCTCCAGCAACGCCGCGTCCGACACCTCCGGCCAGCCCCCGCCCCGCACCCGGTGCAGAAACGCCACCCGCTCGCGCAGCCCCTCCGCCTCCCGGGACCAGCGCAGCAGCCCCAGCCCCTCCCGCCGCAGACCCTCCAGCAGCGCCGCTCGTACGAGGACGGGGTCCGGGTCGCGCAGCGGGCGCGCGGCGGTCTCCACGGCGCCCAGCCGCTCCACCGACCGGGCCACCACCTCGCCGTCCTCCCACCGCACCTCCTCACCCGCCGACAGCAGATGCCCGGCGGCCTCCCGCGCGGTCTCCTCGTCCACCACGGCCGCCAACCGCACCCGGGCCGAGGCCGAGTGTGCGGGGCGGTCGGCCACCGCCACCGCCAGCCACTCGGCCACCCCCAGCCGGGAGCCCTCCGCCAGCCGCGCCCCGGTCCCGGACGCCATCAGATACGCGTCACCGCCGCGGGCCCGCGCCACCCGCTCGGGAAACGCCAGCGCGGTCACCAGCCCCACCACCGCGTCCTCGCCCCTCCCGCTCGCCGACGAGCCCGGCCCGTCTCCCCGACCGTTTCCCCACCCGTCTCCCGACCGGTTCTCCGAGCCGTTTCCCGACCGGCCGTTTCCCGGCCCGTCTCCCCACCCGTCTCCCGACCGGTTTCCCGAGCCGTTTCCCAACCGGTGTCCCAAACCGTTTCCCGACCGGTTTCCCAGGCCGTTTCCCGAGCTGTTTCCCGGACCGCGCCCGGCACCCTGCCCCGGAAGCTGCCGCTCCAGCCGCCGGGCCTCCTCCCGCCAGCGCGCCGCGTAGCCGTCGCCGCCGTACCGCGCGGCCCGCCAGACCGCGGCCAGATCGTCGCCGTAGGCCCGCGGCGGCTCCTCGCTCAGCAGCGCCACCACCTCGGCGGCCCGCCGCGCGCCCACCCGCTCCGCGCCGTCCAGCAGCGCCCGGCCCAGCCGGGGGTGCAGCCCCAGCCGGACCAGCCGCTCGCCGCGCTCCACCACCCGGCCGGCACCGTCCACCGCGCCGACCGCCGCCAGCACCGAACGGGCCGCCGCCATCGCCCCGGCCGGCGGGGGATCCGGCAGCGCCAGCGCCTTGGCCTCCGGATCGCCCCAGGCCGCCGCCCGCAACGCGAACCCGGCCAGATCGGCCACCTGGATCTCCGGTGACGGGAAGCGCTGCCGGGTGGCGTCCTCCGCCTCGGCCCAGCAGCGGTACACCACCCCCGGCGCCTCCCGCCCGGCGCGGCCCGCGCGCTGCCGGGCGGCCGCCTGGGAGGCCCGTACCGTCGTCAGCGAACCCAGCCCCCGGGCGTGGTCCACCCGGGGCTCGCGGGCCAGCCCCGAGTCCACCACCACCCGCACCCCGGGCACCGTCAGGGAGGACTCGGCCACCGAGGTCGCCAGCACCACCCGCCGCCGTACGCCGGGGGAGAGCACCGCCTCCTGCACCGCCGCCGGGGCCCGGCCGTGCACCTGGAGCACCTCCGCCCCGGCCTCCGCCAGCAGCCCGGCCACCCGGGCGATCTCCCCCGTACCGGGGAGGAAGCAGAGCACGTCCCCGGCGCACTCGGCCAGCGCCCGCCGCACCACCGCCGCCACATGCGCCAGCAGCGCCGGATCCACCCAGGTGCCCCGGGCCGGCCGCACCGCTCCCGGCGGTGGCACCCAGCGCACCTCGACCGGATGGCCCGGATCCGCCGACTCCACCACCGGCGCGCCGCCCAGCAGCCGCGCCCAGGCCTCCGCGTCCGTGGTCGCCGAGGCCGCCACCAGCCGCAGCTCCGGCCGCAGCGCCTCCCGCACATCCACCAGGAACGCGGCCGCGGTGTCCGCGTCCAGATGCCGCTCATGGCACTCGTCCAGCACCACCGTGCCCACCCCCGGCAGCTCCTGGTCGCGCTGGAGCCGCTGGAGCAGCACCCCGGTGGTCACCACCTCCACCACCGTCTCCCGGGACACCACCCGCTCCCCGCGGACCGTGAACCCCACCCGGCCGCCGACCCGCTCGCCCAGCAGCCAGGCCATCCGCCGGGCCGCCGCCCGCACCGCCAGCCGCCGAGGCTCCGCCACCAGCACCCGCGCCCCGTCGGCGGCCAGCGCCAGCGGCACCAGGGTGGTCTTGCCGGTGCCCGGCGGCGCGCACAGCACCGCCGCCCCGTGCTCCGCCAGGCCCGCCGCCAGCGCGGGCAGCGCCCCGCGCACCGGCAACCCCAGCGCCTCCGGCCGCAACTCCGCCAGCCGTACGGTCACCCCGTCACCGGCACCCTTGCCGCCGGCGTCCTCGCCGTCGCCCATCAGCCCGCCCGCTCGCAGACGTAGATCGCCGTGCCGGGGATCAGGTTCCCCCGCAGCGGGGACCAGGCGCCCCACTCCTGGCTGTTCCAGGCGGGCCA
Organism: Streptomyces lichenis; assembly: GCF_023218175.1. Classification (GTDB taxonomy): domain Bacteria; phylum Actinomycetota; class Actinomycetes; order Streptomycetales; family Streptomycetaceae; genus Streptomyces; species Streptomyces lichenis. The sequence continues at coordinate 173,259 of NZ_JALPTH010000015.1, read as the reverse complement.
CTCCGGCTCCACCAGGTCCACCAGCCGGAAGCCGCCGGCCACCACATCGCGCACCCGGTCGCCCATGGTGCGGTGGTGCTCGACGTAGACCGCCCGGCCCTCCTCGTCCTGCTCCACATAAGGGGTGCGGTCGAAGTAGGAGGCGGCCACCGACAGCCCCTCGGGCCCGGGCTCGTCGGGAAACGCCCAGCGGAACGGGTGGGTCACCGAGAACACCCACCGCCCGCCGGGCCGCAGCACCCGGCGCACCTCCCGGAAGACCCGCACCGGGTCGGCGACGAAGGGCATCGCCCCGTACGCCGAGCACGCCAGGTCGAAGGAGCCGTCCCGGAACGGCAGCGCCGCGGCGTCCGCCTCCACCAGGGGCACCCCCTTGCCCGGGCCGCCGTCGATGCGCAGCGCGTGCTGGAGCTGGCGGTGCGAGAGGTCGAGGGCGACCGGGCGGGCGCCGCGCGCGGCCAGCCAGCGGGAGCACTGGGCGGCGCCGGCGCCGATCTCCAGCACGTCCCGCCCGGCGACCTCGCCGAGCAGCCCGGCCTCCGCCTCGTCCAGTCCCTCCGGGCCCCAGACGAACCGGTCGTCGCCGAGGAAGGAGCCGTGCTCGCTCTGGTACTCGTCCGCGTTCCGGTCCCACCAGCCGCGGTTGGCCCGGCTGCTCTCCCCGTCCGCGGCCTGGCGCCGGGTGGCCTGCGGCTCGTACCCTTCCAGCGTCGTCCCGTCCTCTTCGATCCGGTCTCGTTCGAGCATGCCGTCCGTCCGTCGTGGAGTCAGTCGTGGAGTCATGGGGCGCGCGCCGTACCGCGGTCGTCCGTACGATCATCGGTACGGTGTACGGCCAGCGTAGGACCGGAAACGGGGCCGAATAACGGGGCCGATCGGGCGGCGGTGGAACCGGCGGGCGGCAAAAGTGCCGGTTATGCGCCTTTCTGCCCCGGGTGTGCGCCTTCGCGCATTGACCCTGTCCGGTCGCCCCCGTATGCTAAAGGTTGCGCTGCGGGCCTGCGCGCCTCAGACGGAGCAGGCCGCGCTCGCATCTGTTGTATGTCCCCTCGGTTGTCGAGGCGCCACCCTGTTCGGGGCGGGCGCTTCCCAGGCTGTCCGGCTTCTACAGGCGCGATACGGGCTCTCGGCGTAGCAGTACCTACGACTTCAATGTCCGTACCGGAGCCCTTTCCCACATGACGAGCAGCACCGAGACCACCGCCACCACCCCGCAGGTTGCGGTCAACGACATCGGTAACGAGGAAGCCTTCCTCGCCGCGATCGACGAGACGATCAAGTACTTCAACGACGGCGACATCGTCGACGGCGTCATCGTGAAGGTCGACCGGGACGAGGTCCTGCTCGACATCGGTTACAAGACCGAAGGTGTCATCCCGAGCCGCGAGCTCTCGATCAAGCACGACGTCGACCCGAACGAGGTCGTCAAGGTCGGCGACGAGATCGAGGCCCTGGTCCTCCAGAAGGAGGACAAGGAAGGCCGCCTGATCCTCTCGAAGAAGCGCGCCCAGTACGAGCGCGCCTGGGGCACCATCGAGAAGATCAAGGAAGAGGACGGCATCGTCACCGGTACCGTCATCGAGGTCGTCAAGGGTGGTCTCATCCTCGACATCGGCCTCCGCGGCTTCCTCCCGGCCTCCCTGGTCGAGATGCGCCGCGTTCGCGACCTCCAGCCGTACGTCGGCAAGGAGCTCGAGGCGAAGATCATCGAGCTGGACAAGAACCGCAACAACGTGGTCCTGTCCCGCCGTGCCTGGCTGGAGCAGACCCAGTCCGAGGTCCGCCAGACGTTCCTCACCACCCTGCAGAAGGGCCAGGTCCGCTCCGGCGTCGTCTCCTCGATCGTCAACTTCGGTGCGTTCGTGGACCTGGGCGGCGTCGACGGCCTGGTGCACGTCTCCGAGCTGTCCTGGAAGCACATCGACCACCCGTCCGAGGTCGTCGAGGTCGGCCAGGAGGTCACCGTCGAGGTTCTCGACGTGGACATGGACCGCGAGCGTGTCTCCCTGTCGCTGAAGGCGACCCAGGAGGACCCGTGGCAGCAGTTCGCCCGGACCCACCAGATCGGTCAGGTCGTCCCGGGTAAGGTCACCAAGCTGGTTCCGTTCGGTGCGTTCGTCCGCGTGGACGAGGGCATCGAGGGCCTGGTCCACATCTCCGAGCTGGCCGAGCGCCACGTGGAGATTCCGGAGCAGGTCGTCCAGGTCAACGACGAGATCTTCGTCAAGGTCATCGACATCGACCTGGAGCGCCGCCGGATCTCGCTCTCCCTCAAGCAGGCGAACGAGTCCTTCGGTGCCGACCCGGCCTCGGTCGAGTTCGACCCGACCCTGTACGGCATGGCCGCGTCCTACGACGACCAGGGCAACTACATCTACCCCGAGGGCTTCGACCCCGAGACCAACGACTGGCTCGAGGGCTACGAGACCCAGCGCGAGGCCTGGGAGACCCAGTACGCCGAGGCGCAGCAGCGCTTCGAGCAGCACCAGGCCCAGGTCATCAAGAGCCGCGAGGCCGACGAGGCCGCCGCTGCCGAGGGTGGCAGCGCCGCTCCGGCCGCCGCGCCCTCCGGTGGCGGTGGCGGTTCGTACTCCTCGGAGTCGGACGACAACTCCGGCGCCCTGGCGTCGGACGAGGCGCTCGCCGCGCTCCGCGAGAAGCTGGCCGGCGGCCAGAGCTGACGCTCTGACCGACCCGCGGTCGACCGCGACCGAGGCCCGCTCCCCGACAGGGGGAGCGGGCCTCGGCCCGTTACGGGCCCGGCGCACCACGGACCGGCGATCACTCCGGCGGTATGAGGACGGCTGGTTCGGGAATGCCCGCGCGGCGGGGCGGTGTTGTCTCTGACGACACGAGGAGGAGTGGTCATCGTGCTGGATCCGCAGGACTTGTACGCATGGGAGCCGAAGGGGCTGGCCGCCGTCGACATGGCGCTGGCCCAGGAGTCGGCAGGTCTGGTCATGCTCTACCACTTCGACGGTTACATCGACGCGGGGGAGACCGGCGAGCAGATCGTCGACACCCTGCTGGACGCGCTGCCCCACCAGGTGGTGGCCCGCTTCGACCACGACCGGCTCGTGGACTACCGGGCGCGCCGCCCGCTGCTCACCTTCCGCCGCGACCGCTGGACGGCGTACGAGACACCCGCGATCGAGCTCCGGCTGGTGCAGGACGCCACCGGGGCGCCCTTCCTGCTGCTGTCCGGCCCCGAGCCGGACGTGGAGTGGGAGCGGTTCGCCGTCGCCGTACGGCAGGTCGTGGAGCGGCTCGGGGTGCGCCTCTCGGTCAACTTCCACGGCATCCCGATGGGCGTCCCGCACACCCGCCCGGTCGGGCTGACCCCGCACGGCAACCGCGTCGACCTCGTCCCCGGCCACCGCAGCCCCTTCGACGAGGCGCAGGTCCCGGGCAGCGCCGAGGCGCTGGTGGAGTACCGGCTGATGGAGGCCGGGCACGACGTCCTCGGGGTCGCCGCGCACGTACCGCACTATGTGGCCCGCTCCTCCTACCCGGACGCCGCCCTCACCGCCATCGAGGCCGTCACCGCCGCCACCGGACTGGTGCTGCCCGGGGTGGCCCACACCCTGCGCACCGAGGCCCAGCGCACCCAGACCGAGATCGAGCGCCAGATCGGCGAGGGCGACGAGGAACTGGTCGCGCTGGTCCGCGGACTGGAGCACCAGTACGACGCGGTCGCCGGCGCCGAGTCCCGGGGCAACCTGGTCGCCGAGCCGGTGGACCTGCCCTCCGCGGACGAACTGGGCCGCGAGTTCGAGCGGTTCCTCGCCGAGCGCGAGGGCGACCTCTGAAAGCCTTCCCGGGCCGGGGCCGGTTCAGCGGCTGCCCGGGGACCGGACTAGGCTTCCGGCCATGCTGAAGGTGGGACTGACCGGCGGTATCGGCGCCGGCAAGAGCGAGGTGTCACGGCTGCTCGTCTCGTACGGAGCGGTCCTGGTGGACGCCGACCTGATCGCCCGGGAGGTCGTGGAGCCCGGCACCCCCGGACTGGCCGCCGTCGTGGCCGAGTTCGGGCCGGAGGTGCTCACCGAAGAGGGCGCGCTCGACCGGCCCAGGCTCGGCGCCGTCGTGTTCGCCGACGCCGACCGGCTGGCCGCGCTCAACGCCATCGTGCACCCGCTGGTACGCGACCGGACCGCCGAACTGGAGGCCGCGGCGGGCCCCGGCGCGGTCGTCGTCAACGATGTGCCACTGCTGGCCGAGAACGGGCTCGCCCCGCTCTACGACCTGGTCATCGTGGTCGACGCCCGGCCGGAGACCCAGCTCGACCGGCTGGTACGGCTGCGTGGGATGACCGAGGAGGACGCCCGCGCCCGGATGGCCGCCCAGGCCGACCGCGGGCAGCGCCTCGCGGTGGCCGACATCGTCATCGACAACGACGGCCCGCGAGAGGCGCTGGAGCCCCAGGTCCGCAAGGTCTGGACGGAGCTCGCCGAGCGCGCCGCCGCCGGCTGAGCCGGTCGGCTCGGGCCGCGTCGGCGCCGGTCAGCCGCCCGCCCCGGCGCCGCCCTCGACAGGCGGCGGCCCGGGGAACCGCGCGGCCCGCAGGTACTCGGGCTTGGGATCCAGCGCCGCCGCCAGCCGGAAGTGGCGTACGGCCTGCTCGGAGCGGCCGGAGCGCTCGAAGGTGCGGGCGAGCGCGAAGTGGGCGTACGCGTTGTCCGGCTCGCGCTCCAGCACCAGCTCGAACTCCAGCTCGGCCGGGCGCAACTGGGCGGCGGCGAAGAACGCGCGGGCCCGCAGCAGCCGGGCGGCGGTGTTCTCGGGATGCGCCGCGATCACCGAGTCGAGCAGCTTGACGGCACCGCGCGGGTCCCGGGCGGCCAGCAGCTGCTCGGCCGCGCGGAAGTCGATGACATGGGTCTCCGGGTCGGTCTCGGGCACGCTCAGGTCCTTCCGCTCGCTGACGGCTGGCAAACGCCGAGTCGAGCCCGGTAATTCCCGTACGGGACCGGGCTCAGCGACCGCCGGGGCGACGGGGCCGCTCCGGCGGCTCGTACGGCGGGATGTCCCGGCCGGGCTGGAATTGGGCGCCCTGGCGCATACGCGCCACCACCACGGCCATGTCCACCAGGGCGAGCAGGGCCAGCACGCCGCAGGCCACCGCCCACCCGGTCTGCCCGAGCAGGACGAAGGCCACCGTGCCGCCGACCGCCCACAGCAGACCCCAGCCGCTCAGCACCAACCGGAAACGCAGCGGACTGCGCGCGGTGCTCGGTTCACTGCCGGTACGTCTCATGGTCATCTTCTCCCAGACGGCCCGGGTACCCCTCCCGGCCTGTCCGAAGACCCTGTTCGCCGGGCGATGAGTTCCGTGCACCGGGCCGGTCAACCCTCCCGTACACCGCGCACAGCACCCATCGCCCTGGGTGTCGCGAGCACCCGCCGCCCGAGGAGGCCGCCGCCATGTCCCGCACCCACCCCGCCAGCCCCACCACTGCCCACCCCGCCACCACCACCGGGCTCTCCCGGCGTGCCGATCTCTCCGTATGGGTCCTCCAGATCCTGCTCGCCCTGTTCATGGCGGTCCCGAGCGCCGGGCCCAAACTCGTCGGCCACTCTTCCGCCACCGCCGCCTTCGACCAGATCGGCCTCGGCGACTGGTTCATGTACTTCGTGGGCGCGCTGGAGCTGGCGGGGGCGATCGGACTGGTCGTGCCGCTGCTGTCCGGTGCGGCCGCGCTGGCGCTGATCGGCCTGATGGCAGGCGCCTTCGCCACCCAGCTCATCGTCTTCGACGGCCGCAACGCCCTCACTCCGGTGATCCTCGCGGTGCTGTTCGCGGTGGTCGCCTGGGCCCGCCGCCACCGCACCGCGGAACTGCTCGCCCTGCTCCGCCACCGGCCCGCCTGATCCTGAGTCCGTCTGCTCCCCCCCCCCCCGCTGGCCAGCGGTTTCCTCCGCCCGATCCGGTGACGAGGGCGATTGTCAGACCCTCGCCGTAAGGTCGGAGACCGACGAAGGATCGACGGTACGGAGGGAGGCGGACGGACATGGTGCCGGGTGGCGGTGACACGGCGCTCGCCGAGGCGGCCGGGGACCGGGCGGGCCCGTCCGTGCCCCCGCTCTCCCGCGCCGCCGTCTTCCTGCCGGCCGCCCTGCCCAGGGAGGGCCGGGTCGCCTTCTGGTCGCCGCCCGACGGCCCCACTGCCCGCCCTGCGGACGCCCCGCCGCCTCCCGCCGCAGGTCCGGGCCACCACTCCGCCCCTCCGCCGGATCCGGTCGCCTGCGACACCATCACCGTGGCCCACCGGGAAGAGGGCGAGGTACGGGGCCGGGCCGTCCCGGCGACCCTGCTCACCGTGGCCGAGGCACTTCCGCTGCTGGTCGCGGCCCGGCACGATCCCACCGCCCACCCCGCCGCGGCCTGCTGGGGGGCGGCCGCCCTGCACGCCCTGCACCTCGCCGCCCGCGGCCGGCTGCTGCCGGGTCTGGCCGAGGGGGACCTCGACGCCTGGCGGGCCGGTCCGCTGGACGCCGACGACATCGCGCATCTGCGGGCCATCGCGGCCGCCATGCCCTACGAGGCCCACGCGGTGCCCGTCGCCGGGCGGCGGCCACTCCATCTGCCGGAGCCCGAGGCCCTGCTCCGGAGCTTCCTGGACGCGGTCGCCGACACCCTGCCGCGCACCCCCGCCGCGGCCCACGCCGCCGGGGCGCCCTTCGCGGCGCAGGCACCCCAGCACCTGCCCCGGGCCCGCGCCTGGGCGGCGGAGGCGGCGGCCGGCATGGACGCGGGGGTGCGGATCTCGCTCCGTATCGACCTGACCGGCTTTGAACTCTTCGACACCGCCGGGGGAGCGGACGACCACCCCGATACCGCGCAGAGCGCCGACGCCACCGGGGACATGGCCGGCGGCAGCCCCGACGACAGCCACGACGGTGGGCCGGGCGGCCGGCGGACGGCCGCCACCGCGCTGCTCCAGGTCCACAGCCTGGCCGACCCCACCCTGGTCACCGACGCGGGCGAGCTGTGGGCGGGGAGCGCCACCGAGCAGTTCGGGCCGCGCGCCCGGATCGACGCGGTGCTCGCGCTGCGCCGCGCCGCCCGGATCTGGCCACCGCTCGCCGCACTGCTGAGCCGGGCGATGCCCGACGCCGTCGCCCTCAGCGAGGACGAGCTGTACGAGCTGCTGGGCCCGGCCGCCGCGCGCCTCGCCGACGCCGGGGTGGCCGTGCACTGGCCCAGGGAGCTGGCCCGCTCGCTCACCGCGACCGCGGTCGTCCGCCCCGCGCCCGGGTCCGCCACCGACGGCACCGCCTTCTTCGACAGCGCCGAACTGCTCCGCTTCAACTGGCAGGTCGCCCTGGACGGCGATCCGCTCACCGAGCGGGAGATGGACGCCCTGGCCGAGGCGCACCGCCCGATCGTGCGGCTGCGCGACCAGTGGGTGGTGGTCGACCCCGGCCTGGTCCGCAAGGCCCGCAAGCGTGAGCTGGGGCTGCTGGAGCCGGTGGACGCGCTGGCCGTGGCGCTCACCGGCACCGCCGAGGTGGACGGTGAGACGGTGGAGGCGGTGCCCACCGGAGCGCTGGCCCGGCTGCGCGACCGGCTCGCCGCGCCCCCCGCCGCCCCCGGCCCCCCGCCACCCGGTCTCGCCGCCGTCCTCCGCGACTACCAGGCGCGCGGCCTGGACTGGCTGGAGCTGATGACCTCGCTGGGGCTCGGCGGCTGCCTCGCCGACGACATGGGACTCGGCAAGACGGTCACCCTGATCGCCCTCCATCTGCGCCGGGCCCGCCCCGAGCCGACCCTGGTGGTCTGCCCCGCCTCACTGCTGGGCAACTGGCAGCGGGAGATCGCCCGGTTCGCCCCCGGTACGGCGGCGCGCCGCTTCCACGGCGCTGGGCGCACCCTGGACGGGGTGGAGGCGGACGGCGGGTTCGTCCTCACCACCTACGGCACCATGCGCTCCAGTGCCGAGACCCTGGCCGCCGTGGACTGGGGCCTGGTGGTGGCCGACGAGGCCCAGCATGTGAAGAACCCGTTCTCCGCCACCGCCAGGGCGCTGCGCACCATCCCCGCCCCGGCCAGGGTCGCCCTCACCGGCACTCCGGTGGAGAACAACCTCTCCGAGCTGTGGGCGCTGCTCGACTGGACCACCCCCGGGCTGCTGGGTCCGCTCAAGGCGTTCCGCTCCCGGCACGCCCGGGCCGTGGAGAACAGCGAGACCCTGCTGAACGAGGAGGCGGTGGAGCGGCTGTCCCGGCTGGTCCGCCCGTTCCTGCTGCGCCGCCGCAAGTCCGACCCGGGCATCGTGCCGGAGCTGCCGCCCAAGACCGAGTCCGACCACCCCGTCGCCCTCACCCGCGAGCAGGCCTCGCTCTACGAGGCGGTGGTACGCGAGACCATGGCCCGCATCGAGGGAGCCGAGGGCATCGCCCGGCGCGGGCTGGTCATGTCGCTGCTGACCTCGCTCAAGCAGATCTGCAACCACCCCGCGCAGTACCTCAAGGAGGAGCGGGCCCGGCTGGCCGGCCGCTCCGGCAAGCTCGCCCTGCTGGACGAGCTGCTGGACACCATCCTGGCCGAGCAGGGCTCCGTGCTGGTCTTCACCCAGTACGTGGCGATGGCCCGGCTCATCACCGCCCATCTGACCGCCCGCGCGGTGCCCTCCCAACTGCTGCACGGCGGCACACCCGTCGCCGAGCGGGAGCGCATGGTGGACCGCTTCCAGGACGGCGAGGTCCCGGTGTTCGTGCTCTCCCTGAAGGCCGCGGGCACCGGGCTCAACCTGACCCGGGCCGGCCATGTCGTCCACTTCGACCGCTGGTGGAACCCGGCCGTCGAGGAGCAGGCAACCGACCGCGCGTACCGCATCGGCCAGACCCAGCCCGTCCAGGTCCACCGGCTGATCGCCGAGGGCACCGTCGAGGACCGCATCGCCGAGATGCTGCGCGCCAAGCGGGCGCTGGCCGACGCGGTGCTGGGCTCCGGAGAGGCCGCGCTCACCGAGCTGACCGACCGCGAGCTGGCCGACCTCGTCTCCCTACGGAGGCAGCGATGACCACGCGTCCCCTGCCGGGCCATACGGCTGCCCGTCCCGCCTGGTGCGGATGCCCTGTGCCGGCCCGGCTCCCTATATCCGCCCGTCCCGTCCGGTGCGGGTGCGGATGCTGGCACCGTGTGCCGGCCGGCCTCCGTACCGCTACCCCTCCCGTGCGGTGCGGGTGGCGGGGCTGTGTGCCGGCTCGACCTCGTGCCGCCGCCCGGCCCGCCTGGTGCGGATGCCCTGTGCCGGCCGGCCTCCGTACCGCTACCCCTCCCGTGCGGTGCGGGTGGCGGGGCTGTGTGCCAGCTCGACCTCGTGCCGCCGTCCGGCCCGGCCTCTGCGGGTGGCGTGTGGCCGTCCGGTCCGGCCCCTGCGGGTGCCCTGTGCCGGCCCGGCTCCGTATCGCCGCCCGTCCCGTCCGGTGGCGGGGCTGTGTGCCAGCTCGACCTCGTGCCGCCGCCCGGCCCGGCCCCTGCGGGTGGCGTGTGGCCGTCCGGTCCCGCCCGCCGGCCCTCCCCCGGGAGCGAGGCCGGGGCCTGCCCTTGCGGGGCCCGGGGTCGCCCCTACCCACCGGAGCCCTGAGCCGTGACCGGGCTGCCAACGGCCGGGCCGGGCATGCCGGCGTCCCCCGCCCGGGCCGGACCATGCCCGTGCCGGTGCCCATGGCCATGTCTGTGGCCGTGGCCCCGGGAGACCGCCGTCGGGTCGCCGAGGCACGCCTGTTGTGGCCGCATCGGACGGGCGCGGTGTCCCACCCCTCGGGGCCGCACCGGCACGTCGCCGCGTCTGGCCTCCGGCTGCCGCACCGGGTGGTCGCGGTGTCCGGCCTCCGGCTGCCGCACCGGAACGTCGTGTCCCGCCCCTCGCTGCCGCACCGGACTTTCGTGGTGTCCGGCACCCCGCTGCCGGGCTGGACGGTCGGGGCGGCACGTCCGGCGTACCCGGTCGGCGGCAGCCGGTCAGGGCCGATCCGGCGCGCGCGGGGGCGGCGATGAGTCCGGTCCGCCCTCGTGGCGGGGGCCGGGCGGGTGCGGCGGCGGCCCGGCGGGTCCCGCTGCACGACGACCACCGCCGTACCTTCCCTCAGCTCGCCCCCGTGCAGGACCAGGAGGGCCGGTTCGCCGGCACCTGGTGGGGCAACGCCTGGGTGGAGGCGCTGGAGGACAGCGCGCTGGACCCCGCGCGGCTCGCCCGGGGGCGCGCCTACGCGACCCGGGGGCATGTGGACGCCATCACGGTCACCCCGGGCCGGGTCACCGCCTATGTGCACGGCACCCGGCCGCGCCCGTACCGCGCGGACATCCGGCTGAGGGTGCTCGGCGACGAGGACTGGGAGCGTTTCCTGGAGTCCGCCGCGGCCCGCCCGGACCATATCGCCGCCCTGCTGGACAAGGACGTGCCGCACGCCCTCGCCGCCGCCGTGGACCTGCTGCCCGCACCGCACGAGCTGCTCCCCGACTGCTCCTGCCCCGACAACGGCATGCCCTGCAAGCACGCCGCCGCCCTCTGCTACCAGGTCGCCCGGCTCCTCGACGAGGACCCGTTCACCCTGTTCCTGATGCGCGGCCGCGGCGAGCAGGAGATCCTCGCCGCCCTCGGCCGGCGCAACGCCGCGCACGAGGCCGCCGAGAGCGGTGGCGGGCCGGGGTCATCACTCGCGACGGCGGCGGTGCCGGCGCACGCCGTCCTCGACGCGCCCCCGCCCGCGCCGCTCCCGCCGCCCCTGCCCGTACCGGACCGGCCGGGGCGACCACCGGTCTACCCGGAGGATCCGGATGCCCCGGACGTGCTCGCGCTGGAGCTGCTCGCCACCGAGGCGGCGGTCCGGGCCCATACCTCGCTCGCCACCGGCCGGGACCCGGTGGCCGGGCTCACCGTCTGGCAGGACGCGGTCCGGTTGGCCGCCGCCCATCCGGGTTCCGGTCTGACCGCCGCCACCCGCGCGCTCTACCGCGACCTCGCCGAGGCTCTGGACCGCACCCCCGCCGACCTCGCCCGCGCGGTCGCCGCCTGGCGCCAGGGCGGGTTGCCCGGGCTGGCGGCGCTGGAGGAGGTCTGGGATCCGCCGGCCGGACCCTTCGACCGAGCCCGCCCCGCACTGCTCGCCGCCGGTCTGCCGCCCTTCCGGCCCTGGCGGAACCGCCTTTCCACCGCCTCGGTGCAACTGCGCTACGGGCGGGACGGCCGGTGGTACGGCTACGAGTCCGATTCCGGCCGCGAGGACTGGTGGCCCCGGGGTCTCCCGGCCCCCGACCCGCTCGGCGCCCTCGCCGATCTACTGGAAGCTGATCCACGCCGGTATGACGATCGGAGCGGAACTTCGCTCGATGGGGTGAATGGTGGATGCGACATAACCCGACCTGGGTAGAGGGCGTTATTCCGGTGCGGGCGGATGCCCGTGACAGTCTCCGGAAGGCAGGAAGCCACATGAGGCACACTCGCCGAAACACTCTGGTCACCCTGGCGGCCACGGGTGGCGCGCTCGCCATGGCGGCGGGCTACGCCCACGCCGACTCCGACGCGTCCGGTGTGGCCGCCAACTCGCCGGGCGCCGTCTCCGGCAACGCGGTCCAGCTGCCGGTGGACCTGCCGGTCAGCGTCTGCGGCAACACGATCAACGTGGTCGGTCTGCTCAACCCGGCATTCGGCAACGGCTGCGCCAACAAGGGCGGTGACGGCAACAGCCACAAGGACAAGCCGGGCACCGCGCACGGCAAGCCCGGGACCCAGGGCGGCCAGTCCGGTACCCACAACGGAGGCGGAAACGGTTCGTCCGCCGAGGGCGCCACCACCAACTCGCCCGGCCTGATCTCCGGCAACGGCATCCAGCTGCCGGTGGACCTGCCGGTCAACGTCAGCGGCAACTCGGTCGGCGTCGTCGGCATCCTCAACCCCGTCTTCGGCAACGCGTCGAGCAACGGCGGTGACCGGACCCCGCCCACCCCCACCCCGCAGAAGCCCAAGCCCCCGCAGCACGAGGAAGAGGAGCCCACCACCCCGCCCACGCCCGACGAGGCCGTGCCGGTGCCGCACCCGGCCCCCGAGGCGGACAAGCCGGCGCCGCAGCCGGAGACCGAGACGGCGGCCCAGCCGGAGCTGGCCGAGACCGGCGCCGGTGCCGGACTGCTCGGCGTCGGTGCCCCGGCCGCGCTCGGTCTGGCGCTCGGCGGAGCGGTGCTGTACCGCCGCTTCCGCCCCACCGCCGGCGCCCGCGCCTGAACCGCCCCGATCCGGAGCCCGGCCGGTCCCCCCGCCAGCCGGCCTCCCGATCACCCCTCATCACCTCCTGAACCCGCACCCCCCGAGCCCGCGGCCGCCCCCGAGCCCGCGGATGCTCGCTCCCCCCGGGGCCTCCCCCTCACAGCTGCGGCTGTCGGCCCCCCGGCTACCGCTCCCCGACGCCTTCGACCCCGCCGGTGGGTGCCCTGGCGGGGGCGTGGCCACCCCCCGAGGACCGGCCCCTCGGCCGCCGTGCCCCAGGCCCGCATCCCCGACCCGCCCGCCCAAGGCCCCCCGCGGCCATCGGCCCGCCGGGCCTTCGGTTTCCCCGAAGTCCCAGCCCGCCCGCAGCCCCATCGGGCTTCCGTTCCACCGGTGGGCCCGACGCGCCGATGCCCCCGCCCCACGGGAAGTGCTCGCCCGAGCCTCAACGCCTGACCCTCAACGTCCGCCCCGGCGCCCGCCCCTGGGCCTGCGAGCCCCGCCCCGCCGCCCCCGGCTCACCGCCGCCAGGAGTCCAGCCCCGTCTCGATGGCGGGCGCCACGCGGGTGCGGGCCTGGTGGCGGGGGAGGCCTCGGGCCGGCAGGGCGTCGTACTCGGTGTCCAGGTGGCGTACCGACGCCCGTACCGCCGCGGTCACCGCGCCCTCGTCCAGTGCGCGGCCCGCGGCGGTGCGGCCCACCCGTCCGCTGCCGCGCTCACCGGTGTGTGCCGCGATCCCGGCCGCCCGGGTGGGAGGGCAGCCGGGGAAGAGCCGCATGATCCGGACGGTGAGCTCGGCCCGGAACCGCCCATCGGCGGCGGCGCGCCGGGCCACGTCACGGGCGCGCCGCTCCGCCCGGGCGCCGGCGTCCGCGCGGCAGGACGGCTCCGCCCGGGCCGGCGCCGCCGGTTCGACGAACGCGCCCTGCCGCTCGTACCGGTTCCGGCGCCGGTTGCGGCGCACCACCACCGCCCACCGTCCGCTCGCCTCCCGGGCCCGCCGGGTCAGCGCCGCGTCGCCGCGCGGCGGACAGACCAGGTCCCCGAGGGCCGCGCAGTCCAGGCAGAGCGGAGCGCCGTCCTCCACCACCAGTCGCGGCAGCGGCCCGCGGTGGCACCCGGCACAGCGGTGGCGCCGACGCGGCTCGACCATCACACGGGACGCGGACGGCACGGGCGCTCCCCTCCTGCCGCGCCCGTGCGCCGCACCGTGCGGACGGGCCGGCGGTACTCGGAGGGATGCCCTCCCGATCCGGTCGCCAACCGCCCGGCGGTGGCCGGAAGGTGACGCTACTGGCGGTAGCCGGCGAGGAAGCGGCCGATACGGCCGATCGCCGCGTCGAGGTCGTCCACATGCGGCAGGGTGAGGATGCGGAAGTGGTCCGGGCGCGGCCAGTTGAAGCCGGTGCCCTGCACCACCTGGATCTTCTCCCGCAGCAGCAGGTCCAGGACGAACTTTTCGTCGTCGTGGATCGGGTACACCTCGGGGTCCAGGCGCGGGAACGCGTACAGCGCGCCCTTCGGCTTGACGCAGGAGATGCCCGGGATCTCGTTCAGCCGCCGCCAGGCGAGTTCGCGCTGCTCGTACAGTCGCCCGCCCGGGGCGGTCAGCTCGTGGATGGACTGCCGCCCGCCGAGGGCGGCCTGGATGGCGTACTGCGCGGGCGCGTTGGCGCACAGCCGCATGGAGGCCAGCATGGTGAGGCCCTCCAGATAGTCGCGGGCGTGCTGCCGGGGCCCGCTGACCACCAGCCAGCCCGAGCGGAATCCGGCCACCCGGTACGTCTTGGAGAGCCCCGAGAAGGTCAGCACCACCAGGTCGGGGGCGAGCGCGGCCGCGGTGTGGTGGACCGCGCCGTCGTAGAGGATCTGGTCGTAGATCTCGTCGGCGAAGACCATCAGCTGGTGGCGCCGGGCCAGGTCGAGGATGCCCTCCACCACCTCCCGTGGATAGACCGCGCCGGTGGGGTTGTTGGGGTTGATGATCACCACCGCCCTGGTCCGGTCGGTGATCCTGGCGGCCAGGTCGTCCAGGTCCGGGTTCCAGTCGGCGGACTCGTCGCACACATAGTGGACCGGCCGCCCGCCGGCGAGCGTGGTCGCGGCGGTCCACAGCGGGAAGTCGGGGGCGGGGATCAATACCTCGTCGCCGTCCTCCAGCAGGGCCTGCACCGCCATGGAGATCAGCTCGGAGACGCCGTTGCCGAGGAAGACGTCGTCCACGTCCACCTCCGGCAGCCCCATGGTCTGGTACCGCTGGGCGACGGCGCGGCGGGCCGAGAGCACGCCCCGGGAGTCGGTGTAGCCGTGCGCCCTCGGCAGCATCCGGATCATGTCCTGCACGATCTCTTCCGGCGCCTCGAAGCCGAAGAGCGCCGGGTTGCCGGTGTTCAGCCGCAGCACGCTGTGGCCCGCCTCCTCCAGCGCGTTGGCGTGCTCGATCACCGGGCCGCGGATCTCGTAGCAGACCTCGTTGAGCTTGCTCGACTGCCGGAACTCCATTGCGCGACGACCTCTCTGAAGCGGTGTTGCTTGGTTTTACCAAGCTGGAGCTTGGAAAGTCCAACCACTTGTCTAGACTGCGTCGTATGCCACGTCCCAGCGCCACCCCGCGCCGCCGAAGCTATGACCAGTACTGCGCCTCCGCCCGCGCCCTGGACGCCGTGGGCGACCGGTGGACGCTGCTGATCGTGCGCGAACTCCTCGCCGGGTCGCGCCGCTACACCGATCTGCACGCCGACCTCCCCGGCGTCAGCACCGACATGCTCGCCACCCGGCTCAAGGACATGGAACGCGACGGTCTGGCCACCCGCCGCCGGCTGGCGCCGCCCGCCTCCGCGTACGTCTACGAACTGACCGAGCGCGGCGCCGCCTTGCTGCCGGTGCTGCGAGCCCTGGCCGCCTGGGGCGCGAGCGAGCTGGAGACGCCGAGGCCGGTGGACGCCGTGCGCGCCCACTGGTTCGCCATCCCGCTGCTCGGCGCCCTGGAATCGGTCCCGGCGGCCGTGGCATCCGGTGACGCCTGGGTCGAAGTGCGGCTGGACGAGGGCGTGTTCCATGTACGGGTGGGCGGGGGAGCGGCCGGTTACGGGGACGGCCCGGCCCCTCAGGCCCCGGACGCCCGGTTGGCCATGGACACCGCCACCTGTGCCGAGGTGGCCCGCGGCCTGCTCACCCTCCCCGCCGGGATCGCGGCCGGGCGGATCGCGCTCACCGGCGACGGCCCCTGCGCCCTCGCGCTCCGGGACGCGGCCGACACGCGGGGGAGCGGGGTCGCGGCGATGGCCGCCGCGACGAGGCCGTGAGCGGCACGCGGCGTACGACCCGGACAGGCGCACCGGGCAGCATGGGGGCGTGCGACTCGAACCGATCACCTGGGAACGGCTGACCGACACCCTCGCCGCGCGGCTGGAGGGGCTCGCCCCCGGCGACGGCAGCGCCTGGCTCAAGGTGGCCGTCGACGGCGCGCCCGCCGCCCGCCCGGAGGAGACCGCCCGGCTGCTGGCCGAGGCGCTGCGCCTGCGCGGGCGGGACGTGCTGACCGTGGCCACCGGCGGCTTCCTGCGCCCGGCGTCGCTGCGGTACGAGTACGGCAAGCAGGACCCCGACACCTACTTCGGCGGCTGGTTCGACACCGGCGCCCTGTGGCGGGAGGTCTTCGGGCCGCTGGAACCGGGCGGCAGCGGCCGGGTGCTGCCCGACCTGTGGGACCCGGCCACCGACCGGGCCACCCGCAGCCCGTACCGGACGCTGGCACCGGGCGGGATGCTGCTGGTGCACGGGCCGTTTCTGCTCGGCCACTGGTTCCCGTTCGACCTGACCGCCCATCTGCTGCTCTCACCGGGGGCGCTGGCCCGGCGCACCCCGGCGGAGGAATACTGGACGCTGCCCGCCTTCGCACGGTACGAGGCCGAGGTCGGCCCGGCGGACACCGCGGACGCGGTGGTGCGCGCCGACCATCCGCGCCACCCGGCCTGGAGCGGGCTGCGCCACCGCGACTGACCCTCCTCGTACCTCAGGAACTCCCGTCTCGTGGGTGCCCGTCCCGGGGGCTCCCGTCCTCCCCCGGCGGAGGGCGTCCGCCGGTACGGGTGACCGCCTCCGCGCCCGCCCGGCAGCCGGCCCGCGCGGCGGCGACCGGGTCCACCCCGGCCAGCCGCGCCGCCAGGAACGCCCCGGTGAAGGCGTCACCCGCTCCCGTGGTGTCCACCACTCGCACCGGAGGGGACGCCGCCTTGGCGACCACCCGGCCCCCCTCGGCCACCAGCGCGCCCCCGCCGCCCAGTGTCACCGCGACCAGCGGGAAGCGGCGGCTCAACGCGGCCGCGGCGGCCTCCGGCGCGGGCAGGCCCGTCAGCAGCGCGGCCTCGTGCGCGTTGGGAAGCAGCAGTTCCACGCCGTCCACCGCGTCCAGGAAGCGGTCGCGGCCCAGCCGGGCGAGGAAACCGGCCGAGGCCGGGTCCACGCTCACCGGGACACCCCGCTCCTCCGCCGAGGCCAGCGCGGTGCGCGCCGCCTCCGCGCTGGTCGGTGCGAAGAACAGATAGCCCGACAGGTGCAGCCGGGCCACCCCGGGAAGCGGTCCGTCCGGTAGCCCAGGACGCCGACGCCCAGGGTCTCCAGCCGCTGCAGGGTGGCCGGGACGTCCAGGATCGACTTCACCCCCGCGCAGACCACCGCGATTCTCGTCCGGGCCAGCAGCCGCAGGTCCGCCGACTCGTCCTGGGTGTCGGTCCACCCCCGGTGCACCCCGCCGAGCCCGCCCGTCGCGAAGACCCCGATGCCGGCCCGCGCCGCCAGGAAGGCGGTGGCGGACACCGTGGTCGCGCCGCTCGCCCCGGTGGCCAGCGCCGGCGCCAGATCCCGGTGGCCCAACTTCCGTACGGCCGGGTCCGCCGCCACCCGTTCCAGCCCGGCCTTGTCCAGGCCGATCCGGGCCACCCCGTCCAGTACGGCGATCGTCGCCGGAACCGCGCCGCCCTCCCGTACCAGCGCCTCCAACTCCCCGGCCACCGCCAGGTTCCGCGGCCGGGGCAGGCCGTGGGCGATGATCGTCGACTCCAGGGCGACGACGGGCCGCCGCGCCGCCACCGCCTCCCGTACCTCTTCGGACAGCACCACCGTGGTCTCTGGCATGTCCCCATCCCTGGCGCGGTGACGGCCCGGGCAAACGTCGGACGGTCCGGCCACGGGGGCCGCGGCCGGACCGTCCGCTCCGTTCGCTCCGTCCAGGGAGTGGTCCCCGGACGTACGCCCAGGTGGCGGACGGCTACAGTCACTGGCCATGACCACGAACGACACGACCGGCCCGGCCTCCTTCGCCGTGCACATCCCCGACGCCGAACTGGAGCCGGAGCCGCTGGACCCGGGGCAGATCGTCTCCGGCACCCCCGAGGTGACCGGAAAGGTGCTGTGGGAGTCCGCCGACGGCAAGCAGCTCCGCGGCATCTGGCAGATCACCCCCGGCGTGGTCACCGACACCGAGGCGAACGAGCTGTTCGTGGTCGTCAGCGGACGCGCCACTGTGGAGGTCGAGGGCGGTGAGACGCTGCGGATCGGCCCCGGTGACGCCTGCGTGCTCCGGGAGGGCGACCGCACCACCTGGACCGTCCACGAGACCCTGCGCAAGGCGTACCACATCAGCCTCTGACCCCCACCGGAGGGACTCTCGCCTGAGGCGAGGAAGAGCGGTCAGTGGTCGGCGGCCGTCGGCCGACGGCGTATCGCGAGGGCGCCCAGCGGCAGCACCAGGGCGGCGCCCACCAGGTTGAGCCAGCCGTACCCGGCGTGGGCCACGACCACTCCCGCGACCACACTGCCGATCGCCGCCGCGGTGTTCATCGTCAGGTCCGACACCCCCTGGGCGGCCGCCCGCGCCTCCTGGGGCACCGAGTCGGTCAGCAGCGCCGACCCGGACACCATCCCCGCCGACCAGCCGAGGCCCAGCAGGAACAGTCCGGCGGCGGTCCGGCCATGGCCCGCCCCCGCCGTACCCGCCAGCAGCGCGGCGAGCGACAGCAGCGCCACCGCCAGGCCGATCACGGTGAGCCGGCCGAACCGGTCGGCGAGCCAGCCCATCACCGGGGACAGCGCGTACATCCCAGCGATGTGCCCGCTGATCACCAGGCCGATCAGCTCGATGCCCGCCCCGTGGTGGCTCAGCGCCACCGGGGTCATCGACATGATCGACACCATGGCGGTGTGGCACACCGCGATGGTCGCCAGCGCCAGCCGAGCGCCCGGCGAGACCCGTATCGCCTTCGTCCCCGCCCGCATCGACCGCCCCGTCGCCGCCCACGGTGAGCGCCTGCCCCCCTTCACCACCTCGGCTTCGGCGGCCCTCGCCGGTGCGGACCCGGAGGCCAGCGCCCGGGCGGTGAGCAGCGGATCGGGGCGGAGCAGCACGGCCAGCAGGGCCGCGCACACCAGGAACAGCACCGAGGCCCAGAGGAACGGCCCGGCCGACACGGGTATGCCGAGTCCGGCGACGCTCCGGCCGGCCGGAGCGGAGATGTTGGGACCGATGACCGATCCCACCGTCGCCGCCCACACCACCGTGGAGATGGCCCGGGCGCGCCGGTCCGGCTCGGCCAGGTCGGCCGCGGCGTACCGGGACTGGAGGTTGGCCGAGGACGCCGCGCCGAACAGGGCCAGCCCCGCCAGCAGCAGTGGGAAGCTGCCGATCGCCGAGGCGAGCACCACCGTGCCGCCGCCGACCGCCGCCAGCAGATAGCCGAGCATCAGCCCCGGCCGCCGCCCGCGGGCCGTCATCAGCGCGGCGAGCGGTACCGACAGCAGGGCCGTGCCGACGACCATGGCGGTGGCGGCCAGCCCGGACAGCGCCTCCGTCCCGCTCACCTCCTGCGCCAGGACGGCGGAGAGCGCGATGCCGGTGGCCACCCCGAGCCCGCCGATCACCTGGTTGACCGCCAGCACCGCGGTGATCCGCCGCCGCACGGCCGGCAGCCGCTCCGGCGGCACCAGCCCCGACGGCCCGGACGGTCCCGGCGGCCCGGAAGGTCCCGGCAGCTGGGCCGGCACGGCCGGGGCGCCGGCTCCCAGGGTGGTCATGTGTTCGGGAGGTTCTGTCACCGGGGCAGTGTGGCACCCGCGCGAGACCCGGCCCAGAGGCCCCGCACCCCCGGGCACCCGGCCGCCCCTGCTCAGAGGCCCCGCATCCCTGGGCACCCGGCCGCCCCTGCTCAGGGGCCCCGCATCCCCGGACACCCGGCCGCCCCGGCCCCGCGCCCCCGCCGCGGCCCGCCTTCCCGCCGCCGCCCGAGCATTCCGCTCAGAACAGCGGCTCGGGCAGCACACCCTCCAGCGCGAGCAGTTGCCGCTTGGTCTCCAGCCCCCCACCGAACCCCCCGATCCCGCCGTCCCCCTCCACCACCCGGTGGCAGGGCACCACGATCGGCAGCGGGTTGGCCGCCATCGCCGCGCCCACCGCCTGCGCCGCCCCCGGCTGACCGACCCGGCCGGCCAGCTCCCCGTATCCGACGACCGTCCCGTACCGCACACCGGACGCCAGCTCCCTGAGCACCTGCCGGTTGAACCCGCCGATCAGCGACCAGTCCAGTGGCACGTCGAATTGCTGTATCCGGCCCGCGAAGTACGCGTGCAGCGCGCGTATCGGCTCGGCCAGCCGCCCCGAGGCGTCCTCCACCAGCTCGGCGCCCAGCCGGGAGGCGATCCGCCGCAGTGCCCGGTCCCGCACCTCGGGGCGGGCGTGGAACACCACCGCGACCAGCCCCTCCTCGGTCGCGGCCAGCATCAGCGGGCCGATGTCGCTGTCGACCACCGCCCACTCCACCCGCCGCGCCACATCGTCTCTGTCCATGGAGATCACGGTACGACCGCGCACTGACAACGCGAACCGTTTGGCGACTACCGGCCACCACACCGGCGAAGAAGCGGCCCGCCCGAGCTGCGCCGGGAGGACCCGCTGACAACGATTCCCTCCGCCGCGGGCCCGGCCCGGGCCCGTTCGGCCGCGTCCCCGGCCTTCGTCCCATCTCTGTTCGAGGACCTCCGGACCGTAGCCGAGGAGCACTACCAGCGGGTACACATGGCACGTCCGGCTCGCGGACCCGGGTGTCCGGCATCCGGGGCCGCTGTCCGGCGACGCCCGGAACCGCGCGGTCCGCGGGTCGGTGCGTGCGGCACCCCGCCGGGGGCGGACGGGGGCGTGAAGCGGAGGGGGCACCAGCGTGGAAGGCACTGTCGAAGGCTTCCGATACGGGCTCACCACGCCCGCGGCCGGGTTTCTGCTGGCCTGTCTGGGCGGGTTCCTGCTGGCCCGCCCGGACGGGCTGCTCGCGACCCGCGCGGCCCGGCCCGGGGGAGGAGCGGATCGGGTGCGGCTCGCCCGCCTGCTGCTCGGGGCGACCACGCTCGGCTGCGGGATCTGGGCCGCGCAGGTGGTCGCGCTGACCGGCTTCGGCGTCGCGGGGGCACCGGTCGGCCGGGACCCGCTCACCACCGCGGCCGGTCTGGCCGTGGCGGTGGCCACCGCGGGCGTGGGCCTCTTCGTGGCCGGGCACCGGGGCCCCGGCGCGCTGTCCCTGGCCACCGGCGGGACGATCATCGGACTGGGCATCGCCGCCACCCACTACCTGGGCATGGCCGGGCTGCGGCTCGCCGGGAGCCTCGGATACGCCACCGGGCTCGTCGCCCTCTCCGTCGTCGTCGCCGCCGTGGCCGCCACCCTGGCACTGCGCGCCGCCGTCTCGACGCGCGGCCGCCCGGCCTCCGCCACGGCCGCCGCCCTGGGCACCGGGGCCGCGGTGATCGGTATGCACCACATCGGCCTCGCCGCGGTCACCGTGACCATGGCCCCCGACACATCCTCCTCCACCTCCGCCGCGGCCGGAGCCACCCCCGTGCTGATCACTGCCCTGCTGGCCGGACCGGTGCTGTTCCTGCTGGTCGCCGGGGTGGCGGCGGTGCGCGGCCGGCGGGTGCCGGACGGCGGGCGGCCCGGGCACCGCGCCCCGGACGGCGGCGACCCGCTCCGCCCCCGGGGGATCCGCCCGTTCCGTACCGGGTCCGCCGGTCCGGGCCGGTCCGGGGCGTGCGCGGCGGGCGGAGCGCACTCCTGCCGGCTGGCGGCCTGGCCCGTCGAGATCCCCGCCGAGCCCACCGAGGCCGCCGGACCCGCCGTGCGCCGCCGGCCGGCCCGCCGCCGCGGGGGCCTTCCGCGCCACTGAGGCTCCGCGCGGCGGGTCGGACCCCCTCCCACCTGCGCCGGAACCCCGTTGTCAGTGGGGGGTCGTACGGTTAATGGCATGCGGCCCGTTTCCTCAATCGAACGCTCGGTGGCGCCCTTCGAGGTCGTCAGCTCCTACCAGCCCAGCGGCGACCAGCCCGCGGCCATCGCCGAACTGGACCGCCGCGTCCGGGCGGGCGAGAAGGACGTCGTCCTGCTCGGCGCCACCGGTACCGGCAAGTCGGCCACCACCGCCTGGATGATCGAGAAGCTCCAGCGCCCCACCCTCGTCATGGCGCCGAACAAGACCCTCGCCGCCCAGCTCGCCAACGAGTTCCGCGAGCTCCTGCCGAACAACGCGGTGGAGTACTTCGTCTCGTACTACGACTACTACCAGCCCGAGGCGTACGTCCCCCAGTCGGACACCTACATCGAGAAGGACTCCTCGATCAACGAGGAGGTCGAGCGGCTGCGCCACTCCGCGACCAACTCGCTGCTCACCCGGCGGGATGTGGTCGTGGTCGCCTCGGTGTCCTGCATCTACGGCCTGGGCACACCCCAGGAGTACGTGGACCGGATGGTCCCGCTCAAGGTCGGTGACGAGTTCGACCGCGACGAGCTGCTGCGCCGCTTCGTGGACATCCAGTACACCCGCAACGACCTGGCGTTCACCCGCGGCACCTTCCGGGTCCGCGGCGACACCATCGAGATCTTCCCGGTCTACGAGGAGCTGGCCGTCCGGATCGAGATGTTCGGCGACGAGATCGAGGCGCTCTCCACCCTCCACCCGCTCACCGGCGAGGTCATCAGCGACGACCAGTCGCTCTACGTCTTCCCGGCCAGCCACTACGTGGCCGGACCGGAGCGGATGGAGAAGGCGGTCAACGGCATCGAGCGGGAGCTGGAGCAGCGCCTGGCCGAGCTGGAGAAGCAGGGCAGGCTGCTGGAGGCCCAGCGACTGCGGATGCGCACCACCTACGACATCGAGATGATGCGCCAGGTCGGCTCCTGCTCCGGCATCGAGAACTACTCGATGCACTTCGACGACCGCGAGCCCGGCTCCGCGCCGAACACCCTGCTCGACTACTTCCCGGAGGACTTCCTCCTGGTCATCGACGAGTCGCATGTGACCGTGCCGCAGATCGGCGCCATGTACGAGGGCGACGCCTCCCGCAAGCGCACCCTGGTGGACCACGGCTTCCGGCTGCCCTCCGCCCTGGACAACCGGCCCCTGAAGTGGGAGGAGTTCCAGCAGCGGATCGGCCAGACCGTCTATCTGTCGGCCACCCCCGGCCAGTACGAGATGTCCCGATCCGACGGCTATGTGGAGCAGATCATCCGCCCCACCGGCCTGGTGGACCCGGAGGTCGTCGTCAAGCCCACCGAGGGCCAGATCGACGACCTGGTGCACGAGATCCGCACCCGCGCCGAGCGGGACGAGCGGGTGCTGGTCACCACCCTCACCAAGAAGATGGCCGAGGACCTCACCGACTACTTCGTGGAGCTCGGCATCCAGGTCCGCTACCTCCACAGCGACGTCGACACCCTCCGCCGGATCGAGCTGCTGCGGGAGCTGCGGGCCGGCGAGTACGACGTCCTGGTCGGCATCAACCTGCTCCGGGAGGGCCTGGACCTGCCCGAGGTCTCCCTGGTCGCCATCCTCGACGCCGACAAGCAGGGCTTCCTGCGCTCCGGCACCTCGCTCATCCAGACCATCGGCCGCGCGGCGCGCAACGTCTCCGGCCAGGTCCATATGTACGCGGACAAGGTCACCCCGGCCATGGCCCAGGCCATCGACGAGACCAACCGCCGCCGTGAGAAGCAGATCGCGTACAACAAGGCCAACAACATCGACCCGCAGCCCCTGCGGAAGAAGATCAACGACATCGTGGCCACCATCGCCCGCGAGGAGATCGACACCGAGGAGCTGCTCGGCACCGGATACCGGCAGGGGAGGGACGGCAGGCCGGTGCTCCGGACCCCGGTGCCCTCGCTCGCCGCCCACACCCCGCCCGGGGGCGGTGACGGCGGCGGCCAGGCCGCCGGAAAGGGTGCCAAGGGCAAGACCAAGGCGAAGGCAGGCACCGGCGCGATCGTCGGCGACCGGCCCGCCGCCGAACTCGCCGGGATCATCGAGGAGATGACCAACCGCATGCGGGCCGCCGCGGCCGAGCTCCAGTTCGAGGTCGCCGCCCGGCTGCGGGACGAGGTCGGCGAGCTGAAGAAGGAGCTGCGGCAGATGAAGGAGGCCGGTATCGCCTGACGGAGGCCGACAGACCGGAGGCACCCGACCGGCCAGGGGCGCCCGATCGGCCGGGGCGCCTGACCGGCCGGGGGCGCGCGATCGGCTGGGGCGCTCGACCGGCCGGAAGCGCCCGACTGGCCGGGGGCGCTCCACCGGCTGTGGGCGGGTGGGTGCCCCGGGCCCCGGGGGCGCCTGGTGGGCCGGTGGCGCTCGCCGGCCGGGCGCCCGGGCCGCCGGCCAAGGGCGGGCGTCGCGGGCGTCTGACACGTCCGCCGCCGCACTCGATGTTGCAAGAGCGCCACAATGCGCACCGCACCTGCTGCCGGGCGGCCGGGGCTGCGTAGGGTGCTGGTCAACCGCACCCGGGTGACGGCGGCGGGGGAACGCCAAGAGAGGGGACAGCGCGTGACGGTCAACATGACCAAGGGTCAGGCCATCAGCCTGCGGAAGAACGACGGAGGGGACCTGACCGCGGTGCGGATGGGGCTCGGCTGGCAGGCGGCTCCGCGCCGAGGCCTGTTCGGATCGCGCACCCGGGAGGTGGACCTGGACGCCTCGGCGGTGCTCTTCGCCGAGAAGCAGCCGATCGACGTGGTCTTCTTCCGCCACCTCGTCAGTGACGACGGCTCGGTCCGGCACACCGGCGACAACCTGGTGGGCGGCGCCGGGCAGGGCGGCGACGACGAGTCGATCCTGGTGGACCTCCAGCGCGTGCCCGTCCACATCGACCAGATCGTCTTCACGGTGAACTCCTTCACCGGCCAGACCTTCCAGGAGGTGCAGAACGCGTTCTGCCGTCTGGTCGACGAGACCAACGGCCAGGAGCTCGCCCGCTACACGCTCGACGGCGGCGGGCGGTATACGGCGCAGATCATGGCCAAGGTGCACCGCGCGGGCGGCGGTTGGCAGATGACGGCCCTGGGCGCCCCGTCCGAGGGCCGCACCTTCAAGGACCTCATGCCGGCGATCCTGCCGCACCTGTGACCGGACCAGTCGGCTGACCGGACCGGTCAGCGGCTCGGGCACCGCCCGGGCCCGGGCGCACCGCACGCCGCACCCATCACGCACCGCAGGCCACACGCCGTACCGAGGGGGACAGAGGCAGATGACGGCCGAGCTGGTCCGGGGGCAGAACCTCCCACTGCCGCACACCCGGCTGGAGGTACGGGTGTCGGCCGGGGCGCCGGTGGTGTGCGGAGCCACCCTGGCCGACGCCGAGGGCCGGCTCTCCGGTGCCGGGCAGGTCGTCCACCCGGGCGCGCCCCGGCTGCCCGGCGTGGAGGTCCCCGGGACGGCGGCCATGGAGCACCGGCTCGTCCTCGACCTGGACGCCCTCGCTCCGGAGGCGCACCGGCTGACCGTACTGCTCGCCCTGCCCGGCGGCGGCGGGGATCCCGGTGCCCCGGCCCACTTCGGGGCCCTCGCCCCGCCCCGGCTGACGGTCGGCGTCCCGGACGGCGACGGGATCGCCACGTACACCCTCACCGGCCTGGACACCGAGTCCGCGGTCGCCGCGTTGGAGCTCTACCGCCGCCAGGGGGCCTGGAAGGTCCGCGCGGTGGGCCAGGGCTACGCGGACGGGCTGGCCGCCATGCTCGCCGACCAGGGCCTCCCGCCCATGACGGCCGGCGAACTGGCGGCCGCCGCCCTGGCCGCCGCCGTACCGACCGCGCCCCCGGCGACCGCGCAGCCGGCGGCCACCCCCCTGACGCCCGGCCCCGCGGTGACCGGGCCGCCCCCTCCCCGTACCGCCGACGGGGGGTCGGCGGCGCCCACCACCGCCGTACCCCTGGACCGTGCCACGACGGATCCGGCCGCCACAGGGGCCACCGCGCGGCCGCCGGCCGCCGTCCCGGGCGCGACCATCGACTACTCGCACCCCCGGCGCTCCACCGCGTCCCGGCCCGCCCCCGCCGTCGAGCGCGCCGCAGGCACCGGACCGCGGCCTCCGGCACCGGCCTCCGCCCCCGCTCCCGCCACCGCCCCCGCCGTGCCCGTGGCCGGTGACGCGGCCGGCTGGACCATGGACGAGCGCCTCTACAACCAGGTGTGGGGCATGTTCGAGGACCTGGCCCGGACGACCGCCGCCTATCGCAGCGCCATCGACTTCGCCGACTCCCGCCGGGAGCAGGAGCTCGACCGGGCCCTGGCCGACCCGCGGGCCCGGATCGGCTCCGCGGGGGACGCGGCCCGGGCCGCCGGCGGGGCGCGGTACGAGGAGCTGAGCGCCCGCGCCCGCGAGACGCTCGACCGGGACCTGGCCCAGCTCACCGCCGAGTCCGAGGCCGTGGAGCCGGCCCTGCCGCCCGCCTACGCGCGCTGGGACCACCCGGTCTGGCTCGGCTACCGGCCCCCGGCCGAACCCGCGATGGCCGTCCGCCTGGGCGACCTCCGTCTGCCCGAGCGCCCGGAGCTGCGGATCCCCATGCTCATCCGGCTGCCGCTGGAGCGCGGACTGTGGATCGACAGCGGACGCGGCGGCTCGGCCGGATCCCTGATGGCGGACGCCACCGAGCTGCGCCGGCTGGCCGCCGGCACCGCCGCGCTGCACGCGGTACGGCTGCTCGCCGCGCACCCCCCGGGCGGCTGCGCCGCGCACCTGCTGGACCCGGGCGGAAGCGCGGCCTCCGCGTTCGCCTCGCTCACCGCCGCCGGACTGGTGAGCGCGCCGCCCGCGCAGGGAGCTGCGGGCGTCACCGCGGTGCTCGACCGGCTGGTGCGGCGGGTGGAGCTGGTGCGGATGGCGGTGCGGGGCGGGGCCACCGACGCGCTGCCACCCGACATCGACTTGGCGGACCAGCTGCTGGTCGTCAACGACTTCCCGTACGGGTTCGACGACCGGTCGGTGACCCGGCTGCGCTACCTGGCGGACGAGGGCCCGGCGGTCGGTGTGCATCTGCTGCTGGTCGCCGACCGGGCGGACGCCGCCGCGTACGGTCCGCTGCTGGACCCGCTCTGGTCCGCGCTGCTCCGTCTGACGCCGGTGCCCGACGAGCACCTGGCCGACCCCTGGGTCGGCCACGCCTGGACGTACGAACCGCCGACCGCCCCGGCCGGCGGCGGCGCCCTGGCCCGGGTGCTGGGAGAGCTCGGGTCAACCCGTCGCTGATTGCGTCACCCTTCCGCCCTGCCCGCCTGACCAGCACTTTTGGTATTCGCTTACCGGTTTCTTTACCTTCCCTTGGGTCTTGGGGTAGTGTTCATGATTGCGGAGGGGAGTACTCCCGCCTGCGGCGTACCCGTCAATACGGACGGTCGGACAGAGACCGGTCCCGGGGCGTCGGCCCGTGGTCGGTTCCGGTGACGGACACCGCCGCCCCGGGTGGAAGAGACCTCCGGCAGCGACGACGCTGATCCATAGCCGTACGACGCCGGAGGCGCAGTGGACGTTTCGATCAATCTGTGGCTGGTGACCATTCTCGGTCTGTCGGCCCTCATCGCGGTCGACTTCTTCATCGGGCGCAAGCCCCATGACGTGTCGATCAAGGAAGCCGGTATCTGGACGGTCGTCTGGATCGTGCTGGCCGCCCTGTTCGGTCTGGGACTGCTGGTCGCGGGCGAGAGCCAGGCGTCCGGTGAGTTCTTCGCCGGTTACATCACCGAGAAGTCGCTGAGCGTCGACAACCTCTTCGTCTTCGTGCTGATCATGGCGAAGTTCTCGGTGCCCACCCACCTCCAGCAGCGGGTGCTGCTGATCGGTGTGCTGGTCGCCCTGGTGCTCCGTGCGATCTTCATCGCCGCGGGTGCCGCGATCATCTCCAACTTCGCGTGGGTCTTCTACATCTTCGGCGCGTTCCTGATCTACACCGCCTGGAAGCTGATCCAGGAGGCGCGGGCCGACGAGGAGGAAGAGGACTGGGAGGAGAACCGCCTCCTGAAGTCCATCGAGAACCGCTTCGGCGTGGCCGACCGGTACCACGGCACCAAGCTGTTCATCCGGGAGAACGGCAAGCGCGTCCTCACCCCGCTGATGGTGGTCATGCTGGCCATCGGCACCACCGACGTGCTGTTCGCGCTGGACTCCATCCCCGCGATCTTCGGCCTGACCCAGGACCCGTACATCGTCTTCACCGCCAACGCCTTCGCCCTGATGGGCCTGCGGCAGCTGTACTTCCTCATCGGCGGACTGCTGAAGAAGCTGGTCCACCTGAGCTACGGCCTGTCGGTGATCCTCGGCTTCATCGGTGTGAAGCTGGTGCTGCACGCCCTGCACGAGTCCGGGGTGCACGTCCCCGAGATCAGCATCCCGTTCTCGCTCTCCGTCATCGGCGGTGTCCTGGTGATCACCACGATCACCAGCCTGATCGCCTCCAGGAAGAAGGAGCGCCAGGAAGCCGAGCAGGCCCAGCGGGCCGAGGGCGGCGACGCGTCGAAGGACAGCGTCGAGGCCTGACGCCGGTAGATAACGGTAAAGATGGAGAAGAGCCGCCCCCCGCTCGTCAGTGGGGGGCGGCTCCCTCGTGTTCCGGGGGGCCGCGGTGGCCGGTGGGGCCGGCCGCCCGGCTACCAGCCGCGTTCGCGCCACTCCGGGAGACCCGGGCGCTCGGCGCCCAGGCTGGTGTCGTCCCCGTGGCCCGGGTAGACCCAGGTCTCGTCCGGCAGTACGTCGAACAGCTTGGCCTCCACGTCACCGAGCAGGCTGGCGAAGGCCTCGGCGTCACCGTGGGTGTTGCCCACCCCGCCGGGGAAGAGGCAGTCACCGGTGAAGACATGCGGATGGCCGTGCGGGTCGTCGTAGACCAGCACGATCGAGCCCGGGGTGTGCCCCACCAGCCGGCGCGCGGTCAGCTCCACCCGGCCGACCCGGACGGTGTCGCCGTCCTCCACCGGTACGTCGGTGGGGACGCCGACGCCCTCCGCGTCGTACCGCCCCGCGTACGTCCGGGCCCCGGTCGCGGCGACCACCTCGGCCAGCGCCTGCCAGTGGTCGGGGTGCCGGTGCGTGGTCACCACCGAGGCGATGGAGTCGCCGCCGACCAGCGCCAGCAGCGTCTTCGGCTCGGCGGCCGCGTCGATCAGCAGCTGCTCACCGGTGGTGCGGCAGCGCAGCAGATAGGCGTTGTTGTCCATCGGACCCACGGCGACCTTGGAGATCATCAGGTCCGCCAGTTCGTGCACGTCGGCGGGCCCGCCGACCTTGACCGTTCCGCTGTACGTCATGGAACTCAGCCTATAGCGGCGGCAGTACGGGCAGCGGGCCGCCGGACACGGTGAGCGCCGAGCCGTCCCGGCGCCCGGCCAGCCAGCCGACCAGGTCGGCGGCCGAGCCGCTGACGGTGACCTCGCCGCCCTCCCGGCCGCCGGTGCGCCACTCGCGGCCGCCCGCCAGCAGCCGGGTCGGCGGCACGGTGGCGAGCCCGGAGAAGCGGTCGGCGAGGAAGTCGGTCTCCTGTCCGGTGAACCGTTCCGGCAGGTCCTCCAGCTCGTAGCCGACGCCCAGGTCCACATGGTGCAGCTCGATCTCCTGGAGCCGCCGGAAGGGGACCCGGGCGGCCCGGTCGGTGACCCCGTTGCGCAGCTCGACCAGGCGCTCCCAGTCGGCCGGGACGGCGCCCTGCGCGTCGAACCGCGCGGCGGTGTCCCGGACGTCGGCCAGCTGGACGGCCGGCGGCCTCGGCGCGTCCCGCTCGATGTCCTGGTCGCGGGCCTCGCCACTGACGTACATGGGGAGCCCCTGGAGGACGTTGACCAGGGCGTCGGCGTTGCGGGCCAGATGGGCCAGGACATGGCCGCGGGTCCAGCCGGGCAGCCGCGAGGGCTCGGCCAGCGCGGTCTCGTCCAGGGAAGCGGCCGCGCTCAGCAGCCGGTCGGTCGCCTCGCGGAGGGCGGCCAGATCCTGCACATGGTCGATCATGCCGCTGACCCTAGCGCCGCGCCCGACCGGGGTGAAGGGCGGCCGGTGCGGGGGAGGGGCGGCCGGTCCGGCCGGTGGGAGGAAGGCCTGGTCGGCGGCTGTTGGGGGGCGTTGTCAGTGGTGGGTCGTAGGGTTTCCGGCGTCGGTCGGATGTGCTGCCACCCCCGTCGCGACCGGGACGGGCCCGGGACCGGAGGCGGGCATTGACCGGCGGACACGGGCATCGTTCCGGCCGCCGCGGGCGTTAGGTGTACGGAGGGGGTGCCCAGGGGTGGCAGCACACGGCACGGCTTCGAACGGCCGAACGAGGCGCTCGCCACACGATCGGGTGAAGCTGACCGGAGGAGGCCGTAAATCGAAAGCACGTGCTATACGCTCGGTGGAGGCATCCTGGAAGTCCAGACAGCCGAAGTCCCGACAGGCGAAGTGTCCCGGGAGCCGTCGACACGGTCCCCGTCCGGTTCGACGCCCTCCGCCCCGGCGGCCCCGCAGACTCGAAGAGCCGGGAGCCGGGTATCCGGACGGGGCTGTCCCCCGCTTCTCCACCCGCTTATCTCAAGCCCCTCTTCTTCTCACGAAAGGTGCGGACCGGCGTGGCCGACCGTCTCATCGTCCGTGGCGCGCGCGAGCACAATCTGAAGAACGTCTCGCTCGACCTTCCGCGTGACTCGCTCATCGTCTTCACCGGACTGTCCGGGTCGGGCAAGTCGTCTCTCGCGTTCGACACGATCTTCGCCGAGGGCCAGCGCCGCTACGTGGAGTCGCTCTCCTCGTACGCGCGGCAGTTCCTCGGCCAGATGGACAAGCCGGACGTGGACTTCATCGAGGGCCTCTCCCCGGCCGTCTCGATCGACCAGAAGTCGACCTCGCGCAACCCGCGCTCCACGGTCGGCACCATCACCGAGGTCTACGACTACCTCCGGCTGCTCTTCGCGCGCATCGGCAAGCCGCACTGCCCCGAGTGCGGGCGGCCCATCTCGCGCCAGTCGCCGCAGGCCATCGTGGACAAGGTGCTGGAGCTGCCCGAGGGCAGCCGCTTCCAGGTCCTCTCGCCGCTGGTGCGCGAGCGCAAGGGCGAGTTCGTGGACCTCTTCGCCGACCTCCAGACCAAGGGGTACAGCCGTGCCCGGGTGGACGGGCAGACCATCCAGCTCGCCGAGCCGCCCACGCTCAAGAAGCAGGAGAAGCACACCATCGAGGTGGTCGTGGACCGCCTCACCGTCAAGGACAGCGCCAAGCGGCGGCTGACCGACTCCGTGGAGACCGCGCTCGGCCTCTCCGGCGGCATGGTGGTGCTGGACTTCGTCGACCTCCCCGAGGACGACCCCGAGCGCGAGCGGATGTACTCGGAGCACCTGTACTGCCCGTACGACGACCTGTCCTTCGAGGAGCTGGAGCCGCGCTCCTTCTCCTTCAACTCGCCCTTCGGCGCCTGCCCGGACTGCACCGGCATCGGCTCCCGGATGGAAGTCGACCCCGAGCTGATCGTCCCCGACGAGGACAGGTCGCTCGACGAGGGCGCGATCCATCCCTGGTCGCACGGGCACACCAAGGAATACTTCGGCCGGCTGATCGGCGGCCTCTCCGAGGCGCTCGGCTTCCGCACCGACATCCCCTGGGCCGGACTGCCCGCCCGGGCCAAGAAGGCGCTGCTGTACGGCCACCGCACCCAGGTCGAGGTCCGCTACCGCAACCGCTACGGCCGCGAGCGCGCCTACACCACGCCCGCCTTCGAGGGCGCCGTCCCCTTCGTCAAGCGCCGGCACAGCGAGGCCGAGAGCGACTCCAGCCGGGAGCGCTTCGAGGGCTATATGCGCGAGGTGCCCTGCCCCACCTGCGAGGGCACCCGGCTCAAGCCGATCGTGCTGGCGGTGACGGTGATGGGCCGCTCCATCGCCGAGGTCTCCGCCATGTCGATCAGCGACTGCGCCGACTTCCTGGCGCAGCTCACCCTGACCGCCCGCGACAAGAAGATCGCCGAGCGGGTGCTCAAGGAGGTCAACGAGCGGCTGCGCTTCCTGGTCGACGTCGGCCTGGACTACCTCTCGCTGAACCGCGCGGCCGGCACCCTCTCCGGCGGCGAGGCCCAGCGCATCCGGCTCGCCACCCAGATCGGCTCCGGACTGGTCGGTGTGCTGTACGTGCTGGACGAGCCGTCCATCGGCCTGCACCAGCGAGACAACCACCGGCTGATCGAGACCCTGGTCCGCCTCCGGGACATGGGCAACACCCTCATCGTCGTCGAGCACGACGAGGACACCATCAAGGTCGCCGACTGGGTGGTGGACATCGGCCCCGGCGCCGGCGAGCACGGCGGCAAGGTCGTCCACTCCGGCTCCCTGAAGCAGCTGCTGTCCAACAAGGAGTCGCTGACCGGTCAGTACCTGGCCGGGAAGCGGTCCATCCCGATCCCCGACCTCCGCCGCCCGGTCGACCCGGCCCGGCAGCTCACCGTGCACGGGGCCCGCGAGAACAACCTGCGGGACATCGACGTCTCCTTCCCGCTCGGTGTGCTCACCGCGGTCACCGGAGTCTCCGGCTCCGGCAAGTCCACCCTGGTCAACGACATCCTCTACACCCACCTGGCGCGCGAGCTCAACGGCGCCAAGTCGGTGCCCGGCCGGCACACCCGGGTGGACGGCGACGACCTGGTCGACAAGGTCGTGCACGTCGACCAGTCGCCGATCGGCCGCACCCCGCGCTCCAACCCGGCCACGTACACCGGCGTCTTCGACAACGTCCGCAAGCTGTTCGCCGAGACGACGGAGGCCAAGGTCCGGGGCTATCTGCCCGGCCGGTTCTCCTTCAACGTCAAGGGCGGCCGCTGCGAGAACTGCTCCGGCGACGGCACCATCAAGATCGAGATGAACTTCCTGCCGGACGTCTACGTCCCCTGCGAGGTGTGCCACGGCGCGCGCTACAACCGGGAGACGCTGGACGTCCACTACAAGGGCAAGTCCATCGCCGAGGTGCTGGACATGCCCATCGAGGAGGCGCTCGACTTCTTCGAGGCGGTGCCGACCATCGCCCGCCACCTGCGCACCCTCACCGAGGTGGGCCTCGGCTACGTCCGGCTCGGCCAGCCCGCGCCCACGCTCTCCGGTGGTGAGGCGCAGCGCGTGAAGCTCGCCTCCGAGCTGCAGAAGCGCTCCACCGGGCGCACGGTCTACGTGCTGGACGAGCCCACCACGGGTCTGCACTTCGAGGACATCTCCAAGCTGATCAAGGTGCTCTCCGGTCTGGTGGACAAGGGCAACTCGGTGATCGTCATCGAGCACAACCTCGATGTCATCAAGACCGCCGACTGGCTGGTGGACATGGGCCCCGAGGGCGGCAGCGGCGGCGGCCTGGTCATCGCCGAGGGCACGCCGGAGCAGGTGGCCGGCGTCCCCGCCAGCCACACCGGCAAGTTCCTCCGGGACATCCTGGACGCCGAGCGGATCAGCGACGCGGCGGCCACCGTGCCCGCGGCCCGCAAGCGCACCTCCGCCCGCAAGGCGGTCGACGGCGCCCCCCGGAAGACGGCTGCCGCCAAGGCGGGCGCCCAGGCCGGTGCCGCCACCAAGGCCGCGACCAAGGCGACGGCCCCGGCCGCCCGCAAGGCGGCGGCTCGCGCCAAGAAGGCCTGAGCCTGACCCTGCCGGACCCCGGATCCCGGGCCCTGTGATCCAGGGCCCGGGACCCGGGGGCGGCGGGAGGGGCGGCGATACCGGCCGGTATCGTCGGGTTCCGTCACCATCCACCGCCTTCGACCGAGTCACCTCCGCCGCCTCCCCGACGGTGGCCGTCTCCGTCGTCCGCTTCTCGCCCTCCGTGGAGTGCCCATGTCCGGCCAGCCGACCGCCCGCCGCACCGTGCTGAAAGGCGCCGCCCTCGCCGGGACGGCCGGGCTGGGGGCCGCCGCCTGCTCCACCGAGTCCAAGGTCGGGCACGCCGCGGTGCCCACCCCCACCGCCCCCGTGGACCTCGGCGACCCGGAGGACGTACCGGTCGGCGGTGCCCGGCTCTACCGCGAGCAGCGGCTCGTGGTGAGCTGCCCGGCCCAGGGCAGCTACAAAGCGTACAGCGCCCAGTGCACCCACGCGGGCTGCGTCTTCGACAAGGTCGAGGGCACCGAGGGCCACTGCCCCTGCCACGGCAGCCGTTTCGACGTCACCACCGGCCAGGCGGTCCAGGGCCCGGCCACCGCCGCGCTGCCCGAGGTCCCGATCCGGGTCAAGGGCGGCAAGCTGGTCGCGGGTCCGGAGAAGTAGAGGCCCGGAGCAGGAGGACGCGGCACGGGCGATCGCGTCGGTACGCGGCACCGGTGATCGCGTCGAGCGCGGGGCCGCCCTACTCCCAGTCCCACTCGATGCCCAGCATCCCCGGCCGCACCCCCTGCTCCACCACATGCACCGAGCGGTGCCGGCCGCTGAGCGTCAGTTCCGTCCGGCCGGTCCGGGGCGCGCCCGCCCCGCTCTGGGCGAACCGCCGGCACCGTACCGGCAGCGCGGCCGGGTCGAACCGCACATGCAGCACGTACTGCCCGCCGGTGAACCGGAAGCCCCGGACGTACTCGCCACTGGGCCCGCCCGTCCCGTCCACGAAGCCGTAGCCGAAGAAGCAGGTCTCACCCGCCCGCAGCCGGGCGTCGAAGAGCAGCTCGGCGACGACCACCCCGGCGGCCGGGTGCCGCCGGATCCGCCCCACCCGGCAGTTCTCACCCGCCCACACCTCCACCCGCTCCGCCTCGCAGCCCGCCTCCCCGTGGTGCACCGCGAGATAGCGGTCCACGCCGTCCCGGTGGGCGCGCACCACATGCTGCGAGTCCCGGCCGGTCAGCTCCCGTCCCGGCCCGATCCGCACCAGCTCGTGGTGGCCCACCGTGTGCAGCCCGCCGTCGAGCGGCGACTCCAGCGAGGCGATCAGCTCCTCCACCGCGCCCGAGGGCTCCAGCAGCGCCCGGTACGGCCGGGAGGCGAACCGCTCACCGCCGCCCGTACCGGGCTGGGCCGCCGCGGCACGGGGGGCTGCCTCGCCGGTGTCGAGCAGCCGCAGCAGTGAGCCGTCCGGCACCCGCAGCAGCTCCTCCAGAGCCCGTACCGCCCGCAGTGACTCCGGGCGGCGGGGGCGCCGCAGCCCCTGCTGCCAGTACGACAGGCTGGTCACCCCCACCTGGATGCCCCGGTGCGCCAGATGGTGCCGCACCCGGTGCAGCGGAAGCCCGCGCGCCTCCAGGGCCGCCCGGAGCGCCAGATGGAACGGGCCGGTGCGCAGGATCTGGGCCAGATCGGCCTCGGTGTGAGCCATGGGGGGTCCTGGGTCCTGGAAGGTGGTCCGGGGTGAACGTTCACGATGGCGCGCGGTCGGCCTCCGGCGCCGGGGAGGGGAGGTGCTGGTGGGTGGCCCGGGGTGTTCACCGGACGGTCGGCTCGTTCACACCCCGCTGCCACCCCGGGTGGACACCGCATTGAACCCTTATTGACCTGACCGCGACAACGCTCGATGCTCCACTCAGCGTCCGGACGTGATCCTCCCTCCCCACATCCCCCGTCGGAGGAACACGATGCGCAAGCTCGTCAGACCCCCGCAGCACCCCTCCGCCCCCCGGCGCCGTCCGCGGCACCGCCTCGCCCTCCTCACGCTGCTCACCGCCGTACTCATGGCGCTGACCGCCGCCGCCCCGACCGCCGCCGTCGCCGCCGACGGTTCGGACGGTGCGGCCGCGCTCGGCCAGAAGCGGCTGGACATCACCATGCAGGCCCAGGTCAAGACCAACTGGTGCTGGGCGGCCGGCGGCAACACCATCGCCGCCTGGTTCGGCCGCAGCTACGCCCAGAACCAGTTCTGCAACGCGGCGTTCAACCGCCAGCAGGGCACCGAGTGCCCCAACAACCAGGCCACCCTGGGCAATGTGCAGACCGGCCTGCGCTGGGCCGGGATCAACCCCGGCTCCTATGTCACCGGCTGGCTGCGATACGCCACCGTGCAGAGCGAGATCAACGCCGACCGCCCGGTGGAGACCCGGATCCAGTGGTCCAGCGGCGGCGGCCACATGCATGTGATCTACGGCTACGACGACGCGAGCAGCCTCGTCTACTGGGGCGACCCCTGGCCCTCCAGCAACCGCTACAACTGGGCCTCGCACGACTGGTACGTGAACAACAACTCCTTCTCCTGGACCCACTCCCTCTACCGGATCGGGGCGTGAGCGCGATGACCGCACGGCACCTCGCGGCCGCCACCGCACTCGCCGCCGCCCTGCTGGCCGGCGCGGCTCCCGCGGCCCTCGCCGCCTCCCCGTCGCCCGCCCCGGGCGCGGCCACCCCGGACCGGGCCGTCTCCGCGCCCGCCACCCTGGACACCCTCGGCCGCTTCTTCACCCAGCCCGCGGCCGGAGCCGGTAAGGGAGCCGGGGCCGCGGCGGACACCAGGGCCGGGAAGCCCCGGATCGACGGAACCTCGGTCCCGGTGCACGTACTGTCGCCCGACTTCGTCGCGGGCCGGGCGGGCGCCCCGGTGGCGCGGGTCGAGTACCACGCCGCCACCGCGACCGCCGCCGACGGCCGGCAGGCCTCCGTCTGGACCGTCCGGCAGGGCGGGTCCTGGCGGGTGGTGAACATCGCCACCGGCGACGACGAGGCCCGCTACGTCCGCCAGGGCGCGCGGCGGCTGCCCGGCGGCACGGTCTTCCGGGAGCCCCAGATCGACGCCTGGTACGTGCGGAAGGGGGCCACGGTCCTCCCGCTCGACGAGGACGCCATCCGCGCGGTCGGCGCCCGGGGCACCACCCTGGCCGCCTACCGGGAGCGGGTGCGCGCCGACTACGGGGACAAGGCCCCGGGCTCGGCGTACGCGAAGAAGGGCCTGGCCGGCGGCTACGGCACCCCGGCGGGCCGTACCGCGCCGGTACCGGCGACGGCGGAGGGCTCGGCGGAGGAGGGCGGTCCGCTCGGGGCCGGCGCCCCGCTGACGGCGGCCGGCGGTGGGCTGGTGCTGGGCGCGGCTGCCCTCGCCCTGACCCGCCTCCGCGCCGCACGCCGCCGAACCTGAGGCCCGCTTCACCGGCTGACGGCTGATGGGGCGCCTCCGCTTCGGTGGAGGCGCCCCTTCGCTCGGCTCCGGAGTGTCAGTGGGCGCCAGTAGGGTGTGAGTCATGGCAGACCCCTCCAGCTACCGCCCCAAGCCGGGACAGATCCCCGACTCGCCGGGGGTCTACCGGTTCCGCGACGAGCACCGCCGGGTGATCTACGTCGGCAAGGCCAAGTCCCTCCGGCAGCGGCTCGCCAGCTACTTCCAGGACCTCGCCGGGCTGCACCCCCGCACCCGCACCATGGTGACCACGGCCGCCTCCGTGGAGTGGACGGTGGTGTCCACCGAGGTCGAGGCGCTCCAGCTGGAGTACTCCTGGATCAAGGAGTACGACCCCCGGTTCAACGTCAAGTACCGCGACGACAAGAGCTACCCCTACCTCGCCGTCACGCTGAACGAGGAGTTCCCCCGCGTCCAGGTCATGCGCGGGCAGAAGAAGAAGGGCGTGCGGTACTTCGGCCCGTACAGCCACGCCTGGGCGATCCGGGACACCGTCGACCTGCTGCTGCGGGTCTTCCCGGTGCGCACCTGCTCCGCCGGGGTCTTCCGCAACGCCGCCCGCACCGGCCGCCCCTGCCTCCTCGGCTACATCGGCAAGTGCTCCGCGCCCTGCGTGGGCCGGGTCACCCCGGAGGAGCACCGGGAGCTGGCCGACGAGTTCTGCGACTTCATGGCCGGCCGCACCGGCACGTACATCCGCCGCCTGGAGAAGGACATGGCCATCGCGGCGGAGGACATGGAGTACGAGCGGGCCGCCCGCCTGCGCGACGACATAGGGGCCCTGAAGCGGGCCATGGAGAAGAGCGCCGTCGTCCTCGCCGACGCCACCGACGCCGACCTGATCGCCCTCGCCGAGGACGAGCTGGAGGCGGCCGTGCAGATCTTCCACGTCCGCGGCGGACGGGTGCGCGGCCAGCGCGGCTGGGTCACCGACAAGGTGGAGGCCGTGGACACCGCCGGCCTGGTCGAGCACGCCCTCCAGCAGCTGTACGGGGAGGAGAGCGGCGACGCGGTGCCCAAGGAGGTCCTGGTCCCGGCCCTCCCCGAGGACGCGGACGCGGTCAGCCAGTGGCTCGGCGACCGGCGCGGCTCCCAGGTCTCCCTGCGCGTCCCCCAGCGCGGCGACAAGAAGAGCCTGATGGAGACCGTCGGGCGGAACGCCCAGCAGGCCCTGGTGCTGCACAAGACCAAGCGCGCCAGCGATCTGACCACCCGCTCCCGGGCCCTGGAGGAGATCGCCGAGGCGCTCGGCCTGGAGACGGCCCCGCTGCGCATCGAGTGCTTCGACATCTCCCACCTCCAGGGCGAGGACGTGGTGGCGTCCATGGTCGTCTTTGAAGACGGCCTGCCCCGCAAGAGCGAGTACCGGCGCTTCGCCATCCGCACCTTCGAGGGGCAGGACGACGTCCGCTCGATGCACGAGGTGGTCTCCCGCCGGTTCCGGCGCTACCTCGCCGAGAAGGAGCGGACGGGGGAGTGGGACCTCGCCGCCGACGGCGCCGAGCCGGGGCCGGGCGGCGTCGGTACGGGGACGGGGACGGGGGCAGCCGAGCCTGGGCCGGACGCCGCCGGAACCGGAGCCGGTACGGGCGGGGCCGAGGCGGTCGGGATGGGGCCGCTGGAGGACGACGGGCGGCCCAGGAAGTTCGCCTATCCGCCGCAGCTGGTGGTGGTCGACGGCGGCAGGCCGCAGGTCGCCGCCGCCCGGCGCGCGCTGGACGAGCTGGGCATCGACGACGTGGCCGTCTGCGGGCTGGCCAAGCGGCTGGAGGAGGTCTGGCTGCCGGACGACGAGGACCCGGTGGTGCTGCCGCGCTCCAGCGAGGGGCTGTATCTGCTCCAGCGGGTCCGTGACACCGCGCACGACTTCGCCATCCGCTACCAGCGCGCCAAGCGGCACAAGCGGATACGGACCGGCCCGCTGGACGCGGTGCCCGGCCTGGGCGAGGCGCGCAAGCAGGCGCTGATCAAGCACTTCGGTTCGGTCAAGCGGCTCCGGCAGGCGACGATCGAGCAGATCTGCGAGGTGCCGGGGTTCGGCCGGAAGACCGCCGAGGCCGTGGCCGTGGCGCTCGCCCGGTCCGCACCGGCC
Organism: Streptomyces lichenis; assembly: GCF_023218175.1. Lineage (GTDB taxonomy): Bacteria > Actinomycetota > Actinomycetes > Streptomycetales > Streptomycetaceae > Streptomyces > Streptomyces lichenis. Next base: position 134,576 of record NZ_JALPTH010000015.1, on the reverse strand, counting down.
GCGCCCGCCGTCAACACGGCGACCGGAGAGATCCTTGAGGAGGAGGACGTGGCGGCCTCCCCGGGCCCGTCCTCCTGAACCGGGCGCGCGGGGGCGCCCCCGCCGCGACCGGCGGCCGGGCAGGGCGATCGGCGATGATCGGTGGTGATGGATGATGATCGGCAATGATCGTGGTGGCGAGGGCGTTCACCCGGTGCGGAGCGGTCCGCACCACACCGCCCCCGACCCCACCCCCGCAGCGGACCGCAGCACCACACCGACCGAGCACGACCGGGAACCACCGAGAGACGGAGCAGCAGACGTGAGTACGGGCACGACGATGGAGGCCGGCGAGGCCGCCGAGGCGGCGACCCCCGAGCTGGTGATCATCTCCGGAATGTCGGGCGCGGGCCGCAGCACCGCGGCCAAGTGCCTGGAGGACCTCGGCTGGTTCGTGGTGGACAACCTGCCACCGGCGCTCATCCCCACCATGGTGGAGCTCGGCGCCCGCTCCCAGGGCAATGTGGCGCGGATCGCCGTCGTGGTCGATGTGCGCGGCCGCCAGTTCTTCGACGCCCTGCGCGAGTCCCTGTCCGACCTGGACACCCGGCAGGTCACCCGCCGGATCGTCTTCCTGGAGTCCTCCGACGAGGCGCTGGTGCGCCGCTTCGAGTCGGTGCGCCGCCCGCACCCGCTCCAGGGTGACGGCCGGATCGTGGACGGCATCGCCGCCGAGCGGGACCTGCTGCGCGAGCTGCGCGGCGACGCCGACCTGGTGATCGACACCTCCAGCCTCAACGTCCACGAGCTGCGCGCCAAGATGGACGCCCAGTTCGCCGGCGACGAGGAGCCGGAGCTGCGCGCCACCGTGATGTCCTTCGGCTACAAGTACGGCCTGCCGGTCGACGCCGACCTGGTGGTGGACTGCCGCTTCCTGCCCAACCCCCACTGGGTGCCCGAGCTGCGCCCGTACACCGGGCTGAACGAGGAGGTGTCGGGCTATGTCTTCAACCAGCCCGGCGCCAAGGAGTTCCTCGACCGGTACACCGAGCTGCTGCGGCTGATCGCCACCGGCTACCGCCGCGAGGGCAAGCGGTATGTCACCGTCGCGGTCGGCTGCACCGGCGGCAAGCACCGCTCGGTGGCCATGTCCGAGAAGCTCGCGGCCCGGCTGGCCTCCGAGGGCGTCGAGACCGTCGTGGTGCACCGGGACATGGGGCGCGAGTGAGGACCACCCGCCGGCGTACGAGCACCCTTACCGCCCGTACGCTGCGTCGGCGCGGCACCCAGCCCAAGGTCGTCGCCCTCGGCGGCGGCATGGGTCTGTCCGCGTCGCTCGCCGCGCTGCGCCGGATCACCGGCGACCTGACGGCCGTGGTGACGGTCGCCGACGACGGCGGGTCCAGTGGCCGGCTCCGCGAGGAGCTGGGCGTCCTGCCGCCCGGCGACCTGCGCAAGGCGCTGGCCGCGCTCTGCGGTGACGACGACTGGGGGCAGACCTGGGCCCGGGTCATCCAGCACCGCTTCCAGTCCCACGGCGCGCTGCACGAGCACGCGGTCGGCAATCTGCTGATCGTGGCGCTGTGGGAGCAGCTCGGCGACCATGTCCAGGCGCTGGACCTGGTCGGCCGGCTGCTCGGCGCGAACGGCCGGGTGCTGCCCATGTCGGCCGTACCGCTGGAGCTCCAGGCCCTGGTCAAGGGGCACGATCCGGCGCGCCCGGAGGACGTGGACACCGTGCGCGGCCAGGCCACGGTGGCGCTCACCCCCGGCGAGGTGCAGTCCGTCCACCTGGTGCCGAACGACCCGCCGGCCGTCCCGGAGGCGGTGGACGCCGTCCTTGACGCCGATTGGGTGGTTCTGGGGCCCGGTTCCTGGTTCTCCTCGGTGATCCCGCATCTGCTGGTGCCCGAGCTGCTGGACGCCCTGGCGGAGACCAGGGCGCGCCGGGTGCTCTCGCTGAACCTCGCCCCGCAGCCCGGCGAAACCGAGGGCTTCTCCCCGCAGCGTCATTTGGAGGTTTTGGGACGACACGCCCCTAAACTCGCCCTGGACGTGGTGCTGGCCGACGAGGCCGCCGTGCCCGACCGCGACTCCCTCGCGGACGCCGCCAAAGGGTTCGGCGCCGCGGTCGAGCTGGCCCGCGTGGCCAGGGCGGACGGATCGCCCAGGCACGACCCTGAGCTGCTGGCCGCCGCGTACGACCGTATTTTTCGGATGCATGGAAGGATCGGCCCATGGCGATGACGGCAGCGGTGAAGGACGAGATCTCCCGGCTTCCCGTCACCCGCACCTGCTGCAGGAAAGCCGAGGTGTCGTCGATCCTGCGGTTCGCCGGCGGGCTGCACCTGGTGAGCGGGCGGATCGTGATCGAGGCGGAGCTGGACACGGCGATGGCGGCCCGCCGCCTGAAGCGGGACATCGCCGAGATCTTCGGCCACAACTCCGAGCTGATCGTGATGGCGCCCGGCGGGCTGCGGCGCGGCTCGCGCTTCGTGGTCCGGGTGGTGGCCGGCGGTGACCAGCTGGCCCGCCAGACCGGGCTGGTCGACGGCCGGGGCCGGCCGATCCGCGGCCTGCCGCCGCAGGTCGTCTCCGGCGCCACCTGCGACGCGGAGGCCGCCTGGCGGGGGGCGTTCCTCGCCCATGGCTCGCTGACCGAGCCGGGCCGCTCCTCCTCGCTGGAGGTCACCTGCCCGGGCCCGGAGGCCGCGCTCGCACTGGTCGGCGCGGCCCGTCGGCTGTCCATCGGGGCGAAGGCCCGCGAGGTGCGCGGGGTGGACCGGGTGGTGGTCCGGGACGGCGACGCCATCGGCGCGCTGCTGACCCGGCTGGGCGCGCACGAGTCGGTGCTGGCCTGGGAGGAGCGGCGGATGCGCCGCGAGGTGCGGGCCACCGCCAATCGGCTGGCCAACTTCGACGACGCCAACCTGCGCCGTTCGGCCCGGGCCGCGGTGGCCGCGGGGGCGCGGGTGCAGCGGGCGCTGGAGATCCTCGGCGAGGAGGTCCCCGAGCACCTCGCGGCGGCCGGCCGGCTGCGGATGGAGCACAAGCAGGCCTCCCTGGAGGAGCTGGGCGCCCTCGCCGACCCGCCGCTCACCAAGGACGCGGTCGCCGGCCGCATCCGCCGGCTGCTGGCGATGGCCGACAAGCGCGCCCAGGACCTGGGCATCCCGGGCACCGAGTCCAATCTGACCGAGGACCTCGCCGAGGACATGGCCGACGTGGTCGGCTGACGCCGACGGGGACCGGGGTGCCCTTGCGCGGGCGGCGCGCTGGTCGGCCGGCGCCGACGGGGGCCGGGGTGCCCTTGCGTGGGCGGCGGCGTGTTGGTTGGCCGACGCCGGTACGGCCGCTCGGCCCCGTACCGCCGCCTCGTGCCCGCCACCCACCCCCCCCGCCGCGGCGGCGCAGGTCACCGGTTCGGGCGGGGCAGGGGGTGGCCGCCCGCGCGTGTCGGCTCCGCCCGTGGGCTCGGTCGCGCGCACCGCGGGGCCCTTCTGCCTCAGCCGCACCCACGCCTCCGGACACACCGGACCACGCGGTATTGACATGATCATGGCCCGTCGAAAGCCTGGCGCCGTCCACTTCCGTGGCACACCACAGCAAGGGGGGCACATGAGACAGAAGGCGAGAGCGGTTCTCGCCGCGGCGGCGCTGCTGGCGACCGGGCTGGTGGCGGTGCCCGTCGCCGGGGCGCAGGCGCGCGCCGGGGACGGGGGCGGGGAGCGGCTCTCCGTCTGGCGCGCGGAGGTCACCAGGGGGCAGGTACCGCTGCTGCTGGAGGCCGGGGCCGACGGGCACGAGCTGACCGAGCAGGTGCCCGCCAAGGGCACCGCCACCGTGGAGCTGTACCTCACCGGGGCGCAGGCGGACGAGCTGCGGGGGGAGGGGGTCAGGCTCACACCGCACCAGGTGTCCGCCGCGGCGAAGCGGCGTACCGCGGCGGCCGGGGACGGGGTGTTCCGGCCGTACGGCGGCGCGGGCGGGCTGAAGGCGGAGATCCAGGCCACCGCCCGCGCCCACCCGGGGATCACCAAGGTGGTGAGCATCGGGAAGACGGTCAAGGGGCAGGACATTCTGGCGCTGAAACTCAGCAAGGGCGCCACAAAGCAGCGGGACGGGAGCAAGCCGGCCACGCTCTACCTGTCCAACCAGCACGCCCGGGAGTGGATCACCCCGGAGATGAACCGGCGGCTGCTGCACCACTACCTCGACGGCTACGGCAAGGACCCGCGGATCACGCGGATCGTGGACTCCACCGAGCTGTGGTTCGTGCTGTCCGCCAACCCCGACGGCTACGACTTCACCCATGCCGACCCGGCCAACCGCCAGTGGCGCAAGAACCTGCGGGACAACGACGGGGACGGGAGGATCGCTCCGGGGGACGGGGTGGACCTCAACCGGAACTTCTCGTACAAGTGGGGCTACGACAACGAGGGTTCCTCGCCCGACCCGGCCGACGAGACCTACCGCGGCACCGGGCCCGCCTCGGAGCCGGAGACGCGGGCGATCGACGCCTTCCAGAAGCGGATCGGCTTCCGGTACGGGATCAACTACCACTCCGCCGCCCAGCTGCTGCTGTACGGGGTGGGCTGGCAGGTCGCCACCGACACCCCGGACGACGTACCGCTGAAGGCGCTGGCGGGTACGCCCGAGAAGTCGGCCGTGCCGGGCTACCGTCCGCAGGTGTCGTCCGAGCTCTACACCACCAACGGCGAGGCGGACGGCCACGCGGCCAACGTCAACGGGATGCAGATGTTCACCCCGGAGATGTCCACCTGCGCCACCGCCTCCCGGATCGACCCGGATGACGCCTGGGAGCCGGGGGACTGCGCCTCGGTGTTCACCTTCCCGGACGACGAGAAGCTGATCCAGCAGGAGTTCGCCAAGAACATCCCGTTCGCGCTGGCGGTCGCCGAGTCCGCCGCGCGCCCCGACGACCCGGTCTCCCCGGTCGGCACCCCGGCGCCCGCGTTCGTCCCGGACGCCTTCGCCGTCTCCTACGCCCGCGGCGACCAGCAGGTGGCCGTCACCGCGCGCAAGTCCCTGCGGGACAAGGAGCTGAGGTACCGCGTCAACGGCGGCCGGACCTGGGACCAGACCCTGAAGCCCTGGCGCGGCGGCGAGCGGTACGGCGGTGAGGACAACCTCTACTACGACGAGTACCGCGCCAAGGTGCAGGACGGCGAGCCGGGCGACCGGGTGGAGGTCTGGTTCACCGGGCGGACGAAGAAGGACGGGAAGCGGGTCAGCTCCGTACCGTTCACGTACACGATCGCCGAACGGCCGCGCGCCGACACGCTGGTGATCGCCGACGAGGAGGGGAGCGCCCCGGCGCGGCACACCGCCGCGTACACCGCCGCCGTCAGGGCGAACGGCGGGCGGGCCGCGGTCTGGGACACCGCCGTCCAGGGCGCGCCGCACCCGCTCGGGGTGCTCTCCCACTTCCGTACCGCCCTCTGGTACACCGGCGCCGGCGAGCCGGACGGGCCCACCGCGCTCGCGGTGCGCGACTACCTCAACGAGGGCGGCCGGCTGGTCAACGCCGGTGAGCACGCGGGCGGCGAGACCGACATCGGCCGCGCCTACAGCGACGACTTCGCGCAGTACTACCTGGGCGCCTACCGCCGGGCCGGGCTGGCCGGCGCGGAGGAGTTCGAGGGGGCCGGCAAGCTGCGGGGGACCTCGGTCCCGCTGGCCGGCGCGGCCGGCAACCCGCTGGACTCGGCCGGCAGTTACACCGCCACCTCCGACACCCTGGACCCGGCCGACTTCCCGCAGTTCAGAAGCGCGGCCGGCGGTGACTACCCGGGGGTGCGCACCCCGTTCGAGCCGTACGAGGGCAGCTCCTTCGCCGCGGCCCGGCACAGCGACAACGCCTGGATGCGGCTGAGCCGCACCGTCGACCTCACGGCCGCCACCGCGGCGCAGCGGCCGGCGCTCCGGTTCCGGCTGAGCCATGACCTGGAACCCGGCTACGACAACGTGATCGTGGAGGCCCGCACCGAGGGCGGCGAGGACTGGACCACCCTGCCCGACGCCAACGGCGCCACCTCCACCGAGGTGCCCGCCGACTGCGCCGAGGGCTTCTACCTCGCCGGGCACCCCGCGCTCGCCCGCTACCTCACCCTGGGCCCCGACGGCTGCGCGCCCACCGGCACCAGCGGCGCCTGGCACGCCTTCACCGGCAACTCCGGCGGCTGGCTCCCGGTGGCGATCGATCTGAGCGCCTACGCCGGCAAGCGGGTCGAGCTGTCGGTCTCCTATGTGACCGACCCGGGCACCGGCGGCACCGGGGCGTTCGTGGACGACACCCGGCTGGTCACGGGCGGCACCACCACCGGCGCCGAGGGGTTCGAGACCTCGCTCGGGGCGTGGAGCGTGCCGGGGCCGCCGGCCGGCAGCCCGGGCAACGCCACCGACTGGGCGCGCTCGGGAGCCCTCTACCGGTCCTCGGCGGCGATCACCACCCGGGACACCGTGCTGCTCGGCTTCGGCCTGGAGCACGTGCCCGCGGCGGGGGACCGCGCCCGGCTGCTCGGACGGGCCCTGGACGTGCTCCGGCGCTGAACCGGGGTAGCCGTATCCGATGGCTCGCAGACCCCCGGAAAGCCGCCCGGAAGAGCACCTCCGCGCTCGTCCGGGCGGCCGCGCACGGGCCGGTGGCGTTACCGGCCGGTAATGCGGGTCGGACCAGGCCTCCGAGCCCCGTACAGGCGCTTCGGATGTCACCCCACCGCCACCGGAGGGGTAGGGTCGGAGGCGGTCGGGGACATCCCAAAACAAGCTCGCCGGCGTCACTGGCCGGCGTACCAACGAGGAGATCGGTTCGTGACGATCCGCGTAGGAATCAACGGCTTCGGCCGCATCGGGCGCAACTACTTCCGCGCGCTGCTGGAGCAGGGTGCGGACATCGAGGTCGTGGCTGTCAACGACCTGGGCGACACCGCGACCACGGCCCACCTGCTGAAGTACGACACCATCCTGGGACGCCTCAAGGCCGAGGTGACCCACACCGAGGACTCCATCACCGTCGACGGCCACACCATCAAGGTGCTGTCCGAGCGCGATCCGGCCGACCTCCCCTGGGGCGAGCTGGGTGTCGACGTCGTCATCGAGTCCACCGGCATCTTCACCAAGAAGGCCGACGCCGAGAAGCACATCGCCGGCGGCGCCAAGAAGGTCCTCATCTCGGCTCCGGCCAAGGACGAGGACATCACCATCGTGATGGGCGTCAACCAGGACCAGTACGACCCGGCGAAGCACCACGTCGTCTCCAACGCCTCCTGCACCACCAACTGTGTGGCGCCGATGGCCAAGGTGCTCGACGAGAACTTCGGCATCGTCAAGGGCCTGATGACCACGGTCCACGCCTACACCAACGACCAGCGCATCCTGGACTTCCCGCACAAGGACCTGCGCCGGGCCCGCGCCGCCGCGGAGAACATCATCCCGACCTCCACGGGCGCCGCCAAGGCCACCGCGCTGGTCCTCCCGCAGCTCAAGGGCAAGCTGGACGGCATGGCCATGCGCGTCCCGGTGCCCACCGGCTCGGTCACCGACCTGGTCGTGGAGCTGGACCGCGAGGTCACCCGCGACGAGATCAACACCGCCTTCCAGAAGGCCGCCGAGGGCCAGCTGAAGGGCATCCTGGAGTACTCCGAGGACCCGATCGTCTCCTCGGACATCGTCAACCAGCCGGCGTCGTGCACCTTCGACTCCCCGCTGACGATGGTCCAGGGCAAGCAGGTCAAGATCATCGGCTGGTACGACAACGAGTGGGGCTACTCCAACCGCCTCGTCGACCTCACCGTCTTCGTCGGCGACAAGCTCTGACGCTTCACCGGCGGCCCCGCTGAGGGCCGCCACCGACGGCAGGGCGGGCGACCTCGACGTCGAGGTACCTGGGTCGAGGCACCTGGTGTGAGCACAGGGCCCGGGCAGCGCTACGGTGCGCTGTACGGGCCCTGTCGCTTGCGCCGGGGCCCGCCCGCAGCCGGGACCGGCGCGCCGCACGGCCGCCGCCCTTGACGTTCTTCGCTTCCACCAGGAGTACGGAGCCCAGCACAGATGAAGACGATCGACGAACTTCTCCGCCAAGGAGTCGCCGGCAAGCGGGTATTCGTCCGCGCCGACCTGAACGTGCCGCAGGACGGCACCACCATCACCGACGACGGCCGCATCCGCGCCGTGCTGCCGACCGTCAAGGCGCTCGCCGACGCCGGCGCCAAGGTCGTGGTCGCCTCCCACCTCGGCCGTCCCAAGGGCGCCCCGGACCCGGCGTACACCCTGCGCTTCGCCGCCTCCCGCCTCGGCGAACTGCTCGGCGCCCCCGTCTCCTTCGCCGACGACACCATCGGCTCGGCCGCCCACCACGCCGTCGAGGGCCTCGCCGACGGCCAGGTCGCCGTCCTGGAGAACCTCCGCTTCAACCCCGGCGAGACCGCCAAGGACGACGCCGAGCGCGCCGAGTTCGCCGCCCGCCTGGCCGCCCTCGCGGACGTCTACGTCGGCGACGGCTTCGGCGCGGTGCACCGGAAGCACGCCTCCGTCTACGACCTGCCGCGGCTGCTGCCCTCCTACGCCGGCTACCTGATCACCACCGAGGTCGGCGTCCTGGCACGTCTCACCGACGACGTCAAGCGCCCGTACGTGGTGGTCCTCGGCGGCGCCAAGGTCTCCGACAAGCTCGGCGTCATCGACAACCTGCTGAAGAAGGCCGACCGCATCCTCATCGGCGGCGGCATGGCGTACACCTTCCTCGCCGCGCAGGGCAAGGAGGTCGGCATCTCCCTGCTCCAGGAGGACCAGAAGGAGCAGTGCGCCGCCTATCTGCGCGAGGCCGCCGAGCGCGGTGTGGAGTTCCTGCTCCCCGTCGACGTGCTGGTCTCCGCCGAGTTCCCGGACCTGAAGACCAAGGCCCCGGCGAACCCCACCACCGTCTCCGCCGACGCCATCCCCGCCGACCAGGAAGGCCTGGACATCGGCCCGGAGACCCGCCGGCTCTACGCCGGCAAGCTCGCCGACGCCGCCACCGTCTTCTGGAACGGCCCGATGGGCGTCTTCGAGCACCCCGACTACGCCGAGGGCACCAAGGCCGTCGCCCAGGCGCTCGCCGACTCCCCGGCCTTCTCCGTGGTCGGCGGCGGCGACTCCGCCGCCGCGGTGCGGAGCCTGGGCTTCGACGAGAAAGCATTCGGCCACATCTCCACCGGCGGCGGCGCCAGCCTCGAATACCTCGAGGGCGCGGCGCTCCCCGGCCTCGAAAGCCTGGAGGACTGAACCTCGATGACCGCTCGCACCCCGCTGATGGCGGGCAACTGGAAGATGAACCTCAACCACCTTGAGGCCATCGCCCACGTCCAGAAGATCACCTTCGCGCTGAACGAGAAGGACTACGCCGCCGTGGAGGTGGCCGTCCTCGCCCCCTTCACCGACCTGCGCACCGTGCAGACCGTGGTCGAGGGCGACAAGCTGCCGATCAGGTACGGCGCCCAGGACATCTCCGCGCACGACTCCGGCGCCTACACCGGCGAGGTCTCCGGACCGATGCTGGCCAAGCTGCGCTGCGCCTATGTGGCCGTCGGCCACTCCGAGCGCCGCCAGTACCACGGCGAGAGCGACGAGCTGTGCAACGCCAAGGTGAAGGCCGCCTTCAAGCACGGGCTCACCCCGATCCTCTGCGTCGGCGAGGGCCTGGACGTGCGCAAGGCCGGCAACCAGGTCGCGCACACCCTCGCCCAGGTCGACGGCGGGCTGAAGGACGTCCCCGCCGAGCAGGCCGAGACGATCGTCATCGCCTACGAGCCGGTGTGGGCCATCGGCACCGGCGAGGTCGCCACCCCCGAGGACGCCCAGGAGGTGTGCGGCGCGATCCGCGGCCGCCTCGCCGAGCTGTACTCCCAGGAGCTCGCCGACAAGGTGCGCATCCAGTACGGCGGCTCGGTCAAGTCCTCCAACGTCGCCGCGATCATGGCGCAGCCGGATGTGGACGGCGCCCTGATCGGCGGCGCCGCGCTGGACCCGGAGGAGTTCGTCAAGATCGTCCGCTTCCGCGACCAGTGAGTATGCGGTAGGGCGGAATCGTCGTACCCTTGCGGGGGCCGGGACACCTCCACCCCAGGAGGCGCCGCCGGCCCCCGCCGTCCGTACAAGCCCGGGCGCCGGCCGTCCGGGACGAGGGAAACCCCGTGGGAAACGCGGGAAACCCCAGGAAACCCGGGCGCCCACGCCCGGAAACGCCAGGAAGTAGGGTCCAGCCGTGGTTATGGGGTTCTCGATCGCCCTGATCGTCTTCAGCGGTCTGCTGATGCTGCTGGTGCTGATGCACAAGGGGAAGGGCGGCGGCCTCTCCGACATGTTCGGTGGCGGCATGCAGTCCTCCGTCGGCGGCTCCTCGGTCGCCGAGCGCAACCTGGACCGGATCACCGTGGTCCTCGGGCTGCTCTGGTTCGCCTGCATCGTGGTGCTCGGCCTGCTGATGAAGGTCAGCGGCTGAGCCGCTGACTCCCACGGCGGCCGACGAGGGTCGGCCGCCGAGCGCCCCTCCGCGCCCTTCCCACCGCCTCCGCGCCCCGGCGCCGGCCCCGTGCCGCGCCGCTGCCCGCGGAGGCGGTCGCCGTTTCCGGGGCCGTAGGGGAGCGGGCGCGGACGGTGGTTCCGCTTCCGGGCCGGACGGGGGTGGCGCGGGGGTCCGGTTACGGCCGGTGGCGGGACGCCGGGGGCGAAGCGGCGGTTCCGCTCCGGCCCAAGTGGGTAACTCCTTTCACTGGACGCGCGTTGGGCCTTTCGTAGACTGGGGCATCTTCGAGCACCATCACGCAGGGAGTGACAACCGTGGCAAGTGGCAACGCGATCCGGGGAAGCCGGGTCGGCGCGGGGCCGATGGGGGAGGCCGAGCGAGGCGAGTCCGCGCCGCGCCTGCGCATCTCCTTCTGGTGCTCGAACGGGCACGAGACACAGCCGAGTTTCGCCAGTGACGCGCAGGTCCCGGACACCTGGGACTGCCCCCGCTGCGGGTTCCCGGCCGGCCAGGACCAGGACAACCCCCCGGACCCGCCGCGCACCGAGCCGTACAAGACGCATCTGGCGTACGTACGGGAGCGGCGCAGCGACGCGGACGGCGAGGCGATCCTCGCGGAGGCGCTCGCCAAGCTCCGCGGGGAGATCTGAGCAGCCGGTGGTGAGGTCGCCGGTGTGACGGGCCCCGCCGGTGGTACGCCCCCGGCGGGGCCCGTCCGCGTCCCTCCCCGGGGGCCGGTCCGGCCGCGTTGTCAGTGGCGGCCCCTACTGTCGTGGACACCGGATCGCCAGGGGGCGGTCCTCGGCGGCCGGGGGGCGCGGTGGGCGGTACGGAGGCGGTGGACGAGACCGGGACGGGCCCGGTCGGCACGGACGGGAGCGCCCCGGCCCCTGTGGCGGTGCGCTGGCGGGGCGGGTTCGGGCGGTTGTGGGCGTCCGCCGTGGTGTCCCGCTTCGGCGACTCCCTCCGTACGGCGGCGCTGCCGCTGCTCGCCGTCACCCTCACCGACGACCCGCTGCTGATCGCCGCCGTGACCGCCTGCGGTTTCCTGCCCTGGCTGCTGTTCGGCCTGCTCGGCGGGGCGCTCGCGGACCGGGTCGACCAGCGCCGGGCGATGTGGGGCGTGGACCTGGCCCGGGGCGCCCTGGTGGCCGGCTTCGCCGTCGCGGTCGCCCTCGGCCACGCCTCCATCGCCCTGCTGCTGGTGCTCGCCTTCGCGCTCACCACCCTGGGCACCCTCTTCGACAACGCGGCCACCGCCCTGCTACCCACCGTGGTCCCCACCGAGGCGCTGGCCGGTGCCAACGCCCGGCTGATGACCGGTCAGCAGCTGGCCGGGGGGCTGCTGGCCGTCCCCCTGGTGCCGGTGCTGCTGCTGTGGGGCGCCGCCTGGCCGTACGCGCTGGACGCGGTCAGCTATGTCCTGGCGGCCCTGCTCATCGCCTCCCTGCGACCGGCGGCCCCGGCGAGGCGGCCGCCCCGGCCCGCCGGATCCACCCTGCGCACCGAGACCGCCGACGGGCTGCGCACCCTGTGGCGGGACCGGGTGCTGCGCTGGGTCTGTGTGGCCACCGCCCTGACCAGTGTGGCCATCGGCGCGCTCATCGCCACCCTGGTCGTCCACACCACCGACTGGCTGGGCGCCGGCAGCAGGGGGTACGCGGCCGCCCTCACCGCCTACTCGGTGGGCGCCGTCGCCGGGGGCCTCCTCGCCGGGCGACTGGCGGAGCTGACCGGACGGATACGCGCGGTCTTCCTGGCCGGTGCCGTGCAGACCGCCGCCCTGCTGGCCCTGGGCACCATACGGGAGCTGTGGGCGCTGATCGCGGCGCTGGCCCTGTTCGGGCTGATGGGCACGGTGTGGAGCGTGCAGGAGACCACCCTCGTCCAGGAGCGCACCCCGCCCGGCGCGCTCGGCCGGACCAGCTCCGCCTTCCGCACCCTGACCGTCGGCGGCACCCCGCTCGGGGCGCTGCTCGGAGGGGCGGCGGCCGGCTGGGCACCGAACGCGCCGGCCCTTCTCGCGGCTGTCCTGTTCGGGCTCGCCACGACGTCACTCGCCGGGCAGATCAATTAGGTTGGAGAAGCAGCGGGGCAAGCAGCAGGTACGAAGAGAACGGGCTGATAACCACGATGAACACGAAGGCCAGGCTCAACCAGACGCCCGAGTGGGCCGCCCTCGCCACCCACCGCGAGCACCTCGGCTCCACCCACCTCAGGGAGCTGTTCGCCGAGGACCCCGAGCGCGGCACCCGCTACACCCTGCGCGTCGGCGACCTCTACCTGGACTACTCCAAGCAGCTGGTGACCGACGAGACCCTGGCGCTGCTGCGGGAGCTGGCCGCCGCCACCGGGGTGGCCGAGCTGCGGGACGCCATGTTCCGCGGCGAGAAGATCAACACCACCGAGGACCGGGCCGTGCTGCACACCGCGCTGCGCGCCCCCCGGGACGCGGTGGTCGAGGTGGACGGCGAGAACGTGGTGCCCGCCGTGCACGCCGTGCTGGACAGGATGGGCGACTTCGCCGAGCGGATCAGGTCGGGGGAGTGGACCGGCCACACCGGCCGGCGCATCCGCAACATCGTCAACATCGGCATCGGCGGCTCCGACCTGGGCCCCGCCATGGCCTATGAGGCACTGCGCTCCTACAGCGACCGGGACCTGACGCTCCGCTTCGTCTCCAATGTGGACGGCGCCGACCTGCACGAGGCGGTCCGCGACCTGGACGCGGCGGAGACCCTGTTCATCGTCGCCTCCAAGACCTTCACCACCATCGAGACCGTCACCAACGCCACCAGCGCCCGCGACTGGCTGCTCACCGAGCTGAAGGCCGGCCAGGAGGCCGTGGCCAAGCACTTCGTGGCCCTCTCCACCAACGCGGAGAAGGTCCAGGACTTCGGCATCGACACGGCCAACATGTTCGAGTTCTGGGACTGGGTCGGCGGACGGTACTCCTACGACTCCGCCATCGGGCTCTCGCTGATGATCGCCATCGGCCCGGAGCGGTTCCGCGAGATGCTCGACGGCTTCCACCTGGTCGACGAGCACTTCCGCACCGCCCCGCCCGAGGAGAACGCCCCGCTGCTGCTGGGCCTGCTGGGCATCTGGTACGGGGACTTCCTGGACGCCCAGTCGCACGCGGTACTGCCCTACAGCCACTACCTGTCCAAGTTCACCGCCTACCTCCAGCAGCTGGACATGGAGTCCAACGGCAAGTCGGTGGACCGCGAGGGCAATCCGGTCGACTGGCAGACCGGCCCGGTCGTCTGGGGCACCCCCGGCACCAACGGGCAGCACGCCTACTACCAGCTCATCCACCAGGGCACCAAGCTGATCCCGGCCGACTTCATCGGCTTCGCTCGCCCGGTGCCCGACCTGTTGCCCGGACTGGTCGCCCAGCACGACCTGCTGATGGCCAACTTCCTCGCCCAGACCCAGGCCCTCGCCTTCGGCAAGACCGCCGAGGAGGTCCGGGCGGAGGGCGTCCCCGAGGAGCTGGTGCCGCACAAGACCTTCCGCGGCAACCACCCCACCACCACCATCCTCGCCGAGGAGCTGACCCCCTCGGTGCTGGGCCAGCTCATCGCCCTCTACGAGCACAAGGTGTTCGTCCAGGGCGCGGTGTGGAACATCGACTCCTTCGACCAGTGGGGCGTCGAGCTGGGCAAGGTGCTCGCCAAGAAGATCGAGCCGGTCCTCACCGAGGGCACCGGCGCGGAGCAGCTGGACGGCTCCACCCGGGCCCTGGCCGACACCTACCGGGCGCTGCGCGGCCGCTGACCCGGAGCAGAACGAGAGATCGACGGGGGAGGGGCGATGGGGGACGGACAGCGCCCGGTGCGGCTGCGGCCGCCGGTGCACACACTGGACGCCCGGGCCGTCGGCTACTGGCGGACACTGCTGCTGCTGATGACGGTGGTGCCGGTGGCGGTGCTGGGTCTGCTGGGAGCCCTCATCGCCCCCGCCCGCTGGTGGCTGCTGGGCCCCGCCGCGGCGGTGGCGGCGGTGGGCCTCGGCTGCGCCCTGCTGCTGCCGCCGTGGTGGTTCCGCACCCACCGCTGGGAGGTCACCGAGGAGGCGGTCTACGTCAGCACCGGGGCCCTCTGGCGGCAGTGGCGGATCGCGCCGATGTCCCGCATCCAGACCGTGGACACCGTCCGCGGCCCGCTGGAGCGGGCGTTCCGCCTCTCCACCGTGACGGTGACCACCGCCTCCGCCCGGGGCGCCCTGCGTATCGAGGGGCTCGACCACGAGGTGGCCGCGGAGCTCGCCGAGCGTCTCACCCGGATCACCCACCAGACCCCGGGCGACGCCACATGACCCCCGAGGACGGCCCTCCGCTCCACGGGCCGGACGACGAGGGGCCGGACGACGAGGGGCCGTGGCTGCGGATCGACCGGCGGGCCATGGCGGTCGCCGCGCTGACCGCCGCCGGTCTGGCGGTCGGCGCCGGAGTCCCCGTACTGCTGGGGATCACCGGTGGCGCCCTCGGCTCGGCCCCGCTCTGGCAGCTGCTCCTGCTGCCGCTCGGGGCGGTCCTCCTCGCGGCCGGCGGCGCGGGGCTGGAGTATCTGCGGTGGAGCCGTACCCGCTACCGGGTCGGCGCCCGGCGGGCCGAGCTGCACACCGGGCTGCTGCTGCTCAAACGGCGCTCCCTGGCCCGCGAGCGCATCCGCAGCGTCGACCTCACCGCCCCACCCCTGCTGCGGGTGTTCGGGCTGGTCAAGGTCCGCATCGGCACGGGCGAGCAACTGGAGGGCGGCGAGTCCACCCTCCAGCTCCACCCAGTGAGCCGGGCGGAGGGGGAGCGGCTGCGCCGGCTGCTGCTCGACCGCTCCGGGCCCCGCACGGACGCGGACGCCGACCGGGACGGCGAGCTGGCCCGGCTGGACGGGCGCTGGATCCGCTACGCGCCGCTGTCCTTCGGCACCCTGGTGCTCGCCGCCGCCGCAGCGGGCGGCCCGCTCCAGATCAGCGAGTGGTTCGGCGCCCAGGGCGCCCTCATCGACTGGGTCGGCGACCGCTTCCGGTCCACGGCGATCGTCTGGACGGTGCTGGCCCTCCTCGTCCTCGCCACCGCCGCCGGGACGGTCGGGGCGCTCGGGCTCTGGGTCGAACTGTGGTGGGGTTACCGCCTGACACGCGAGCCGGGCGGCACCCTGCGGGTCCGGCGCGGGCTGTTCACCACCCGTTCGCTGACCATCGAGGAACGGCGCTTGCGCGGGGTGGACCTGGTCGAGCCGCTGGGCGCCCGGCTCAGCGGCGCCGCCCGGATCGACGCCGTGGCCACCGGGTTGCGGCGCGACAGCGAGAAGAACGGCGACGGCAACACGCTGCTCCCGGTCGCGCCCAAGGCGGTGGCCGACGCCCTGGCGGCCGCCGTCCTGCGGACGCCCGAGTCCCCGACGGGCGCCCCGCTGGTCCGCCACCCCCGGGCGGCGCTGGGCCGACGGCTGCGCCGGGCCCTGGCCGCCGCACTGCTGCCACTCGCCGTCCTCGCCGCCCTGGCCTGGGTGTTCGGACCGCCGTTCACCGGGCTGGCGGTGGTGACCGCACTGGTGCTGCTCCCGGTCGCCGCGCTGCTGGCCCGGGACGCCTACCGCTCCCTGGGACACGCCCTCTCCGGCGGCTACCTGGTCACCCGCTCCGGCACGCTCCGGCGCAGCACCGTCGCCCTGCAGCGCAGCGGGGTCATCGGCTGGACGGTGCGCCAGTCCCTCTTCCAGCGCCGGGCCGGGCTGCTCACCCTCACCGCGACCACCGCCGCCGGCGCCGGGGGGTACGACATCCATGACGCCGACCGGGACGAGGGGCTGGCGTTCGCGGCCACCGCCGTACCGGGGCTGCTGGAGCCGTTTCTGATACCCGGTCCGCCCGAGGACACCGCGGACCACCCCGGCCCATAAAGCCAGGGCCCGGCCCCCGCCGAAGCGGTGGGCCGGGCCCCGGGGACGGACGTCCCGCGCTCAGTGCCGCGGATACAGCTCCTCCGGCAGCTTGGCGGCGGCCGCCTCGTCCAGCAGCCAGAGGGTCCGGGAGCGGCCGTAGGCGCCGGCGGCGGGCGCCTGCACCTCGCCCGCGCCGGACAGTGCCACCGCCGCGGCCTGCGCCTTGTCCTCACCCGCGGCCAGCAGCCACACCTCGCGGGCCGCCCGGATCGCCGGGAGGGTCAGCGAGATACGGGTCGGCGGCGGCTTGGGGGCGCCGTGCACCGCGATAACCGCGCGCTCGGTCTCCCGTACCCCCGGCAGCTCCGGGAAGAGCGAGGCCACATGGGTGTCCGGGCCGACGCCCAGCAGCAGCACGTCGAAGGACGGCACCAGGCCGTGGTCCTCCGAGCCGCCGGACTGCGCCGCCGCCGCGGCCAGTTCGGCCGCGTAGCCGGCGGCGGCCGCGTCCGCGTCCTCGCCGTACTCCCCGCCCAGGGCGGGCATGGTGTGCACCCGCGCCGGGTCCAGCGGGACGCTGCCGAGCAGCGCCTCGCGGGCCTGGGTGTCATTGCGGTCGGCGTCGCCCTCGGGCAGGAACCGCTCGTCGCCCCACCACAGGTCCAGCCGCGACCAGTCGACCGCGTCCCGCGCCGGGGCGGCGCCGAGCGCGGCCAGCAGGCCGTTGCCGTTGCGGCCGCCGGTGAGCACCACCGAGGCGGAGCCGCGCGCGGACTGGGCGTCCACGATCGCGGTGATCAGCCGGGCCGCGGTGGCCTCGGCCATCAGCTCCTTGTCCCGGTGGACCACCAGCCGGGGGGCGCTCACTTGGCCGCCGCCCGCTTGGCCGGGGCCTTCTTGGCGGCCGAGCCCGAAGCCGGCTTGCCCTTGGAGCCTTCCGGCGCCTCCGGCGAGCCGTCCGTCTCCACGTCGTCCGGCTCCCGGCGTACCCCTTCGGTGGCGTCCGTGCTCCGGTCGCCCAGCCGGTGCACCCCGTACGCCAGCGCGGAGGCGTAGGTGTCGTCCGGGTCGAGGCGGCGCAGCTCCTCGGCGATCAGCTCCGAGGTCTCCCGGCGCTTGAGCGCCACCGCCCGGTCCGGCTGGCCCTTGATGCGCAGGGTGGCCAGCGAGCCGTCGGGGCGGTCGAGCACGATCGGCCCGCAGTCGGTGGACAGCCGTACCGCGGTCAGCCCGGGGCCGCCCGAGGTGGTCCGCTTGACGGTGATCTTCAGCCGGTCCGCCAGCCACATGGCCAGCAGCTCCACGCTGGGGTTGAACTCCTCGCCCTCCACCTCGGCGGCGTCCACCTCGCACACCACCTGGTCCAGGGCCGCCGCCAGCATCGAGCGCCAGGGGGTGATCCGGGTCCAGGACAGGTCGGTGTCCCCGGGGGTGTACGCCCCGGCGTGCGCCTTCAGCTCGCCCACCGGGTCCTCGGAGGCGTAGGTGTCGGTCACCCGCCGCTGGGCCAGCGCGCCCAGCGGGTCGCTGGCCGGGTCGGACGGGGCGCCCACCGGCCACCAGACCACCACGGGGGCGTCGGGCAGCAGCAGCGGCAGCACCACCGACTGGGCGTGGTCGATGACCTCGCCGTACAGCCGCAGCACCACCGTCTCACCGGTGGAGGCGTCCGCGCCGAGCCGTACCTCGGCGTCCAGCCGGGCGTTGGCCCGGTCGCGCGGGGAGCGCGAGTGGCGCTTGATGACCACCAGGGTGCGCGAGGGGTGCTCGCGGGACGCCTCGTTGGCCGCCTTCAGCGCGTCGTAGGCGTTCTCCTCGTCGGTGACGATGACCAGGGTGAGCACCATGCCGACGGCGGGGGTGCCGATGGCTCGGCGGCCCAGCACCAGCGCCTTGTTGATCTTGCTGGACGTGGTGTCCGTCAGGTCGGTCTTCATGGCCGGCGCCAGCTCCGTCCGTCTCGTGCGAGCATGTCGTCCGCCTCGACCGGACCCCAGGTCCCGGACTCGTACTGCGCGGGCTTGCCGTGCTTGGCCCAGAACTGCTCGATCGGGTCGAGGATCTTCCAGGACAGTTCGACCTCCTCCGTGCGGGGGAAGAGGTTGGCGTCGCCGAGCAGGACGTCGAGGATGAGCCGCTCGTACGCCTCCGGGCTGGACTCGGTGAAGGACTCGCCGTACGCGAAGTCCATCGACACGTCCCGTACCTCCAGCGAGGTGCCGGGCACCTTGGAGCCGAACCGCAGCGTCACGCCCTCGTCCGGCTGGACGCGGATGACCAGGGCGTTCTGCCCCAGCTCCTCGGTGGCGGTGTGGTCGAACGGGGAGTGCGGGGCGCGCTGGAAGACCACCGCGATCTCGGTGACCCGCCGCCCCAGCCGCTTGCCGGTGCGCAGGTAGAAGGGGACGCCCGCCCAGCGGCGGTTGTCGATCTCCAGCTTCACCGCGGCGTAGGTGTCGGTGGTGGACTTGGGGTCGATCCCCTCCTCCTCCAGATAGCCGACGGCCTTGGCGCCGCCCTGCCAGCCGGCCGCGTACTGGGCGCGCACGGTGGACTTGGCGAGGTCCTTGGGCAGCCGGACCGCGCCGAGCACCTTGGTCTTCTCGGCCGCCAGCGCGTTGGCGTCGAAGGCGGCCGGCTCCTCCATGGCGGTCAGCGCCAGCAGCTGGAGCAGGTGGTTCTGGATGACGTCCCGGGCCGCGCCGATGCCGTCGTAGTAGCCGGCCCGGCCGCCGATCCCGATGTCCTCGGCCATGGTGATCTGCACATGGTCGACATAGCTGCGGTTCCACACCGGCTCGAAGAGGGTGTTGGCGAACCGCAGCGCCAGGATGTTCTGGACGGTCTCCTTGCCCAGGTAGTGGTCGATCCGGAAGACCTGGTCGGGCGCGAAGACCTCGTGCACGATCTCGTTGAGGTCCTTGGCGGAGGCCAGGTCGTGGCCGAAGGGCTTCTCGATGACCGCGCGGCGCCAGGAGCCGTCCTTCTGGTCGGCCAGGTTGTGCTTCTTGAGCTGCTGCACCACCAGCGGGAAGAACTTGGGCGGCACGGAGAGGTAGAAGGCGAAGTTGCTGCCCGTCCCCTGCGCCGCGTCCAGCTCCTGCATGGTCTTCTTCAGGGTCTCGAACGCCTCGTCGTCGTCGAAGTCGCCCTGGACGAAGCGCATGCCCTGGCTGAGCTGCTGCCAGACCTCGTCGCGGAACGGGGTGCGGGAGTGCTCCTTGACCGCCCGGTACACCTCGTCGGCGAAGTCCTCGTCCTCCCACTCGCGGCGGGCGAAGCCGATCAGCGAGAAGCCCGGCGGCAGCAGACCGCGGTTGGCCAGGTCGTAGACGGCCGGCATCAGCTTCTTGCGGGACAGGTCACCGGTGACGCCGAAGATCACCAGGCCCGACGGCCCCGCGATACGCGGGAGCCGCCGGTCCTGTGCGTCACGCAGCGGGTTGCTGCTCGACACAGTTCACGCCTCCGGGGAAGACTCGCCGCCCAGGCGCTTGAGCTCCGCCTCGGTCGACTTGAGCAGATCGTTCCAGGAGGCCTCGAACTTGTCGACGCCCTCGTCCTCCAGCTGCTGCACGACCTCGGCGAGGGAGATCCCGAGCTTCTCGACCGCGGCGATGTCCGCGCGGGCCTGCTCGTAGGTGCCGGCGACGGTGTTGCCGGTGATCTCGCCGTGGTCGCCGACCGCCTCCAGGGTGGCCTCCGGCATGGTGTTGACCGTGCCGGGCGCGACCAGGTCGTCCACGTACAGGGTGTCCTTGTACTGCGGGTCCTTGACCCCCGTGGAGGCCCACAGCGGGCGCTGCGGGTGGGCGCCGGCCTTCTCCAGGGCCGCCCAGCGCTCCCCGCCGAAGACCTCCTCGTACGCCTCGTAGGCCAGGCGCGCGTTGGCGAGGGCCGCCTTGCCGCGGGCCGCCTTGGCCTCGTCGGTGCCCAGGGCGTCCAGCCGCTTGTCGATCTCGGTGTCCACCCGGGAGACGAAGAACGAGGCGACGGAGCGGATCTGGGACAGGTCGAGCCCGCGCTCCTTGGCCTGCTCCAGCCCGGACAGGTAGGCGTCCATCACCTTGCGGTAGCGCTCCAGCGAGAAGATCAGCGTGACGTTGACGCTGATCCCCTGCCCGATCACCTCGGTGATCGCCGGCAGGCCCGCCTCGGTGGCCGGGATCTTGATGAAGGTGTTGGGCCGGTCCACCAGCCAGGCCAGCTGCCGGGCCTCGGCGGCGGTCGCCTTGGCGTTGTGCGCCAGGCGCGGGTCCACCTCGATGGACACCCGGCCGTCCTGGCCGCCGGTGGCGTCGAACACCGGGCGCAGCACATCGGCCGCGTCCCGGACGTCCGCCGTGGTGATCATGCGGATGGCTTCCTCGACCGTCACCTCGCGGGCGGCCAGGTCGGACAGCTGCTGGTCGTAGCCGTCGCCCTGGGAGATCGCCTTCTGGAAGATCGACGGGTTGGTGGTGACGCCCATGACGTGCTGCTGGTCGACCAGCTCCGCCAGGTTGCCGGAGGTGATCCGCTTGCGGGACAGGTCGTCCAGCCAGATCGCGACGCCTTCGTCGGAGAGGCGCTTGAGTGCGTCTGTCATGAGAGTTGCATCTCCTAGTCGTTGTCTACGGGCGTCAGCGAGCGGCGGCGTCGCGGGATTCCCGCGCCGCGGCGGCGACCGCGTCGGCGGTGAAGCCGAACTCGCGGAAGAGGACCTTGGCGTCGGCCGAGGCGCCGAAGTGCTCCAGGGAGACGATCCGGCCGGCGTCACCGACGTACTTGTGCCAGGTCAGCCCGATCCCGGCCTCGACCGCGACCCGCGCCTTCACCGACGGGGGCAGCACGGACTCCCGGTACCCCTGGTCCTGCTCCTCGAACCACTCCACACACGGCATGGACACGACCCGGGTGGGCACGCCCTCGGCCTGGAGCGCCTCACGGGCCTCCACGGCCAGCTGCACCTCGGAGCCGGTGCCGATCAGCACCACCTCCGGCTGGCCGCCCTCGGCCTCGAAGAGGACGTAGCCGCCGCGGGCGGTGTCCTCGTTGAGGTCGTAGGTCGGCACGCCCTGGCGGGTGAGCGCCAGCCCGTGCGGGGCGCCCACGCCGAACTCCTTGGTCCAGCGGCGCAGGATCTCGCGCCAGGCCACCGAGGTCTCGTTGGCGTCGGCCGGGCGGACCACGTTCAGCCCGGGGATGGCGCGCAGCGAGGCCAGGTGCTCCACCGGCTGGTGGGTCGGGCCGTCCTCGCCGAGGCCGATGGAGTCGTGCGTCCACACGTAGGTCACCGGCAGGTGCATCAGCGCGGAGAGCCGCACCGCGTTGCGCATGTAGTCGGAGAACACCAGGAAGGTGCCGCCGTAGATCCGGGTGTTGCCGTGCAGCGCGATGCCGTTCATCTCCGCGGCCATGGAGTGCTCGCGGATGCCGAAGTGGATGGTGCGGCCGTACGGGTCGGCCTCCGGCAGCGGGTTGCCCTTCGGCAGGAACGACGAGGTCTTGTCGATCGTGGTGTTGTTGGAGCCGGCCAGGTCGGCCGAGCCGCCCCACAGCTCCGGGATGACCCCGCCGAGCGCCTGGAGGACCTTGCCGGAGGCCGCACGGGTGGCGACGGCCTTGCCCTGCTCGAACACCGGCAGCTTCTGCTCCCAGCCGGCCGGCAGCTCGCCCGCGGCGATCCGGTCGAACTCGGCGGCCCGCTCCGGGTGGGCGCTGCGCCAGTCGGCGAAGCCCTTCTCCCACTCGGCGCGCTCGTCCTTGCCGCGCTCCAGGGCGCCGCGGGTGTGCTTCAGGACCTCGTCGGAGACCTCGAAGGTCTGCTCCGGGTCGAAGCCCAGCACCCGCTTGGTGGCCGCGACCTCCTCGTCGCCCAGCGCCGAGCCGTGCGCGGCCTCGGTGTTCTGGGCGTTCGGCGCCGGCCAGGCGATGATCGAGCGCATCGCGATGAACGAGGGGCGCTCGGTCTCCGCCTTGGCCGCCTGGATCGCCGCGTACAGCGCGGCCGGGTCCAGGTCGCCGTTCTCCTTCGGCTCGACCCGCTGCACGTGCCAGCCGTAGGACGCGTACCGCTGGAGGGTGTCCTCGGAGACGGCGGTCTCGGTGTCGCCCTCGATCGAGATGTGGTTGTCGTCCCACAGCAGGACCAGGTTGCCGAGCTTCTGGTGCCCGGCCATCGAGGACGCCTCGGCGGAGATGCCCTCCTGGAGGCAGCCGTCACCGGCGATGGCGTAGACGAAGTGGTCGAACGGGGAGGTGCCGGGGGCCGCCTCCGGGTCGAACAGGCCGCGCTCGTAGCGGGCCGCCATCGCCATGCCGACCGCGTTGGCCACACCCTGGCCGAGCGGCCCGGTGGTGGTCTCCACGCCGACCGTGTGGCCGTACTCCGGGTGGCCCGGGGTCTTCGAGCCCCAGGTGCGGAACGCCTTCAGGTCGTCCAGCTCCAGGCCGAAACCGGCCAGGTACAGCTGGGTGTAGAGGGTCAGTGACGAGTGGCCGGCGGACAGCACGAACCGGTCGCGCCCGGTCCAGTCCGCGTCCGCCGGGTCGTGCCGCATCACCTTCTGGAAGAGGGTGTACGCGGCCGGGGCCAGGCTCATCGCCGTACCGGGATGGCCGTTGCCGACCTTCTGTACGGCGTCGGCGGCCAGCACGCGGGCGGTGTCGACGGCCCGCTGGTCCAACTCGGTCCACTGGAGGTCTGTGGTGGTCGGCTGTGTGCTCACCCTGGGTCAGGGCTCCTCTCCGAATGTCGGATACCGGTGACGGAGATCCCACCGGCCGTAGCCGAGCCTACCCCCGGCGGGACGTGCGTTTTTTCGAGTCATTCCAGACTGCCGGGGTCGGCCTCTTCCCGCCTCCCGACTGGTCCGTCGGGCTTTCGGCACATGAATACGGAGGCGCTCATTCGATCGCTCATACGAGCGTGGAAAACGTCCTTTGCGGAGCCCCGGAACCGGTCCGGGGGACGGCGGCGGAAGGCCACCGCACCCGCCGTCCCCGCCCCCGTTCGGTGATTACGCTGAGTCATCGGCGCCCGGAGTGCGCAGACCGGACCGCCCGGAGGGACGGCCGGGTCGCCCAGGGGGACGAACGGGTCCGCGCGTGGGCTGCGCCGCCGCCCGCGCCCCCGCCCCGGCCCCTCTCCGAGGGCCGCCCGGCACCCGGTCAACACGACCCACCCCCGCGAAGGGCGAGGTATGGGCAACGTCTACAGTGGCGTGGTACGCGCGGGCCTTACCCGGTCTCCACCTCGGGTCGGGCTCGCTGGGATGTCTCTGTCAGGGGTGTGCGTGACGGCCGTCGAATCCCGTCCGGCGGGTGTGCTCGCCGAGGCGAGCACCGGCAAGCGGCCATTCGGGGCCCGCGTCAAGGCCTTCGTGGCGCTGACGAAGCCGCGGATCATCGAGCTGCTGCTGATCACCACGGTTCCGGTGATGTTCCTTGCGGAGCAGGGCGTCCCCGATCTGTGGCTGGTGGTGAACACCTGCATCGGCGGGTACCTCTCCGCGGGCGGCGCCAACGCGCTCAACATGTACATCGACCGCGACATCGACGCGCTGATGGACCGCACCTCCCAGCGGCCGCTGGTCACCGGGATGGTCTCGCCCCGCGAGGGCCTGGTCTTCGGCCTGGTGCTCGCCGTGGTCTCCACCCTCTGGCTGGGCACCCTGGTCAACTGGCTGTCCGCCTGGCTGGCGCTCGGCGCGCTCCTCTTCTACGTCGTGGTCTACACGATGATCCTCAAGCGCCGCACCTCGCAGAACATCGTCTGGGGCGGCATCGCCGGCTGCCTGCCGGTGCTCATCGGCTGGTCCTCGGTGACGAACTCGATGTCCTGGGCCGCGCTCATCCTCTTCCTGGTGATGTTCTTCTGGACCCCGCCGCACTACTGGCCGCTGTCCATGAAGGTCAAGGAGGACTACGCCCGGGTCGGCGTGCCGATGCTGCCGGTCATCGCCTCCAACAAGGTGGTCGCCAAGCAGATCGTGCTCTACAGCTGGGTGATGGTCGCCGTCTCCCTGCTGCTCACCCCGCTCGGCTACACCGGCTGGTTCTACACCGCGGTCGCGCTGGCCGCCGGCGGCTGGTGGCTCTGGGAGGCGCACGCCCTGCTCAACCGCGCCAAGGCCGGTGAGACCGGCGCCAAGCTCAAGGAGATGCGGCTCTTCCACTGGTCCATCACCTATGTCTCGCTGCTCTTCGTGGCGGTGGCGGTGGACCCCTTCCTCCGCTGACGGCCGCTTCGCACGGCGACGGGCGGGTCGCGTGGTCCACACCACGCGGCCCGCCCGTCGCCGTTCCCGCTACCCGCGAGTAGCATCCGGACCATGGCAGACACCACCGCAGACAACGGCACGGAGCAGGCCGGCGACGGCGAGCGGCGCGGCGACGCGCGCCGGGCGGCCAAGCTGGCCAAGCACATCCACGCGTTCGCCGGCAAGCACGGCGGCGCCGAGGGGCAGCTCGCCCACCTCGGCCAGATGGGCACCCGGATCGTGCTCGTCGGCGAGGACGGCAGCTGGGGCGACCTGGTCGCCCCCAGCCACGCCATCGCCCGCGAGGCCGCCGAGAAGGCCGGCCTCACCCTGCACGACACCTTCGACGGCGAGCTGGCCGCCAAGGTGCGCACCGGCCCCTACGAGTGGAGCCGGATGGCCGGCATCCAGGTCGGCGGCGCCTCCGACGGCGGCCCCGCCGACGGCTGATCGCAGACCCCGGCTCGTACCGGTGTGGCGCGGGTCATAGGAACCCCGCCCCGGCGCCGGAGAGAGCACGGGTGTGAGCCACACCGAACACGACGACGGCGGCGGCCTGCGCGCCCGCATCCTCGCCGGCGAACGCACCGCGTTCGCCGAGCTGTACGAGGAGCACGCGCGGGCCGTCTACCACTACGCCCTGCGACTGACCGGCGACTGGTCCACCGCCGAAGAGGTCATGTCGGACACCTTCCTGGCCGCCTGGCGCGGCCGGGAACGGCTGGACCCGGACGGCGGGCCCCTGCTGCCGTGGCTGCTCGGCATCGCCACCCACAAGGCCCGCAACGCCAACCGCGGGCTGCGCAGACGGCTCGCCTTCCTCTCCCGCCAGCCGCCCCCGCCCCCGGTCGCCGACTTCGCCGCCGAGACCGCCGGGCGGCTGGACGACGAGCGGCGCCTCGCCGCCGTACACCGCGCCCTGGGCCGGCTGCGCCCCGCCGAACGCGAGGTGCTGGTGCTCTGCGTCTGGTCCGGGCTCGACTACCGGCAGGCCGCCGAGGCCCTGGACGTCCCGGTCGGCACCGTGCGCTCCCGGCTCTCCCGGGCCCGCACCCGGCTGCGGAAACTCGCCGAGGAGACGACGGAGAAATCGGAACCGGGCCGGGCCCGCGGAGAGGACATCGACAGGGCCGCACTCGCCGCCCTGTCCGTACGGGAGGAACCCGCGTGAACGACACCCCTGACTCCTTCGAGATCAAGGAACTGGCCCGGCTGCTGCCCGAGCCGATCGCGCCGGACCTCCCCCAGCGGGCCCACGACCTGCACAAGGAACGTCTGATGCGACTGATCGACCAGGACCAGCGGAACGCGACCGCCCCGGCCCCCGCCCGGCGGCCGGTGCTGCGCCGCCCCGCCGTGCTGCTGCCCGCCGCCGGCCTCGCCGTGGCCGGCGCGCTGGCCGCCGTCCTCGCCCTCGGCCCGGCGCCGACCGGCCCCGGCACCCTGGAGGCGAAGGCGGCCACCGGGACCCCGGCGGCCGAGCTGGTGCTCGACCGGGCCTCCACGGTGGCGCTCGCCATGGACGCCGAGCCGGTGGGCGAGAACGACTTCGTGTACGTCCGTGGCATGGTCCGCGCCGCGGATCTCACCAGCGGCAAGCCGGTCCTCGAACCACTGCACCAGTGGGAGGCATGGTTCCCGCAGCGGCCCGGCAAGGTCAGGAAGATCGGATACACCCGGGAAAACGGCGAGATCACCCAGCTGAACGGCGAGGTGGAGGCGCAGGCGGCCGGAGGCACCGCGCCCGGGTTCGACCGGCCCACCTACCGCTGGCTCGCCGAGCTGCCCAACGACCCGGAGGAGCTGCTGAAGCGGCTGCGCGAGCTGCCCCGGGTGCAGCGGAGCGAGGACCGGGACCAGGCTGTCTTCGAGGAGATCGGCGCCCTGGTCTGCGCGAAGCTCATGCCGCCCGAGACGGCTGCCATGCTCTACCGCGCCACCGCCCTCATCCCCGGAGTGCGCTCGGCGCCGGACGCCACCGACGCCACCGGCCGCCACGGAATCGGCATCGTCCGCGACAGCCGCAATGGTGAGCGCACGGAGTGGGTCTTCGACAAGGACTACACCCTCCTCGGCAGCCGCACCTACCTGGTCCGGGACACCCCGATGGGACCCAAGGGCACCCTGCTGGACGCCATCGCCATCCAGGAGCGCGGAGTGGTCGGCAAGGTGGGGGACCGCCCCAACTGACCCGGTGACGACCCTCTGACGGAAGCCTGACGGAAGGAAGAAGGGCCCGGCGCCACCGGATGGTGGGGCCGGGCCCTTCGCCGATCTCCGCTCAGGCGGGGGCCGGGGCCTGCTCCTGCCGCGCGGGGGCCGGTACGGCGCCGGGCGCGGCCACCGGGCGCTCGCGCAGGCTCAGGAAGAGCCGCAGCACCGCGATCCACAGCAGCGCCGAGCCCAGCATGTGCAGACCGACCAGGATCTCCGGCACCCCGGTGAAGAACTGGACATAGCCGATGACGCCCTGGGCCAGCAGCACCAGCAGCAGGTCCCGGGCGCGGGCCCGGGTGTCGTCCGGGGCGTCCACCACCTTCAGCGCCACGAAGACGGCGACCGCCAGCGCGCACACCACCCAGGCGGTGATCGCGTGCACATGGGCCGCGGCCACGAAGTCGAACGGCATCCGGGGGACGTCGCTGCTGTCGCCCGCGTGCTTGCCCGACCCGGTGACCGTGGTGCCGGCGACCACCAGTACGGCGGTCACCGCGACCAGCACCTGCGCCAGCCTCCGTACCGGCCTGGGCACCCGCGGCCGGGCCGGGGCGTCGCCCTCGCCGGTCCGCACCCAGGTGATCGTGGCGACCGTCAGCAGCACATTGGCCAGCAGGAAGTGCCCGGCCACGGTCCAGGGGTTGAGCCCCATCCAGACGGTGATCCCGCCGAGCACCGCGTTGCCCATGACCACGAAGAACTGCGCCCAGCCGAGCCGGGACAGCTGCCGCCTGCGGGGCTTGGCCGAGCGCGCGGCGATGATGGCCCAGCCGACCGCCGCGCACAGCACATAGGTCAGCATCCGGTTGCCGAACTCGATCGCCCCGTTCAGACCCTGCGCGGGCGTCGCGAACAGGCTGTCGTCGGTGCACTTGGGCCAGGTGTCGCAGCCGAGGCCCGAGCCGGTCAGCCGGACCGCCCCGCCGGTGACGATGATGAGCACGCTCATCACGACGGCGGAGAGCGCGGCGCGCCGGAGCGCGCGGGGGGACGGGGTCCAGCGCTGGGCGATGAAGGCGAGGGGGGTCAGCACGCGCCCCATGGTAGGCCGCCGCTTGTGCATGGATTCACGAGGGGGTCGGCCCGGGAGGGTGAGCTTCCTCCCAGTCCGGTACGGCCTACTCCCAGCGGAAGAAGCGGGCCGCCGCGCCCAGCGAGAGCACCGCCCACACCGCCAGCACCGCGAGCGCGCCCAGCGGCAGGGCGGCCCCCTGCCGGAGCACCTCCCGCAGCCCGTCCGACAGCGCCGAGATCGGCAGCAGCTCCAGCACCGCGCGCACCCCGCCGGGGAACTTCTCCAGCGGCACGATCACCCCGCCGCCGACCAGCAGCAGCAGGAAGACCAGGTTGGCGGCGGCGAGCGTGGCCTCGGCCCGCAGGGTGCCCGCCATCAGCAGCCCCAGCCCGGAGAACGCGGCGGTGCCGAGGCCCAGCAGCAGGAGTACGGCGAGGGGGTTGCCGTGCGGGGACCAGCCCAGCGCCAGGGCGATGGCCGCAAGGAGCAGCACCTGGAGCACCTCGGTGACCAGCACCGCCAGCGTCTTGGCGGTCATCAGGCCCCAGCGGGGCAGCGGGGAGGCGCCCAGTCGCTTGAGCACCCCGTAGCGCCGTTCGAAGCCGGTGGCGATGGCCTGCCCGGTGAAGGCGGTGGACATCACCGCGAGCGCCAGCACCCCGGGGGCCAGGAAGTCCACCGGTTCACCCGAACCGGTGTCCACGATGTCCACGGTGGAGAACAGCACCAGCAGCAGGGTGGGGATGACGACGGTGAGCAGCAGCTGCTCGCCGTTGCGCAGCAGCATCCGGGTCTCCAGCGCGGCCTGCGCGGCGATCATCCGGCCGACCGGGGCCGCGCCCGGCCGGGGCGCGAAGGCACCCGTGCCCGTACCGGCTCCCCCGCTCGTACCCGTACCGCCGGAAGCCTTCTCCGTACCACCGCTCACGACCGCAGCTCCTTGCCCGTCAGTTCCAGGAAGACGTCCTCCAGGGTGTGCCGCTCCACCGAGAGGGCGTCCGGCATGACCCCGGCCTGGGCGCACCAGGAGGTGACGGTGGCCAGCAGCTGGGGGTCGATGGTGCCGGAGACCCGGTACACGCCGGGGCTCAGCTCGGCGGCGGCGGTGCCGTCGGGCAGCGCCGTGAGCAGGGCGCCCAGGTCGAGACCGGGGCGGCCGGTGAAGCGCAGGGTGTTCTCGGCGCCGCCCCGGCACAGCTCCTCGGGGGAGCCCTGGGCGATCACCCGGCCCGCGTCGATGATCGCCACCTGATCCGCCAGTTGCTCGGCCTCGTCCATGAAGTGCGTGGTCAGCACGGTGGTGACGCCGTCGGCGCGCAGTTCGCGGACCAGCTCCCAGGTGGCCCGGCGGGCCTGCGGGTCAAGACCGGCGGTGGGCTCGTCCAGGAAGACCAGCTCGGGGCGGCCGACCACGGCCATGGCCAGGGCGAGCCGCTGCTGCTGGCCGCCGGAGAGCCGGCGGTAGCTGGTGCGCCCGCAGGAGCCGAGGCCCAGGCGCTCGATCAGCGCGTCCACGTCCAGCGGATGGGCGTGCAGCCTCGCCATGTGGCGCAGCATCTCCTCGGCCCGGGCGCCGGAGTAGACGCCGCCGGACTGGAGCATCACCCCGACCCGGGGGCGCAGCCGGGCGGCGTCGGCCACCGGGTCGAGGCCGAGCACCCGGACGGTGCCGGCGTCCGGGCGTCGGTAGCCCTCGCAGGTCTCCACGGTGGTGGTCTTGCCGGCCCCGTTGGGCCCCAGCACGGCGGTCACGGTGCCCGCCCGGACGTCGAGGTCGAGGCCGTCCACCGCGGTCTTCGACCCGTACCGCTTGACCAGGCCCCGGACCTGGACGACGGACTCGTATCGCATGCCGGAAGTCTAAGGAGGCGGGAGGGGCGGCGAAGAGGGCGGGGCGGTGCTCGGAAGGCCGTGCGCAGGTCCACCCGGCCCTGCCCCCGATCACCCGACCGGGGCAAACCGGGCACCGCCTCCGGCCTGCGAGAATGCGCCCAGGTGATCGTTTCCGCAGGTCAGGTTAGGTTTCCCTTAGTGACGCACTCCACCGCACGATGATCCCTGTGCGGCTTGTCACGTCCCCGCGAATTACGCAACAATGGCGTTGTGAAAAACGTCGGTGAGGCTTCCGCGGCGCCAGCGGAGGAGATCACGACCGGTGAGCGGTCCACCCGCAACCGCGTCGTGCGCTCCGTGCTGGACCACGGCCCGTCCACCGTGGCGGAGCTGGCCCAGCGGCTCGGGCTCACCCAGGCCGCCGTCCGGCGCCACCTCGACGCGCTCGTCGCGGACGGCACCGTCGCCCCGCGCGAGCAGCGGGTCTACGGCGCCCGCACCCGCGGCCGGCCGGCCAAGGTGTTCGCGCTGACCGACTGCGGCCGGGACGCCTTCGACCAGTCCTACGACGCGCTCGCGGTGGACGCCCTGCGCTGGATCGAGCAGAACGCCGGCGGCGAGGCGGCCGTGGCCGCCTTCGCCCGGGACCGCGTCGAGTCCCAGGCGGAGCGCTACCGGGAGGCCGTCGAGGCGGCCCCGCCCCAGGAGCGCGCCGCCGCGCTCGCCAAGGCGCTCACCGAGGACGGGTACGCTGCCACCGCGCGCACGGCGCCGGTCGGGCAGCAGCTGTGCCAGCACCACTGCCCGGTGGCCCATGTCGCCGGGGAGTACCCGCAGCTGTGCGAGGCGGAGACCGAGGTCTTCTCCCGCCTCCTCGGCACCCATGTCCAGCGGCTGGCCACCATCGCGCACGGCGACGGGGTGTGCACCACGTACATCCCGCACACCGCGCCGACCGCGGCCGAGGACGAGGCCGCCACCAGAGCCGCACCATCCGCACCGAGCACCGCACCACGCACGACATCACGCATTGCATCCGCATCTGCCAGCACGGCCGGGAGGAACCCCGCATGACCACCGAGATCAGCCACCCCGAGCTTGAGGGCCTGGGTCGGTACGAGTACGGCTGGGCCGACTCGGACGCGGCCGGTGCCGCCGCCAAGCGCGGACTCTCCGAGGCTGTCGTCCGCGACATCTCCGGCAAGAAGAACGAGCCCGAGTGGATGCTGAAGCTGCGGCTGAAGGGTCTGCGCCTCTTCGACAAGAAGCCCATGCCGAGCTGGGGCTCCGACCTGTCGGGCATCGACTTCGACAACATCAAGTACTTCGTGCGGTCCACCGAGGCGCAGGCCGCCTCCTGGGAGGACCTGCCCGAGGACATCAAGAACACCTACGACAAGCTCGGCATCCCCGAGGCGGAGAAGCAGCGCCTGGTCGCCGGCGTCGCCGCCCAGTACGAGTCCGAGGTCGTCTACCACCAGATCCGCGAGGACCTGGAGGCCCAGGGCGTCATCTTCCTGGACACCGACACCGCGCTGAAGGAGCACCCGGAGCTCTTCCAGGAGTACTTCGGCACCGTCATCCCGGTCGGCGACAACAAGTTCGCCTCGCTGAACACCGCGGTGTGGTCCGGCGGCTCCTTCATCTACGTGCCGAAGGGCGTGCACGTGGACATCCCGCTCCAGGCCTACTTCCGGATCAACACCGAGAACATGGGCCAGTTCGAGCGGACGCTGATCATCGTCGACGAGGACGCCTACGTCCACTACGTCGAGGGCTGCACCGCCCCGATCTACTCCTCCGACTCGCTGCACAGCGCGGTGGTGGAGATCATCGTCAAGAAGGGCGGCCGCTGCCGCTACACGACCATCCAGAACTGGTCGAACAACGTCTACAACCTGGTCACCAAGCGCGCCGTCGCCTACGAGGGCGCCACCATGGAGTGGGTCGACGGCAACATCGGCTCCAAGGTGACCATGAAGTACCCGGCCGTCTACCTGATGGGCGAGCACGCCAAGGGCGAGACCCTGTCCATCGCCTTCGCGGGCGAGGGCCAGCACCAGGACGCCGGCGCCAAGATGGTCCACATGGCGCCGAACACCTCCTCCAACATCGTCTCCAAGTCGGTGGCCCGGGGCGGCGGCCGCACCTCCTACCGCGGCCTGATCGAGATCGGCGAGGGCGCCCCCGGCGCCAAGTCCAACGTGCTGTGCGACGCGCTGCTGGTGGACACCGTCTCCCGCTCGGACACCTACCCCTACGTCGACGTCCGCGAGGACGACGTCTCCATGGGCCACGAGGCCACCGTCTCCAAGGTCTCCGAGGACCAGCTCTTCTACCTGATGAGCCGCGGCCTCTCCGAGTTCGAGGCGATGGCGATGATCGTGCGCGGCTTCGTCGAGCCGATCGCCAAGGAGCTGCCCATGGAGTACGCCCTGGAGCTCAACCGGCTGATCGAGCTGCAGATGGAGGGCTCGGTCGGCTGACCCGCCGGC
Organism: Streptomyces lichenis; assembly: GCF_023218175.1. Taxonomy (GTDB): domain Bacteria; phylum Actinomycetota; class Actinomycetes; order Streptomycetales; family Streptomycetaceae; genus Streptomyces; species Streptomyces lichenis. The sequence goes on along the minus strand of NZ_JALPTH010000015.1, from coordinate 102,381 downwards.
CGCCGCGGCGGGCGGCGCCCATGCCGCCCGCCGGCCCCCGTCCCCGTACACCGCACGCGTCGCCCCGACCAGTTCCGCGGCGACGCGGCTACGCAGGAAGAGAGCAACACGACAGCCATGGCTGAGGCTTCAATCCCGGTGGGCTCCACCACCGCCGGTTCGATCGCGGTGGCCGCCGAGTCCACCGTCGCCACGCGCATGAGCGCGCCCCCCTCCTTCGACGTCGCGGACTTCCCCGTCCCGCACGGCCGCGAGGAGGAGTGGCGGTTCACCCCGCTGGAGCGGCTGCGCGGACTGCACGACGGCACCGCCATCGCCGTCCGCGACGGCGTCCGCGTCGAGGTGGAGGCCCCCGAGGGCGTCACCGTGGAGACCGTCGGGGCCGGCGACGCCCGCCTCGGCAAGGCCGGCACCCCGGTGGACCGGGTCGCCGCCCAGGCCTACTCCGCCGTCGAGAAGGCCTCCGTCATCACCGTGCCCAAGGAGACCGTGCTCACCGAGCCGATCCGGATCTCCGTCCAGGGCACCGGCGAGACCGCCTACGGCCACCAGGTCATCGAGCTCGGCGCCTTCGCCGAGGCCGTCGTGGTCATCGACCACACCGGCACCGGCGTGCTCGCCGCCAACGTCGACTACCTGATCGGCGACGGCGCCAAGCTCACCGTGGTCTCCATCCAGGACTGGGACGAGAAGGCCGTCCACGTCGGCCAGCACAACGCGCTGGTCGGCCGGGACGCCTCCTTCAAGTCCGTCATCGTCACCTTCGGCGGCGACCTGGTCCGACTCCACCCGCGGGTCACCTACGCGGCCACCGGCGGCGAGGCCCAGCTGTTCGGCCTGTACTTCACCGACAGGGCCCAGCACCACGAGCACCGCCTGCTGGTCGACCACAACAAGCCGCACAACACCTCCAACGTCGCCTACAAGGGCGCGCTGCAGGGCGAGGCGGCGCACGCGGTGTGGATCGGCGACGTGCTCATCCGGGCCGCCGCCGAGGGCACCGACACCTACGAGCTCAACCGCAACCTGGTCCTCACCGACGGCGCCCGCGTCGACTCCGTGCCCAACCTGGAGATCGAGACCGGCGAGATCGCCGGCGCCGGCCACGCCTCGGCCACCGGCCGCTTCGACGACGAGCAGCTGTTCTACCTGATGGCCCGCGGCATCCCGGCCGCCGAGGCCCGCCGCCTCGTCGTCCGCGGCTTCTTCGCCGAACTGGTCCAGCAGATCGGCGTGCCCGACGTCCAGGAGCGCCTGATCGACAAGATCGAGGCCGAGCTGGAGGCGTCCCTCTGATGCCCTTCGTCCGGGCCTGCGGGCTGAGCGAGCTGGAGGACGACACCCCCCGCCGGGTCGAGCTCGACGGCACCCCGGTCGCCGTCGTGCGCACCGACGGCGAGGTGTTCGCCATCAACGACATCTGCTCGCACGCCAACGTCTCCCTCTCCGAGGGGGAGGTCGAGGACTGCTCCATCGAGTGCTGGCTGCACGGCTCCAGCTTCGACCTGCGCACCGGCAAGCCGTCCGGCCTACCCGCGACGCGCCCCGTCCCCGTGTACCCCGTAAAGATCGAAGGGGACGATGTGCTCGTCTCCGTCACCCAGGAGTCCTGAGTCACCCATGGCAACGCTTGAAATCCGCGACCTGCACGTCTCCGTCGAGGCCGACAACGCCACCAAGGAGATCCTCAAGGGCGTCGACCTCACCGTGAAGCAGGGCGAGACCCACGCCATCATGGGCCCCAACGGCTCCGGCAAGTCGACCCTCGCCTACTCGCTGGCCGGCCACCCCAAGTACACGATCACCAGCGGCACCGTCACCCTCGACGGCGAGGACGTGCTGGAGATGTCCGTCGACGAGCGGGCCCGCGCCGGCGTCTTCCTCGCCATGCAGTACCCGGTCGAGGTCCCCGGCGTCTCCGTCTCCAACTTCCTGCGCACCTCCGCCACCGCCATCCGCGGCGAGGCCCCCAAGCTCCGCACCTGGGTCAAGGAGGTGAAGGAGTCCATGGAGCGGCTGAACATGGACCCCTCCTTCGCCGAGCGGAACGTCAACGAGGGCTTCTCCGGCGGTGAGAAGAAGCGCCACGAGATCCTCCAGCTGGAGCTGCTCAAGCCGAAGATCGCGATCCTGGACGAGACCGACTCCGGCCTCGACGTGGACGCCCTGCGGATCGTCTCCGAGGGCGTCAACCGGGTCCGCGAGTCCGGCGACACCGGCACCCTGCTGATCACGCACTACACCCGCATCCTGCGGTACATCAAGCCCGACCACGTCCATGTCTTCGCCGGCGGCCGGATCGCCGAGTCGGGCGGCCCCGAGCTGGCCGACAAGCTGGAGGCCGAGGGCTACGAGGCGTACACGAAGGGCGGCACCGCCCAGTGAGCCGAGTCCGCGAGGCCACCCGCCCGCACCACCCGGCCCGCGTCCAGCGGGTGCGCCTCGCGGGCGCCCACCCGGGCGGCACCAGCGTCCGGACCACCGAAAGGGGAGCAGCGTGATCCAGCTGCCGGGACTCCTCGACACCGAGGCGATCCGCAAGGACTTTCCGATCCTCGACCGCGTCCTGCACGACGACCGCAAGCTCGTCTACCTGGACAACGCCGCGACCTCCCAGACCCCGCGCCAGGTCATCGACGTGCTCAGCGAGTACTACGAGCAGCACAACGCCAATGTGCACCGCGGCGTCCATGTGCTGGCCGAGGAGGCCACCGCGCTCTACGAGGGCGCCCGCGACAAGGTCGCCGCCTTCGTCAACGCGCCCAGCCGCGACGAGGTGATCTTCACCAAGAACGCCTCCGAGTCGCTGAACCTCGTGGCCAACATGCTCGGCTGGGCCGACGAGCCGTACCGGGTCGACCGGGACACCGAGATCGTCATCACCGAGATGGAGCACCACTCCAACATCGTCCCGTGGCAGCTGCTCTCGCAGCGCACCGGCGCGAAGCTGAAGTGGTTCGGCCTCACCGACGACGGCCGCCTGGACCTGTCGAACATCGAGGAGGTCATCACCGAGAAGACGAAGATCGTCTCCTTCGTGCTGGTCTCCAACATCCTCGGCACCCTCAACCCGGTCGAGGCCATCGTGCGCCGCGCCCAGGAGGTCGGCGCCCTGGTCCTGATCGACGCCTCCCAGGCCGCCCCGCACATGGTGCTGGACGTCCAGGCGCTCCAGGCCGACTTCGTGGCCTTCACCGGCCACAAGATGTGCGGCCCGACCGGCATCGGCGTGCTCTGGGGCCGCCAGGAGCTGCTGGAGGACCTGCCCCCGTTCCTCGGCGGCGGCGAGATGATCGAGACCGTCTCGATGTCCTCCTCCACCTACGCCCCCGCCCCGCACAAGTTCGAGGCCGGCACGCCCCCGATCGCCCAGGCCGTCGGCCTCGGCGCGGCCGTGGACTACCTCGCCTCCATCGGCATGGAGAACATCGCGCGCCATGAGCACGCGATCACCGAGTACGCGATCAAGCGCCTCACCGAGGTGCCGGACCTGCGCATCATCGGCCCGGCCACCGCGGAGGACCGCGGCGCGGCGATCTCCTTCACCCTCGGCGACATCCACCCGCACGACGTGGGCCAGGTCCTCGATGAGCAGGGCATCGCCGTCCGGGTCGGCCACCACTGCGCCCGCCCGGTCTGCCTGCGGTACGGAATTCCCGCGACCACGCGAGCGTCGTTCTATCTGTACTCCACGCCGGCCGAGGTGGACGCCCTGGTCGAGGGCCTGGAGCACGTCCGCAACTTCTTCGGCTGACGACGTGATGATGACTTCGTCGGATGAGATGACTGCTTCGGATGAGGGACTGAGGTACGCGTGAAGCTGGACTCCATGTACCAGGACGTCATCCTGGACCACTACAAGAACCCGCACGGGCGGGGCTTGCGGGACGGCGACGCCGAGGTGCACCACGTGAACCCCACGTGCGGCGACGAGATCACGCTGCGGGTGCGGTACGACGGCTCCCGCGTCGCGGACGTCTCGTACGAGGGGCACGGCTGCTCCATCAGCCAGGCCTCGGCCTCCGTGCTGAACGAACTGCTGGTCGGCAAGGAGCTGGCCGAGGCGGAGAAGATCCAGGGCGTCTTCCTGGAGCTGATGCAGTCCAAGGGCCGCATCGAGCCGGACGACGCCATGGAGGAGGTGCTGGAGGACGCGGTGGCGTTCGCCGGTGTCTCCAAGTACCCCGCCCGGGTCAAGTGCGCCCTGCTGAGCTGGATGGCCTGGAAGGACGCGACCGCCCAGGCACTGGGCCGGGACGCGGAGAGGAAGACCGTATGACCGAGAACACCGCCCCCGAGACCGCCGCCGCCTCCGTGGCCATGAAGCCGGCCTCCGAGGAGGAGGTCCGCGAGGCCCTGTACGACGTGGTCGACCCCGAGCTGGGCATCGACGTCGTCAACCTGGGCCTGATCTACGGCATCCACATCGACGACGCCAACATCGCCACCCTCGACATGACGCTCACCTCGGCGGCCTGCCCGCTGACCGACGTCATCGAGGACCAGGCGAAGTCCGCCACCGACGGCATCGTCAACGAGCTGAAGATCAACTGGGTCTGGATGCCGCCGTGGGGCCCGGACAAGATCACCGACGACGGCCGCGAGCAGCTGCGCGCGCTGGGCTTCAACGTCTGAGGTCCGCCTCGTACACGTACGGCCCCGCCCCTGGGTTCATCCCCGGGGGCGGGGCCGTTCTCCGTTCCCGGTCGTACGCGGCGGGCCGTTTCGGTTGGCGGGCCATTTCCGGGCGGCGGGCCGATTCGATTGGCGGGCCGCTTCCGGGCGGCGGGCCGTCTCGGTTGGCGGGCCCCGCCCCCGTACCCCTCCCGTCCCCTGAGACCGGTTCGCCCGGCACCCGGCCCGCCGGTTAGGTTTCACACATGACTTCTGCACCTCGTAGCACCGGCGCGGTCGCCGCCGGCCTCGCCACCATCGCCGGTGACGGCACCGTCCTCGACACCTGGTTCCCGGCGCCCGAGCTGAGCGACCAGCCGGGCCCGGCCGGGACCGAGCGGCTCACCCCCGACGAGGCCGCCAACCTCATGGGGGAGGGCGCGGCCAAGGCGATCGGCGTGGACGCCCGGCGCGGCGTCGAGGTCGTCGCGGTCCGCACGGTCATCGGCTCCCTGGACGACAAGCCGCTGGACACCCATGACGTCTGGCTGCGCCTGCACCTGCTCAGCCACCGCCTGGTCCGGCCGCACGGCCAGAACCTGGACGGCGTCTTCGCCCTCCTCGCCAACGTGGCCTGGACCAGCCTCGGCCCGGTCGCCGTGGACGACGTGGAGAAGGTCCGGCTCAACGCCCGCGCGGAGGGCCTGCACCTCCAGGTCACCGGCATCGACAAGTTCCCGCGGATGACGGACTACGTGGCCCCCAAGGGCGTCCGGATCGCCGACGCCGACCGGGTCCGCCTCGGCGCCCACCTGGCCGCCGGGACCACCGTGATGCACGAGGGCTTCGTCAACTTCAACGCCGGCACCCTGGGCACCTCCATGGTCGAGGGCCGCATCTCCGCGGGCGTCGTCATCGGCGACGGCTCCGACATCGGCGGCGGCGCCTCCACCATGGGCACCCTGTCGGGCGGCGGCAACGTCCGCATCTCCGTCGGCGAGCGCTGCCTGATCGGCGCCGAGGCGGGTGTCGGTATCGCGCTGGGCGACGAGTGCGTGGTCGAGGCCGGCCTCTACGTCACCGCGGGCACCCGGGTCACCATGCCCGACGGCCAGGTCGTCAAGGCCCGCGAGCTGTCCGGCGCCTCCCACATCCTCTTCCGCCGCAACTCGGTCACCGGCACCGTGGAGGCCCGCCCCAACAACGCGGTCTGGGGCGGCCTCAACGACATCCTGCACAGCCACAACTGAGCCCGGTCGTCGGATGGCCGGTCAGTGGGCCACTGACGGGCCGCCCGCCGGTCGCACCCTCCGGCGGCTGGGACGCGTCCGCAGCCCCTACGCACGGGCCGCGACCGCCAGGGCGATGCCCTAGCCGCCGAACCCGGCCATCCCGATCCAGCCCACCAGCAGCGCATCGCCCGCGGAGGGGAAGTCGCCGCGCGGGTCAGGGCCGGCTCGGCGGCGTGGGGAGGAAGCATGCGGGGCGGTCTCGGCTCCGGCAAGGCGGGAGGTCCACTTGGATCTGCTCGCACCACACTCAAGTGTTGCTGAACGGTCGTCGGCCGGCCCCGGGGTATGGGAGCCGGGCGGCGGGGTACCCGGAGCCTCCCCGTACGAGATGGGAGGCGACCCGATGGCCGGAGAACCGTCGGTCGGCGAGCTGGTCAAGCAGGCCTCGGAACAGCTCTCCGACCTGGTCAGGACCGAGATGCGCACGGCGCAGGCGGAACTGGCACTCAAGGGCAAACGCGCCGGCAAGGGCGGCGGGATGCTGGGGGCCGCGGCGGCCGTCGGCTACGTCGGCCTCATCGGGGTGTGGGCCACCCTCGCCGCGGTGCTGGCGATCCCGCTGGACGTCTGGCTGGCGGTGCTGATCGCGACCGTGGTGTTCCTGGCGCTGGCAGGGGTTCTCGCCCTGCTCGGCCGCAAGGAGCTCAAGCAGGCCGTACCGCCGAAGCCCGAGCGGGCCATCGACGGGGTGCGGTCGGACGTCCACGAGCTCAAGGAGAAGGTCCACCGATGAGCGACAGCGCGAAGAGCCCGGGCCCGGACCAGCTACGGCTGGAGGCGGCCCAGAAGCGGGCCGAGCTGGGCGAGACCCTCGACCAGCTGATGGCGAAGACCGATGTGAAGGCGCGTGCCGCCCAGCTGGTCCACGAGAAGGCGCCGCAGCCGGTGCGCGAGCACCCCCGGCAGGTCCTGGCGGCGGCCGCGGCCGCGGTGGCCGTGGCCACCGGGCTGGTGATCTGGGGGCTGAAGCGCCGAGGGGGCGGCGGCGGGCAGGTGAAGCCCCAGCAGCTGAAGCCGAAGCACCTGAAGGTGGAGCGGCTGACGGCGGAGCAGTTGAAGGCCGAGCTGCACAAGGCGGAGCTGGTCAAGGCCGAGCTTCTGAAGCAGGCGAAGGCGGCGCAGGCCAAGGCCGCGCAGGTGAAGGCCGTGCGGGTGAAGCGGAAGCCGACGTCGCCGTTCGCGAAGCAGTTGAAGAAGTTGAAGCGGAAGACGCAGCGTAAGTGCGGTGCGCACGGGAAGTGGGGATGAGCTCAGTGGCCGGTTCGAAGGCGCCCAAGCCTCCGAAGTCGAAGAAGAAGAAAAAGCAGAAGCTGCTGTACCGCCCGGTCGGCCTCGCGCTGGGTATGGCGGGCGGTGCCATCGCCAGCACGGTGTTCAACCGCACCTGGGCGGTCGTCGGTGACGGGGACGCTCCGGACGCCATGGACGAGGAGCGCACCTGGAAGGAGATCCTGCTGGCGGCCGCCATCCAGGGCGCGATCTTCGCCGTGGTCAAGGCCGCGGTGGACCGCAGCGGCGCGGTCGGTGTCCGCCGGGTGACCGGCAACTGGCCGGGCTGACGCCGCCAGGTACCGGATGAGGATGCGGCGTGTGCCGCATGCCGCCAGGGGCCGTCCGTTTCCCGTCCGTTGACGCGGAGGGAAACGGGCGGCCCTTTGCCATGGAGGCAGTTGACCTCAAGTGTGGTTGACCTTTGAGGATGGGGGTCGACGCGGGAAACCCGCACCGTCGGGGTGCGGGCCGCGCTGAGGAGGCCGTCATGTCCGCAGGATCCGTGGTCAGCGACCCGTATGCCCGTCCCCGGCTGGACCGCCCGGGCGTCGGCGTGGTCAAGGTGAGCATCTGGCGGGTGGGGACGCCGGAGCGGCAGCGGGCCGTGGTGGAGGCGATCGGACGGGCCTGGCGGAGCCGGCCCTGGCCCGCGCCGGGGCCGCTGTCGTACACCGTGCTGGTGGGGGAGGACGGCGAGAGCCTGCTGCACTACGGGCAGTGGGCGAGCGAGGAGGACTACCAGGGCTTCGTCCGGCGGGGGCGGGACGAGCGGGTGGCCGAGGTCGACGCGGCGGTGCCCGGGATCGAGCGGACCGAGCCGACCTCGTACGAGGTGTACCGGTCCGTCGGGATGGGCGGGGAAGGGGCGGCGCCGGGGTGTGTGGTGGCGGTGGAGGTGGAGTTCGACGGGCCGGACGGGGAGCGGGTGCGGCGGTGGGTGGACGGGGTGCTGGACGCCCTCGCCGCTGACGCCGACTCCGGCGCCGGACCGCATCCGGGCGGGATCTCGGCCACCTTCCACACGAGCCTGGACGGCACCCGGATGCTCAACTACGCGGAGTGGGAGAGCGCGCGGCACCACGCCGACGCCCTCGACGGGCCGCGCGGGGTGGGCAACGACAGCCCGCAGTGGCTGCGGGTCCGCACCTTCCCGGGCATGGCCGACAGCCGCTTCCGCCGGTTCTCGCCCGCGCTGAGCCTGCGCGCGGGCGAGTGACCCGGACCCGGGTGAACCGGCGGAAGCGGCCGGGCTACCGGCTGCCGGCTACGGGCGGAAGCGCAGGACCTGGGGGTCGTGGTCGCTGTCCTGGGCCGCGAACTCGGCGTTGATGTGCACGCTGTCGTAGTCGAAGTCGCGGATCGAGGGGCTGGTCAGGATCTGGTCCAGCACCTGGCTGTTGCCCTGGTAGACGTAGGAGTAGCGCTCCGAGCGGGGCAGGGACTTCACGGCGGCGCGCAGGGCCCCGCCGTCGGTCAGCGCCTTCGTCGTCGCGGAGAACTCGAAGTCGTTGATGTCGCCGAGGACCACCACGTCCGCGGAGCGCTGCGCCTTCCGCACCTCCTTGACGAAGGCGTTCACCGCCTGCGCCTGCGCCAGGCGCTTGACCTCGGAGGAGCGGTTCGGCGGCTGGCGGTGCGAGACCAGCGACTCGTCCCCGCCCTTGGAGCCGAAGTGGTTGGCGATGACGAGGACCGTGCGGCCGCGGAAGGAGAACTCACCGGCCAGCGGCTTGCGGCTGGCCTCCCAGGCGGCGTTCGCCGGGTCGATCCGGCCGGGGGAGTGGGTCAGCGCCGCCTTGCCCCGTTCCCGTACGACACCGGTCGCGGTGGTCGCGTCACCGGCCCCGCGGTCGGTGAAGGACACCCGGGCCGGGTTGAACAGGAACACCTGGCGGATGTTGCCGCCGGGCTCGCCGCCGTCCGCGTTGTTCACCGGGTCGATCGAGCGCCACTCGTACGCCGGTCCGCCGGCCGCCCTGATCGCCTCGGTGAACGTGCGGACCGTCGCACCGGCCGCCACCGTGCCGTCGTTCTTCGCCCCGTTGTCGTCCTGGATCTCCTCCAGGGCGAGGATGTCCGGCGAGGAGAGGTTGGCGACGACCGCCTCGGCGAGCGCGTCGAACTTCTCCTGCGGGTCGGTCGGGTCCAGGTTCTCCACGTTGTACGTGGCCACGGCCAGCTCACCGGAGCGCTGCTTGCGCGTCACCTCGCGCTCCAGGCCGCGGTCCTGCACCGTGCCCAGGGTGCGGGCGGTCAGGGTGTAGCCGCCGAACTGGTTGAAGTCCAGCGGGCCCTCGGTGGTGCCGGTCAGCCGGTCGCCGACGTCCGCCTTCGGGAAGGGCTGCTCGGCCACCGGGACCAGCGACTGGATCTGCAGGCGGCCGGTGTTCTGGTCCCGGTAGGAGCCGTAGACCGTGCCGCCGCGCCGGTTGTCGTTCTCGTCCGGCTTCACCGTCACCCACAGCTCGTGGTACGGGTCGGTGGCGCCGACCACCCGCGAGGTGCCGACCTTGACGTTCACGCCCTCCAGCGACTCGTAGTAGTCCAGCGCGTAGCGGCGGGGCTTCAGCGGCAGGGCGTTGACCGAGCCGCCGGCCGCCGGGTCGCCGTCCGGGGTGTAGGCGTCCGGCACCGAGCGGGCGGTGATCGCCACCGCGGCGGGCAGCGCGTTGCCCGAGGAGGCCACGGTGACCACCGGCTTGGTCAGCTGGGTCAGCGACTGGTTGCCGGAGCCCGCGCCGCCCGGCACGTACTCGGTGACCGTGCCGGAGACCTGCACCGCGTCGCCGACCTTGACCGCGGGCGCCGAGCTGGTGAAGACGAACAGCCCCTCGCTGGTGGCCGGGTCGGCGTCCGGGTTCGGGTCTTGGAACCAGAAGCCGCGCGAGCCGTAGGACCGCACCCCGGTGACCACGCCGGTCACCCCGGTGACCTGCTGCCCGGCGAGCGGGGATATCCGGGTGGTGCCCTGGATGTCGTGGATGCGGACCGGGTCCGCGCCGGCCGCGCCGTCGGCGGCAGCGCTCCCCGCGCCGGCGAGCAGCCCGGCGGCCAGGGCGAGGGCGATGACGGCCGGAACGGCGGCGGTTCTCGGCAGGTGGGAGGACGTCAACAGGGGCTCCGTTGCTATGAGGGTGGGAAGCGTCCCGGCGGCTGCCTCGTGGGCCGCCCGCCGGGCCGGTCCGCCGACCGGAACCGCCCGGGGCCGGCGGTCGGACCGCTGATCCCGGACGTCTCGCGGTGGACCGCGGACCGTCGCGCTGCGCAGTGCTGCCACGCATTGCTCTACGCGCGTCAATTTCCGGTCATGGGCGGGAACTTGTCAAGGGTGCGCGGGTGTCCGGCGGGTGGCCTTCGGGCGAACTGCCGGGCAGGCACCCGAGGGACGTCTACGCTGGGGGCGCCCCACCCGCGCCCGGCCCGCGCCCGAACCCGCGCCCGAGGGCCCGCACCTGGGGAAACCCACCCCGTACACACTGAGGAGAGACCCTGATGTCGCCGGATCGCCCCACCCTGCCGCCGGTTCGGCTGCCGTCCGAGGCGGAGCTCGCACGGGACGCGCTCGCCGCCCCGCTGCTGGTACGGGCCGTGCGGCTGGCCCGCTGGGCCGACCCGGAGACCCGGGTCGACCTCGACGGCGAACTCGCCGAGGGCCAACTCGCCGCGGCGGCCGTGGCGCTGGGCCTCATCCCGGACGAGGACGGCGAGGCGCACGCGGGCGAGGCCTGGCGGGTCGCCCTGGACACCGGGCTGGTGGAGGTCGCCGAGCCGGACGGCGACGGAGACGCGGACGCGGACGGGGAGGTCGCGGGGGCGGTGGTGGCCGGGGAACTGCTCGCGCTGGTGACCGGTGGCGCCCCGCAGGATGTGCTGGCGCTCTGGCGGGACGCCCTGGAGAGCGCCCTCGCCGACGCCGCCGCCCCGCTTCTGGACGACCTCGCGGACGTCACCGGGGAGGACGGCGAGATCGACCTCGGGGCCCTGGACTGGGACCCGGAGCGGGAGGCCGACTTCCTCGACGCCGTCCTCGGCAACCTCTATCTGCTGACCGTCTCCGAGGGCGGCCCGGCCGACGCGCCCGTCCCGCTGCCCGCGCTCGCCGCCTCCATGCTGGTCCCCGACGACATGCGCGAACCCACCGACGACGTCCTGGAGCAGGTCTCCGAGGCGATGATGCGCCTGGACGACCAGTTCCGGGTGCTGGAGCCGATCGGACTGGTCGAGTACCAGCCGGTGGACGAGGCGCTGATGGCGGAGGAGGACGAGGAGGACGCGGAAGGGGGAGCCGGGGGAGCCGGAGCCGCCGCGGGGCCGCTGGACGAGCTCGACGAGGAGGACGTACGGCGGTACGGGATGGTCCGGCTGACCCCGCTCGGCCGGTACGGGGTACGGGCCCGGCTGCTGGAGGCCGGGATGACCGCCCCGGTCGTCGGCGAACTGGCCGGCAAGGACGCGGACGCGCTGCTCGCCGGGGTCGCCGACTACCCGGAGCCCGCCGCACGGGCCGAGACCGAGGCCTGGCTCGCCTCCCGCGACCCGGCCGCGGCCGCCCGGGACCTGCTGGCCGCCGCCCGGGGCGCCGACGCCGGCTCCCCGCTGCGCCGGCTGCACTGCCAGCAGGCCCTCACCCTGGTCGGCGCGGACGCCGAGCCGGCCGTACGGGAGGTGCTGGACGACCCGCGGCTCGGCGGGCTGGCCCGGGTCTGGCTCGCCGAGCGCGGCGCCGCCGACGTGCCGCCGCCGCCCGAGCCGATGATCTTCTGGCTGGCCGTGGACACCATCGCGGCCCAGCTCGACGCGGCCGGCGGCGAGGACCTGGAGGAGCTGCGGGACCTGGTGGAGGGGCTGACCGGCCAGCACGGCGGCTTCTTCGACGCGGCCTGGCGGGTCGACCACCCGGCCACCCCGGAGGTGCTGGAGGCCATGGGCCGGCTGCACCGGGACAAGGCGATGGCCAAGGAGGCCCGCAAGGCGGCCTTCAAGGCCCGGTCCAAGGCCGGGAGCTGAGGGCCGGGCCCGGACGGTACGGAAGAGGGTGGGGAGAGGGCGGCGGCCGGTCGGCCGGGGGGCCTTCGAACACGCCGGTCGAAACTTCCGTGGCAAACCTGTCGGAAATCTGTGTGCATGCACTCGAACGGCCGGGGTAGACGGTGCTTCGTCGGTCCGTGCGAGACACTGGGGACCGACCTGTAGAGGGAGGGACAGAAGGAGCATGACGGTGACGACGGTGACGCGGACACGGGCCGACCAGCTCAGCAGCGCCCAGGAGCTGCTGCCGCAGGTCGCCGACCCCATGAAGGTGGCGCCCAAGGACGCACGGGCCCTGTCCAAGCTGTTCTTCGAGCAGCTCGCGGTCCTGGAGGAGGGCACGCACGCGTACCAGTACGCGCGCAACACCCTCATCGAGATGAACATGTCCCTCGTCCGCTACGCCGCAGGCCGCTTCCGCAGCCGGGGCGCGGACGAGATGGAGGACATCGTCCAGGTCGGCATGATCGGCCTGATCAAGGCGATCGACCGGTTCGAGCTCTCCCGCGAGGTCGAGTTCACCACCTTCGCCGTCCCCTACATCGTGGGCGAGATCAAGCGCTTCTTCCGCGACACCTCCTGGGCCGTGCACGTGCCTCGCCGCCTCCAGGAGGCCCGGGTCGAGCTGGCCCGCGCCACCGAGGAGCTGCGCACCCGGCTGGGCCGCACCCCCACGGTCAAGGAGCTGGCCGAGCTGATGAACCTCACCGAGGAGGAGGTCACCGAGGCCCGGCTGGCCTCCAACGGCTACAACTCCTCCTCGCTGGACGCCGCGATCAACGGCGCCGAGGAGGGCGAGGCCGCCCTCGCCGACTTCATCGGCGCCGAGGACCACGCCATGGAGCTGGTGGAGGACTTCCACGCGCTGGCGCCGCTGATCGCCGCGCTGGACGAGCGGGACCGCCGGATCATCCACATGCGGTTCGTCGAGGAGCTGACCCAGTCGCAGATCGCCGAGCACCTGGGCTGCTCGCAGATGCACGTCTCGCGGCTGCTGTCCCGCACCCTGAAGCGGCTCCGCGAGGGCATGCTGACCACCCGCTGAGGCCCACTCGCCGGGTGAACATCCCGTACCGGGAAACGGCCGGGACCCCTTCCGGGGTCCCGGCCGTTCGGCGTCCACCGTCCCGTTCGGCGGCCTACAGCGCCTGGGCGGCGGGCTTGACCATCCCGCGGACCGTGCGCGACTTCACGAAGTCGCCCATCGCGGTCATCTCCCACTCACCGGAGAACTGCCGGATCAGCTTGGCCATCATCACCCCGGTCTGCGGCTCGGCGGAGGTCAGGTCGAAGCGGACCAGCTCCTCGCCGCTGGCCGCGTCCATCAGTCGGCAGTACGCCTTGGCGACCTCGGTGAACTTCTGCCCGGAGAAGCTGTTCACCGTGAAGACCAGCCCGGTGACGTCCGCGGGCAGCCGGCCCAGGTCCACCATGATGACCTCGTCGTCCCCCGCCCCCTCACCGGTGAGGTTGTCGCCGGAGTGCTTGACCGAGCCGCCCAGGATGGTCAGCTTGCCGAAGTAGCAGCTGTCCAGGTGGTTGCGCTGCGGTCCGTAGGCGATAACCGAGGCGTCCAGGTCGATGTCCTTGCCCCGGTACGCCGGCTCCCAGCCGAGGCCCATCTTGACCTGGGACAGCAGCGGCCGGCCGCCCTTGACCAGGGAGACCGTCTGGTTCTTCTGGAGGCTGACCCGCCCCTTGTCCAGGTTGACCTTCCCGCCGGCCGGCGGCGCGACCGGGGCGGCGGGCGCCGGGGGAGCGGGCGGGGCGGCCTGCGGCTGCGGGGCGGAGGGCGGCTGCGGGGCGGACCAGGCCGGCGGCGCGGACGGGGCCGAGGGCGGGGCCGGAGCCGCCGGGGGCTGGGGTGCGGCCGGGGCGGCGGGCTCCTCGTCCACCGAGACGCCGAAGTCGGTGGCGATGCCGGCCAGCCCGTTCGCGTATCCCTGGCCGACCGCGCGCACCTTCCAGGCGCCGTTGCGCAGATAGACCTCGACCACGACCAGGGCGGTCTCGGTGCCCAGCCGCGGCGGGGTGAAGGTGGCCAGCGGGGAGCCGTCGTCGGCGCCGCGCACGGTGGCCGTGGGCTCGATTCCCTGGAAGCTCTGGCCGGCGGCGTCCGGGCTGGCGGTGACCACGACCTTCTCGATGCCCGGCGGCAGCGCGGCGGTGTCCACCACGATCGCGTCGGGGGCGGTGCCGCCGCCCGAGCGGTAGGTCACTCCGGGGCCGGACGGCTGGTTGTAGAAGATGAAGTCGTCGTCGGACCGCACCTTGCCGTCGGCGGTGAGCAGCAGGCCCGATACGTCGAGCCGCACGGGCGCGGAGACGTCCACCGCCACACGGGCCACGGGGAGGGGGATGTTCGAGCCGGGGGTCATAGCTGTCATGCCAGGGGTAACGAGCGGTCCTCCACCGCCGTTCCCGTACCCGGCGCCGGTACCCCGTACGGCGGCGCGCCGGGGGCGCGCGGGGTGAAGGAGGTGCGGGAAGGCTGTGCGGATCATGTGCCGGGAGGTGTGCGGCGTCCCCGGCCGGACACGAGGCCGGAAAACCCCAGGGAGGCCGCGGCAGTGGGCACCGATCTGCGCATCGACGTCCTCGCCGGCATCCGGCCCGTACTGGCCCGGATGCACGGCGAGCTCGACCTGCACACCTGCCCGGAGGTGATCGCGGCACTCGCCCCGCTGTCCGGCACCCAGGTCGAACTGGACCTCGAACCGCTGTCCTTCCTCGACTCCTCCGGCATCGGCACCCTGCTCGCCCTGCGCACCGCGGCCCTGCGGGCGGGCGGCGGGCTGCGGGTCATCGCGTGCAGCCCGCTGGTGGGCCGCACCCTGGACCTGGCCGGCTGCCGGCACGTCCTCACCGGGCCGTGAGCCCCCGCGAGGGACCAGGGCCCGGTGGAGGACGCCTCACCTGCCCAGCGCGGCCGCCATCATCTTCTTCGCCACCGGCGCGGCCAGGCCGTTGCCGCTGACCTCGTTGCGGGTGGCCTGCGAGTCCTCCACGAAGACGGCGACGGCGACCTGCTTGCCGGTGCTCTCGTCCTTGGCGTAGGAGGTGAACCAGGCGTACGGCGTACCGCTGTTGTCCACGCCGCGCTGGGCGGTGCCGGTCTTGCCGCCGACCTCCGCGCCGTCGATCCGGGCGTTGGTGCCGGTGCCCTCCTCGACCACGGTGCGCATCGCGTCCCGCAGCTGCCCGGCGGTCCGCTCGGAGACGACCCGCTTCTCGCCGGGGTCCTCGAAGGACTCCAGCGGGTCGCCGTCGGCGTCCACCACCTTGGACACCAGGTGCGGGTCGACCAGCACCCCGTCGTTGGCCAGGGCGGCCGAGACCATGGAGATCTGCAGCGGGGTGGCCGTCACATCGAACTGCCCGATGCCGGAGAGCGCGGTCTGCGCCTGGTCCATGCCGGTCGGATAGCGGCTGGCGTACGCCCGGACCGGGACGTCCTGCTTCTCGTTGTCGAAGCCGAACCGGTCGGCCATGGCCTTCACCTTGTCCTGGCCGAGGTCCACCGCCAGCTTGCCGAAGACGTTGTTGCAGGAGTACTGGAGCGCGACCCGGAGGGAGGCGTCCTCGCAGGGCGCCGAGGCGTTCTCGTTCCTCAGGTCGGTGCGGGTGCCCGGCAGCCGGTAGGGGTTGGGGCTGTCGGTGGCCTCGTCCACCGACCCGTACAGCCCGTCCTCCAGCGCGGCGGCGGCCACCACCAGCTTGAACGTCGAGCCGGGTGCCACCGGCTGCCGGATCGCCCGGTTCACCAGCGGCTTGTCCTCGTCCTCGTTGAGCGCCTTCCAGGCGTCGCCGTCATAGGAGCCGGCGATCTTCGAGGGGTCGAACGAGGGGGTGCTGACCATGCCGAGGACGCGCCCGCTCTCCGGGTCCATCGCCACGGCCGCCCCCTTGGCGTCGCCCAGCGCCTCGTACCCGGCCTTCTGCACCGCCGGGTCGATGGTGGTGAGCACGTCCCCCGGGGCGGCCTGCTCACCGGTGAGCGCGCCCAGCGGGTTCTTCAGCCGGGTGTCGGTGCCGTCCAGCACGTCGGAGTAGATGCCTTCCAGCTGGTTGGCGCCGTAGGCCTGGGAGCTGTAGCCGGTCACCGCCGAGTACAGCCCGCCGTCCCTGTACGTCCGCTGGTAGCGCAGGTCGCCGCTGCGGGCCTCCTTCGAGCCGGTGACCGGCGAACCGGCCACGATGATGTCCCCGAGCGGCTGGGCGTACTTCGCCATCAGGTTCCGCCGGTTGTGCGTGTTGTCGGCCAGGGCCTTCCCGTCGTACGCCTGCACCCAGGTCGCCCGCAGCAGCAGGGCGAACACCAGCAGCAGAGTGAAGACCGCGGCCCGTCGAATCGTCTTGTTCATCCCGCTCGGGGGACGAGCGGGAGGTCCGGCCGAGTTCCGTTCGACCGGTTTTCTCACCAAACGTTCATACGGTGACCGCTCGGTCGAGGGCGGCGGTGGCCTCAGTGGCCGCCCCTGGGCTCCACGCAGCCGCCCTCGGCGTAGAAGCCGTGCGCCCGGGCGGTGGCCGGGGGGCCGAGCCGGCCGCTGACGCAGGGGCCGGTCCCCGGGACGGAGAGGCTGAAGGCCAGTCCTCCGCCACCGTCCGGGTACACCTCGGTGCCCTCCGCCGGATAGCCGAGCCCCGCCAGAGCCTCGCGCAGTCCGGGCCCATCCGCGACCGTCCTTCCGGCGGCGCCCGACAGCGCGCCGGTGATCCGCTCGGCGTGTGCCCGGCCCCGGCACTCGGCGTCCGGCCGCATCGGCGTCTCACGCCGGAACGCGTGGTTCTCCGCGTACTTGGCGGCCTCCGGGTCCAGGGTGCCGGTGGACGCCGGGCCGCTGGGCGCGGTGCTCGGAGCCTGGGCGCAGGCCCGTGCCACCCCGGGGAAGGCCCGGTCGTGCACGGCCCGTCTTGCGGCCTGGGGATCGGCGGAGCCGGAGGCGGTGGCCGCCGGGGCCGACGGGCCGCCCGGCGGACCCGGCCGCTGCGTGCCGCAGCCGGACAGGGCCAGCGCGCCCGCCACCACGACGGGCAGCAGCAGACGCCTCACACCCGCACCTCGCACGGCTCCCCCTGGAGTCCGGACGGACCTGGACCGGTCCTTCGCGGAGCACCGTACCGGGGGCCGGAAGAACGCCGTTGACCCGGGTCGGCGGATGGATCATGGTGGGGGCATGGAGACCCCCCTCGGCGGTGACGAGTTCGCGCCCGTGTCCACCTATCTGAACACCGCCTCCTGCGGGCTGGTGCCCCGCCGGGCGGTGGCGGCGGTACGGGAACTGGCCGAGGACACCGCCGCGGGCAACGAGCGGACCGGCGGCAGCCTCGCCTCGACGGCGGCGGTGCGCGAGTCGTTCGCCCGGCTGGTCGGGGTGGCGGCGGACCGGGTGGCGATGGCCGGTTCGGTGGCCGGCTTCTCCGGGCTGATCGCCGCCTCCCTGCCGCCCGGCGCCGAAGTGCTCTTCCCGGAACGGGACTTCGCCTCGGTGATCACCCCGTTCTCGGCCCGCCCCGATCTGAGGCTCCGGTTCGCGCCGCTGGACGGGCTGGCGGACGCGGTACGCCCCGGCACCGCGCTGGTCGCCCTCTCGGCGGTCCAGTCCGCCGACGGCCGGGTCGCGGACCTGGCGGCGGTACGGGAGGCGGCGTCCGCCCACGGGGCGCGGATCCTGCTGGACGCCACCCAGGCCGCGGGCTGGCTGCCGCTGGACGCCGGCGCGTACGACTACACCGTGACCTCCGCGTACAAGTTCCTGCTCAGCCCGCGCGGGGTGTCCTTCCTCACCGTGCGCGAGGACGCCCAGGAGTCGCTGCGGCCGCTCGCCCCGGGGCTGTTCGCCGCCGAGACGAGGGACGAGATGTACGGGGCGCTCACGCTCGCCCGCTCGGCCCGCCGGTTCGACGAGCCGCCGAGCTTCCTCGCGTACCACGCGGCCGAGCGGTCCCTGGCCCTGGTGGAGGAGATCGGCCTGCCCGCGCTGCACGCCCACGCCACCGGGCTCGCCGCCCGCTTCCGCGCCGGACTGGCCGGGCTCGGGCACACCCCGGTGCCGGGGGACTCGGCGATCGTGGCCGTCCCCGGACTGGGCGCCGCGCAGCCGGTGCTCGGCCGCGCCGGGGTGATGGTCTCGGTCACCGACGGCCATCTGCGGGCCGCCTTCCATCTGTACAACTCGGCGGCCGACGTGGACCGGGCCCTGGAGGTGCTGGCCGCGGCGGGTTAGGGAGGAGGGTGGTTCAGCCGTCCGCCCGGGGCCTCTCCCCGCCCGCGGCGTCCACCACGAGGTGGTCCCGAGCCCACGGCCCATGGCGGCGCTCGGTGGTCTCCCGTCGGCTCGGCAGCCGCAGGCCGGGGATGTCGGCGGTCCGTTCGACCGCCCGCCGGGAGCCGTACCGGCGGGAGCCGGAGCCGGCCGGGGCCGGGCATCTGTACCGCCAGGACCGCAGCCTTACGAGCGGCGGGGCTGGTGCCGTATCGGCGGGGACCGATGTCCCGGCGGGACCGCGGATTTCCGTACCGCTGGGGCGCGGCCGTACGGGCCGGGCGAGGCCGTGGCCTGTACGGGCGGGGCCGTGGCCGCACGGGGGCCGGGGCGGGAGCCGTACCGGCGGGAGCCGGAGCCGGTCGGGGCCGGATCCCCGTACCGTCGGGACCGCAGCCGTACGAGTGGCGCGGCCGGTGTCGTACCGGCGGGGGCCGACGTCCCGGCGGGGCCAGTGCCGTACCGGCGGGAGCCGACGTCCCGGCGGGCCGCAACCGTACGAGCGGCGCGGCCGCAGCCGTACGGGCGGGGCCGTGGCCGTAGCCGTGCGGGCAGGGCCGGGGCCGTCAGCAGGTCGTGGTGCCTTCGGGGGGTGCCGGGTCGGTGGCGAGGGCGGTGGGGCAGCCTGCGGAGACCTCGCGGCAGAGGTTGTCCTCCACCAGGCCCAGCAGCCGGGACAGCTCGGCGCGCTCGGCGGGGCGCAGGCCGGCGAGGAGGCGCTGCTCCAGTTCGCTCCACGCGCCGCTGACGTCCTTCAGCAGGGCGCAGCTGGTCTCGGTGGCCTCCACCAGGACGGCCCGGCGGTCGGCCGGGTCCGGGCTGCGCCGGACGTGCCCGCCCTGCTCCAGGCGCTGGAGCATCTTGGTGACCGTGGAGGGGTCCAGCTCCATCACCCGGATCAGCTCCGACTGCCGCACCGGGCCGGAGTCCCAGAGGTACATCATCACGAACTCCTGGCCCGGATAGAGCCCGGCCGCCCGCAGCAGCCGGCCCGCGGTGATCCGGTGCAGCCGGGCCACCCGGGACAGGGCGTGCGAGGTCGGGCCGCCGCGGGCCGCGGAGGGCAGGGCGTCGGGACAGCCGGGTCCGGCGTCCGCCCCGGGGTGGTCGTGGTCCATCCGCTTCTCGCTCTCTGTCGGGCTCGGGCCGGTCCAGCAGCCTACGGACATCCCGTTCCCCCGATTTTACCTTGGTCGGCCAAGTAATGGTGTACGGTGGGTCCCGCACCAAAAAGTTGGCCGACCATACAAGCCAATTACTTGGCTGACCAAGGAATTGCCGGGAGCTGCCATGACCACCGCCTTCGACCCCATCGACCTCGCCGGGACCCCGCTCGCCAACCGCATCGCCATGGCCCCGATGACCCGCAGCCGGGCCGTCGGCCGGGTGCCCAACGAGCTCACCGCCGAGTACTACGCGCAGCGGGCCTCGGCCGGGCTGATCATCACCGAGGGCGTCCAGCCCTCCGCGGCCGGCCAGGGCTACCCGGACACCCCGGGCCTGCACAGCGCGGAGCAGATCGCCGCCTGGCGCACGGTCACCGACGCCGTACACGCCGCGGGCGGCCGGATCTTCGCCCAGATCATGCACGCGGGCCGGATCGGGCACCCCTCCGTCACCGCCGACCAGCCCGGCGACCTGCACCCGGCCGGCCCGTCCGCGATCACCCCCAAGGGGCAGCTCTTCACCGCCGAGGGGATGAAGGACTTCACCACCCCCCGCGAGCTGACCGCCGACGGGATCCACGAGGCGATCGCCGACTACGCCACCGCCGCCCGCAACGCGGTGGAGGCCGGGTTCGACGGGGTCGAGCTGCACGGCGCCAACGGCTATCTGATCCACCAGTTCCTGGCCCCGAACACCAACCACCGCACCGACGAGTGGGGCGGCTCCGAGGAGAACCGCAACCGCTTCGCCGTCGAGGTGGTTACGGCGGTCGCCGAGGCGATCGGCCCCGAGCGCACCGCCCTGCGCCTCTCGCCCGGCGGTGCCGTCAACGACATCGAGGAGCCGGAGCCGGGCGCCCAGTACATCGCGCTGGCGGAGGCCCTGGAGCCGCTGGGCCTGGCGTACCTCCACCTGATGGAGGCCCAGGGGCGGCGGGACCTCACCGTGGAGCTGCGCAAGCGGTTCTCCGGCGCGCTGGTGCTCAACCCCTTCACCGGCGAGCGTCCCACCGGCGTGGAGGAGCTGGAGCTGATCGAGGACGGCACCGCCGACCTGCTCTCCTACGGCGCGCTGTTCCTGGCCAACCCCGACCTGCCGGCCCGGCTGAAGGCCGGCGGCCCGTTCAACACCCCCGACCCCGCCGCCTTCTTCGGCGGCGACCAGCGGGGCTACACCGACTACCCGGCGCTGGCGGTGTGAGCCGGCACCTCCCCGCATGCCGTACGCCGCGAGCCGTCTCCCGCCCCTCGGGGTGGGAGACGGCTCGCGGCCGCGGTCAGTGACGGCGGTACCGGGTCACCGCACCGGGGTGAAGTCCCGGGCGCCGATGAACTCCGGGCGGCGGATCGGGGCCGCGAAGGGCTCCACCGCCGTGTTCTCCACGCTGTTGAAGACGATGAACACGTTGCTGCGCGGGAACGGGGTGATGTTGTCGCCCGAGCCGTGCATGGCGTTGCAGTCGAACCAGGTCGCCGAACCGGCCTTGCCGGTGAACAGCCTGATGCCGTGGGCCTCCGCGAAACCGGTGAGGGCCTCGTCGGACGGGATGCCCGCGTCCTGCATCTGGAGCGACTTCTTGTAGTTGTCCTTCGGCGTCTCGCCCGCGCAGCCCAGGAAGGTCTGGTGCGAGCCCGGCATGATCATCAGACCGCCGTTGGTGTCATGGTTCTCGGTGAGCGCGATGGACACCGAGACCGTGCGCATCCGGGCCAGGCCGTCCTCGGCGTGCCAGGTCTCGAAGTCCGAGTGCCAGTAGAAACCCGACGCCCCGAACCCGGGCTTGACGTTGATCCGGGACTGGTGGACGTACACGTCCGAGCCGAGGATCTCCCGGGCCTTGCCGACGACGCGCTCGTCGCGCACCAGCCTGGCGAAGACCTCGCTGATCCGGTGCACCTCGAAGACCGAGCGCACGTCCTGGGAGCGCGGCTCGATGATGGAGCGCTCGTCGGCGCGCACCTGCGGGTCGCTCACCAGGCGGTCCAGCTCGGCCCGGTAGACGCCCACCTCGTCCGGGGTGAGCAGCTGGTCGACCGCGAGGAACCCGTCCCGTTCGAACGACTCCAGCTCCGGCGTGAGCTGCCCCCACACCACCGGGTCCCGGCGAGGCGTGCGCACCTCGGCGGCGCCCCGGGTCGGGTACAGGTCCTGGGGAGCGGTGTTCGTGCTCGTGGTCGTGGTGGTCGCGGTCATGGCTCAGGCCTCCTCGGTCAGCAGCGGGTAGACGCCGTTCTCGTCGTGGTCCTCCCGCCCGGTGACGGGAGGGTTGAAGACGCAGACGCACCGGAAGTCGGTCTTCGGGCGCATGGTGTGGCGCTCATGGCCGTCGAGCAGGTACATCGTGCCCGGCTCGATCCAGTGCGTCTCACCGGTCTCGTCGTTGGTCAGCTCGGCCTCGCCCTCGACGCAGAGCACGGCCTCGATGTGGTTGGCGTACCACATGGAGGTCTCGGTGCCCGCGTAGAGCACCGTCTCGTGCAGGGAGAAGCCGACCTTCTCCTTGGCGAGCACGATGCGCTTGGACTCCCAGGTCCCGGACGCGGCCTTGACATGCCGGTCGGTGTTCTCGATCTCCTTGAACGAACGGACGATCACGGTGTACGGGTTTCCTCTCGGGTGGTACGGAAGCGGGGTGCGGTCCCCTGCGGGCCGACGGCCGACGGCCGTCGGCCGGGGGCCGGAGGCCGGGGACTCAGGCGGTCTCGCGGACCGCGCGGGCCAGGGTGCGCAGGCCCTCGTCCAGCTCCTCGGGGGTCACGGTCAGCGGCGGCAGCAGCTTGACGACCTCGCTCTGCGGGCCGGAGGTCTCCAGCAGCAGCCCCAGCTCGAAGGCGCGGGCGCAGACGGCGGTGGCCCGCGCCGGGTCGGTGAACTCCAGGCCCCAGACCAGGCCGCGACCCCGGTAGTGGGCGCCGTACGCGGAGTTCTCGTCGCAGATCGCCAGCAGCGCCTGCTCGACCTGCTCACCGCGGGCGATGGTCTGCTTCTCCATCCCGCCGTCGGCCCAGTAGGTCTCCAGCGCGGCGGTGGCGGTCACGAAGGCCGGGTTGTTGCCGCGGAAGGTGCCGTTGTGCTCACCCGGGCTCCACACGTCGAGCTCCGGGTTGAACAGGCAGAGCGACATCGGCAGCCCGTAGCCGCTGATCGACTTGGACAGCGTGACGATGTCCGGCGCGATCCCGGCCTCCTCGAAGGAGAAGAAGGCACCGGTGCGGCCGCAGCCCATCTGGATGTCGTCGACGATCAGCAGCATGTCCTGCCGCTCGCACAGCGCCTTCAGCGCGCGCAGCCACTCGGGCCGGGCCACGTTGATGCCGCCCTCGCCCTGGATGGTCTCCACGATCACGGCGGCCGGCTTGTTCAGACCGGAGCCCTGGTCCTCCAGCAGCCGCTCGAACCACAGGAAGTCCGGGACCTTGCCGTCGAAGTAGTTGTCGAACGGCATCGGGGTGCCGTGCACCAGCGGGATGCCGGCGCCGGCCCGCTTGAAGGCGTTGCCGGTCACGGCGAGCGAGCCCAGCGACATGCCGTGGAAGGCGTTGGTGAACGAGACGATCGCCTCGCGCCCCTTGACCTTGCGGGCCAGCTTCAGCGCCGCCTCCACGGCGTTGGTGCCCGTCGGGCCGGGGAACATGACCTTGTAGGGCAGGTCACGCGGGCGCAGGATGGTGTTCTGGAAGGACTCCAGGAACGCGCGCTTCGCCGTGGTGGCCATGTCCAGGCCGTGGGTGATGCCGTCGCGCTCCAGGTAGTCCAGCAGGGCGCGTTTGAGGACCGGGTTGTTGTGCCCGTAGTTGAGCGAGCCGGCCCCGGCGAAGAAGTCGAGGTAGCTGTGCCCGTCCTCGTCGGTCAGCCGGGCGCCCTGCGCGCGGTCGAACACGGCGGGCCAGCCGCGGCAGTAGGAGCGGACCTCGGACTCCACGGTCTCGAAGACACTCAGGGCGGGCGGGGTGATGGTCACTGCGTTCTCTCCTCGGTGGTCCGGCGCGGCGGCCGGTGAAGTCTGCGAAGTCTGAAGCGTGGGGGAGTGGGGGAGGGGAGCGGCGGGCCGGTCCGGCCCGCGTGGCTCAGGCGGCGGCGTGGGCGGCGACCGGCGAGATGCGGTACAGCACCTCCGGCTCGTGCGTCCCCTCGGGGAACAGCCCTCCGTCGAAGAGAACCTCGCGCTCCAGGGACGCGCCCCGGCGCTCCGCGTAGGAGGTGAAGAGGCGGTCCGACGCGGTGTTGTCGGGCGTGATGGTGGTCTCCACCGTCTCCACGCCCCGGGCGGCGACCCGGGCGGTGAGCGCGTCCAGCAGTACCCCGGCCAGTCCCCGGCCCCGGTGGGCGTCGTCCACGGCGACCTGCCAGACGACGAGCGTCCCCGGGCGCTCCGGGCGGATGTAGCCGGTGACGAAGGCGATCGGCTCGCCCTCCGGCCCGCGGGCCACCAGCGAGGTGGCGGCGAAGTCACGGCACCACAGCAGATAGCTGTACGAGGAGTTGAGGTCCAGGACCTCCGAGTCGCGGGCGATACGCCAGATCGCGGCTCCGTCCTCTACTCGCGGGGTGTCGATGGCGAGGGCCGGGTCGGCCTTCCGGTCGAATTCGTTTCGGGCACGTGCAAGGTCTGCTGGTGCGGCGGTCATGTCGTTGGAACTTACCCAGCGATTCTGGAAAATGCATCGGGCCAAGGGGTTGGGCAGGCGGCTCGTATGTGTTATCGCGCGAGCGCGAACCTCGATCGGCTTCACCTCTCTCACGTGCGCGTTTGCCCGTATTTAACCGGGCAAGTCGGGCGCTCTGTGGAGTCGATCACATGGCCGTAACCCATCGGAAACGCGCCTGGAATGCCCGGGAGTCCCTTGATGGCCAAGGAGGTTTGCCGACGCGATAACAGGGAAGAAGCACCTGGCGAATTACCCCCCGAATCGCATGCTTCTGGTCGGATGAATATCGCGTTGCGCAATGGGGTCCGGATGGTGAATCGGGCGGTGGAATATTGCTCCGGATAGCGAGGAGTTCCGCCGGCTCCGTTTCGTGAGTGTATTCGCGCATACCGTCGCATAGCCGTACCCGTGGCCGCATCCGTATGCCTTCGACCGCGTGCCCGCCCCGCCCCGGCCCGCTCGGCAGGGCTCCGCCGATTCGTTTCGCCGTCCGCTCCGTATCAGGGTGGGAACACCCGGAGCCGCCGGCGCGTACAGGAGAGTGGCGGCGCGCCGCACGGGACCGGCGGCCGCCGGGACGGTACGGCGACGGGTACGGCGACCAGTGAGGGCGGGACCGGGTGGAGCTGCGTCAGTTGGAGTGTTTCGTCACCGTCGCCGAGGAGGCCGGGGTGGCGCGTGCCGCCGAACGGCTGGGCCGCCCGCCCGCGACGGTCGGTGCCGCGCTGGCCGCGCTGGAACGGGAGCTGGGGCTGCGGCTGTTCGACCGCGCGCCGGGAGCGCCGGCCCCTCAGGCGCCCCGTGCCACGGCGGCAGCTCCCGCGGACTGGCGGGTGCGGCTCACCGCGGCCGGGGAGCGGCTGCTGCCGGAGGCTCGGGCCGCGCTGGTCGCGGCGGGCCGGGTCCGGGCCACCGCCGCCGGGATCGCCGCCGGCACCGAGGGCCTGGTGCGGCTCGGCACCGCGCGGGCGTTCGCCGACCGGGTGTACCGGGCCGTGGACCGGCTGGCCACCCGCCACCGCGGACTGCGGGTACGGCTGGAGCGGGCCCCTCAGGAGGCGCGGCTCGCGGCCGTCCGCTCCGGCACCTTCGACGCGGCGCTGGTCCGCACCGTGCGCGGTGCCGAGGGCGTCCTGCTCCATCCGCTCTGGGCGGAGCCGCTGATCGCCGCGCTGCCCGCGGGGCATCCGCTCGCCGCCGAGGAGCACCCGGACCCGGCGCGGCTCGCCCGGCTGCCGCTGCGGCTGGCCCCGCGCGCCGCGAACCCCGCCTTCCACGACCTGGTGACGGGCGCGCTGCCGTCCTGGACGCCCGGGCCGCCGTTCACCACGCTGCCGGAGACCCTGGCCGCGCTGGCCGCCGACCCCGAGCCGTCCTGGACGCTGTTCCACCCGGTGGGCCCGCCGCACCCGGCCGGCGGCCCGGCCCGCTCCGGCCCGCGGGGCGTGGTCTTCCGTACGCTGCCGGGGCTCACCACCCCGGTCTCCCTCGCGGTCCCCGCCGACCGCCCGCCCGCCCCCGCGGTACGGGCCCTGCTGGACGCGCTGCTCTCGGTGAGCGAGGCCGGCACCGCGGCCTCCGCCCGGGCGGCCGTCGCCGCCACCGCGAGCGAGGCGGCCCGCCTCTGCGCCCGCGGCTGACGCCTGGGCCGCCCGGCCCCGTACCCACCGGGCCACTTGGCCCCGTACCCACCGGGCCGTACGCGTCACCCACCGGGGTCCTCCGCGGGCCAGGCCGTAGCTCCCCCGCCGCTCAGGCCGCCCAGGCCTCCGTCGCGGCCCGGCGGGCGGCGAGCAGGTCCACCGGGGCGCCGCTGTCCGCCAGGGCGGCGCCCAGCGCGGTCAGCGAGGAGAGCACGGCGCCCCGGGTGGCGTCCGGGCCGTAGTGGTTGACCCGGACCATCTCCGTGGCCAGCGCCCCGCCGCCGGCGACCAGCGGCAGCCCCGGGTCGGCCGCCAGGGCGCGGGCCACCAGCTCCGCCGCGTCCACCCCGGCCGGGGTGCGCAGCGTGGTGGCGACCGGCGCCGCGTCCCGGGCCTCGCGCACATACGGCGCCAGCCCGCCGCCGAGCGCCGCCGCCCCGGCCCGTACCGCCGCCGCGGCCGAGGCGTGCCGGGCCATCACCGCCGCCGGGCCCTCCGCCTCGATCCGCTCCAGACAGGCCTCCAGCGCCAGCATCTCCAGCTGCGCCGGGGCGTGCGGCAGGGCGCGGCGGCCCGCGTCGATCCAGCGCTCCTTCCAGTCCAGGAGGGAGAGGTACGAGCGGCGCGGGGCGCCGGGGTTGGCGGCGAACCGCTCCCAGGCCCGCTCGCTCACCGACACCGCCGAGACGCCCGCCGGGCCGCCCATCGCCTTCTGCGCGCCGATCACACACAGGTCCACACCCCAGGCGTCGGCGCGCAGCGGCTCGGCGGCCACCGAGGCGACCGCGTCCAGCATGAACAGCGCCCCGTGCGCCCGCACCACCTCGCCGATCTCGGCGACCGGGTTGGTGTTGCCGGTGGCCGCCTCGGCGTGCACCAGCGAGACGAAGTCGATCTCGGGCCGGGCCGCCAGCGCCTCGGCGACCTGCTCGGCGGTGACCGCCGAGTCGTAGGGCACCTCCAGGTCCACCACCTGGGCGCCGCAGTCCCGCAGCCAGCCGCCGAAGGTCTGCCCGTAGGGCCCGGTGACCACGTTGAGCGCGGTCGAGCCGGACCGGGCGCCGGAGCGGATGCAGCCCTCCAGCGGCAGCAGCGCCTCGCCCTGGGTGACCACCACGTCGTGCCGGGTCTCCAGCAGCGCGGCGACCCGGCGCTCGATGGCGGCGAAACGCTCGGCGGTCAGCGGGGCGAGGTCCAGCAGGGGATGGGTCACGGCGGGTTCTTCCTGTCAGGGCTTGTCGGGGCTGTCAAGAGGCTGCCGTAGGCCGTCGGGGGCTGTACGGGCCGTCCGAGCCTACCCAGCGGGCCCCACCACCCCCTTCCGCTGCCCCACCGCCCCCTTCCGGCCGCCCTGTCGCGGGCGCGCGCCCCCCTCGTAGAGTGCGGGCATGAGCACGGTGCTGCATGTGGTGGGCCGGGTCCTCGCCGGGCCGGAGGACGTACGCGACGAGGTCTGGGCCGTGGACGGCCGGATCACCTGGGAGCGGCCGCCCGGCGCCGTGGAGGCGGTGACGGTACGCGGCTGGGCGCTGCCCGGGCTGGTGGACGCGCACTGCCATGTCGGGCTGGACGCGCACGGCGCGGTGGACGAGGCGACCAGCGAGAAGCAGGCGCTCACCGACCGGGACGCCGGCACCCTGCTGATCCGGGACGCCGGGTCGGCGGCCGACACCCGCTGGATCGACGACCGGGACGACCTACCGAAGATCATCCGGGCCGGCCGGCACATCGCCCGCACCAAGCGCTACATCCGCAACTACGCCCATGAGATCGAGCCCGCCGAGCTGGTCGAGTACGTGGGCCGGGAGGCCCGGCGCGGGGACGGCTGGGTCAAGCTGGTCGGCGACTGGCTGGACCGGGGCACCGGCGACCTCGCCGCCTGCTGGCCGCGCGCCGAGGTCGAGGCGGCCATCGCGGAGGCGCACCGGCTGGGCGCCCGGGTCACCGCGCACTGCTTCGCCGAGGAGTCGCTGCGGGACCTGGTGGAGGCGGGCATCGACTGTATCGAGCATGCCACCGGGCTGACCGAGGAGACCATCCCGCTCTTCGCCGAGCGCGGCGTCGCCATCGTGCCCACCCTGGTCAACATCGCCACCTTCCCGCGGCTGGCGGACTCCGGCGAGGCGAAGTTCCCGGACTGGGCGGGCCATATGCGGCGGCTGCACGAGCGCCGCTACGACACCGTGCGCGCCGCCTACGACGCCGGTGTCCCGGTCTTCGTCGGCACCGACGCGGGCGGCTCACTGGCCCACGGCCTGGTCGCCGCCGAGGTGGCCGAACTGGTCAAGGCGGGCATCCCGCCGCTGGACGCCCTGTCGGCCACCACCTGGCGCGCCCGGTCCTGGCTGGGCCGCCCCGCCCTGGACGAGGGCGCCCCGGCCGACCTGGTCGTCTACGGCGAGGACCCGCGCGCCGACGTCCGGGTACTGGCCGCCCCCCGCCGGGTGATCGTCAACGGCCGGGTGGTCCAGTGACGGACGCCGGGCCGCTCGGTGACGCACAGGCAGGCGGCACAGGGACGGACAGGCGGTTCGTCCGGTGACGGACAGGCAGGCGGCACAGGGACGGACAGGCGGTTCGTCCGGTGACGGACAGGTGGGCGGCCGGATGACGGGCATGGGGGCGGACCCGCGCGGCCGGGGCCGGCGCCGCGGGTGGGCCCCCTGGACGCGGGCCCGGCGGGAGGCCCCGGTGGCCCGGCTGCGGGTCGGCAACGACACGGAGCAACCGCTGGAGCTGGTGCTGGAGCCGTATGGCAGCGACCACTGGCTCGCCCCCGGCGAGACCTCCGTCGTCTGGACCACCGGCTCCGCCCACGGCCCGAACCCCTGGTCGGGGACCACCCTCGGCAACGAACCCTTCCAGGTGAGCTGCGGCCCCGGCTGGGTGGTGGTGCACGCCAACGGCTCGGAGGGCTGGGTCGCCGACGAGGACGGCGACGAGATCGACTGCGGCCACGGCCGACCGGCCACCCGGCGGCCTCCCGGCATGGACACCGG
This sequence comes from Streptomyces lichenis, assembly GCF_023218175.1. Classification (GTDB taxonomy): domain Bacteria; phylum Actinomycetota; class Actinomycetes; order Streptomycetales; family Streptomycetaceae; genus Streptomyces; species Streptomyces lichenis. Next base: position 73,448 of record NZ_JALPTH010000015.1, on the reverse strand, counting down.
CGCCTGAGCGGCCAGTTGTTGACCGGGCGTGACGAACACCCGAGTTGTCTCGTTTTTCACCCCACGCCTGCTACGGGCCCCGAGCATGACACGCGGGACGCGAGCGAACGTCTGCGCCGCAGGAGCCGCGAGGATTCGAAAGCCCGGCCGGAAACCATACTTTGGGGTGAACTCATCGCAGGCGCAGGCCGGTTCACTCTCCGTGCGTAAAGAATCCGGGTGTCCCGGTCGCCGCCGCCTCCACATGTCCCCGTGGATCCGGCGCCGGCGACCCCTGCCCTGCCTTCCCGGGAGTCCCACCCCACATGAACAGCGACACCTGCGCCCGCACCAGCACCCGCACCCTCCGCACGCCCGCCGTCCGCCGCACCGCCGCCGTGGCGGCCGCCCTGGCCCTCACCGCCGGCCCCGCCGTCCTCGCCGCGCCCACCGCGTACGCCACCGGCGGCGAGCAGGGCCGCTCCAGCGCCGTGGTGCTCCGCACCGACCTCGACGTGGCCCTGCTCGGCGGCTCCGTCCGGGTGCCGCTGGCCGCCACCCTCAACGAGGTGCAGGCCCCGGCCAGCGCCGAGAAGACCGCGCTCACCGTCACCCTCGACGGCGTCGACCAGGGGCGGCCGGTCCAGGTGCTGCGCGCCGCCGTGGCCACCGCCTCCGCCACCGCCGACAAGCGGCGCGCCGAGGGCCGCACCGAGCTGGCCGACGCCCGGCTGAACGTCCCCGGCCTGCCCCTGCTCTCCCTGCTGCACCTGGAGAAGGTCACCTCGCGGGCGCTCTGCGAGACGGGCAAGCGGCCGGTGGCGGAGGCCAATGTCCTCGGCAGCGTCACCGTGCTCGGCAAGCGGACCACGCTGAGTTCCGGCGGGCCCACCCGTGTGGAGGTGCCGGGGGTCGGCGAGGTGACGCTCCAGCTCTCCAGGACCGCCACCACCTCGCGCACCGCGGCCGCCACCGCGCTCTCCCTCGACGTCTCCGTCAACCCGCTCAAGCTCAACGTGGCCGAGGTGAACGGCTCGGTGGTGCTCGCCGAGGCCGAGTGCGAGACCCCCGAGGCCCCCGCCTCCACCGCCCCCACCCCGGAGCCGGCCGACCCGGCCCCGGCCGACCCCAAGCCGCAGACCGGCGCCGAGCCGGAGAAGGCCGGCCTGGCGGAGACCGGCGGCAGCTCGCTGACGCCCTATCTGGCCGGCGGCGCCCTCGCCCTGCTCGCAGCCGGCGGCGGCGCCCTCGCCCTGACCCGCCGCGCCCGCGCGAGCCGCCAGGGCTGAGCCGTCCCGGTGGCCACCGGGGCTGACCGCCCCGGTGGCCACCGGAGGCCGACCCGTTCCCCCTCGGGCCCCGCCCCGGCCCGGCGATGATCCGCCGGGCGTTGCGCGCAGAGGCACTGACCAGGCAGCATGCGCCTCGGCGGGGTGCTGCGGTCATCGGGGAGGCGCGGCGACCGGACACCGGCTACCGGCCATCGGGCCTCGGACGCCGGACATCGGGAGGACACATCATGATCCGCTTGTCGGACCGGCCCATGACCTGGGTCGCGGCCGGGGACAGCATCACCCAGGGCGTCCTGCACACCCATGGCGCCCGCGGCTGGGTGGAGCACCTGCACGAGCGGATCCGGTGGCAACTGGGCCGGCTCACCGACGTGGTGGTCAACACCGGTGTCTCCGGGTGGCGGGCGGTCGACGTACTCGCCGCCCATGACCACCTCATCGGCCGGTTCGCCCCCGATGTGCTCTCCGTGTCCCTCGGCACCAACGACTGCCTGGCCGGGGAGGACGGACTGGACGAGTTCCGGGACGCGATGCGCCGGATCGTCGCCGGGGCGGCTCCGGAGACCCGGCTCGTCCTGCACACCCCGGTGCTCACCGCGTACTCCGGCCGCCCGCGGCGCGCCGCGCTCCCCGCCTACTGCCAGGCCGTGCGGGAGCTCGCCGAGGAGACCGGCGCGCTGCTGGTCGACCATGAGGCCCACTGGCGGGAGCGGCACGGCACGGACGACCCCATCCCCTGGCTGGACGACCCGGCCCACCCCAACGCGGCCGGCCATCTGGCCATGGCGAACCACACCCTGCGCACCCTGGGCCTGGGCGAGCTCGAACCCCGCTGACCCGCCCGTGACCGGCGGTTCAGCGGTGGCCGCTCACCGCCCCGCGGCCATCACCAGCGCCTGGTCCAGGGCCAGCAGGAAGCGGTTGGTGGTGACCCGGTCCCGCACCGCCAGCCGCAGCCACTGGTGGCCCAGGCCCGGGAAGGTGTCCCCGCGGCGGGCCGCGAAGCCCAGGGTGCGCAGCCGCTCCCGTACCGCGTCCGCGCCCTCGATCCGGATCAGCACGAACGGCCCCTCGGCCCCCGGCACCGTCGTGACCTCGTCGAACTCCGCCAGTCCGGCCAGCAGATGCTCCCGGTCCAGGGCGACCTGCCGGGCCGCCTCCGCCGCCTCCGCCAGCGCCTCCCGGCTCATGCAGGCCTCGGCGGCCGCCAGCGCGGGCGTGGACACCGGCCACAGCGGCTGCGCCCGCTCCAGCGCGGCCACCGTCCCCGGATCCGCCAGGACGTAGCCGATCCGCAGCCCCGCCAGCCCCCAGGTCTTGGTCAGGCTGCGCAGCACCACCAGCCCCGGCACATCGGTCCGCCCGGCCAGCGCCTCCCGCTCGCCCGGCACCGCGTCGAGGAAGGCCTCGTCCACCACCAGGGTCCGCCACGGCCGCGCCAACTCCGCCAGCACGGCGGCCGGATGGAGCACCGAGGTCGGGTTGGTGGGATTGCCCACCACCACCAGATCGGCGTCCTCCGGCACCGCGGCCGGATCCAGCCGGAAGCCGTCCTCGGCGCGCAGCAGCACCCGGTGCACCTCGTGCCCGGCGTCCCGCAGTGCCGCCTCCGGCTCGGTGAACTGCGGGTGCACCACCACCGGCCGGCGCACCGGCAGTGCCCGCGCCAGCAGTACGAACGCCTCGGCCGCGCCCGCGGTCAGCAGCACCCGGGCGGCCGGCAGCCCGTGCCGCTCGGCGACCGCGGCCCGCGCGGCCCGCCCGTCGGGGTAGGCGGCGAGTCCCGTGAGGGACGCGGCCACGCGCTCGCGCAGCCAGTCGGGCGGGGTGTCCGCCCGGACGTTGACGGCGAGATCGACCAGCTTCTCGTCTCTGACCTCCGCGTCACCGTGGTGCCGCAGATCGGGGGTGTGGGGGTGGGAGTACATGGCCGCCTGGGGGGTGGGTGACGGAAGTGGGGGAGGGCTGGTGCGGGTGGTCCACAGGGGACCGGCGGTCGCCGGCAGTGCTCCGGTGCGGTGGGGCGCGGTGCGGTGGGGCGGGATGCGGTGCGGTGGGGCGGGATGCGGTGGGGCGCGGTGCGGATGGTGTGGATGGTACGGAGGGTGCGGATGGCGCGGATAGTGCGGTGCGGATCGGTCCGGTGCGCATACGAGGTGCGGTACGCGTACGAGGTGCCGTACGCGTACGGGGTGCGGCACGCGAGCGACCTGCCCGTACGCGTACGAGGTGCTGGTACGTGTACGACGTGCCCGTACGCGTACGACGTGCCGGTACGCGGACGAGGCGCCTGCACCCGTACGACATGCCCGTGCCCGTACGCCCGCCAGGCGCCGCTCCGCGTACAGGGTGCCGGTGCCTGCCGGCGGCCCTTCCGCCAGGCGGCCGATCGGCGGGGCCCTACCGCCGAGCCGGAGCCTGCCGGGGGGCCAGGGCCTCCCGGACGGGAATCCCTAACGTGCCCGGTACCTCCTCGCCCGTGTACCCGCGTCCCCGGTCCGACAACCGCCCGCGCGCGACCGCGCAGGTCGCCCGCCCGGACCGGGACACCCGCTTGGGGACGAGCAGTTCCACGGCGGCGAGGCCTCGGGACTCGGCCGCGGCCGCCAGTGCCGCCGCCTCCGCGACGGAGGGGGTGCCGAGCACCGCCGCCACCGAGGTGGACGGGTTCGGTACGGCGATGGGCGCCAACTCCCGTACGGGGAAGGGAAGCAGCGCCACGCCGAGATGCCCGGCGGCCTCGGTGATCCCCGGCTCGGCGGCCTTCTCCTCGGCGGTGGCCAGCGCCACCACCCCGGACACCGCGCGCCCGGCGCCTGCCAGCGCCTCGCCGACCAGCTCCAGCACCTCGGCGGCGGTCACCCCGCGCCGCGCCCCGACCCCGACGAACAGGGCCTCCGTCCCCTCCGGGCCGCTCATGGGGCGCAGTGCTCCACGAACCGGCGGGCCGTGCCCGGCACCGCCGCCCAGTGGGTGTGCAGATAACTGGCGTGCACCCCGCCCCGGGTGAAGCCCTCCACCCGCGGCTCCGGCTGCCTCAGCCCCCATGCCGGGGAAGGCCCCGCGCCGGGCTCCAGCACCGTGCGGTGGAACTCATGGCCGCGCATCCGGGTCCCGGCCGCCGCCAGCGGGCTGTCGCCCAGCGCCACCGCGTCCCGGTAGCCCAGCGTCAACCGCTCGGTCATCCGGGCGTCCGCGTCCAGCACCCCGCACATCGGCCGGCCGTCCAACGACCGTGCCAGATACAGCAGTCCGGCGCACTCGGCGGCCACCGGGGCGCCCGAGCGGGCCAGTTCGGCGACCGCCTTGCGCAGCCGCTCGTTGGCGGACAGCTCCGCCCCGTACACCTCGGGAAAGCCGCCGCCGATCACCAGCCCCCGGGTGCCCTCCGGCAGCTCCTCGTCCCGCAGCGGGTCGAACGGCACCACCTCGGCACCGGCCGCCGCCAGCAGCTCAGGGTGCTCGGCGTACGAGAAGGTGAACGCGGCCCCGCCGGCGACCGCCACCACGGGCCGGGCCCCCGCGTGATCCGCCGACGCCTCCGGGCTCCAGGCGGGCGCGGACAGCGGGGGAGCGCTACGGGCCAGGGCCAGCAGCGCGTCCAGGTCGCAGCCCGCCCGTACCTGCTCGGCCTGCGCGGCCACCGCCTCCACCGCCGCCGCCTGCCGCTCGGCCACCGGCACCAGGCCCAGGTGCCGCGAGGGCGTCGCCGCCGCCGGGGCGCGCCGCAGCACACCCAGCACCGGCACACCGGAACCGCCCAGCGCCTCCCGCAGCAGCTGCTCGTGCCGGTCGGTGGCCACCTTGTTGAGGATGACCCCGCCGATCCGCACCTCCGGGTCCCAGGAGGCGAAGCCGTGCACCAGCGCGGCCACCGACCGGGACTGCGAGGAGGCGTCCACCACCAGGACCACGGGGGCCCGCAGCAGCTTGGCCACCTGCGCGGTGGACGCCAGCTCGCCCTGCCCGGAGGCCCCGTCGAACAGCCCCATCACACCCTCGACCACGGCCAGGTCCGCCCCGGCCGCGCCGTGCGCGAGGAGCGGCGCCACCAGGTCCGTACCGCACATGAAGGCGTCCAGGTTGCGGCCCGGGCGGCCGGTGGCCAGCGCGTGGTAGCCCGGGTCGATGTAGTCCGGGCCCACCTTGTGCGGGGACACGGCGAGCCCCCGGCCGGCGAACGCGGCCATCAGACCGGTCGCCACCGTAGTCTTGCCGGCGCCCGAGGAGGGCGCGGCGATGACGAGACGCGCTACCACTCGATGCCCCGCTGGCCCTTCTGCCCGGCGTCCATCGGATGCCGGACCTTCGACATGTCGGTCACCAGGTCGGCGAACTCGCACAGCTCGGCCGGGGCGTTGCGCCCGGTGATGACCACATGCTGGGTGCCGGGGCGGTTCGCCAGCACCTCGATCACCTCGGCGGTGTCCACCCAGCCCCAGTGCAGCGGATAGGCGAACTCGTCCAGGACGTAGAAGCGGTACGTCTCGGCCGCCAGGTCCCGCTTGACCTGCTCCCAGCCCTCCCGGGCCTTCTCCTCGTTGGACTGCTCGGAGTCCCGCTGGATCCAGGACCAGCCCTCGCCCATCTTGTGCCAGTCCACCCGGCCGCCCTCCCCGGAGGCACCGAGCACCTTGAGCGCGTTCTCCTCGCCGACCTTCCACTTCGCCGACTTCACGAACTGGAACACCCCGACCGGCCAGCCCTGGTTCCAGGCGCGCAGCGCCATCCCGAACGCGGCCGTGGACTTGCCCTTGCCGATGCCCGTGTGGACCATCACCAGCGGCCGGTTGCGGCGCTGGCGGGTGGTGAGGCCGTCCTGCGGTACGACGGCCGGCTGTCCCTGCGGCATTACGCCACGCTCCTGTCCATGAGGTCGGTGTCCGCTGTTCCGGTACGGGGCATCAGGCGGCCCTGCCCGCGCCCCGGGCGTCCCCGCGGGCGTCCCGGACCAGCCCGGCGATGGCGTCCGCCCGCAGCTCGTCCAGGGTGACCGCGGTGCCGCCCAGCGAACGGGCCAGTTCGACGGCGAGCCCGAGCCGCACCGGGCCGGTCTCGCAGTCCACCACCACCGAGGCGATCCCCTCGGCCGCGTGCAGCCCGGCCGCCCGGGTGGCCAGCTTCAACGGCTCCGGGCCACCGGTGGCCCGCCCGTCGGTGACCACCACCAGCAGCGGGCGCCGCGCCGGGTCCCGCAGCCGCTCCACCCGCAGCACGTCATGGGCCTTCAGCAGCCCGGCACCCAGCGGGGTGCGGCCGCCGGTGGGCAGCCGCTCCAGCCGGGCGGCGGCCGCGTCCACCGAGGAGGTCGGCGGCAGCGCCAGCTCGGCGCCGGAACCGCGGAAGGTCACCAGACCCACCTTGTCCCGCCGCTGGTAGGCGTCCAGCAGCAGCGACAGCACCGCGCCCTTGACCGCGCCCATCCGCTTGCGGGCCGCCATCGAGCCGGAGGCGTCCACCGCGAACAGCACCAGGTTCCCCTCGCGCCCCTCCCGGACCGCCTGCCGCAGATCGTCCCGGCGCACCACCAGACCGGGCCCGGACCGGCCGCGGGCCCGCTGGTGCGGGGCGGCGGCCTGCACGGTCGCCGCCAGGTGCAGCTTGGTCAGCGCCCCGCTCGGGCGGCGCGCGCCGGTGGTCCGGCCATGCTCGGTACGCGCCCGGGAACGCCGCCCCTGCGCCCCCTCGCCCAGCCCCGGCACGCTCAGCACCCTGGTGCGGAACGGCTCGGCGGCGGGGGCGGCGGGTTGCTCGGGGGCGGGGGAGGGAGCCGGGGCCTGTCCGGCCGGGGCCTCGGCGGACTCGCCGGGCCGCCCCTCCGGCGTACTGCCCTCGGCCGGGCCGCCCTCCTGCGGGCCGCCCTGCGGGGGAACTCCGCCGGGGCCGCCGCCATCGGGGCCGCCGCCACCCGGGTCCGGGTCGGGCTCCGGGTCGTCGTCGCCCCCGGAGTCCTCCGCCGGCTGCTCCTTCGACTCCTCCAGGGTCCGGTCGAGCTTGTCCTCGTCCAGCCCCGGCGCGTCGAACGGGTTGCGCCGGCGCCGGTGCGGCAGGGCCAGCAGCGCGGCCTGCCGTACGTCGTCGGAGTCCACCTCGGTACGGCCCGCCCAGGCGGCCAGCGCGGTCGCGGTACGGGCCATCACGATGTCGGCGCGCATCCCGTCCACCTCGAAGGCGGCGCAGGTCGCCGAGATCTGCCGCAGCGCCCCGTCGCCGAGCCGCACGCTCGGCAGCAGCGCCCGGGCGGCGGCGATCCGCTCCCGCAGCTCGCCCTCCTCGGCGGTCCAGCGCGCGGCGAAGGCGGCCGGGTCCTCGTCGTACGCCAGCCGGCGCCGCACCACCCGCACCCGCTGCTCCGGCTCGCGGGAGGCGGCCACCTCCACGGTCAGCCCGAAGCGGTCCAACAGCTGCGGCCGCAGCTCGCCCTCCTCCGGGTTCATCGTCCCGACCAGCAGGAACCGGGCCGCGTGCCGGACCGAGACGCCCTCCCGCTCGACATAGGAGGCGCCCATCGCGGCGGCGTCCAACAGCAGGTCGACCAGATGGTCATGGAGGAGGTTGACCTCGTCCACATAGAGGATGCCGCGGTGGGCGGCCGCCAGCAGACCGGGTTCAAAGGCCTTCACGCCCTCCGACAGCGCCCGCTCGATGTCCAGCGCGCCGACCAGCCGGTCCTCCGAGGCGCCCACCGGCAGCTCGACCAGCCGGGTCGGCCGGGAGACCCCGGGGCCGGGTTCGTGCGGCCCGTCCGGGCACTGGGGGTCGGGGGAGTCCGGCGCGCAGGAGAAGCGGCAGCCCGCGACCACGTCCAGCGCGGGCAGCAGCGCGGTCAGCCCGCGGACCACCGTCGACTTGGCGGTGCCCTTCTCACCTCGGACCAGCACCCCGCCGATCGCGGGGGAGACGGCGTTGAGCACCAGGCTCAGCCGCATGTCGTCCATGCCGACGACGGCGGTGAACGGATAGGGGACGGAGGCCATCAGCGGGCGCTCCCTTCACAGACACGGATGCGGCGGACGGGGGTACGGAAACGCTTCACGGGGGTCGCCGTTCTCACGGCGCCCCCGGTGGGACGAACGGCAGGCCGGCCGGCGGCCCGTTCTCGATCAGCTTCCAGAGCGCACCGGTGTCGGCGTGCTCCTCGATCAGGTCGCCGAGCCGGTCGAGCTGCTCCTCGCGCAGCGTCCCGAAGGCGGTGTCCGGGGCGGGTGTGAAGCGGCGGCCGGACTGCTCGGCGACCCGGCGCAGGAACGCCCGCCGGAAGGCGTCGCTCTCCAGCGAGCCGTGCCAGTGGGTGCCCCAGACCGCGCCGACCCGGCAGCCGTCCAGGAACGGCTCGCCGCCCAGCACCTCGGCGACCCCGTGGTGGATCTCGTAGCCCTCCACCGGCTCGCCCAGCGCCGTACCGGACGGCCGGGCGAGGGTCTTCTCGCGGGCGAACCGCACCCGCACCGGCAGCAGTCCCAGCCCGTCCACCAGCCCGGCCCGGGACTCCACCTCGTCCTCGATCCGCTCGCCGAGCAGCTGGAAGCCGCCGCAGATCCCGAGCACCGGCCGCCCCTCGGCGGCCCGCCGGGCCAGCGCATCGGCGAGCCCGCGCTCGCGCAGCCAGGCCAGCGCCTTGACGGTGCCGCGGGTGCCGGGCACCACCACCAGGTCGGCGTCGGCCAGCTCCTCCGGGCGGTCCACGAAGCGGACCAGCACCCCCGGCTCGGCGGCCAGCGCGTCCACATCGGTGAAGTTGGACATCAGCGGCACCGCGCAGACCGCGACCCGCAGCAGGTCCTCGCCGTGCGGCGGGGCGGACACCGACTCGCGGACCGCGCCGCGCAGGGACAGTCTCAGCCCGTCCTCCTCGTCGATGCCGAGCCCGTGCGCGTACGGCAGCACACCGTAGGTGCGCCGCCCGGTCAGCCCGAGCAGCATGTCCAGCCCCGGCTCCAGCAGGGTCACATCGCCGCGGAACTTGTTGACCAGATAGCCTGCGACCAGCTCCTGGTCCTCGGGCGCCAGCAGCGCGGTGGTGCCGAAGAACTGGGCGAACACCCCGCCCCGGTCGATGTCCCCGACCACCAGCACCGGCAGCCGGGCGGCCCGGGCCACGCCCATGTTGACGATGTCGGTACGGCGCAGATTGATCTCGGCCGGGCTGCCGGCGCCCTCGCAGATCACCGCGTCATGGGTGTCGCGGAGGCGCTGGAGGCAGTCCAGCACCGGTTCCAGCAGGTCCCGCTGGCGCCCGCCGTGGTAGCCGCGGGCGCTCATCTCGCCCACCGGCCTGCCCATCAGCACCACCTGGCTGGAGCGGTCGCCGCCGGGCTTGAGCAGCACCGGGTTCATCAGCGCGGTCGGCTCCACCCGGGCGGCCTGGGCCTGCATCGCCTGGGCGCGGCCGATCTCGGCGCCCTCCCTCGTCACGTAGGAGTTCAGGGACATGTTCTGACCCTTGAACGGCGCCACCTTCACGCCTTGGCGCACCAGCCAGCGGCAGATCCCGGCGGTGACCACGCTCTTGCCCGCGTCGGAGGTCGTCCCCGCGACCAGCAGCCCGCCGCCCTGCGTCCTTCGCTGCGTCGTGAGCCCGCCGCCGCTCATGCCGTACCCGCCTTCCGCCGCCTGCGAGCCGCCACCGCCGCCACGGCCAGTCGGCCGCCCGCGCACACCGCGAGGGCGCCCAGGGAGACCCGGCGGGAGAGCCGTACCGCCCGTTCGATGTCGGCGGTCTCCACGGCCCGCCCGTCCTCATTGAGCACCGGGCGGTGCTCCACCCGCCCGCCGTACGAGAGGGCGCCGCCGAGCCGGACGCCGAGCGCCCCGGCGAAGGCGGCCTCCACCGGGCCCGCGTTGGGGCTCGGGTGCCGGTGCGCGTCGGCCCGCCAGGCCCGTACCGCTCCGGCCGGGTCCCCGCCCGTGGCGGCGGCCAGCAGCGCGGTCAGCCGGGCGCCGGGCCAGCCGGCCAGGTCGTCCAGCCGGGCCGAGGCCCAGCCGAACCGGCGGTAGCGCGGCGACCTGTGGCCGACCATCGCGTCCAGGGTGTTCACCGCCCGGAACCCGGCCAGCCCGGGCACCCCGGCGAGCGCGCCCCACACCAGGGCGCCGACCGCCGCGTCGGAGGTGTTCTCGGCGACCGACTCCACCACCGCTCGGGCCATCGCCGGGCCGTCCAGCGCCTGCGGGTCGCGTCCGCACAGATGCGGCAGCCGCTCCCGGGCGACCTCCAGGTCCCCGGCGGCCAGCGCGCCGCCGATCGCCCGGGCCTCCCGGCCCAGGGTCGTGCCGCCGACCACGGCCCACACCGCGGCGGCGGTCAGCGCGGTGGAGGCGGCGGGCCGGCCGCGTACCGCCCGGGCGGCCAGCGCCGCTCCACCGGCGGTGCCCCCGGCGCAGAGCAGCGTGTGCAGGGCGCCCCAGCCGCGGTGGTCGCGCCAGAGCGCCCGCTCGACCCGGGCCGCGGCGCGCCCGAAGGCGGCCACCGGGTGGCCCCGGTGGGGGTCGGCGAGCAGTGCGTCGACCAGCAGTCCGGCGGCCGCGCCGACGGCGAAGGCGGCCGGGCGGAGGGATACGGGGATCGGGGCGGGGGCGGGGGTGGGGTCAGCGCGCATCGGGGGAGCCCGACGCTCTCGACCCCGGGGCAGGGCGGCCCGGCATGGGGTTCAGGTCCTCACTCAGGGTCCGCGCCCTGGTTCGACGTGTCCGGCGGCGAGAGTTCCTGGCTCACCCGGGCCGCGCGGGCGCGGATCGGGCTCACAGTGGCGGGACCGCGCCGGGCTCTCACCGGGCTTCCTCTCGTGTGCCGCCGTCAATGGCCCCGGCAGTCCACCACGCCCCGCGAACGCCCGTCAACTCGCCGTTGACCTGCGAGACCGTCCGCCGGGCCGGGTGGAGGCGGGCCGTGTCGCGAGCCGTGACACGGCGGCGCCCCGGGAGGCGGCTGGGCCTCCCGGGGCGCCGGAGGAGCGGGGGACGGAGCCGTTCCGCTCCACCCGATGGCCTGGGGCCGTGTGCTCAGACGACGATCAGATAGATCCCGTACGAGACGGCCGCCGCGCAGAGCCCGAAGCAGGCGAAGGCGCCGGTACGGGCCAGGGTGGCGGAGCCGCCGCGGGCGCCGGCCGCCTCGTGCCGGGAGAGGCCGGCGATACCGAGGGTGAACAGGCCCACCAGGGCGATGGTGGCGGCGAGGCTGACGCCGAAGACGGTGCCGAGTGCGGCCCAGTCGATCTTCATGTGCGGTTTCCTCGAAGGCTCAGACGGTGGCGGCGGGCGCCGGGGTGTGGGAGGAGGAGCCGGCCGCGGCCAGCTCGGGCGCGTGGCCGTCCACCGCGGAGGTGGGGCCGGCCGGCGGCGGGGAGACGGCCGCGATGGCGGCGGTGATGACCCCGGCGGGCTCCGGCTCGGCGGCCGGGCCGGTCCCGGTGGTGCCCCCGGCCGGCGTCTGCTCGCCGGTGACGTGGGTGTGGTCCACCGGCTCGCGCCGGGAGGCCAGCCAGATGGCGCCGGAACCGGCGATCAGCAGCGCGGCGGTGGCGACGACGCCCCAGGTGCCCTGCTTGGTGAGCAGCTCGGCGACGGCGGCGACCACGCCGGCGGCCGGCAGGGTCAGGCCCCAGGCGACGAACATCCGGGTGGCGGTCGACCAGCGGACCACGCCGCCCTTGCGGCCGAGGCCGGCGCCCATCACGGCACCCGAGCAGGACTGGGTGGTGGAGAGCGAGAAGCCGAGGTTGGAGGAGGCCAGGATGACCGTCGCGGCGCTGGTCTGGGCGGTGAAGCCCTGCTGCGGCTGGAGGTCGGTCAGGCCCTTGCCCATGGTGCGGATGATGCGCCAGCCGCCGAGGTACGTGCCCAGCGCGATGGCCACGCCCGCGGAGACGATGACCCACATCGGGGGGTTGGCGCCGGGGGCGAGCACACCGCCGGTGACCAGGGCCAGGGTGATGACGCCCATGGTCTTCTGCGCGTCGTTGGTGCCGTGGGCCAGCGAGACCAGGCCCGCGGAGGCGATCTGCCCGGCGCGGTAGCCCTTGGAGGTCGACCTGTTCCGGGTGGTGCCGCCGATGCGGTACGTCAGCCGGGTGGCGAGCATCGCGGCGATGCCGGCCACCAGCGGGGCGGCGACGGCCGGGATGAGGACCTTGGTGACGATGGTGCCGCCGTTGACCGCGGAGAACCCGGCGGACATCACGGCCGCGCCGATCAGACCGCCGAACAGCGCGTGCGAGGAGCTGGACGGCAGGCCCAGCAGCCAGGTCAGCAGATTCCACAGGATGGCGCCGACGAGCGCCGCGAAGATGACCGAGGTCTCGATGCCGTTCTCGTTGATGATGCCGCCGGAGATCGTCTTGGCGACCTCCACCGAGAGGAAGGCGCCGACCAGGTTGAGCACGGCGGACATGGCGACCGCCGCCTTGGGCTTCATCGCGCCGGTCGAGATGGTCGTCGCCATCGCGTTGGCGGTGTCGTGGAAACCGTTTGTGAAATCGAACACGAGAGCTGTCACGACCACGATGGCGAGCAGCAGCGTGAAGTGTTCCATCGACCCAGGCAATCGTTCGACGTCAGTGGCTTGGTGAACGTAGGGAACCTGAGTGAACGGAAGGTGAACTGAGCCGGGCTTCATGGTGACCCCAACTAGGAGTCGTCCATTCCGGTTACCGCCGAGGAGTCCGGCCGGGTGCCCCCAGCACCGGGTATGGCTGCCGGCCCCCTTCCCCTCACCCAGCGTCACCGCCCCCGAATGGCAGGATCACCCCCATGCCCTCCGCCCCCTCGCCCGCCCCCGACCCCTCCCTTCCCCTCCCGGAGCCGCTGGCGCGGGCCTGGGCCGACCTCGTCGCCACCGCCCGCCGCACCGTCGCCGACGGGCTGGTGGTCGGCACCTCCGGCAATGTCTCGGTACGGGTCGGGGACCTGGTGCTGGTCACCCCCAGTGGCGTCCCCTACGACCGGCTCACCGCCGCCGACCTGCTCGCCGTCACCCTCGACGGCCGCCGGGCGCACGGGACACTCGCCCCCACCAGCGAGCTCCCCTTCCACCTGGACGTCTACCGCACCACCTCCGCCCGCGCGGTGGTCCACACCCACGCGGTGCACGCCACCGCGGTCTCCACGCTCGTCGACGAACTGCCGCTGATCCACTACATGGCCGCCGCCCTCGGCGGCCCGGTCCGGGTCGCCCCCTACGCCCCCTACGGCACCGAGGAACTGGCCGCCCACACCCGCGCCGCCCTCGAAGGGCGCAGCGCCTGCCTCCTCCGCAACCACGGCACCCTCGCCCACGGCGACACCCTGGACCAGGCCTACGACCGCACTGCCCAGCTGGAGTGGATGTGCCGCGTCTGGCTCACCGCCTCCTCCGTCCCCGGCCGCACCCCCACCCTCCTCACCGAGGCCCAGCTCGCCGACGTCGCCACCCGCCTGCGCACCTACGGCCAGCCCGCCGCGCCCCCGGACGGCGCCGAGGCCCCGGCGAACCTGCCCGACGCCTGAGACGCCGCAGGCGGGCGCAGCGCCTGAGAAGCCGTAGGCCGTGCCCGGCCCCCGAGACCCGCCGAACCGGGGCGCCCGCCGCCGGACCGGGGCGCCCACCCCGGCCCCGGCGGGGAAGGCCCCGGCCCCGGCGGGGAAGGCCCCGCGCCCCGGCCGCGGCCGGGAAGGCTTCGGCCCTGGCCGGGAAGGCCCGCGCCCCGGCCGCGAAAGGCCTGCGCTCCAGTCGCGAAAGGCCCCGGCCCCGGCCGGGGAAGCCCCGCCCCCCGTCCTCCGCGCCCCGTCCTCCGTGCCCCCGCCTCCCCGCAGGAGTCGGAGCGGCGGCGAGGGGCACACGGTCGGTGTGACCCGAGCCCACACCCCTGGCGGTGCCCGTCCACTGGCAGCCCGCGGCGGCCGCGCCGACACTGGTCTGATGCGCCCCGCAACCGTGACGGCCGCGGCCGTCACCACCCTGGTCGGTGCCGGCGCGGCCGCCGTAGCGGCCGGCCGCTACGCCGGCGGCGTAGCGCTGAGGGTGCCCTCCGACCGGCCCCTGCCCGGTGAGTCCCGGCTCACCGTGCACGCCACCGCGGCCGGCCAGATCAGCCTCACCCGCGATCTGACCTCGCTGCGCCCCGGCACCTGGGGGCTGGCCGGGCCCGGCGGCGTCCATGCCGTGGTCGGCCCCGTCCTCGAAGACGTGGAGCACTCCGCCGACACCGTGGTCCGGCGCCTGGAACGCGTCACCGGCGGCACCCTGGACACCGGCGCCCGGGTCCGCATCACCCCTCAGCTGCACACCGGCGACCCCGCCTCGGCGCTCGGTCTGGAGTACCGGGACGAGACCGTCCCCGGCGAGCTGGGCCCCCTGCCCGCCTGGCAGGTGCCCGCCCTCCGCTCCACCTGGGTGATCGCCGTGCACGGGCTCGGCACCACCCGCGCGCACACCATGAACCTGATGGACTTCTGGCACCGGATGCGGCTGCCGGTGCTCGCCCCCGCCTACCGCGGCGACCCCGGCGCCCCCCGCCCGCGCGGCGGCCTCGGCCACCTCGGCGACTCCGAGTGGCGCGACCTGGACGCGGCGATCCGGCACGCCATGGCCTCCGGCGCCGAGCGCGTCGTCCTGCACGGCTGGTCCACCGGCGCCGCCATGGCCCTGCACGCCGCCGACCGCTCCGAGCTGCGCGAGGTCATCGGCGGACTGGTGCTGGACTCCCCGGTGCTGGACTGGGAGACCACCCTGCGCGCCCTGGCCGGCGCCCGCCGCGTCCCCGCCGCCCTGCTGCCGCTCGCCGTGCGGGCCGCCAAGGGCACCACCGGGGTGCACGGCGACCGGCTGGCCGAGGCCGCCGCCCCGGACGGGCTGAGCGTCCCGACCCTGGTGTTCCACGGCCCCGGCGACCGCGTCGCGCCCTGGAGCTTCTCCCGCGACCTGGCCGCCCGCCGCCCCGACCTGGTCACCCTGCACACCGTCCGGGACGCCCCGCACGCCGCCATGTGGAACGCCGACCCCGCCCGCTACGAGGAGAACCTCCGCCGCTTCCTCGTCTCCCTGGTCTGACCCTCCCGTCCGACCCGTACCCGCCTCCCGGCGGCTCCCCGTGGCCGCCCGACCGCGGCGCGTTTGGGCTTTCGGGGCGTCAGCGGGAACACTGCTCCTGTGACGTCTCGAAAGCCTGATGAGCAACTGGCGCGCAACTCCAGACTCCGACTCGTACGTCCGCGGCCCCTGACCACGGCCCGGCGGGCCGTGACCACCCGGCGCACCAGGCCGGTGCCCCGGCCGCCGGAGGGCACTCCCGCACCCGCCGAACTGGCCCGGCAGGCCCGGGCCGTCCTGCACGACGCCGTACGCATCGCCCGCTGGGCCGCCGTCGAACGCGACCGCGGTCGCGGCCGCCCGGCGGGCCAGGACACCACCGGCCCCGGCCCCGCCCCCAGCACGGTCACCGCCGTCACGGCCACGGAACGCGCGGCCGCCGCGCTCGGCCTGACGACCGACCAGGTGCGCGCCGGCTGGGACCGCGCCCGCCTCGCCGGGCTGGTCGAGCTGCACGGCGACACCGCCCGCCCCGGCTGGCGGCTGCGCGCCTGGGACCGCGACGACTCCGCCGTGCTGCGCGGCTGGGTCGCCCTCTTCGACGCCTGGTCGCTGGTGCGGCCCGCGCCCGACGGCACCGCCCCGGCCGCCGTCGCCGAGGTCGTGGAAGCCCTGCCCCAGGTCCTCTCCCTCCTCCAGTTGTCCGCCGGCCCGGTGGCCGTGCCGGTGCTGTTCGATCTGCTGGAGCAGCGCGTCGCCGAACTGCGCGAGGAGCGCTGCGAGGTCCCCGAGGGGCCCGTGCCCGCCCCGCCGCCCGGCCCCGACTCCCTCGCCCTGCTGCTGGACTGGGCGCTGGAGCGGCTCGCCGAGGTCGGCGCGCTGACCCTCGGCGACCTGCTCTCCGGCGAGCGCCAGGCCACCCTGACCCCGCTCGGCAACTGGGCGGTCTGGGTCAAGCTGGAGCAGATCTGCGTCGCGGCCCAGAGCCCGGCCGGCCATATCGAGCAGTCCGCCGAGGACATGCTGCGCGGCTGCGCCCGGCTCACCCCCGGCCCGGCCCGCGCCGAGTACCGCGCCTGGCTCGCCGCCCGCCCGGTCCGCGGCGCCGTCACCGAGCTGCTCACCGCGGCCCGCGGCGAGGACGCCCTGCTGCGCGGCCTCGCCTTCGAGGCGCTGCGGGTCGTCGGCGCGCCCGCGGAGGCCGACGTCCGCGCGGCCGCCGAGGAGGTCTCGCTGCGCCCCTACGCGCTGCTCTGGCTCGCCGAGTACGAGGGGGCCGACCCCGAGGAGGCCGCCGAGACGCTGACCCGGGAGGAGTCCACCTGGCTCTGGGTGGACACCGCGGCGGCCGTCGCCGACCACGGCGAGACCAGCCTGCTGGTGCGGCACCTGGAGTCCGCCGTCCAGGGCACCGTGCCGGCCCTGCTGGACGAGGTCCGCGCGGTCGGGCACCCCAGGACGGTGCAGGTCCTGGTGGCGCTCGCCGCCGCGCACCCCGACCCGGCCCTCGCCAAGGCCGTCCGGCGCGCCGCCTTCCAGGTGCACACCGGCGGCTCCTGACCCGCCCGGTGGCTCCGGGGAGGCCCCGGACCGGGGGACGGGCCACCCGCCCCGCCTCCCGGTCCCGGCCGCCCGGACCTATCCGGGTATCGCGGGTATCTGCGGCGCGTAGGTGCCGAAGCTCCAGACGTTGCCCTCCGCGTCCCGCGCCATGTAGTCGCGGGAGCCGTAGTCCTGGTCGGTGGGCGGCATCAGGATCTCCACCCCGTACTCCGCGGCCCGCCGGTGGTGCGCGTCGGCGTCCGCCACCACCACGTACATACCGGCCGGGCCCGCGTCCGCCATCGCCTCGGCGAACACCCCGCCCCGGCCCTTGCTGCCCAGCATCACCACACTGCCGCCCATGGCCAGCTCGGCGTGGACCACCGAGCCGTCCTCACCCTCGTACACCGCGAGCTCCCGGAAGCCGAAGCCGTCCACCAGCAGCCGGATCGCCGCCCGCGCGTCCTCGTACAGCAGCGTCGGGCTGATCGTCGCCGCGTCCGCCATACCGACCACTCCTCACGCCTCGCACCGCACCCCTCCCCCCAAGGTGCTGTGACCTGGATCACGAACGACTCCCAGTCTGGCACCCCCCACTGACAACCCCCCACTGACAACGCCTCCCGGGCGCCGGCCCGGCCGGGCGGGCAGGGCCCGAGGGATCACCGGAAGGTGTCGCACCGCGCCATGTCGCCGGTCCGGTAGCCGGTGGCGAACCACTGCTGCCGCTGCGCCGCCGAGCCGTGCGTCCAGCTCTCCGGGGTCACCCGCCCCTGCAGCCGCTCCTGGATCCGGTCGTCGCCCACCGCCGCGGCCGCGTCCAGCCCGTCCCGTACGTCCTCCTCGGTCAGCCCGGACAGCACCGGCCGCCCGGTCCGCTCGTCCGGCGCCGTGGTCGCGTGCCGCGCCCACACCCCCGCGTAGCAGTCGGCCTGGAGCTCCACCCGTACCGCGTTGCTCCCCGCGCCCTGCCGCCCGTCCTGCGACCGCCGCAGCGTGCCCATCAGGTCCTGCACATGGTGGCCGTACTCGTGCGCCACCACATACGCCTGCGCGAACGGCCCGCCCCGCGCCCCGAACCGGGACCGCAGCTCGCCGAAGAAGTCCAGATCGAGATAGACCCGGGCGTCGCCCGGGCAGTAGAACGGGCCCACCGCCGAGGTGGCCGTCCCGCAGGCCGTGCCCACCCGCTCGCTGAACAGCACCGTCCGCGCCGTCTCGTACCGGCCGCCGCGCCGCGCGTACTCCGCCCGCCAGTAGTCCTGCACGCTGTTGACCACCCCCACGATCCGGCAGTCCTCCCGGGTGTTGGCGTCCGAACCCCGGCGGCAGGCGGCGGCCACCCCCTCCGCCGCCGTGGAGCTCGCCGCCGGATCGGGGCCCTCCTCGGTCAGCCCCAGCTCCTCCGGTCCCACCCCGAAGAACAGCCCCAGCAGCAGCGCGATCACCCCCACGATCCCGCCGCCCACCGTCGCCCGGCCGCCGGGCACCCGGCTGCCCCGCACATCCGACACCTCGGAGGTGTCCAGGTCCGCGTCATCGTCGAACCGCACGGCCGGCCCACCGCCCTCCACCGCCGCCGGCACGCCCCGGACCCTGCCGCCGGGGCCGGCGGTCTCCTTCCGTGAGCATGTCCGAAAAGCAGTTGCCGATGCCCGTTAGACTGGCCCGTATGGCCATTCTCCTTGCGCATTAGAGCGGCGTCGAAGCCCCGCCGAGCCGTCCTTCCGCCGTTCCGCCCCTTCCGCCGCCCTGGAGTCTGTCCGTGATCACCGCTTCCGGTATCGAGCTGCGCGCCGGTGCCCGCGTCCTCATCGAGTCCGCTTCCTTCCGTGTCGCCAAGGGCGACCGCATCGGCCTGGTCGGCCGCAACGGGGCGGGCAAGACCACCCTCACCAAGTGCCTGGCCGGCGAGGGCCAGCCCGCCGGCGGCACCATCAGCCGCTCCGGCGAGGTCGGCTACCTCCCGCAGGACCCGCGCACCGGCGACCTCGACACGCTCGCCCGCGACCGCGTCCTGTCCGCCCGCGGCCTGGACGTGCTGCTGAAGAAGATGCGCGCCAACGAGGACCGCATCGCCAACGGCACCGGCGCCACCCGCGACAAGGCGCTGCGCCAGTACGAGCGGCAGGAGACCGAGTTCCTCACCAAGGGCGGGTACGCCGCCGAGGCCGAGGCGGCCACCATCGCCGCCGCCCTCGGGCTGCCCGACCGGGTGCTCGGCCAGCCGCTGCACACCCTCTCCGGCGGCCAGCGCCGCCGGGTCGAGCTGGCCCGCATCCTCTTCTCGGACGCCGACACCCTGCTGCTGGACGAGCCGACCAACCACCTCGACGCCGACTCCATCGTCTGGCTGCGCGACTACCTCAGGACCTACCGCGGCGGCTTCATCGTCATCTCCCACGACGTCGACCTGGTCGAGACGGTCGTCAACAAGGTGTTCTACCTGGACGCCAACCGCTCCCGGATCGACGTCTACAACATGGGCTGGAAGCTCTACCAGCAGCAGCGCGAGGCCGACGAGAAGCGCCGCAAGCGCGAGCGGGCCAACGCCGAGAAGAAGGCCGCCGCGCTCAACACCCAGGCCGACAAGATGCGCGCCAAGGCCACCAAGACGGTCGCCGCGCAGAACATGGCCCGCCGCGCCGAGCGGCTGCTGTCCGGACTGGAGGAGGTCCGCCAGTCCGACAAGGTCGCCAAGCTCCGCTTCCCGGAGCCCGCGCCCTGCGGCAAGACCCCGCTGACCGCCGAGGGGCTCTCCAAGTCCTACGGCTCGCTGGAGATCTTCACCGACGTCGACCTGGCCATCGACAAGGGCTCCCGGGTCGTCATCCTGGGCCTCAACGGCGCCGGAAAGACCACCCTGCTGCGGCTGCTGGCCGGGGTGGAGAAGCCCGACACCGGCGAGGTCACCCCCGGTCACGGCCTCAAGATGGGCTACTACGCGCAGGAGCACGAGACCCTCGACCCGGACCGCACCGTCCTGGAGAACATGCGCTCCGCCGCGCCCGACCTGGACCTGGTCGAGGTCCGCAAGACGCTCGGCTCGTTCCTGTTCTCCGGCGACGACGTGGACAAGCCGGCGGGCGTGCTGTCCGGCGGTGAGAAGACCCGGCTGGCGCTGGCCACCCTGGTCGTCTCCTCGGCCAACGTGCTGCTGCTGGACGAGCCCACCAACAACCTCGACCCGGCCAGCCGCGAGGAGATCCTCGGCGCGCTGCGCACCTACAAGGGCGCCGTCGTCCTGGTCACCCACGACGAGGGCGCGGTGGACGCGCTCCAGCCGGAGCGGATCATCCTCCTCCCCGACGGGGTCGAGGACCTGTGGGGCGCCGACTACGCCGACCTGGTCGCCCTCGCCTGACCCACCCTCCGGCCACCCCCGGTATGGATCATTCGGCCTAGGCGTGATCCATCATCTGAGTGAGCGCGTCTGGTACTCCGGCGTGGCGGCGACTGAATCCCCCATTCCGCTCTGCCCCCGGTGTGGCCTGCATCACGCCGCTCTGACCTGCTGTTTCTTCCCCGGCCCTCGATTCCGGAGCGGCCGGGGCCGTCCCTTCGGGCCGTCCGGACCCGGCTTCGTGCCGTACGGACCTTGTCGAATGGGTGGCCAGGAGCGCCGGTAGGGGTGATCATGAGAAGACCAGAGCGCACTTCCCATGAGGAGGCACGGGTGGCCGAGACTCTGAAGAAGGGCAGCCGGGTGACCGGCGCCGCGCGCGACAAGCTCGCGGCAGACCTGAAGAAGAAGTACGACTCCGGTGCGAGCATCCGCGCGTTGGCCGAGGAAACCGGCCGTTCGTACGGGTTCGTGCACCGGATGCTGAGCGAGTCCGGAGTCACACTGCGGGGACGCGGCGGAGCGACCCGGGGCAAGAAGGCCGCTTCGACGGACTGACGCTCCGACGGTGAGGCCGTCCCCCTCCGCGAGCCCCCCGGCCCGCGGAGGGTGAGCCTTCCGGGTGCGCGCGCCGGACGGCGCTGCCGTGGTCACCGGTCCACCCGGTCCACGGCGCCGCCGACCGGGTGGTTACTGTGCAGTCACTTGTGTGGCGGCCGACCGTCCTGTGCGGCCGGTCGGCCGTCGCGCGCAGCCGTGACGCACGGCCGTGCCACGGCCACCGCACAGGACCCGGAGGAGCCATGACCTCGCCCGCCCCCGCCGATGTGCCCGCCCCCGCCGACGTGTTCGAGAAGGACGGTGTACGGCTCACCGTGGAGGATTCCGTCGCCACGGTGACGCTGGCCAATCCGGCCAAGCGCAACGCGCAGTCGCCCGCCCTGTGGCGGGCCCTGGTGGAGGCCGGGCGGTCGCTGCCCGGCAGCGTCCGGGTCGTCGTGCTGCGCGGTGAGGGCAGGTCCTTCTCCGCCGGACTCGACCGGCAGGCCTTCACCCCCGAGGGCTTCGACGGCGAGCCGTCCTTCCTGGACCTGGCGCGCGGTTCCGACGCCGAACTGGACGCGGTCATCACCGAGTACCAGGAGGCGTTCACCTGGTGGCGCCGGAACGACATCGTCTCCATCGCCGCGGTCCAGGGCCACGCCATCGGTGCCGGCTTCCAGCTCGCCCTCGCCTGCGACCTCCGGGTCGCCGCGCAGGACGTGCAGTTCGCCATGCGCGAGACCAGCCTCGGACTCGTACCCGATCTGACCGGCACGCATCCGCTGGTCGCCGCCGTCGGCTACGCCCGGGCGCTGGAGATCTGCGCCACCGGCCGGTTCGTCCACGCCGACGAGGCCGAGCGGATCGGGCTGGCCAACATCGTGGTGCCCACCGGTGAACTCGACGGCGCGGTACGGGACCTCACCGCCGCGCTGCTGGCGGCCCCCCGGGACGCGGTCGTGGAGACCAAGGCCCTGCTGCGGGGCGCCCAGGCCCGAACCTACGAGGAGCAGCGCACCGCCGAGCGCGCCGCGCAGGCCCGTCGGCTGCGCGACCTCGCCGGCCTCACCGACTGAGCCCTGTCGGCCCTGTCGGCCCTGTCGGCCCTGCCGGAGAGGGGCCGGCCGCCCTCAGCGCGTCCCGGTGACCACCACGACCACCGGTGGCCCGTCCTCCTCCGCCACGGCCCGGAGAGCGCCGCGCACCGCCCGGGCGACGTCCAGCGCCCGGCGGCCCGCGGCGGTGGCCAGCTCCACCCGCAGCTGATCGGCCGTCCGGTGCACCGGACGGCCGAAGGCGCCGGTCAGCCGTGCCACACCGGGAACGGCCGCGGCCACCGCCTCGGGTGACCCCACCTCCGCCCCGGCCGCCCCGGTCTCCGCCTCCGGTGCGCCCTCGGCCTCGGCGGGCGGGCGCTCCGGTGGGGCGTCCAGCAGCGCGGTCACCCGCAGGTCCACCGCGTCCACCCGCAGCCCCAGCAGCTCGTCCGCCGCCGCGAACAGCGCGGTGCGCAGCCGTTCCGCCACCTCGGGGAGCACCGTCCCGGCCACCGCCGCGAACTCCGCCTCCACCCGCAGCGGCCCCCGGGGCAGCGCACCGGGCGGTTCCGGTGCCACGGGCTCCGCCGCGGGCTCCGCCGCGGGCGAGCCCGCCGCCGAGCGCACCCGCACCCTGCCCGGCGCGGCGTCCGGCGCCGCCCGGCCCATCGCCTCGCCCAGCACCTCCGCGGCCGCCCGCTCGGCGATCCACGCCCCGTCCGCGAGATCGCCCAGCGGCAGCAGCAGCCCCGGGGCGAGCGCACCCCGGAGCGAGGCGGTCCAGCCACCGCCGCCCGTGCGCCCTCCTTCGCTCCCGACGCCGGCGTCTTCGCCCGCTTCACCCTCGGCCGTCTCCCTGCCCGCTCCCGTACTCATTCCTCCACCCTGCCGCATCCCCGACGCGCGACACGCGAACCACTCGTAATGTGGTCAAAAGAGGGCATTCGACTCAGGGAACATCAGACTCCGCCGGAACCAGGATCAGGATCGGGATCGCGTCAGGGATCAGGATCGGATCGGCTTCCGGCGTGACGTGGAAGGGATGGACGCTGATGACCGACACGTCGCAGTCCGTGCAGGCGGCCCAGTCCGAGAGGGCCTCCCGGGTCAGGGAGCCGGCGGCCGAGGAGAGCAGAAGGGCGTCCGGCGGGCGCCGCGGCGGCGACCCGGCCAGCCGGGGCCGTACCACCATCGCGGACGGCGTGGTCGAGAAGATCGCCGGCATGGCGGCCCGCGACGTCGTCGGCGTGCACGCCATGGGCGGCGGGCTGTCCCGCACCTTCGGCGCCGTCCGCGACCGGGTCCCGGGCAAGTCCAGTGTGTCCCGGGGAGTCAAGGCCGAGGTCGGCGAGGTGCAGACCGCCCTCGACCTGGAGATCGTCGTGGACTACGGCGTCTCCATCTCCGATGTCGCCGGTGCCGTCCGGGAGAACGTGGTCTCGGCCGTGGAGCGGATGACCGGGCTGGAGGTCGTCGAGGTCAACATCGCCGTCAGCGATGTGAAGCTCCCGGACGAGGAGGACGAGGACGAGGAGCAGGAGACCCGGATCCGATAGGGCCCGGCCGGTCGCCGAGGCGGCGCAGGCCCCGGCGGCGGCCGGTGCGGGCAAGGTGTGGGCAGCGTGCGAGAGGAACGGACGCATGAACATGGCGGTGGTCGGCCTGCTGGCCGGTATGGCGCTGGGCTTCGCCGGCTACTTCGGCGGATTCGGCGCGTTCGTGCTGGTCGCCGCTCTGGGCGCGATCGGCTTCGTGGTGGGCCGGTTCCTGGAGGGCGACCTGGAACCCGGCGAGTTCTTCCGGAGCCGCGACCGCGACGACCGGCGGCGGTGACGGGATGGCGGGGGCGACGGCCTCCCCGCCCGGCGCCCGGCGTGCGGCGGAAGGCGGAGAGACGGACGACGGGTCCCGGCCCGACGGCGGAGCGGACGGCGGCCGGGTCAGTGCCGCCGAACGCGGGGCGACGAGTATCGCGGACCGGGTGGTGGCGAAGATCGCCGCCCGGGCCGCGCGGGAGGCGCTCGGCGCCGCCCCCGGAACGGCTGACCGGGCCGATCAGGGCGGCGGCCTGCCACCCGGGGCCGGGCCGCCCCGGACGACGGTGGTCGTCCACCGGGACAGCGCCCGGGTGCACGTCAGCCTGGAGCTCGGCTACCCCTGCGACCTGGCCGCCCGGTGCGCCGCGGTGCGCCGGCAGGTGACCCGGCGGGTGGAGACCCTGGCCGGACTGGCCGTACAGGAGGTCGCGGTGCATGTGGAGCGGCTGCACTCGGCGCAGACCTCGGACAAGAGCGCGAGCGGCGGGAGGGTGCGATGAACGCGGCCGAACCGGACCCGGACCCGGCCCCCACCCGGCAGGTGGCGATGACGAAGACCGGGACCGGAGGGACGGACAAGTCCACCGGTACGGACGGGACGCCGGCCGCCGAAGCCCCCGCCTCCTCCCGCCGCCGCGGCCGCTTCTGGTCGGTGCGCCGGGTGCCCGCCACACTGCTCGCGCTGGTCCTGCTCGGCGGGTCGGGCCTGCTGCTGTACGACCTGGCCTCGGTGCGCGCCGGACGACCCGGCATGCGGTGGCGGCGGGCGCTCACCGAGGATCTGGCCACCCGCCCCCTGGACAACGTGTGGACGGTCGTCGCCGCGGCGGTGGCGGTGGTGCTCGGCGTGTGGCTGCTGGCTCTCGCCCTCACCCCCGGGCTGCGTGCGGTGCTGACGATGCGGCCCGGACCGCACGGCCTGCGCGCCGGCCTCGGCCGGGACGTGGTGGAGCGGGTGCTGCACGACCGGGCGATGGCGGTTCCCGGGGTGCGTTCGGTACGGGTACGGGCCAAGCGCCACAAGGCCGCGGTCCGGGCCGTCGCCCACTTCCGCGAACTGCCCGAGGTGCGCGGCGACGTGGAGGCGGCCCTCGCCGCCGGGGTACGGGAGCTGGGCCTGGCCCGGCCCCCGGCGGTGGCGGTGCATGTCGTACGCCCACCGGGCAAGCGGTGACGGGCGAGACGGGAGCAGAGAGGTGGCAGGGATGCTGCGGCGAGCGAACCGGGTCCTGGTGGGCCTGCTCGGACTGGTACTTCTCGGCGCGGGCGGTGTGCTGCTCGCCGCCGCGCTGGGGCTGGACGTGCCGTCCTGGTGGCCCTGGCACGGCCCGGACTCCGCGCTGCTGAGCGACGCCGCGCGGGACCGGGTGCCCTGGGTGGCGGCCGTCGCCGGCTCGGCCGCCCTCATGGTGCTCGCGCTGATCTGGCTGCTCGCCCAACTGCGCCGGCCGAGGCTGGCGGAGGTGCTGGTCGACACCGGCGACGGCGAGGGGGCCGTGCTGCGCGGGCGCGCCCTGGAGGACGCGGTGGCCGCCGAGGCCGAGTCCATGGACGGGGTCTCCCGGGCCCGGGTCCGGCTGACCGGCCGCCGTACCGCACCGGCCGCCCGGGTCTCGCTGCTGGTGGAGCCGTACGCGGCACCCGGCGAGGCCCTGACCCGGCTGGCGGACGGCCCCCTGCGCCACGCCCGCGAGTCCGCCGACCTGCCCGCCCTCCCGGCCGAAGCCCGCCTACGCGCCGCCCGCCACCCCTCCGGCCGCGTCAGCTGACCAGGGCCCCCGGGGCCGTCAGACCCCGCCCCCCCTTGCCCCGCCCTCCGAGGCACCGTCAGGCCCCGGCCCAGGAAGGCCCGAACCACCACCCCGGCCCCGTCCCCGCTGAACCCGCCACGGCCCCGGGCACGCCGCGACCACCGGCCCCGCCCCCCCTCGGGGCCACCGTCACACCCCGGTCTCCGGCTCCGGCCCCGGTGAGCATCGACCCCGGCCCGCCGAACGTCGGGACCCGGCCCGCCCCAACGGATGCACCGTCACACCCCGGCTCCGGCTCCGGTGAACGTCGTACCCGGTCCCCGCCCCGCCCGCCGGGGCCCCTCAGAAGCCGGCTCGGCTGCCGCCGTCGATCGGGACCATCACCCCGGTGATGTACGAGGCCGCGGGGGAGAGCAGGAAAGCGGCCGCCGTGCCGAACTCCTCCGGGGTGCCGTAGCGGCCCAGTGGAACCCGCTGCTCGGCGGCGGCGCGGGAGGCCGCCGGGTCGCCGCCCAGGGCGTCCAGCTCGCGGATCCGGTCGGTGTCGATCCGGCCGGGGAGCAGCCCGACCACCCGTACCCCGCGCGGCCCTACCTCGTCCGCCAGCGAGGCGGCGAAACCGGCCAGCCCGGGCCGCAGCCCGTTGGAGATGGTCAGCCCCGGGAGCGGCTCGTACACCGAGCCGGAGAGCACCAGGCCGATCGCCCCGCCGTCACCCGTCTCCACCAGCGCCGCCGCCGAGGCGCGGGCCAGCCGGACCGCGCCCAGGAAGACCGACTCGAAGGCGGCCCGCCACTGCTCGTCGGTGTTGTCCAGCGCCGAACCGGGCGGCGGGCCGCCCACGCTGACCAGGGTCCCGTCGAACCGGCCGAACCGTTCCCTCGCCGTCCCGATCAGCCGTTCGGCCGCATCGGGGTCGGCGTTGTCCAGGGGCACGCCCACCGCGCCCGGCCCCAGCGCCTCGGCCGCCGCTGCGACCGCCTTCTCGTCCCGTGAGGAGAGGACGACCTTCGCGCCCTCGGCCACCAGTGCCCGCGCGCAGGCGTGGCCCAGTCCGCGCGAGGCGCCGGTCACCACGTACACCCGGTCCTTCAGTCCCAGATCCATGCGCCTATCCTGCCGTGTCCGCCGCACCCGCCCCGTCGGGGGCTTCGGCCAAGGCGTCGGCCGGGGCGGCTGGTGCGGCCGGGGCGGCCGGGGCGTCCGCGTTCTCCCGTTCCAGCGCGAGGGCGGTGTTCACCAGCCCGATATGGCTGAACGCCTGCGGGTAGTTGCCGAGCTGGCGACCGGCCGAGGCGTCGTACTCCTCCGCCAGCAGCCCGACGTCGTTGCGCAGCGCCAGCAGCCGCTCGAACAGCTCCCGGGCCTCCTTCACCCGGCCGGTCATCAGCAGCGCGTCCGCCATCCAGAACGAGCAGACCAGGAACGTCCCCTCCTCGCCGGGCAGTCCGTCAACGGCCGCGCCCTCGGTGCTGTACCGGTGGATGAAGCCGTTGTGGCCCAGCTCCTCGCGGATCGCGTCCACGGTGCCGATCGCCCGCGGGTCGTCCGGCGGCAGGAAGCCGAACCGCAGCATCAGCAGGACCGCCGCGTCCAGCTCCTTGGAGCCGTACGACTGGGTGAAGGTGTTGCGGACCGGGTCGTACCCGTTCTCGCAGACGTCCTTGTGCACCTCGTCGCGCATCCGGCGCCAGCGGTTGACGTCACCGGGCAGCGACGGATCGTCCTCCATGGTCCGCACCGCCCGGTCCGCGGCCACCCAGGCCATCACCTTGGAGTGCACGAAGTGCCGGCGCGGCCCGCGCACCTCCCACAATCCCTCGTCCGGCTGGCGCCAGGTCGACTCCAGGAAGCCCAGCAGGCTCAGTTGGAGGTTCCAGGCGTGCCGCTGCGCCGGCAGCCCCGCCTCCCGCGCCAGCCACAGCGAGTCGATGACCTCCCCGTAGACATCGAGCTGCAACTGCTCCACGGCGGCGTTCCCGGTGCGGACCGGACTGGAGCCCGCGTACCCGCGCAGCCAGGGCAGCTCCGCCTCCGGCAGCCGCCGTTCGCCCGCCAGCCCGTACATGATCTGCAGGTCCGCCGGGTCGCCGGCCACCGCCCGCAACAGCCAGTCGCGCCACTCGGCGGCCTCGTCCAGATAGCCCGCGGCGATCAGCGCGCCGAGCGTGAGGGTGGAGTCCCGCAGCCAGCAGAAGCGGTAGTCCCAGTTCCGTACGCCGCCCAGCTCCTCGGGCAGCGAGGTGGTCACCGCGGCCACGATCCCGCCGGTGGGGGCGTAGGTCATCGCCTTCAGGGTGATCAGGGAGCGCAGCACCGCCTCCCGGTAGGGCCCCTGGTAGGTGCAGCGCCCCGCCCACTCGGCCCAGTCCTCCAGGGTGTGCTCCAGCGCCTCGAACGGGTCGATCTGCGAGGGGCGCACCTCGTGCGAGGGATGCCAGGTCAGCACGAACGCCACCTGCTCGCCCTCCGACACCTCGAACGCCGAGCAGGTGCTGAACTGCTGGCCCCAGGTGCGGACCTCCGGCTCGCTGCGGAGCCATATCGAGTCGGGGCCCGCGACCGCCACCCGGTGTCCGTCCACCCGGCGCACCCAGGGCACGATGTTGCCGTAGTCGAAGCGCAGCCGGAGCACCGAGGACATCTCCACCGTGCCGCTGACGCCCTCGACGATCCGCACCACGTCCGGGGCCTGGTCGCGCTGCGGCATGAAGTCGACGACCTTCACGGTGCCGGTACGGGTCTCCCAGACCGTCTCCAGTACCAGGGACTCGCCCCGGTAGCCGCGGGAGGTGCACCGCCCGGCGCCCTTGGGGGCGAGCCGCCAGTGCCCGTTGTCCTCCGTGCCGAGCAGCGCGGCGAAACAGGCCGCCGAGTCGAACCGCGGCAGGCACAGCCAGTCGATGGAGCCGTCCATGCCCACCAGCGCGGCGGTCTGCAGATCGCCGATGAGGGCGTAGTCCTCGATACGTTGTGTCACGCTCTGGCGTCTTCCCACCTGGTACGACGGCTAAGCCCGCCGCCGCGGCGGTCGCCCCCGCCCGGCCCACGGACCGAGGCCGCCCGCCCGGAAGCCGCGCCGCGCGGACGGTGGCCGGCCGGGCAGCCGCGGCCCGCCGGAACTGCCGGGACACGGCAATGACAGGCCCCGAGCGGGGGTGGGATCATGGTCACGGCCCCGGGAGTTCTCCGGGGCGGTGCGCAGGGCCGGTACGTCCCGTACCGGGGTCCGTACGAAGGGGGCGGGGGACATGGGGGTATTCCTCGGGCTGGGCATCGCCGGGATCGTGCTGCTCGTCGCCTCCCTGGTGCTCGACGGAGTGCTGGAGGGCGTCTTCGACGGGGTGGGCGGCCTGCTGGACGGCTGGCTCTCCCTGCCGGTGATCGCCGGGTTCGTCTCGATGCTCGGCTTCACCGGGGCGATCGTGCTCGGCACCACCGGGCTGGGCGCGGGCCCCGCCACCGAGGTCGGAGCCGTGGCCGGCGCCGGCGCCGGGTGGCTCACCTGGCGGGTCAGCCGGGCCCTGATGAACGACGGGGGTACGGGCGCCCCGCGCGGCGACGACCTCGTCGGCACCACCGGGACGGTGGTCACCGCCATCCCCGGCGAGGGGTACGGCGAGGTGCTGCTGCGGGTGGCCGGCCAGCCGGTGAAGTTCGCCGCCAGATCGGCCGGCCCGGTCGGGCGCGGCGCGGAGGTCTGGGTCGAGCAGGCGCTGTCGCCCAGCGCGGTCCTGGTGCGCCCGGTGGAACGCTGACGGATCGTTTCCCCACGCGTCCCCGCCCCTCCGGCTCCGCCACTCCCCCCCGTCGCCGCCTTCCGTTTTCCCTTCCGTGTCCGCTTTCTCTTCCCTTTCCGCATGTCAGCCCCATCGATCTGCCTCCTCGGGACGGCAGGAGGGAGACACGTCATGAGTCCGGTCGCCATCGCAGTGGTGGGAGTCGTCGTACTCCTGGTGCTGCTCGGCCTCGTCGTGATCACGCGCTACAAGGTCGCCGGTCCGAGCGAGGCGTTCATCATCACCGGCCGCCGCGGCAAGAAGTCCACCGACCCGGAGACCGGGCGGGTGTTCACCGACAACAGCGGCCAGAAGGTCGTGGTCGGCGGAGGGGTCTTCGTCGTCCCCTTCGTCCAGCAGCGGTTCACCCTGGACCTCTCCTCCCGGCACATCCCCGTCGCCGTGCGCGGTGCGGTGACCCTGCGCGGGGTCAAGGCCAACCTCGAAGGTGTCGCCATCGTCAAGGTAGGCGGCGGCGAGGACTCGATCCGGGCGGCCGCCCAGCGGTTCCTGATGCAGCAGAACGGCATCGTCGGCTTCACCCAGGAAGTGCTCTCGGGTGCGCTGCGGTCCATCGTGGGCCGGATGTCGGTGGAGGACATCATCCGCGACCGCGCGGCGTTCGCCGGGCAGGTCGCCGAGGAGGCCGAGGCCAGCTTGTCCGGGCAGGGCCTGGTGCTGGACGCCTTCCAGATCCAGGACATCACCACCGAGGGCTCCTATCTGGAGGACCTGGGCCGGCCCGAGGCCGCGCGCGCCCGCCAGGAGGCCGACATCGCCGAGGCCGTCGCCCGCCGGGCGTCGGAGCAGGCCCGGCTGAAGGCCGAGGAGGAGATCGCGATCGCCCAGCGGACGTTTGCGCTCAAGCAGGCCGAGATCAAGGCGGAGACCGACGAGGCGGCCGCGAAGGCGGCGGCCGCCGGGCCGCTCGCCGAGGCCGACCGGCAGCAGGAGATCCTCAGCCAGCAGGAGAAGGTCGCCGAGCGGCAGGCCGCGCTCACCGATCGGGAGCTGGACACCCAGGTGCGCAAGCCCGCCGACGCCGCCCGCTACCAGGCCGAGCAGGAGGCCGAGGCCCGCCGGATCGCCCAGGTCAAGGAGGCCGAGGCGGACGCCCAGCGGGCCCGGCTGACCGGTGAGGGCGAGAAGGCCCACCGGGCGGCGCTGGCCGACGCGGTGCGGATCGAGGGTGAGGCCGAGGCCGCCGCCATCGCCGCGAAGGGCTCGGCCGAGGCGGAGGCGATGCGGAAGAAGGCCGACGCGTTCGCCCAGTACGGGGACGCGGCGGTGCTCCAGATGCTGGTCGAGGTGCTGCCGCAGGTCGTCGGCAAGGCGGCCGAACCGCTGAGCGCCGTGGACAAGATGACGGTCATCTCCACCGACGGCGCCACCAAGCTGACCCGGACCGTCACGGACAACGTGGCCCAGGGCATGGAGCTGCTGGGCTCCGCCACCGGTCTCGACCTGGCGGACCTGCTGAAGGGGCTCACCGCCCGCAGCCTCGGCACGGCGCCCGTGCCGGAGCAGTCCGCCCCGACCGGCGGGCAGGCCGGCTGACGCCGACGGAGGCGAGGCCCTTGGGCAGGCGTCCGGAGGGGCCCGGGTCAGGTGGCAGGAGTCAGGAGGCGGTGCCCGGGGTCCCCGCCACCGCCTCCGGACGCTCGCCGTCCGCGCCCCCGGCCTCCGCTGCCGCCGCCGCTTCGGCCGCGGCGGCGGCCAGCCGGTCCCGGCGCTCACGCCGGACCAGGACCACCCAGCCCACCGGCACCGCGGCGACGAACAGCCACCACTGCACCGCGTACGCCATATGGGGGCCGATGGAGTCGTGGTCGGGCTCAGGGATCTGCTCGGGACGGCCGTCGGCGGGCGTCGGAGCGGTCTGCTCCACATACCCGCCGAGCACCGGTCGCCCCAGGGTCCTCGCCGCCTGCCCGCTGTCGATGAGCATCACCTGGCGGGGCGGCAGGCCCTTGAGATCCTTGATCCCGCTGGCCCCGGTCGTCTCGTCCGCCTTGAGCCGGCCGGTGATCGTCACCCGGCCCTTGGGCGCGGGCGGCACCTCCGGGTAGGTCATCTGGTCCGGGGCGGCGGGGACCCAGCCGCGGTTCACCAGCACCGCGCGGCCGTCGGGGAGCACCAGCGGGGTGAGCACCAGCACACCGATCCGCTCGTCGGCCGAGGTGCGCCGGCGCACCACCACCTCGTGCTTCGCGTCGAAGGTGCCGGTCACGGTGGTGCGGCGCCAGTAATCCGAACGGGGCACGGTGTGACCCGGGGAGGTCAGCTCCGTCACCGGTACCGGCTCCGCCCGCAGGTTGTCCTCGATCAGCCCGTTCTGCTCCACCCGGTGCTCGTGCCGGTGGTACTGCCAGAAGCCCAGCTCGACCATCACGGGCATGAGCACGAGGGCCAGCAGGGTGAGGATCACCCACTGCCGGGACAACAGGAAGCGGTACACCCCATGACCGTACAACTCGGGCCCCGGACCGCCAGGCCCGGGGTCCCGCGCAGAGCCCGGCCGACCGCGACCCGGCCCGGGGTCCCGGAGGGCCCGCCAGGAGCGGGGGAGGCGAGAGCCGGGAGCCCGACCCGGACGGAGCCCCGGTTGCCCGCCGATCCGGCTCGGGCCGCCCGGAGCGGGGGAGGCGAGGGCCGAGAGCCCACCCCGCGGAGCCCCGCTTGCCCGGCGACCCGGCCCGGGCCCCGGTGGTCCGGCCCGGCCCTTGCCGCCCGGTGGTCCCTTCCGCACGCAGCCGCCCGGCGGTCCGGCCCGGCCCTTGCCGCTCGGCGATCTGGCCGGGCCGTCACCGGCCTACGCGCCGAGCCGTCACCGACGGCCGACTCAGGCCCGGCCTGGGCCGGTGTTCCGGGGCCGCCCCGGACCACTGGCAGTTCGGGCCGACCCCTGCCTGCGAGTCCGGCCGCCTCGGCCTACGCGCCGGCCGCCCCGTGCCGGCAGCTCGTAGGGCACCGTACCGACGGTCCGGGGGCCGATCTCGGCCTACGGGCCCGGGGCCGTCCCCGCGTCGGCAGTCCGGGTCGGCGTCGGCCGACCGTCCGGGGCCGCCTCGCCGGCGATTCGGCGGAGGTGGGCCCGGGCGGTGATGCTGCCGGGCTTCGGGCCGCGCCCGACACCGCGCCGCTCAGACCTTATCGACGATGCCGACCGCCCCCCTCTCCGCGCGGGCGCAGTGCGCTCCGCAGAACCAGTGCCCCTCCACCTCGACGCCCTGCCCGATGATCTGGACCCGGCAGTGCTCGCAGATCGGCGCCATGCGGTGGATGGCGCAGGCGAAGCAGTCGAAGACGTGCACCGCGCCCTGCGCGTGCACCTCGAAGGACATGCCGTAGTCGTTTCCGCAGACCTCACAACGTGCCATGCGCCACAGGGTGCGGCGCGGCACGCCGCCCGCCGGGGAGCAACGCCCGGTCCGTCACCCGTCTGCCGCCGCGCTCCCGCCGGGGGCCGGGGCGACGTCCCGCAGCAGCTGGGTGAAGGCCGCCTCGTCGATCACCGGGGTGCCGTACGCCTTCGCCTTGACCGTCTTGGAGGTGGCCGAGTCCGGGTCGTTGGTGACCAGCACACTGGTGAGCCGGGAGACGCTGGTGGCGATGTGCAACCCGGCCTCGACCGCGCGGTCCTCCAGCAGCTCTCGCTCCACCGAGGTGTCACCGGAGAAGGCCACCCGCATCCCCTGCACCAGCGCCCCGCCGACCTCGTAGCGGCCCGGGTTCGGATACGGGCAGGGCGTCCGCTTCCTGGTGGGGCGCCAGCCGCCCGGGCGGTACGAGGCCTGCCGGCCGACCCGCGGGGTGGCGGGTCCTGAGACCCACTCGGTCAGCGGCAGGCACTCCAGCAGCGGGAGCCGCACACCTCCGGCGGCGGCCGCGTGCAGGCTCGGCCGGAACGCCTCCGCCAGCACCCGGGCGTCGTCCAGGGCATGGTGCGCGCGCTGCTGCACCACGCCGAAGTGGCTTGCCAGTGCCTCCAGGCGGAAGTTGGGCAGCGGCAGGGCCAGCTCCTTGGAGAGCGCGATGGTGCACAGCCGCTGGCGGACCGGAGCGGTGCGCTCCGCCCGGGCGTACTCGCGGGCGATCATCGACCAGTCGAAGACCGCGTTGTGCGCGACGAGCACCCGCCCGTCGAGTCTCGCCGAGAACTCGGCCGCGATCTCCGCGAAGAGCGGAGCCCCTTCCAGCACCTCGCTGGTCAGTCCGTGGATCCACACCGGGCCCGGGTCGCGCTCGGGGTTGACCAGGGTGTACCAGTGGTCCTCCACCTCGCCCCGGGCGTCCAGCCGGTAGACGGCAGCCGACACTATCCGGTCGTCGCGGGCGAGCCCGGTGGTCTCCACGTCGACCACCGCGTACCCCTGTGGGTAGGCGGCGGGCCAGATGCCTGCTGTCGTCGGATCGTCGAGCATGGTTCCCGAGAATAGAGCCCGCCACCGACAACGCGGTCGGCGGGCGGCCCGGACACCCGTACGGCATGGGCGGATTGACCGAGTGGAATGTCCGTTTCATTGCGGTACGGGGGTGTGGTGTCGGGTGTAGTACCAGGCGTGATGGCTCGTCAGGTCGGCGGTTTCCGCCCGTCGGTCCGCCGCCGCTCGCCGTCGTCATCCGTGGTCCGTCCACCGCGCCGGGTCCGCTCCCCATCGCCCCGACGGGCGGGCCCAGTCCACCGGGCCGCCCTGGTAGGACACCGGTGAGCGCGCATAGCCCAGCACACCCAGAGGCCCGGTCCTCTCCAGCATCCACCGCCCGGGGTCGTCTCCCTCCCGGTCGTCCATCCCTGGAGGCACCGCCGCCGGGGCGTGCTCCGGGCGCAGTTCGCGGAGCAGCCAGTGCGCGGTGCGGGCGAGGGTCAGCCGGGCGAGGGCGCCGCCGCCGTCCTGGTGCCGCTCGGTCAGCGAGCGGAGCACGGCGGCGGCCAGCAGATAGCCCGTACCGTGGTCCAGCGCCTGCGCCGGAAGGGCGCCCGGGGCGGCCGGGGAGCCTTCCAGCTCGGCGATGCCCGTGGCGGCCTGGACCAGGCTGTCGAAGCCGCGCCGTCCCCGCCAGGGCCCCTGGCGGCCCCAGGCGGACAGTTCCGCGACCACCAGCCCGGGGCGGGCGGCGGCCAGCTCCCGGGCGCCGAGCCCGAACCGGTCGAGGGCGCCGGGCCGGTAGCCGGTCACCACCACGTCCGCCTGCCCGAGGAGGTCCTCGAAGGTCCGGCGGTCGGCGGTCCGGCCCAGGTCGAGCAGGGCCGACCGCTTGCCGAGCCCGGTGTCGTTGTGCGCCTCCTGACTCTCCGGCAGGAAGGGGGCGTCGATCCGCAGCACCTCCGCACCGAGCAGCGCCAGCGTCCGGGTGGCGACCGGCCCGGCCAGCACCCGGGTCAGATCCAGCACCCGCACGCCCGCGCACGGCTGGGCGAGCGTGCCGCCGGCCGGGAGCGGGAGGGAACCGCCGGTGCGCTCCCTCGCCGTCAGCGGCTGCCCGGCCAGCAGGGCGCCCTGCTCACCGGCCGCCCAGCGGCCCGGGGACCGTACCGCCACGGCGAGGCCCCCG
This sequence comes from Streptomyces lichenis, assembly GCF_023218175.1. Classification (GTDB taxonomy): domain Bacteria; phylum Actinomycetota; class Actinomycetes; order Streptomycetales; family Streptomycetaceae; genus Streptomyces; species Streptomyces lichenis. The sequence continues at coordinate 38,801 of NZ_JALPTH010000015.1, read as the reverse complement.
GCCGCGTACACCGCCTCCTCCACCTCCTCGGCGGTCCGGGCGGCGACCGCCCGCGCCATCAGGGCGGGGAGCGCGTCACCGCCGTCCGGCAACCCGAGGGCGGCGAGCAGCCGGGCGCGGTGGTGCGGGTAGTTGGCGTGGGTGCGCACAAAGCCGTCCGAGGCGCGCCAGAACCGGGAGAGCGGGGCGAAGGTGTCCCAGGCCCGTCCGTCCAGCCGGACCAGCCGGTCGCTGACGAAGGCGGCGGCCACCGCCCCGTCGTCCACCGTGACCGGGGGGACGGATCGCCGCCCGGCACGTGTCGCGGCCAGCTCGGCGGCGGCCAGCGAGCAGACCGCCACCGCCGAACGGGCCAGCTCCCGCACCGGCAGCCGGGCGGGCAGCGGAACGCCATCCCTGTGGGCGGCGACATAAGTGACCCGGTCGAGGAGCGCGGGCCCGCCGTCGAGCGCCCGCCATGCCCCCGCCGCACCACCGCCGATGACGACCGGTTCTTCCCGAGGTTCCATGATCTTGAGGATGGCATCCGGCGCCGGGCCGCGGAATGGTGCCACCAGGCGAATGCGAGCGGGGGCCTTCCGGAGCAGGCGAAGGGGGCCTCCCGGTGTCATCGACCTCCGGGAAGCCCCCCGTCACCTACCAGAAATAGCGGACCCGCGGGTCCGCTACTTGCGGACGGCCCTCAGCGCGTTGGTCAGACCGGCGCCGTAGAAGCTGTTGTCGTCCACACCGCCGGTGCAGACCGCGTCCACCGTGCCGTCGCCGTTGATGTCGTACGGCTCCGGGCAGGCGGTGCTCTCGGCCTGGCTGGTGATCAGCCGCTCCACCTTGTCCGCCGAGGCGCTGGGGTGGGTGGACTTGATCAGCGCGGCCACACCGGCCACATGCGGGGAGGCCATCGACGTACCGGCCTTGTAGCCGTACTTGCCGCCCGGCAGCGTGGAGAGGATGAGGCCGTTGGTGGCCGGGGCCTGCGGCGGCTGGTAGACGGTGGAGTCACCGCCCGGCGCGGCGATGTCCACCACGCCCAGGCCGTAGTTGGAGTACGAGGACTTCAGGTCCTTGGCGCCGGTCGCCGACACGGTGATCACACCGTCCAGCATGGTCGGCACGTCCGGGCAGACCGACGGGTCGACCTTGCGCTCGACCGGGGTGGTGTCGTTGGGGCTGGTGGTGTCGGTGACCTCGTCCGCCGCCAGGTCGGTGCGGGCGTTGCCGGCCGCCGCGACGTTGACGGTGCCCTTGTCCCAGGCGTACGAGGTGGCCCGCTGGAGCGCCTCGACCAGGGCGCCCTGGTCCAGGTCGTTCTTGCAGGTGAACTGCCACGGGTCCACGTAGTAGCTGTTGTTGGTGACCTCGACGCCGTTCTCGGCGGCCCACATGAAGCCGCAGACCACGGCCTCGGTGTAGAAGAAGCCGTCCGGGGTGGAGACCTTGATGCCGGAGACCTTCACCCCGGGGGCGACGCCGGTGATGCCGACACCGTTCTTGGCGGCGGCGATGGTGCCCGCGACATGGGTGCCGTGGTCGCTCTCGCCGGCGGCCGGGCGCCAGGAGCCGGGCGTGGTGTCCGCCTTGCCGCTCACGCAGTTGGCGGAGGCGGCGGTGTCGAAGTTGGGCGCCAGGTCCGGGTGGGTGTCGTCCACACCGGTGTCGATGACCGCGACGGTCACCTTCTTGCTGCCGAGGGTCTTCTCGTGCGCCTTGTCGGCCTGGATGGCCGGCAGGTCCCACTGCAGCGGCTGGAACGGGTCCTCGTCTTCCTCCGCCTTCGCCGCCGCCTCGCGCGCGTCCTTGGCGCTCAGCGGCTGCTCGGCGACGCGGACGTCGGTGGTGCTCGCGGCGGCCAGCGGGGCGGTCCGGGTGGCGCCCGCGGACTTCACGCCCCGCACGGTGCGTATCGTCTTGGCGAACTCGGGGTTCGTCGAGTGGACGACGATCACGCCTATCTTGTCGTAGGACGTGACGATCTCCCCGCCCGCCTGGGATATCGCCTTCTTCACCGCCTTGGCGGCCGCGTTCCCGCCCGAGACGTTCACCACGTACGACAGCTTCGGGCCGACCGTGCGGACGCTCGCCACGGCGGGCGCCTCCGTCTGCGGGACGGCCGCGGCGGCCGCCGGCATCAGACCGAGCGAGGCGGTGAGGGCCAGACCGGCGGGCAGCGCGAGTACGCGCCCGCGACCGGTTCCCAGATGAGCCATGGGTTCTCCACATCATCCGTGACGTCCGTCCGCACACGGCTGCGTGTGGACGGGTACATGACGAGCGAAGCTATCGCCGATCATCCCCGTCCTTCAATGGGTGCAGGGGAGTTGGCGGTCAAGTGGATCGGCGCCCTCCGGAACCGTCGCGTTCTCCCCGCCCATGAGGCGCCCGGCGCGGGGGCGCACGCGGCCCGGCGCGCGGTGGCCGAAGAACGACCGTCACCGGAAAGAGGCCGCAGGTGAACCGCGTCGCCGCGGCGTCCGTGCCGTTGTCATGTCAGGGGGGCCGCCTCAATCGAGCGCCGGCTCCCGGCCGATCGCCGGCCGTCACGTCCGTTGCCCAGCGCAGCCGCGTCAACGAGGAGAGTTCCGTGGCCACCGCAAGCCCGCCGCCGCCCGAGGACCGACCGGAGCGCCGTCCCGTCCAGCCCACGACCGAGGAGTTCGAGCAGGTTCAGGGGAGCGCCGAGTTCGGTGAACTGCGCCGGTCCTACCGCTCCTTCGCCTTCCCGCTGACCATCGCCTTCATCTCCTGGTACCTGCTGTACGTGCTGCTGTCCAACTACGCGGGCGGCTTCATGGGCACCAGGCTCTTCGGCAACATCAACGTGGCCCTGGTCCTGGGCCTCGCCCAGTTCCTCACCACCTTCCTCATCGCCTGGCTCTACTCGCGCCACGCCGCGGCGAAGCTCGACCCCAAGGCCGAGGCCATCAAGTCCCGTATGGAGGCCGGAGCATGAGCAGCACCCACAGCGTCCTGCTGACCACCGCGGCCGCCAACGACGCCTCCGAGCACCGGCCGCTGATCATCACCCTCTTCGCGGCCTTCGTCCTCGCCACCCTCGCCATCACCATCTGGGCCGGCCGGCAGACCAGATCCGCGGCCGACTTCTACGCCGGCGGGCGGCAGTTCACCGGCTTCCAGAACGGGCTCGCCATCTCCGGCGACTACATGTCCGCCGCGTCCTTCCTCGGCATCGCCGGCGCCATCTCCCTCTTCGGCTACGACGGCTTCCTCTACTCCATCGGCTTCCTGGTCGCCTGGCTGGTCGCCCTGCTGCTGGTCGCCGAACCGCTGCGCAACTCCGGCCGCTACACGATGGGCGACGTCCTCGCCTACCGGATGCGCCAGCGCCCGGTCCGCACCGCCGCCGGCACCTCCACCATCGTGGTGTCGATCTTCTACCTGCTCGCCCAGATGGCCGGCGCCGGCGTCCTGGTCTCGCTGCTGCTCGGCATCACCTCCGACGGCGGCAAGATCGCCATCGTCGCCCTGGTCGGCGTGCTGATGATCCTCTACGTGACCATCGGCGGCATGAAGGGCACCACCTGGGTCCAGATGGTCAAGGCCGTGCTGCTCATCGCCGGCACCCTGCTGATCACCTTCCTGGTGCTGCTGAAGTACGGCTTCAACGTCTCCGAACTCCTCGGCAAGGCCGCCGAGAACAGCGGCAAGGGCGCCGCCTTCCTGGAGCCCGGCCTCAAGTACGGGCTGACGCCCACCTCCAAGCTGGACTTCCTCTCCCTCGGCATCGCCCTGGTCCTCGGCACCGCCGGACTGCCGCACATCCTCATCCGCTTCTACACCGTGCCCACCGCCAGGGCCGCCCGGAAGTCGGTCAACTGGGCCATCGGCATCATCGGCGCCTTCTATCTGATGACCATCGCCCTCGGCTTCGGCGCCGCCGCCATCGTCGGTCCCGAGGAGATCACCGCCTCCAACAAGGCCGGCAACACCGCCGCCCCGCTGCTCGCCCTGCACATCGGGGGAGTGGACTCGGCCGGCGGCGCCATCCTGCTCGCGGTCATCTCCGCCGTCGCCTTCGCCACCATCCTCGCCGTGGTCGCCGGACTGACCCTCGCCTCCTCCTCGTCCTTCGCCCACGACATCTACGCCAACGTCATCCGCAAGGGCCAGGCCACCGAGAAGGAGGAGGTACGCGCGGCCCGCTACGCCACCGTCCTGATCGGCATCGTCTCCATCGGCCTCGGCGCCATGGCCCGCGACCTCAACGTGGCCGGCCTGGTCGCGCTCGCCTTCGCGGTCGCCGCCTCCGCCAACCTGCCCACCATCCTCTACAGCCTGTTCTGGAAGCGGTTCACCACCCAGGGCGCGCTCTGGTCGATCTACGGCGGACTGGCCTCCTCCGTGCTGCTGGTGCTGTTCTCGCCGGTCGTCTCCTCCAAGCCGACCTCGATGTTCCCGGGCGTCGACTTCGCCTGGTTCCCGCTGGAGAACCCCGGGCTGATCTCCATCCCGCTCGGCTTCCTCCTCGGCTGGCTCGGCTCGCTGCTCTCCAAGGAGGAGCCGGACCGCGGCAAGTACGCCGAGCTGGAGGTCAAGTCCCTCACCGGCGTCGGCGCCCACTGACCCCGGACCCGGCCCCGGACCCGGGCCCTTCCGGCCACCTCGGGTGACCGACCGCGGCCGTGTCGTGGCGATCTCGTAGATCCCTACGACACGGCCGCGCCGCTTGTGTGGTCAATGGCCCGTGTCGTTGTCCTACCCCTCACGTAGGCTCAATGAGGAGATGCGAACCGGACAGACAGCCGGACAGACAGCCGGGAAGACGGACTGCCGGGAAGGGGGCCCTACCGTGCTCATCGACACCTTCGGCCGCGTGGCCACCGACCTGCGCGTGTCGCTCACCGACCGGTGCAACCTGCGCTGCACCTACTGCATGCCCGAAGAGGGCCTGCAGTGGCTCGCCAAGCCCGACCTGCTCACCGACGACGAGATCGTCCGGCTGATCCACCTGGCCGTCACCGAGCTCGGCATCACCGAGGTCCGCTTCACCGGCGGCGAGCCCCTGCTCCGCCCCGGCCTCGTCGGCATCGTCGAGCGCTGTGCCGCGCTGGAGCCCCGCCCCACCCTCTCCCTGACCACCAACGGCATCGGGCTGAAGCGCGCCGCGCCCGCACTGAAGGCCGCCGGCCTGGACCGGGTCAACGTCTCGCTGGACACCCTGCGCCCGGACGTCTTCAAGACCCTCACCCGCCGCGACCGCCACCGGGACGTCATCGAGGGACTGCACGCCGCCCGGGACGCCGGCCTCACCCCCGTCAAGGTCAACTCCGTGCTGATGCCCGGGCTCAACGACGACGAGGCACCCGAGCTGCTCGCCTGGGCGGTCGAGCACGACTACGAGCTGCGCTTCATCGAGCAGATGCCGCTCGACGCACAGCACGGCTGGAAGCGCGACGGCATGATCACCGCCGGGGACATCCTTGCCTCGCTGCGCACCCGCTTCACCCTCACCCCGGAGGGCGACGAGCAGCGCGGCTCGGCCCCCGCCGAGCGCTGGGTGGTGGACGGCGGCCCGCACCGCGTCGGCGTGATCGCCTCGGTGACCAGGCCCTTCTGCCGGGCCTGCGACCGCACCCGGCTCACCGCCGACGGCCAGGTCCGCACCTGCCTGTTCGCCCGCGAGGAGACCGACCTGCGGGCCGCGCTCCGCTCCGGTGCCCCGGACCGGGAGATAGCCGAGCTGTGGCGGACCGCGATGTGGGGGAAGAAGGCCGGTTCCGGTCTGGACGACCCCAGCTTCCTCCAGCCCGAGCGGCCCATGTCGGCCATCGGCGGCTGAGGCGGACAGCTGGGTCAGTCGCCGGTGCCGCCCTGCCGGGATTCCCACTCGGCCAGCGCCACCACGTCCTTCAGGAACCCGCGCACCCCCAGGAACTGCGACAGGTGCTCGCGATGCTCCTCGCACGCCAGCCAGGTCTTGCGGCGGTCCGGGGTGTGCAGCTTGGGGTTGTTCCACGCCAGCACCCACTCCGCCGCGGCCCGGCAGCCCTTCGCGGAGCAGATCGGAGCGTCGGCCTCGACGGGTTCGGGACTCGGAAACACGCGTACACGTCCAACGTTCGCAGAGGATCAGCGGGGAGGAGAAGGGCGAAAAAGGCGACGCCGGGCAGCCACGGGGGGAGCTGCCCGGCGTCGGTCCGTCGCTCCGACGGGGGATGCGGAGCGCGTAGAAAGTATGTCACGGGCAGCGGCCCCACGGGCACGGAAACACACGATCGATCTGAGCTTTTCTTGAGCTTCGCAGGCCGGAACAGAGGCTGAACGAGGCCGGAACGGAGCCGTCCGCGCGGAACCCTCCGCTCCACCGGAGCGGGCCGGGTGGAACCCCGCGCTCCACCTGCCGCCGCGCTCAGGCCGCCGGGTGCTCCGCCCCGTCACGCGGTCCCTCCCGAGGCTCCTCGTCCGGGCGGTCGCGACGGTCGTCCGCCGTCGCATCGCCCTGCGGGGACCCGGAGTCGCCCTGCGGGGTCCAGGAGCCCGCGGTGAGCATCGGCCGCTCCTGCGGTCCCACCCCCATGAAGCTGGAGGGCAGCGAAGGGGCGCTCTCCCGGCCCGCGTTGGCGATCACCACGGCGACGTACGGCAGCACCGCGCCGAGCACCAGGGCCACGATCGCCACATGGCGCTCCACGTTCCACAGCGAGGCGGCCGCGATCACCGAGAGCGTACGGATGGACATGGAGATCACATAGCGCCGCTGCCGGCCCCGGACGTCGTCCGCCAGGCCCTGGCGGGCGCCCGTGATCCGGAAGACCTCATCGCTGCCGTGCTTCCGCATCATGTGCCCCACCGCCCGCGTCCGCGTCCGGCGCTTCCCCGGCCGGACCTGCCTCCCACGGTACGCCCGCCATCGGCCGGCCACGAGAGGGGGTCCCACCAGCGGGGATGCCCCCGCCGGCGCCGCCCCCGCCGCTCACGCGCCGAAGTCCGACATGCGCGTTGCGCCAAGGCGCTCCAGACTTGTCGGGACTGCTCACGTCGATCCGTCAGAGGAGGCAGCCATGGGCTGGTTGTGGGCGATCATCGTCGGATTCGTGCTGGGACTGCTCGCCAAGGCGATCCTGCCAGGCAAGCAGCACAGCCCGCTGTGGCTGATCACCATCTTCGGCATCATCGGTGGCATCGTCGGCAACGCCCTCGCGCGGGCCTTCGGCATCGAGGCGACCCCCGGCATCGACTGGGGCCGCCACATCCTCCAGGTGGTCGCGGCCGTCGTCATCGTCGGCCTCGGCGACATGCTCTACATGTCCACCCGCGGCAAACGACATCAGCAGCGCGCCTAGCGCACGCACCCGCGGGGCCGCGGCCCCGTCGCGTACGAGTGAAGGGCGGCGGCCCGGGCACCGCAAGGCACCCGGGCCGCCGCCCCGTACATCCCACCGCCGGCCTCAGCCCGCGGCCGCCACCTCGATCGCGGCCAGGTTCTTCTTGCCGCGCCGCAGCACCAGCCAGCGCCCGTGCAGCAGCTCGTCGGCGGACACCTCGGCGTCCTCGGCGGTGACCTTCACGTTGTTCACGTAGGCGCCGCCCTCCTTGACCGTACGGCGGGCCGCGGACTTGCTGGGGGCGAGGCCGACCTCGGCGAACAGGTCCACCACGGCCCCCGGCGCCGCCACCTTGGCGTGCGGCAGCTCGGCGAGCGCGGCGGCCAGCGTCGCCTCGTCCAGCTCACCCAGCTCGCCCTGGCCGAACAGCGCCCTGGAGGCGTTGATCACGGCGGCGCACTGGTCGGCGCCGTGCACCAGGGTGGTCAGCTCCTCGGCCAGCGCCCGCTGGGCGGCCCGGACCTGCGGCCGCTCCTCGGTGACCCGCTCCAGCTCCTCCAGCTCCTCCCGGCTGCGGAAGGAGAGGATCCGCGCGTACGCGGAGATGTCCCGGTCGTCCACGTTCAGCCAGAACTGGTAGAAGGCGTACGGGGTGGTCATCTCCGGGTCCAACCAGACGGCCCCGCCCTCGGTCTTGCCGAACTTGGTGCCGTCCGCCTTGGTCATCAGCGGGGTCGCCAGCGCGTGCACGGAGGCGTCCGGCTCCAGCCGGTGGATCAGGTCGAGCCCGGCCGTGAGGTTGCCCCACTGGTCGCTGCCGCCCTGCTGGAGGGTGCAGCCGTAGCGCCGGTACAGCTCCAGGAAGTCCATCCCCTGGAGCAGCTGGTAGCTGAACTCGGTGTAGCTGATGCCCTCCTGCGACTCCAGCCGCCGGGCGACCGAGTCCTTGGTCAGCATCTTGTTGACCCGGAAGTGCTTGCCGATGTCCCGCAGAAACTCGATCGCGGACAGCCCCGCGGTCCAGTCCAGGTTGTTGACCATGACCGCGGCGTTCTCCCCCTCGAAGGAGAGGAACGGCTCGATCTGGGACCGCAGCCGGGACACCCAGGCCGCGATGGTCTCCGGGTCGTTCAGGGTGCGCTCGGCGGTCGGACGGGGGTCGCCGATCTGGCCGGTCGCCCCGCCGACCAGCGCCAGCGGCCGGTGCCCGGCCCGCTGGAGCCGGCGGACGGTGAGCACCTGCACCAGGTGCCCGACGTGCAGACTGGCCGCGGTCGGGTCGAAGCCGCAATAGAATGTGACGGGACCGTTCGCCAGAGCCTTACGCAGGGCGTCCTCGTCGGTGGACTGGGCGAACAGCCCACGCCACTTCAGCTCGTCGACGATGTCCGTCACGGTCTCGCGTCTCCTCAGTCCGTCGTGTTCACAGGTTTCCGGGCCAGTCTAGGCGGGTCACACCCCCTTGCTGACCGAGCTCATGTTGAAGTCCGGCACCCGCAGCGGCGGCATCGCGGCCCGGGTGAACCAGTCGCTCCACTCCCGCGGCAGGGTCCGCTCGGTGCGGCCCGCCTCGACCGCCCGGGACAGCAGGTCCACCGGCGACTCGTTGAAGCGGAAGTTGTTCACCTCGCCGACCACCTCGCCGTCCTCGACCAGGTACACCCCGTCCCGGGTCAGCCCGGTCAGCAGCAGCGTCGCCGGGTCCACCTCGCGGATGTACCAGAGGCAGGTCAGCAGCAGCCCGCGCCCGGTGGCGGCGGTCATCTCCTCGATGGACCGCCCACCTCCGCCGTCCAGGATCAGGTTGCCCGCCGCCGGGGCCACCGGGAGCCCGGTCAGCTCGGCGCTGTGCCGGGTGGCGACCAGCCGCTCCAGCCGCCCGCCGCTCATCCACTCCACCGGCGCCACCGGCAGCCCGTTGTCGAACACCGAGGAGTCGTCGCCCGAGGAGTGCGCCACCACGAACGGCGCCGACTCCAGGCCCGGCGCGCCCGGGTCGCTGCGCAGGGTCAGCGGCAGCGGCGAGAGCGTCTCGCCCACCCGCGTACCGCCGCCCGGGCGGGAGAAGACCGTGCGGCCCTCCGCCGCGTCCCGGGCCGCCGCCGACCACAGCAGGTAGATCAGCAGGTCCGCGACCGCGGTGGGCGGCAGCAGCGTCTCGTACCGCCCGGCCGGCAGCTCCACCTTCCGCTCCGCCCAGCCCAGCCGGACCGCCAGCTCGGCGTCCAGGGCCAGCGGGTCCACATCGGCGAAGTCCCGGGTGGCGCGGCCCGCCCACGCCGAGCGGGTGCGGTCCGGGGACTTGGCGTTCAGCTCCAGCGTCCCGGACGGCTGGTCGTGCCGCAGCCGCAGCCCGGTGGAGGTGCCCAGATAGGTCGAGGTCAGCTCGTGGTTGGCGAAGCCGTACAGCTCCCGCCCGCCGGCCCGGGCCCGGCCGAAGGCCTCGCCCAGCGCCGGCGCGAACGCGGCGAACACCCCCGAGCCGGTCTCGGCCGGCGCGTCGGTGAAGTCCGGGCCGCCACCGCGGTACGCCGGCGCGTCCGCGACCAGCGGCCGGGCGTCCTCGGCCGGCCCCGCCGCCCGGGCCGCCGCCTCGGCGGCGCGCACCAGCGGCTCCAGCTCGTCGGCGGTCACCGCGGCCCGGGAGACCACCCCGGAGGCGGTGCCCTCGGAGCCGTCCACGGTGGCGATCACCGTCAGGGTGCGGCCCCGGGTGACCCCGTTGGTGGTCAGCGCGTTCCCGGCCCAGCGCAGATTGGCCGAGGACTGCTCGTCGGCGATCACCACGCAGCCGTCCGCGCGGGACAGCTCCAGGGCGCGCTCGACGATCTCGTACGGCTTGGCAGCGGGGCTCATCGGCCGGCCTCCTGGGTCGTGTTCAAGATGTTGACGCCGCGGAACAGGGCGGACGGGCAGCCGTGCGACACCGCCGCCACCTGCCCCGGCTGGGCCTTGCCGCAGTTGAACGCGCCGCCCAGGACGTAGGTCTGCGGACCGCCGACCTTCTCCATCGAGCCCCAGAAGTCGGTGGTGGTCGCCTGGTAGGCGACGTCCCGCAGCTGCCCGGCCAGCCGGCCGTTCTCGATGCGGAAGAACCGCTGCCCGGTGAACTGGAAGTTGTAGCGCTGCATGTCGATCGACCAGGAGCGGTCGCCGACCACGTAGATCCCGCGCTCCACCCCGCCGATCAGGTCCTCGGTGGACAGCCCGCCCGGCTCCGGCGCCAGCGAGACGTTCGCCATCCGCTGCACCGGCACATGGCCGGGGGAGTCGGCGAACGCGCAGCCGTTGGAGCGGCCCAGCCCGGTCAGCCGGGCGATCCGCCGGTCCAACTGGTAGCCGACCAGCCGCCCGTCCCTCACCAGGTCCCAGCTCTGCGCCGCCACGCCCTCGTCGTCGTAGCCGATCGTCGCCAGCCCGTGCTCGGCGGTCCGGTCACCGGTCACGTTCATGATCGACGAGCCGTAGGCCAGCTTGCCCAGCTGGTCGAAGGTGGCGAAGGAGGTGCCCGCGTACGCCGCCTCGTACCCCAGCGCCCGGTCCAGCTCGGTGGCGTGCCCGATCGACTCGTGGATGGTCAACCACAGGTTGGAGGGGTCCACCACCAGGTCGTAGCCGCCCGGCTCCACGCTCGGCGCGCGCATCTTCTCCGCCAGCAGCCCCGGCAGCCGCTCCAGCTCGGCGTCCCAGTCCCAGCCGGTGCCGGTCAGGTACTCCCAGCCGCGCCCCACCGGCGGCGCGATGGTCCGCATCGAGTCGAACTCGCCGGTCGTCGCGTCCACCGCCACCGCGGTCAGCTGCGGATGCACCCGCACCCGCTGCTGGGTGGTGACCGTGCCCGCCGTGTCCGCGTAGAACTTGTTCTCGTGCACGGCCATCAGGGAGGCGTCCACATGCGCCACCCCGTCGGCCCGCAGCAGCCGCGCGCTCCAGTCCGCGAGCAGCGCGCCCTTCTCCGCGTCCGCCACCGTGAACGGGTCGATCTCATACGAGGAGACCCAGGTGCGGTCCGCGTGCACCGGCTCCTCGGCCAGCTCCACCCTCCCCCAAGGACTTCGTCCAGGGGGGACCCCCACGTCCGAGCCCGCCGCCGCGATCACCCGCGCCGACAGCTTGGCCATCTCCACCGCCTGCGAGGCCACCTTCGCCGCCGCGTCCATGGACAGGTCCACCCCCGAGGCGAACCCCCACGCCCCGCCGTGCACCACCCGCACCGCGTATCCGAGGTCGGTGGCGTCGGAGGAGCCCGCGGGCTTGGCGTCCCGCAGCCGCCAGGAAGCGCTGCGCACCCGCTCCAGGCGGAAGTCGGCATGCTCGGCGCCGAGCGCGCGGGCCCGCGCGAGCGCCGCGTCGGCCAGCGCCCGCAGGGGCAGCGTGGTGAAGGCCGCGTCGATGGAATGAGGCACGGATTGTCTCCTGTCGTCGAGACGGGTCGCCCCGATCATGTCGCGCCCCGGGGACCGATTCCAGCGGGTTCGCCGACGGGGGAGCGGCCGGCCGGCCGCCCCGCCCCGCCCGCCGCCCCCCGGGGCCTTCCGGTGGATCCGGGGGAGTCAGGGGATCTTCTGTAGGGATCCGACAGCCCGTGCGGTACGCCACTGTCAGGGCCCGATTCTCCGTACCGCCCCCCCGACCGATAGTTTGCAGACGTACCAGACCGCAGAGCGAAAGGGTGAACCGTTGAGCCGCTCGGTTCTCGTCACCGGAGGAAACCGGGGGATCGGCCTCGCCATCGCCCGTATGTTCGCCGACGCCGGCGACAAGGTCGCCATCACCTACCGGTCCGGGGAGCCGCCGGCCGCCCTGACCGAGGCCGGCTGCCTGGCCGTGCGGTGCGACATCACCGACACGGAGCAGGTGGAGCAGGCCTACAAGGAGATCGAGGAGAGGCACGGTCCGGTGGAGGTGCTGGTGGCCAACGCCGGCGTCACCAAGGACCAGTTGCTGATGCGTATGACCGAGGAGGACTTCACGTCCGTCCTCGACACCAACCTCACCGGCACCTTCCGCGTCGTCAAGCGCGCCAACCGCGGCATGCTGCGCGCCAAGAAGGGCCGCGTGGTCCTCATCTCCTCGGTGGTCGGACTCCTCGGCTCGGCGGGGCAGGCGAACTACGCCGCCTCCAAGGCCGGCCTGGTCGGCTTCGCCCGCTCGCTCGCCCGTGAACTCGGCTCGCGCAACATCACCTTCAACGTCGTGGCACCCGGCTTCGTCGACACCGACATGACCAAGGCGCTCACCGACGAGCAGCGCGCCGGCATCGTCAAGCAGGTGCCGCTCGGCCGGTACGCGCAGCCGGACGAGATCGCGGCCGCGGTCCGCTTCCTGGCGTCCGACGACGCCTCGTACATCACTGGAGCCGTCATCCCGGTTGACGGCGGATTGGGCATGGGTCACTGAGTCACATGAGCGGAATCCTCGACGGCAAGCGCGTCCTGATCACCGGAGTGCTGATGGAGTCCTCCATCGCCTTCCACACCGCCAAGGTGGCCCAGGAGCAGGGCGCGGAGATCATCCTCACCGCCTTCCCCCGCCCGACCCTGACCGAGCGCATCGCCCGGAAGCTGCCCAAGCCCGCCAAGGTCATCGAGCTCGACGTCACCAACGACGAGCACCTGGCCCGCGTCGAGGAGGTCGTGCGCGCGGAGCTCGGCGGCCTGGACGGCGTGGTGCACTCCATCGGCTTCGCCCCGCAGGACGCCCTCGGCGGCAACTTCCTGAACACCCCCTTCGAGTCGGTCGCCACCGCGATGCACGTCTCGGCGTTCTCGCTGAAGTCGCTCACCATGTCCTGCCTGCCGCTGATGGAGAACGGCGGCTCGGTCGTCGGCCTCACCTTCGACGCGCAGTTCGCCTGGCCGCAGTACGACTGGATGGGCCCGGCCAAGGCCGCGCTGGAGGCCACCAGCCGCTACCTCGCCCGCGACCTGGGCGAGCGGAACGTCCGCTGCAACCTGATCTCCGCCGGGCCGCTCGGCTCGATGGCCGCCAAGTCCATCCCGGGCTTCGGCGACCTGGCCAAGGTCTGGGACGAGCGCTCCCCGCTGGCCTGGGACATGAGCGACCCGGAGCCGGCCGGCCGCGGCGTCGTCGCCCTGCTGTCGGACTTCTTCCCGAAGACCACCGGCGAGATCGTGCATGTCGACGGCGGTGTGCACATCATGGGCGCCTGACCGGCCCCCCGCGCCGTACGTATGTGAAGGCCGCGCCCCGTCCCGGATCGCCTCCGGACGGCGCGCGGCCTTCGCGCGTACCGGCCCGCCCTCCAGAGGGTCACCCCGCCGAGTCGTAGAGTCACCGCCACCACGGCAGAATGGGGACGGAACGGGACGAAGGTTCCGTGGCGTGTGGGGAGGTGTGGCTGTGCGTACGAAGCACCACCCGGCCGGTCGCCGGGTACGGCACCACCGGGGGCACCGGACGGCGGCGGCCCTGTCGGCCGTCGCGGCCCTCACGGCCGTACTCGCCGGCGGGGCCCTCGGAGCCAGGGCGTACGGCGGTGAGCGCGCCGACCGGGAGGCGGTCTGCCGCACCTCCGTCGAGGGCTCCCGGGTGACCGCGTACTGCCACAACCCCTACCCCCGCACCGACCGCGTCCAGCTCCATGTGGAGTGCGCGCGCTGGTGGGACATCGACTCCGACGGAGCGCCCGTGGACATCGCCCCGGCCGGCTACGCCGAGTTCGACGGCCGCTGCTGGAAGGAGATCACCACCGCCTGGCTCAGCCACCAGCCGGTGGCGGGCTGAGGCGGCGGGTCACCCGGCAGGCGCCGGGGGAGCGGCGACGTCCGCGGCCGATCCCGCACCCGGGCCGGTTTCCGCTGCCACGCCCGGGCCGGTGTCCGCTGCCGTGCCCGTGCCCGTGCCGGCATCCGTCGCCGTGCCCGTGCCCGCCGGCGCCCGCAGGCAGAGGAACGGATAGCCCGCCGCCTCCGACTCCGCCAGCTCCGCGTCGCCGGCCCGGATCGCCTCCACCAGCCGGGCGTGGTCCATGTGGTTCTCCGGCCGCAGCTCCTCGCCCACATCGGCCCGGAGCCAGTCCCGCAGCAGATGCCCCAGGTCGGCGTAGACCTCCGACAGCACCTCGTTGTGCGAGGCTGTCACCACGGCCTGGTGGAACGCCGCGTCCACCTGCACGAACAGCTCGGCGTCCCCGGCCTGCCAGGCGTCCTCCCGGCGCTCCAGGAGCGCGTCGAGCGCCCGCAGGTCCCGCTCGGTGCGGCGGGCGGCGGCCAGCCGGGCCGCCGAGGACTCCAGGGTGGAGCGCAGCTCGGCGACATGGCGCGGATCGGCCCCGGCGAACCGCCGGTGCATCACCCCGGCCAGCTCGCTGGTGGCGATGACATAGGTGCCCGAGCCCTGCCGGATGTCCAGCAGCCCGTTGTGGGCGAGTGCCCGGACCGCCTCGCGGACCGTGTTGCGGGCCACCCCCAGCTGCTCGACCAGCTCGGGCTCGGTGGGGATGCGCGAACCGACCGGCCACTCGCCGGACGTGATCTGGCCGCGCAGGGCGGCGATCACCTGGTCGGACAGCCCCGATCGGCGGGGCGAGCTGAGAGCCATGGTGCTCCTTGGCGGACGACGGGAGTGGCTGACGAGCTGGACAACCAATCATCCCATGATTCTATGATGGGGTCATGTCCGACCCGCAGCAGACCTCCGCGACCACCGCCGCCACTCTCGCCCCGCCCTCCCCTGCCGCCCCGGCCTCCCCGGTGGCGGCGAAGGCGCCGCGGCCGTCTGCGGGCTGGCTCACCCGGCTGCTGATGGCCGGACTCGTCCTCGCCGCGCTCAACCTCCGCCCGGCCATCACCAGCCTCGGCGCCCTGCTGGAGGAGGTCCGCGACGGACTCCACATGAGCGGTGGCACGGCCGGACTGCTCACCTCGGTGCCACCGCTCTGCTTCGCCGTCTTCGGCTCCCTCGCGCCCCGGCTCTCCCGGCGCCTCGGCCCGGGCAGGGTGGTCCTCGCCGGCATGGCCGCCATCACCGCCGGGCTGCTGCTGCGGCCCTTCGCCGGCGGGACGGCCGCCTTCCTGGCCGCCAGCGCCCTCGCGCTGATGGGCATCGCGCTCAGCAACGTCCTGATGCCGGTGATCGTCAAGCGGTACTTCCCGGACCGGGTCGGCACCATGACCGGCCTGTACTCCATGTCGCTGGCCCTCGGCACCTCCCTGGCGGCGGCCGCCACCGTGCCGCTCACCCAGGCACTCGGCGGCGACTGGCGCCTCGGGCTCGGCGTCTGGGCCGGCCTCGGCGTGCTGGCCGTCGCGGTCTGGCTGCCACTCGCCCGCACCCGCGTCCGGGCGGCCGAAGACACCCCGGAGGCCCCTCAGGCATCCGGCCCGGCTACGGCTCCGGAGGCTCCCGCCCTCCGGATGGCCCGCAGCCGCACCGCCTGGGCGCTCGCCTGCTTCTTCGGACTCCAGGCCACCGGCGCGTACATCACCATGGGCTGGATGCCGCAGATCTTCCGGGACGCCGGGGTCTCCGCCGGCACCGCCGGAGTGCTGCTGGCCGTCACCATGGTCATGGGCGTGCCGCTGGCCTTCGTCATCCCCCGGCTCGCCACCCGGATGCGCAACCAGGGGCCGATCGTGGTCGCGCTGGCCCTGTGCGGCCTGACCGGGTACGCCGGACTGCACCTCGCCCCGGCGGGCGGGGCCTGGGTCTGGGCGGTGCTGCTGGGCGTCTCGAACTGCGCCTTCCCGCTGGCCCTCACCATGATCGGCATGCGCTCGCGGACCGGTGCCGGGGTGGTCCGGCTCTCCGCCTTCGCCCAGAGCGTCGGCTATCTGATCTCCATCCCGGGCCCCATCCTGGTCGGCACCCTCTACGAGCACAGCGGCGGCTGGGACCTGCCGCTGACGCTGATGGCCGCGCTGATGGTGCCGCAGATGGTCGTGGGCGTGCTGGCCGGACGGGACCGGACGATCGAGGACGAGGGGTGAGGTGCGAGACTGGGCGCATGCAGCAGCCTGTGCTCGACCCGAATCCGCAGAACGGCCAGAAGAAGCTCCTCCTCGTCTTCGGCGCGATGCTCGCCATCGGCACGGTGATCGGCATCATCGCCACCCTCGTCTCCCCCTGAGGCCTGAGGCCTGAGGCCTGAGCCCTGGGGCCGAGACCGCCCATGGTTGCGGGGGACAACCCCAGCCCCCACTAGGGGGCCGGCCTCAGGGTGAAGTAGGTGGTCTGCCGGATGGGAACGGGGGCACCGGCTCCGTAGCGTGGAGATCACCGGGAGACGTCCGGCACCTGGCGTCGCCCGGCGATCTTCCCACCGCCACGGACCGGACCACGGAGGCGCCATGTCGGCCCGCACCCATCAGGGCGTTTCCCCCGCGCCCCCCATCGCCCCCGGCACCCGGCTACCCTGGTGGGCGGCCGCGCTCCCGGTCCTCGTCTTCACGGCCCTGCTCGCCCTGATGGCCACCGGCCCCGGAGCGCCCGCGGCCCGCGGCGACGCCGAGGTCGGCCGGGTGCTCCAGCGGATACAGCAGACCCTCACGCCCTGACCACGGCCAACGCCCCACGCCCACGGGCGGGTTTCATGCGAAGCTGGGAGACATGAGCGCCGACACACCCCGCAGGATCGTGCTCCTCCGGCATGCCAAGGCCGACTGGCCGCAGGTGTCCGACCACGAGCGGCCGCTCGCCGAGCGCGGCCGCAAGGACGCCCCGGTCGCCGGCCGCCGGCTCGCCGAGACCGGCATCCCCTTCGGCCTGGCCCTGTGCTCCACCGCGACCCGGACCCGGGAGACCTGGAAGCTCGCCGTGCAGGAGCTGTCCGACCGGCCTCGGACCGTCTACGAGGAGCGGCTGTACGAGGCCTCCGCCGGCGAGATCATCGCGCTGCTCAACGAGACCCCCGAGGACGTCCGCGACCTGCTGGTCATCGGCCACAACCCCGGCATGCACGCCGTCGCCGAGGCACTCTCCGGCGGCGCCGAGGGCGACACCCGGACCCGGATGAACCGCGGCGGCTTCCCGACCGCCGCGTTCGCCGTGGTCTCCTTCACCGCCCCCTGGAAGTCCCTGGAGATCGGCGTCGGCACCCTCACCGACTACTGGACCCCGAACGCCTGAGGCGCCCCGGGCCTGCCCGGGCCGGTCACGCCCACCACGCGCTGACGGGCGAGGGTGACGACCCGGCCCCGAGCTGGGCCGCCCGGTTCGCCACTGCCGAGTTCCACGTCACCGCCGGGGTGTGCGGCGGCGCCGTACCCGCCGACAGCGGCGCCGACCGTCGCCATCGGCCGTCATGCCCAGCCCCCGGTCGGCCCGCCGCCTTGGTACGCGTCACCCCACCGCCTCGGTACGCGGCGCCCCGCCTGGTCGGCGCAGCCGCACAGACAGGACCGCCGGGCGCCGCCCGCCGGTCCCGGCGACGGCCGCCACGGGCCGTACGGGCCTAGGGCCCGGGGCCGTCCCACGGGCCTACGCGCCTACGGGTCCGTGGGCGTCTGTCCCGGGCTGGGCTCCGCGGTGGGGCGGCCCTGCTGCCCGCCTTCGCGTCTCGCGCGTCTCCGGCTTCCGCGTCTGCGGCCTGCCCCCACGGCCGGCCAGCCCACACTCCCCGTCCACCGGCCCTGTCCGCCGTCCCCGCGCGCGGCCCCGGGCTCCGGGTCTCAGCCCCGTACCCCGCGACCGTCGGCCCCGCGCGTACCCATGCGGCCCGCACTCCCTGTCGGCCGGCCCTGTCCGCCGTCCCGCTCGCGGCCCCCGGCTCCGGGCTCCGGCCCCCGGCTCCGGGCCTCGGCCCCGTACCCCGCGACCGTTGGCCCCGCGCGTACCCATGCGGCCCGCCCGCCCCGGCCGGACCCCATACTCCCCGGCATCGGCGAAAGTGGCCGGGCGGCCTGCACTCCCCGTCCACCGGCCCTGTCCGCCGTCCCGCTCGCGGCCCCCGGCTCCGGGTCTCAGCCCCGTACCCCGCGACTGTCGGCCCCGCCCGTACCCCGCGACCGTCGGCCCCGCGCGTACTCCATGGGGCCCGCCCGCCCCGGCCCGTCGCCTCTGCTCCTGGCCCTGGCCACTCCCCGCGACCGTCGGCCCCGCGCGTGCCCCATGCGGCTCGCCCGCCCCGGCCCGCCGCCCCTGCTCCTGCCCCCGGCCACCCGCCCGCGACCGTCGCCCCGGCATCGCCCAGGGCGGCCGGGCGGCGGCCTCGGCCCGCGTCCTCCGTGACCGCCGCCGGGCCCCGCCCCACCCCGTACCGCTTCGGGCCGGGGCGCGGCCCCTACTGTCCGGCCCGGTCCTCCGCGTCTGCGTACCTGTCGTCCCCGTACCCGTCGTCCTCGTCCCCGTCTCCGGCCTCCGCGTCCGCGGATTCGACCTCCTCGCGGGTGATGCCCAGCAGATACAGCACCGTGTCCAGGAACGGCACATTGACCGCGGCGTGGGCGGCGCGGCGGACCACGGGCTTGGCGTTGAACGCCACCCCGAGCCCGGCCGTGTTGAGCATGTCCAGGTCGTTGGCGCCGTCGCCGATCGCCACCGTCTGGGCCAGCGGCACCCCCGCCTCGGCGGCGAACCGCCGCAGCAGCCGGGCCTTGCCCGCCCGGTCCACCACCTCGCCGACCACCCGCCCGGTCAGCTGCCCGTCCACGATCTCCAGGGTGTTGGCGGAGGCGAAGTCCAGCCCCAGACGCCCCTTCAGGTCGTCGGTGACCTGGGTGAAGCCGCCCGAGACCACCCCCACCTGGTAGCCCAGCCGCTTCAGGGTGCGGATCAGCGTGCGGGCGCCCGGTGTCAGCCGCACCTCGGCCCGTACCTTCTCCACCACCGAGGCGTCCAGCCCGGCCAGCAGGGCCACCCGCGCGTGCAGCGACTGCTCGAAGTCCAACTCCCCGCGCATCGCCCGCTCGGTCACCTCGGCGACCTCCGCCTCGCAGCCGGCGTGCGCCGCGAAGAGCTCGATCACCTCGTCCTGGATGAGCGTCGAGTCCACGTCCATGACGACCAGCCGCTGCGCCCTGCGCTGCAACCCGGACGCCACCACCGCGATGTCCACCCCGATCTCGTGCGACTGGGTGGCGAGCGTGGTGCGGAGCAGCCCGGTGTCGGCGCCCGACACCGCGAACTCCACCGCCGTCACCGGGTATTTGGCGAGCCGGAAGATACGGTCGATGTTGCCGCCGGTGGCGGTGATCGCGGACGCTATGGCCGCCGTCTTCTCCGAGGTCAGCGGGTTGCCCAGAACGGTCACATGGGAGCGGCCCATCCCGCGCGGCCGGTTGTCGCCCCGGCCGGAGATGATCTCCGCCTGGAGTCCGAGCGACTCGGCCCAGCTGTGCACGGTGGCCCGCAGCCCGCCCTCGCCGCCCGCGGCCGGCGCGGTGACCAGCGCGCACAGCACGATCCGGCCACGGGTGACGACCTGCTCGATGTCGACCACGTCGAGGGAGTAGGCGGCCAGGGTGTCGAAGAGCCCGGCGGTGATCCCGGGCCGGTCCTTCCCGAAGATCTTGACGAGAAGGGTGGGGACGTCGGCGGGGACCTCGGAGGTCTGCGAAGCGCTCATGGTCCTCCCACCGTATCCGGCCCCTGCGCCCGGGCGATTCCGCATCCCGCGTACCGGACAGCCGGGCGGCGCAGGCGGTCGGGCAGCCGGGACGGCGCCGGACCGCCCGGACAGCGGGGCCCGAACCCGCACAAGGCGTACACCCCGCGGCACCGCCCCACGCGGATCGCGAACCGGCCCCCGCATCGCCCGACTTTCGAATAGGGGACCGGGCCTGAAATAGTTCCCCAGGATGTTCGACATCCCCAGCCTCCCTCAGGGGGGAGACACTCGGGGGACGACTAGTGGGGCATGGAGTGCCGGAACTCGTACTGGAACTGAACGGAAGGACCTGGGCCCTCGATCCGTCCAGGTCGTACACCCTGGGACGCGACCCGCAGGGCGACGTGGTGATCGACGACGCCAGGGTCTCGTGGCGGCACGCCACCCTCACCTGGAGCGGCCGGGGTTGGGTCATCTCGGACCACGGCTCGACCAACGGCACCTACGCGCAGGGCCAGCGGGTGGCGCAGGCGGAACTGGTACCGGGCTCGCCCGTGCACCTGGGCAACGCCACCGACGGCCCCCGGCTCACCGTGAGCCCGGCCGGGGCCGGCACCGGGGCGTACGCGGGCACCGCGGCCCCGCAGGCGCAGCGGCCGCAGTCGCAGTCGCACGCACCGGAGGCCCCGGCGCAGCAGCCGCACTGGCAGCAGCCGGCCGCCGCCCCGCACGCCCAGGCGCCGCACGCCCAGGCCGGGGCCGGGGTCCCGCCCCAGGCGCCGGCGTCCTCCGACTGGCAGCAGCCCCCGGCGCAGGGGCAGGTCCCGCCCCAGGTGAGCAAGGCCCCCGGCCAGCCGGGCCCCGGCCAGGACGGTGGCGGGCCGGCCTACGGCGACCGCAGCCCCACCACCTTCCACCAGGTGGCCCTCGGCCGGGTGATGCGGATCGGCCGTGCGCTGGAGAACGACCTGGTCGTCTCCGACCTCCAGGTCTCCCGCCACCACGCCGACTTCCACGCCACCCCCGACGGCCGCTTCGAGATCCGCGACCTGGGCTCGCACAACGGCACCTACGTCAACGGCCAGCCGCTCGCCAAGTCCGGCACCGCACTGATCGGCGCGGGCGACATCGTCGGCGTCGGCCACTCGACGTTCCGGCTGGTGGGGGACCGGCTGGAGGAGTTCGTCGACACCGGCGAGGTCTCCTTCTCGGCCCGCCACCTCACCGTCACCGTCGACGGCGGCAAGCAGATCCTGCGGGACGTCTCCTTCGGCGTACCGGAGAAGTCGCTGGTCGCGGTCATCGGCCCGTCCGGCTCCGGCAAGTCCACGCTGCTGAAGGCGCTCACCGGCTACCGCCCGGCGAACGAGGGCGATGTCCTCTACGACAACCGCAACCTCTACAAGCAGTTCGCCGAGCTGCGCCAGCGCATCGGGCTGGTGCCGCAGGACGACATCCTGCACAAGGAGCTGACCGTCCGGACGGCGCTGAAGTACGCGGCCAAGCTGCGCTTCCCCGCCGACACCACCGCGCAGGAGCGCGAGGCCCGGATCGACGAGGTGCTGCGCGAGCTCAAGCTCGACATCCACAAGAACAAGAAGATCACCGCGCTCTCCGGCGGCCAGCGCAAGCGCGTCTCGGTCGCCCTGGAGCTGCTGACCAAGCCGTCGCTGATCTTCCTGGACGAGCCCACCTCCGGGCTGGACCCGGGCATGGACCGCGATGTGATGCAGCTGCTGCGCGGGCTCGCCGACGACGGCCGCACCGTCCTGGTGGTCACCCACTCCGTCGCCGAGCTGGCGCTCTGCGACAAGCTGCTGGTCATGGCGCCCGGCGGTTCGGTGGCCTACTTCGGCCCGCCGGAGGAGGCGCTGAACTTCTTCGGCTACGAGTCCTGGGCGGACGTCTTCTCGGCGTTCGAGAACTACCGCGACTACGACTGGGCGGGCCGCTGGAAGGGCTCGCAGCACTACCAGCTGTACGCGGCGGACATCGACAGCCAGGCCCCGCAGTCCGTGCAGATGCCGTCCGCGCAGGCGATGCGGCCGCCCAAGCCGCAGGGCTGGGGCGCCCAGCTGCTCACGCTGATCCGGCGCTATCTGTCGGTGATCGCCTCCGACAAGGGCTTCATGGCCCTGATGGTGAT
The DNA here is from genome assembly GCF_023218175.1 of Streptomyces lichenis. Taxonomy (GTDB): domain Bacteria; phylum Actinomycetota; class Actinomycetes; order Streptomycetales; family Streptomycetaceae; genus Streptomyces; species Streptomyces lichenis. The sequence goes on along the minus strand of NZ_JALPTH010000015.1, from coordinate 16,867 downwards.
CCTGCCGGCGGTGCTGGGCACGGTCTCCGTGCTGGTCAGCTCCGACTTCGGGCTGCGGCCCGGCCCGCGCGGGCCCAACGGCAGCGCGGCGGTCATCCTGCTGATCCTGGCGGTGGGCGCCTGCTTCGCCGGTGCGGCCAACTCCGTACGAGAACTGATCAAGGAACGGGTCATCTACGAACGGGAACGTGCCACCGGCCTGTCCCGCTCCGCCTATCTGATGTCCAAGGTGATCGTCCTGGGCATGATCACCGTGCTCCAGGGCGCGATCATCGGCGGTATAGGCTTCGGTCTGCGCGACCTCCCCGACGAGGGGCTGATCTTCGGCTCCTCGCTGGTCCTGCTGGAGCTGACCCTGCCGATCATGGCGCTGGGCTTCACCGCGATGATGTTCGGCCTGATCATCTCCTCGCTGGTGAAGACCGCCGAGAAGACCATGCCGCTGCTGGTGATGTTCGCGATCATCCAGGTCGTCTTCACCGGCTGCCTGTTCACCCTGCACGGCCAGGTGGGCGTCAACGAGCTCTCCTACCTGATGCCGTCCCGCTGGGCGGTCGCCGCGGCCGGCGCCACCGCCCAGCTGAACGTCCTCTTCCCCAACCAGGACGACCCCACCGACACCGACCCGCTCTGGGACCACGAGCTCGGCGTGTGGGTCTTCGACATGGGCATCCTGCTCGCCCTCGGCGTGCTGTGCGGGATCGTCGTGGCGCGGCTGCTGCGCCGCCACGAGCCGGAGGTCATGCGCAAGTGACCCGCTGAGTCCGCCGGGGAGCGGACACCTCCCCCCGGGCCCCCGGGAGCGGACACGGGAAGGGCGGCACCCGCGAGGGGTGCCGCCCTTCCCGCGTTCCGGCGGTCCCACACCGGAAGCGTCCCCGGCGCGTCCGACCGGCCCAAGCCCGCTCGGGCGGTCGCGCGCCGGAAGTCTCAGCGGGGGTACGCGGCCCGGACGGGGGCCGCGCCCACACGCGCCGATCCGGTCGGATCAGTAGGCGCTGTTGACGTTGTCCATGGAGCCGTAGCGGTCGGCCGCGTAGTTGCAGGAGGCGACGATGTTCGCCACCGGGTCCCACTGGCTCTTCTTGGTGCCGTCGACGTGGTAGGTGTCGAAGGTCGGCTTGATGATCTGCAGCAGGCCGATGGACGGCACGCCGTTCTGGGCGTTGATGTCCCAGTTGTTGATCGCCTTCGGGTTACCGCTGGACTCACGGATGATGTTGCGGTGGATGCCCTCGTAGGTGCCGGGGATGCCCTCCTTCTTCATGATGGAGAGCGCCTCCTTGATCCAGCCGTCCAGGTTGTCGGCGAAGACCGGCTTGCGGGCGGCGGCGCGGCTCGCGGCGGCCTTGACGGCGGCGCGCTCCTTCGCGGCGGCCTCGGCCTTGGCCTTGGCGGCCGCGGTGGCCTTCACCTTGGCGGCGGTCTGCGCCTTCGCCTTGGCCGCGGCGGCGTCCGCCTTGGCCTTCAGCTCGATGGTGGTCTGCTGCTGGGACAGGCCCAGGTGGAGCGGGGTGCCCTCGGTCTTGCCCAGCGAGGCGACGGTCGCGGCGGCGGGGGCGACGGCAACGTTCTGCGGCTCGGTCTGCGCAGAGGCGGCATTGCCGGGGATGACGGTGAAGCCGATCGCGGCGGCGCTGAGCGTGGCGACGCCGGCGAGGGAGAGCTTGTGGTTCTTCTTGAGACGGCTGAAGCCGTTGCGCGTGCTGGCGGACATGCAGTCGTACCTCTTCGAGTTCGCGGAGTGTCGCCTTCGGCCGGGAGCGGCGCTGCGCCTGCTCGGCGGGCAACGGCTGCAATTGTTAGCGGCCGCAAAATCGGGTGGCAAAGGTGTGACGTACGAAGCCGCCTAGTGGATCAGCGGGGACCGAGATGTCCGATCAGCCCCACTACCTACTCGTTCGACCAGCACTCATTTCGGACTTATCTTTCCACTACTCCCGTTCGTAAGTGATGTAGGCCCTATGTGCGGGCTCACATCGGGCCCCTCGCGATTTCACCGATTGTTGCACTGGCAATGCGCTCAGTAAGGCATTTCCTCCCCAAGGATGAGGTGCACGTCGCCGAACTCGTGCCAGAGGTAGCGACGGCCAAGCGCCTCGGCGTACGCGACCCTCAGCGCCGCCCGCCCGGCGACCGCCTCCAGCATCAGCAGATGCGAGGCCTCGGGCTCGTGCAGCCCGGTCAGCAGCCCGTCCACCGCGCGCACCCCGCGCCGGGGCGTCACCACCAGATCCGTCCAGCCCCGCGCGGCCCGTACGGTGCCGTCCGGCCCGGTCGCCGACTCCAGTGCCCGTACCGCCGTCGTCCCCACCGCCACGATCCGCCCGCCACCCGCCCGGGCCGCGTTCACCAGCCGGGCGGTGGCCGCCGGCACCTCGTACCGCTCCGGATACGGCGGCTCATGCGCCTCCGCCGACGCCACCCCCGTATGCAGCGTCAGCGCCGCGAACCAGACCCCCCGGCCCACCAGCTCCGCCACCAGCGGCGCCGTGAAGGGCCGCGCCGCGCTCGGCATCTCCGCCGACCCGGCCCCGTCCGGCCCCGGCCGGGCGAAGACCGTCTGGTACGCGGCCAGGGGCTGGTCCCGCTCGGTGTACCCGTAGCGGATCGGCCGCCCGTACCGCGCCAGCAGCCCCGCCACCCCGCACCGCTCCCCACCCGCGGCCCCCGCACGCGCCCCCGGCCACCCCACCGACACCCACCGCAGCCGCCCCGACCCCGGGACCAGCGGCTCCTGCACCCCCAGCCGCGCCCCGCCGGGCAGCCGCACCACCGCGCCCTCCCGGACCGCCGGGCCCGGCCGGGTGCTGCCCCGGCCGTCCGGCTCCCGCAGCTCCACCGCCCAGCGGCCGTCGTCCCCCCGGGTCGAGAAGTGGACCACCACCGCCTCCCCGGCCCCGTCCGCCCCCAGCCGCCCGGTCACCGCGGCCGGCAGCGTCGCCGAGGTGTTCACCACCAGGACGTCCCCGGGGCGCAGCAGCCCCGGCAGCTCACGGAAGGCGTGGTGCGACGCCGCCCGCCCCCGCGACACCATCAGCCGTACGTCATCCCGCCCCGCACCCCGTACCTCCGCGGGCACCCGCGCCGACAGCTCCGCCGGCGGCGCCGCCGACACCGGCCCCTCTCCTTTCCCCGTCCCAGGACCGGCCCCGTCCGCGAGCCCCCGCTCCCCGGCCGCCTCGCACCCGGCCCGCACGCCTCCACCAGCCCTCATGCCTCCTCCCCCTCCCTCTCCCCCTCGCCCTCCAGCAGCGCCGCCGCGGTGTACCGCCCGCTCGGCGGACGCTCGGCCACCAGCCGCAGGAAGGCAGGCGCCACGGACTCCGGGCTCGGCCGCCCGGAGACGTCCTCCGGCACCGCGGCCGCGTACAGGTCCGTCGCCATGTCACCCGGATCCACCGCCCACACCCGCAGCCCCGGCTCCTCCACCGCCAGCACCGCCGCCAGATGGTCGAGCGCCGCCTTGGACGCCCCGTAACCGCCCCAGGTCCCGTACGGCTCCACCGCCGCGTCCGAACTGACCGCGACCACCGCCCCCACCGCACTCGCCCGCAGCGGCGGCAGCGCCTCCTGCACCAGGCCCAAGGCCGCCACCGTGTTCACCTCCAGCGCCGTCCGCAGCCCCGCCGGCGGCAGCTCGGCCAGCCGCACCAGCGGCTCCGCCCCCAGCGCGCTCGCGTTGTGCACCAGCAGGTCCACCCCGCCCAGCCCCCGGGCGGCCGCCACCAGCTCCGCCCGGTGCGCTGCGTCCGTCACATCCCCCGGCACCGCCACCACCCGCGTCCCGTGCCCCCGCACCCGCCGCGCGCTCTCCACCCTCCCGGGAGGGAGGAGCGGCCCCACTTCTCCGGGGCCCGACCCCCTCAGCGTCCGCGCCCGCCACCCCCACCCGCCTCGTCCGCCGGAACCGGGCCGGGAGGGGACTTCGGCCTAGGCCGAGCGACCCACCCCCCGGCCGTCCACAGCCCGATACGGACGGTCACCGCCCCCGGGTAACGTGAACTCATGACCGATCGACCACCCCGCACCGGCCTCGCCGCCGTCAGCACCGCGCTGCTGGCCATGAGCCGCCACCTGGAGGTGCGGGACGTCCTCAAGACGATCACCGCCTCCGCCCGGGAGCTGCTCGACGCCGAGTACGCGGCGCTGGGCGTCCCGGACGACCACGGGGGCTTCGCCCAGTTCGTCGTGGACGGCGTCAGCGAGCAGCAGTGGAAGGCGATCGGACCGCTGCCGCGCCAGCACGGCGTCCTCGCGGCGATGCTCCAGGAGGCCCGGCCCGAGCGGCTGGCCGACGTCCGCAAGGACCCCCGCTTCGAGGGCTGGCCCTCGGCCCACCCCGAGCTGACCGACTTCCTCGGCATGCCGATCCGGGACGGCGAGGAGACCATCGGCGCCCTCTTCCTGGCCAACAAGCACTGCCCGGCCCCGCAGGAGGGCCGCTGCGGCTTCACCGCCGAGGACGAGGAACTGCTCGGCATCCTCGCCCAGCACGCCGCCATCGCCCTGGCCAACGCCCGCCTGCACGAGCGCAGCCGCGAGCTCACCATCGCCGAGGAGCGCTCCCGCCTCGCCCACGAGCTGCACGACGCCGTCAGCCAGAAGCTCTTCTCCCTCCGGCTCACCGCGCAGGCCGCCGCCGCGCTGGTCGACCGCGACCCGGCCCGCGCCAAGGGCGAGCTCCAGCAGGTCGCCGCCCTCGCCGCCGAGGCCGCCGACGAGCTGCGCGCCGCGGTGGTCGAGCTGCGCCCCGCCGCGCTCGACGAGGACGGCCTCGTCCACACCCTGCGCACCCAGATACAGGTCCTCGACCGCGCCCACACCGCCCGGGTGACCTTCGACAGCTGCGGGGTGCGCGCCCTGCCCGCCACCCAGGAGGAGGCCCTGCTACGGGTCGCCCAGGAGGCCCTGCACAACGCGCTGCGCCACTCCGGCGCCGGCAAGGTCGCCGTCTCCCTGGCCCGCCGCGGCCAGGGCGCGGTCCTCAGCGTCACCGACGACGGCAAGGGCTTCGAGCCCCGGACGGTCCGCCGGGCCGGCCGCCACCTCGGCCTGGTCTCCATGCACGACCGGGCCGGCGGCGTCGGCGGCACGCTCACCGTGCGCTCCACGCCCGGCAAGGGCACCACGATCGAGATGGAGGTCCCCGGTGGCTGACAAGACCATCCGCGTCCTGCTGGTCGACGACCACCAGGTGGTCCGCCGCGGACTGCGCACCTTCCTGGAGGTCCAGGACGACATCGAGGTCGTCGGCGAGGCCGGTGACGGCGCCGAGGGCGTCGCCCTCACCGAGGAGCTGCGGCCCGACGTCGTCCTGATGGACGTCAAGATGCCCGGGATGGACGGCGTCGAGGCCCTGCGCACCCTGCGCGAGCGGGACAACCCCGCCCGTGTCCTGATCGTCACCAGCTTCACCGAGCAGCGCACCGTGGTCCCCGCCCTGCGCGCCGGCGCCTCCGGGTACGTCTACAAGGACGTGGACCCCGAGGCGCTCGCCGGCGCCATCCGCTCCGTGCACGCCGGGCACGTCCTCCTCCAGTCCGAGGTCGCCGGCGCCCTGCTCTCCCACGACGAGGTGGGCGGCGCGGGCACCGGACGCGGCGGCACCCTCACCGAACGCGAACGGGAGGTCCTCGGCCTGATCGCCGACGGCCGCTCCAACCGCGAGATCGCCCGCGCGCTGGTCCTCTCGGAGAAGACCGTCAAGACCCACGTCTCGAACATCCTGATGAAGCTCGACCTCGCCGACCGCACCCAGGCCGCGCTGTGGGCCGTACGCCACGGCTTGTCCGGTTAAGCCCGGCCTGACATTCATACCGTCGGGTGTATGTCACCCACTCGGCGCAACCCGAGGAGCCCTCCGCCGTTGTTCAGTGCCCCGGTGCGGTGATCACCGCACCCCGACCAACGGAGGAATCCCCATGCAGAACCTCAAGAAGGCCGCCGCCCTCACCCTGCTCGCCGGCGGCCTCGTCGCCGCCACCGCGGGCGCCGCGTCCGCCACCGACGGCGCCCACGCCCACGGCACCGCCATCGGCTCCCCGGGCGTCGCCTCCGGCAACCTCGTCCAGGCCCCGGTCCACGTCCCGGTGAACGTCAGCGGCAACAGCGTCAACGTCATCGGCCTCCTCAACCCGGCCTTCGGCGACGTAGCCCTCAACCACTAAGCGGCCCCCGCGCGGGCAGCGTGGGCGACGTGGGCGGCTTGCGCCGCCGGTGACCGGGCCGGGCTGCTGCCCGGTGGCCTCGCTGACGCGGGTGGGTCTGCCCTGGTTTCGGTCCGGTGGCCTTTCGCCGGTCCGGTGGTCGGGTCCGCTCTGCGGTGGGTGGGGGCGTGGGCACTCCGGGCTCACGTGCTCGCCGCTCGCGCTTGCCGTTCGACGGTCAAGCGCACCGCCTCATTACGCTCGGCGGCTCCGCGCGCGACCCTGCGTACCCCCACCCGACCGGCGGCGCACTGACCCCATCGCCGTGGCTGATGACCTCCGGGCCGCCCCCCACCCGACCGGCGGCACATCGTCCCGTTTCGCTGTGGGTGGTGACCTCCGGACCGACGGCCCGCACCCGGCCGGCGATGCACTGACCTGTTTTGTCGTGGGTGATGGCCTCCGGGCCGATGGCCCTCACCCGCCCGGCGAGGCACTGCCCCCTTTCGCTGTGGGTGGTGACCTCTGGGCCGATGGCCCCCACCCGACGGGTGATGCGCTGCCCCGCTTCGTCGTGGGTGGTGACCTCTGGGCCGACGGCCCGCACCCGGTCGGCGATGCACCGCCCCGTTTCGCCGTGGCCGATGACCTCCCGGCCGATGGCTCCCACCCGGCCGGCGGCGCACCGCCGTTTCGCGGTGGTTGCGCACTACCGGGCCGAGAACCCGGACCGCCTCGTCCGGACCCCACCGGACCGGCGTGGGGACCCCGCCCACCCGGTAGGGCGACTGCCCCTCCACGGCGGCGGCCAGTCTTCCGGGCCATGGGCCTGCACCGGCCGGACGTCACCGCCCGGCGGGTGATACGGCCGGCCCGGGAGACCGCAGGTGTCCTGCGGTCTCCCGGGCCTCGGGCCCGTACGACCGGGTACGGCCTTCCGGTTTCGGTCCCCGACCGCCGCCCGGAGGCTGGCCCGTGGCGAACCAGGTCCTGCCGGGCCGAGGGCCCGCACCGCTCGGACGCTACTGCCCGGCGGGTGGTACGGCCCCCCGGGCTCGTACAACCAGCTGCGGCACCCTTTCGGCCTGGGGCCCGTACCGCCGCGTCGAACGTTGGTCCCGGCCGTCAGGCCGGGAGATGGGGCCACCGGGGGTGCACTCGCCCTCCGGACGTTGGGTGGGGTACGCAGGGTCGCGCGCGCAGCCGCCGAGCGTAATGAGGCGGTGAGATTGACCTCGAACGGTCAGCGCGAGCGGCGAGCACGTGAGCCCGGAGTGCCCCGCCCCCCACCCACCGGGCAGAGTGCACACCCACCGGACCGGCAAACCGCCACCGGACCGAAACCAGGGCAGACGCAGACGCGTCAGCGAGGCCACCGGGCGGACCCGGTCAACGGCGGCGCCAGCCGCCCACGTCAGCCGCGCTCCCGTTCCCGCTCCTCGACCCACGCGTTGAAGGCCGCCACCTGCGCCCGCCGGGCCACCCGCTCCACCGGGCGCAGCGCCTCCGCACGCGCCGCCATCTCCGACGCGCTCACCGCCCCGCCCGCACCCCGCAGGGGCTCGTACGCCAGCGAGACCATCAGCCCCACCCGCTGGGCCAGTTCCAGCACCCGTACCGCCCGCGGCGGATACCCCGGGGCCAGCAGCTCCCGACCCGCCGCCGCCCGCGCGCGGTACGCGTCGATCGCCGCCTCCGCGACCGGACCGGAGGCCGCCACGTCCAGCTTCGTCAGCACCACCGTCGCCTCCCGCAGCGCCTCCGCCAGTTCGCGCTCCGCCTCACCGAGCGAGGGCACGTCCGCCGGCGGGGCCTCCCGTACGGGCAGGCAGTGCCAGACCACCTCCACATGGACGTCCTCGGCGTGCGCCGCCCCGCCGGGACCCGCCTCGTATACCTCGGGCACCAGACCGAACGGCGCTCCGGTGCCGACCACCGCCTCCTCGGCCTCCAGGGCCCGCGCGTTGAACTCCGGCGGGCCGCTGAGCCCCAGCGGATGCCCGGGCGCGGGCAGCGCCACCCGCCATCCGGAGACCCCGAGGGCCCGCAGCCGGCCCAGCGCCAGCGTCAGCCCGACCGGCGAGGACTCACCCGGCAGCCCCTCCACCCGGTGCACCGCGTCGTCCCCGACGACCGCGAGCACCGCGTCGTCCGGCGACACCAGACCTGCCAGCAGGGCGTTCCCCCATGCGGCCAACCGTCCTGAGCGTGGTTCCGAGAGCATCCCCCCAGCCTAGGACCACCCGTGGCCGGCTCGGACGGCCGGAACCCGTGGCCGGATCCGGCCCTCGCGCCCGGCGTCCTCCACCGGTGGCGTAGGTTTTCCCTGGACGCCACGTACCCGCACGTGCACCGCGTCCACGGACGCGCACCGCGTGGACGAGAGACCCGACAGGACAGGGGAGACAACGCACTCATGAGCGATGTGCTGGAGCTGGTGGACGTATCCGTGGTCCGCGACGGACGCGCTCTGGTGGACGACGTCTCCTGGTCGGTCAAGGAGGGCGAGCGCTGGGTGATCCTCGGCCCCAACGGAGCGGGCAAGACCACCCTCCTCAACATCGCCTCCAGCTACCTCTTCCCCAGCCGCGGCGACGCCACCATCCTCGGTGAGCGGCTCGGCCGGGTCGACGTCTTCGACCTCCGCCCCCGCATCGGCATGGCCGGGATCGCGATGGCCGAGAAGCTCCCCAAGCGCCAGACCGTCCTGGAGACCGTGCTGACCGCCGCGTACGGCATGACCGCCACGTGGAACGAGGACTACGACGCCGTGGACGAGGACCGCGCCCGCGCGTTCCTCGACCGGCTCGGGATGACGGAGTACCTGGACCGCCGCTTCGGGACCCTCTCCGAGGGCGAGCGCAAGCGCACCCTCATCGCCCGCGCCATGATGACCGACCCCGAGCTGCTGCTGCTGGACGAGCCGGCCGCCGGCCTGGACCTCGGCGGCCGCGAGGACCTGGTGCGCCGCCTCGGGCGGCTCGCCCGCGACCCGTACGCCCCCTCGATGATCATGGTCACCCACCATGTCGAGGAGATCCCCCCGGGCTTCACCCATGTCCTGATGATCCGCCAGGGCAAGGTGCTCGCGGCCGGCCCCATGGAGATGGAGCTGAGCTCGCGCAACCTCTCCCTCTGCTTCGGGCTGCCGCTGGTGGTCGAGCACGTCGGCGAACGGTACACCGCCCAGGGCCTCCCGCTCTCCTGACTCACGAACCCGCCCGCGTACGGGGCCGGTTGACCGGGCGTCGCACGGTGGCGGGAGTCCGCCGCGCCCTGTCGGCGCGCACTCCCGCGACCTACCATGACCAGGTGGACATCGACGCATGGGTCTGGTGGCTGATCGGCGCGGTGGGGCTCGGCATCCCGCTCGTCCTGACCGCGATGCCGGAGTTCGGGATGTTTTCCGTCGGCGCGATAGCCGGAGCCGTCACCGCGGCCCTCGGCTTCGGCGTCGTCGCGCAGGTGCTGGTGTTCGCGCTGGTCTCCGTGGCGCTCATCGCGGTGGTCCGCCCCATCGCCGCCCGCCACCGCGACGGCCGCCCCCAGCACGCCAGCGGGGTGGACGCCCTGAAGGGCCGCCAGGCCGTCGTACTGGAACGGGTGGACGGGGCCGGCGGCCGTATCAAGCTCGCCGGTGAGGTCTGGTCCGCCCGCGCCCTCGACGCCGACGCGGTCTTCGAACCGGGCCACAAGGTCGACGTGGCCGAGATCGACGGGGCGACCGCCGTCGTCATGTGACGATGCCGGTGGATGACGGCCCGCCACACCGGCCTCGGCGCAAGGCCCTTGAGCCGAACCGGCACACGCACACCCGCGCATCTGGAAGACTCGATCTCGATCAAGAAGAGTTCAGAGAAGAGCTCAGAGCCAACCGGCAGCGACCGGCAACCGGCAGCAAAGGGGCACGGGGAGCACGATGCCATCAGTCATCATCGTCCTGGTCATCCTGGTGGTGCTTGTCTTCATCGCCCTGATCAAGACCATCCAGGTCATTCCACAGGCCAGCGCCGCCATCGTGGAGCGCTTCGGCCGCTACACCCGCACCCTCAACGCGGGCCTCAACATCGTCGTCCCGTTCATCGACTCCATCCGCAACCGGATCGACCTGCGTGAACAGGTCGTCCCCTTCCCGCCGCAGCCGGTCATCACCCAGGACAACCTGGTCGTCAACATCGACACCGTCATCTACTACCAGGTGACCGACGCCCGCGCCGCGACCTACGAGGTCGCCAGCTACATCCAGGCCATCGAGCAGCTCACCGTCACCACCCTGCGCAACATCATCGGCGGCATGGACCTGGAGCGGACCCTCACCTCCCGCGAGGAGATCAACGCCGCCCTGCGCGGTGTGCTCGACGAGGCCACCGGCAAGTGGGGCATTCGCGTCAACCGCGTCGAGCTGAAGGCCATCGAGCCCCCCACCTCCATCCAGGACTCGATGGAGAAGCAGATGCGCGCCGACCGCGACAAGCGCGCCGCCATCCTCACCGCCGAGGGCATCCGCCAGTCCCAGATCCTCACCGCCGAGGGCGAGAAGCAGTCCGCCATCCTCCGCGCCGAGGGCGAGGCCAAGGCCGCCGCCCTGCGCGCCGAGGGCGAGGCCCAGGCCGTCCGCACCGTCTTCGAGGCCATCCACGCCGGCGACGCCGACCAGAAGCTGCTCTCCTACCAGTACCTCCAGATGCTCCCGAAGATCGCCGAGGGCGATGCCAACAAGCTCTGGATCGTGCCCAGCGAGATCGGTGACGCCCTCAAGGGCCTCTCCGGCGCCTTCGGCAACCTCGGCAACGGCGCCACCGGCTTCAACCCCGGCGGGCCCGGCGGCAGCAGCGGCGGCGGCAAGGCCGCCCCGCCCGCCCAGCGCCGCGAGGAGCCCCCGGTCGACTGACCCACCCGCCCTTCGTGCATGATCGGTCCCTGAGGAGGCGGCCGGTACGGCGCCCGCGGCCCACCCGCCGCGACGCACCGCGCCGACCGCCTCACGCCGTACCAGGCACCGACCAGCGCACCGATCAGCGCCGGCCCCGGCTCTCCCCGGCCCCCGGCACCGAACGAAGGGCACACCGTGACGATCTGGGAGATGCTCGCCGTCTTCGCCGCGGGCATCGGCGCCGGCACCATCAACACCATCGTCGGCTCCGGCACACTGATCACCTTCCCGGTGCTCCTCGCCACCGGACTGCCCCCGGTCACCGCCACCGTCTCCAACGCCCTCGGGCTCATCCCCGGCTCCATCAGCGGAGCCATCGGCTACCGGGCCGAACTCGCCGGCCAGCGCCGCCGGATCCTGCGCCTGGGGATCGCCGCCGCCATCGGCGGACTGTGCGGAGCGGTCCTGCTCCTCCTGCTGCCGTCCACCGCGTTCGAGACGATCGTGCCCGTCCTCGTCGCCCTCGCCCTCGTCCTGGTCATCCTGCAACCCCGGATCTCCCGCGCCGTCCAGCGCCGCCGCGAACGCGAGAACACCGAGACCAGCCCGACCGGCGGCCCGTTGCTCTTCGTCGCGCTCCTGCTCGCCAGCGTCTACGGCGGCTACTTCACCGCCGCCCAGGGGATCATCTACCTGTCCCTGATGGGCATGCTGCTCAACGACACCCTGCAGCGGCTCAACGCGGTGAAGAACGTCCTCGCGGCCATCGTCAACTCCATCGCCGCGCTCTTCTTCCTCTTCGTCGCCCACTTCGACTGGACGGCCGTCGTGCTCATCGCCGTCGGCTCCACCATCGGCGGCCAGATCGGCGCCAAGGCGGGCCGCCGCCTCCCGCCGACCGCGCTGCGGATCGTCATCCTCGTCGTCGGCACCCTGGCGATCGTCCAGCTCCTCCTCCGCTGAATCTCCATGGCGAAATGCGGATGCCCCGGGCCGACCGCCCCGGTAGCGTGCGCGCCATGTCGAGCCCCGAATCGGACGAGTCGGGGGCTCACGGTCACGCCGTCAGCCCCCGGAACCCCTGAGCCCCAGGCCCCGTAGCCGCCCGATCCCGGGCACGGGGTCCCGGACACCAGCCGGAGAGCCGGTGTCCGGACACCGCTCCCTGCCCACGCCCTGCCCATTCCTCCGCCTTCCGCCGCGCCGTCCGCGCGGCGCGTGCGCGGACGGGTGGCTCATGCGCGGAGGGGTGGCGGTGGCCGCCCCGGGGCGCTGACCGCGGTGACGAGACGTCTCCTTCTCGTTCTCCTCACCCCGGAGCCACTCGATGCCCCTGCCGCTCTATCTGCTCGCCCTGGCCGTCTTCGCCATGGGCACCTCCGAATTCATGCTGGCCGGCCTCCTGCCGGACATCGCCACCGACCTCGACGTCAGCGTCGGCACGGCGGGCAGCCTCACCTCCGCGTTCGCCGTCGGAATGATCGCCGGAGCGCCGCTCCTCGCCGCACTCGCCCGCGACCTCCCCGCCCGCGCGAGCCTCCTCGGCTGCCTCCTGCTGTTCGCGGCGGCCCATGCCGTGGGCGCCGCCACCACCAGCTTCCCGGCCCTGCTGGCCACCCGGATCGCCGCCGCGCTCGCCAACGCGGGCTTCCTCGCGGTCGCCCTGACCACCGCCACCGCCCTGGTGCCTCCCGACCGGAAGGGACGGGCCATGGCGGTGCTCTTGTCCGGCACGACGGTCGCCACCATCGCCGGAGTCCCCGGCGGATCGGCCCTCGGTACCCTGCTCGGCTGGCGGGCCGCCTTCTGGGCCGTCGCCCTCCTCTGCCTGCCCGCCGCCCTCGGCGTCCTCATAGGACTGCGGGGGAGCGGAGAGCCCGCGCGGCCCCTTTCGGAGGACGGCACCGCACCACCCGCCCTGCGGTCCGAGCTCGGCCGGCTGCTGCGGCCCCGACTGGCCCTGACCATGCTGCTCGGGGCCCTGGTGAACGCCGCCACCTTCGGCAGCTTCACCTTCCTCGCCCCCGTGGTCACCGTCACCGCCGGACTGGACGACCTGTGGATCACCACAGTCCTGATGCTCTTCGGCGCCGGCTCCCTCACCGGAGTGACCCTCGCGGGGCGGCTGTCCGACCGGCACCCCGGCCTCGTCCTCGCGGTCGGCGGCCCGCTCCTGCCGGTCGGCTGGCTCGCCCTCGCCACGCTGGCCGGCAAGCCGGCCGCGCTGTTCACCCTGGTCTTCCTCCAGGGCACGCTGTCCTTCGCGGTGGGCGCCACCCTGATCGCCCGCATCCTTTACGAGGCCGCCGCCGGAGCACCCGTCATGGCCGGTGCGTACGCCACCGCGGCACTCAACACCGGCGCCGCGGCCGGTCCCCTCGTCGCCGCGACCGCCCTGGGCACCGCCGCGGCGGAGCGCGGGCCGTTCTTCGCGAGCGGAGTCCTCGCCCTCGCCGCCCTCGCCCTCCACACCGCGTCCATCCGGCGGGGCGAGCCGCCCCGTTGACGCCCGGCGGCAGGGGGCAGACACCCCCTGCCGAACCGGCACACCCCTCCCGGGCTCAGGCCGCCGTCGCCGCCACCCCACCGGCCCCCGCGACCGGCACCACACCGCCCGGCGTCAGCCACTCCGGCAACTGCGCCCGCTCACCCGTCCGCAGCCCCAGCAGCATCGCCTCCGCGGGCGACGGCACGAACGGCTGGTGCAGCAGCGGCATCCCCGCCTGCTCCGGAGTCCGGTCCGCCTTGCGGTGGTTGTCCTCCGCGCAGGACGCCACCGTGTTCAACCAGGTGTCCCCGCCGCCCTGCGCCCGCGGCACCACGTGGTCCACCGTCGTCGCGCGCCGCCCGCAGTACGCGCACCGGTGCTGGTCCCGCACCAGCACCCCCCGCCTCGACCACGGGGCCTGTCTTCGGAACGGCACCCGTACGTACCGGCAGAGCCTGATCACCCGGGGCACCGGGAGCTCCACGGCGGCCGCGCGCATCCGCAGCCTCGGGTGCTCCTGCTCCACCACGGCCTTGTCCGTCAGCACCAGCACCACCGCACGGTTCAGCGTCACCGTCGACAGCGGCTCGAAGCTCGCGTTGAGTACCAGAGTGTCCCGCAACCTGCCCACCTCCCGTGTGCCGGCCCGCCCCCCGGCGGGCTTGGACCAACTCTGGCCGGGCCCCGGGGCGAGGACAACGCAATATCCGCTCCCCGCCCCCGGCCATCCGGCGACGCTGGAAAAGAAATTTGCCCGCTCCTGATCTCTCCAAGACCAGGAGCGGGCAAACAACGGGAGAACGACGGACCCGGATCAGCCCTTGGCGGGAGCCCCGTACTCGGCCACCAGCTGCGCCCGCGCCAGGGCGTGGAAACGCAGATGGAAGCCGACCGCCGCCGGCGTCGACTCAGCGTCCGTACCGAGCTTCTCGGTGTCCACCGCGTACACCGTGAACACATACCGGTGCGCCGGATCGCCCGGCGGCGGGGCGGCCCCGCCGAAATTCGTGGAGCCGTAGTCGTTGCGCGCGTGCACCGCGTCCTCCGGCAGGTCCTCGAACCCGTCCCCGCCCGCGCCGGCCGGAAGCTCCGTCACCGACGCCGGGATGTCGAACAGCACCCAGTGCCAGAAGCCGCTGCCCGTGGGCGCGTCCGGGTCGAAGCAGGTCACGGCGAAGCTCTTGGTCTCCGCCGGAAAGCCCTCCCAGCGCAGATGCGGCGAGGTGTCCCCGCCGACCTGCACCTGAGCGTCCGCCAGCACGCCTCCATGCTTCATGTCATCGCTCACCACGGTGAACGACGGCACCGGCGGATGGAAGTCATGAGGAAGCGGAGCCCGCTGTCCCTCGGCCACGTGTGCACCTCCGTATCGATCGACTGCTCACCGGTCCGGCCGGACCGGCCGGACCGGCGTCCGGGTCCCGGGTACCCCGGGGTGGCGGGGATCAGAACCAGTTGCGACGGCCGCCGACATCGGCGAGCCACTGGTTGAGGTACGCCACCCAGTCCGTGCCCGCGAAGTCGTTCAGCCCCACCTGGAACGCCCGGTAGGAGTCGCTGCCCTCGCTGAACAGCCCCGGCTTCTTGTCCATCTCCAGGATGACGTCCATCTCGCGCCCGTCGGCGACGAACGTCACCTCCACCTCGTTCAGCCCCCGGTACTGCTGCGGCGCCGCGAACTCGATCTCCTGGTAGAACGGCAGCCGCTGCCGCGTACCGCCGATGTGGCCCCGCTCCATGTCCGCGCTCTTGAAGCGGAAGCCCAGCTGGATGAAGGCGTCCAGGATCGCCTGCTGCGCCGGCAGCGGGTGCACGGTGATCGGGTCGAGGTCACCCGAGTCCACCGCCCGCGCGATCTCCAGCTCGGTGCGCACCCCGATGTCCATACCGCGCAGCTGCTGCCCGGCGACGGCGGTGACCGGGGTCTCCCACGGGATGTCCAGCCCGAACGGCACCACGTGCACCGCGCCCGCCTGCAGCTCGAAGGCCCCGCCGAGCCGCACCTTGGCGAACTCGATGTCCTGCTTCACCTCCTGGTCGCCGCCCTCGACCTCGACCCGGGCCTGCAGACCGACGGACAGCGCCTCGATCCGCTGGTCCACCGAGCCGCCCTGGATCCGCACCTCACCCTGGACCACACCACCGGGCACCACGTTCGACTCGGTCAGCACCGTCTCCACCGACGCGCCACCGGCTCCCAGGCTCGCAAGCAGCTTCCTGAACGCCATGTCCACTCCCTCTCGGTCTCCGGACCCCTTCGGTCCGGCAGCCCAGTCTCCACTGACCGGGTCCTTCGTACGTCGACGTCGTCCCCGGTCCTTCTCGGATCCCTCGCACCCGCGAGGTGTCACGCGAGTCCTTGCCGGGCCCCTTGCCGGGCCTCTTGTATACGGGCATACGCGCCGGCCACCGGTCCGGTTCCCCGCCCGGGCCCGCGGCACCCGTACGACCGACCCCCGAAGGACCCGGACGGACACCGGATCCGTACGACTACGCTCGGACGCCATGATCGAGAGCCCGGACCGCCCCGACCGTACGCCGCTGCCGCGGGACTTCTTCGACCGCCCCGTCCTGGAGGTCGCCCCCGACCTGCTCGGCCGCACCCTGGTGCGCATGACCGACGACGGCCCCATCGAACTGAGGCTCACCGAAGTGGAGGCGTACGCGGGTGAGGACGACCCCGGCTCGCACGCCTACCGGGGCCGCACTGCCCGCAACGCCGTCATGTTCGGCCCGCCCGGCCACGCCTACGTCTACTTCACCTACGGGATGTGGCACTGCCTGAACCTGGTCTGCGGCCCCGAGGACCGGGCGAGCGGTGTCCTCCTCCGTGCCGGGGAGGTACGCGTCGGCCAGGAGCTCGCGCGTAAGCGGCGGGTTTCGGCCCGGTCGGACAAGGAACTGGCCAAAGGCCCGGCCCGTCTGGCCACCGCGCTGGACGTCGACCGCACCCTCGACGGCACCGACACCTGCGCCGGCCCGGACTCTCCCCTCGCCGTTCTCACCGGTGCCCCCGTACTGCCTGACCAGGTGAGCAGCGGCCCGCGCACCGGGGTCGGCGGGGAGGGCGCGGCCCACCCCTGGCGCTTCTGGATCGACGGCGACTCCACGGTCAGTCCCTACCGGGCGCACACTCCGCGCCGACGGAGGTCTTGACAGGGCTTGACTTGGCAGGCGCGACCGCCTAGTGTCGACCAAGCCGCAAGAGCAGGGCGTGCCGTTCGTGCACCCCTGGGGCGGCAAAACCCACCACAGCAATCTACCACCTCTCTTGAGGGCGGTTTCCGTCATGCGCGGATTCTGTTCTCGCCGACTCGATTATGAATCGGCAGAGGAAATGGTCTAACGTAGTGGACA
>NZ_JALPTH010000014.1 GCF_023218175.1 Streptomyces lichenis | reverse complement strand
GGGTTGTTCGAGATTCGGATCATGTGGTTGAGGTGAGGAGCTTCAGCCACATGATCGAGCCGCGGAGGTGGAGCCCGGCCTCGTAGCTGTCGGGAGTCCTGCCGTAGCGGGTGGCCAGTCCGCGCCAGGTCTTGATCTTCTGGAAGCGGCGTTCGACGGTGTTGCGCTGTCTGTAGCGTTCGGGGTCGTAGGTGACCGGCCGTCCGCCGGCCGGGCCCTTCTTCTTCCTGTTGGCCTGCTGATCGATCTTCTCCGGGATCACTGCTTTGATGTGGCGCCGACGTAAGTAGGCCCGGTTGGCTTGGGAGGAGTAGGCCCGGTCTGCGGCCACCGTGTCCGGCCGGGCGCGGGGGCGGCCGGTCGGCCCAGGGACGCGGATCTTGTTCAGCACCGTCTGGAACTGGGGGCAGTCCGCGGCCTGGCCTGGGGTCAGGACGAACGCCAGGGGCAGTCCCGTCGTCTCGACGGCTGCATGGATCTTGCTGCTCAGCCCGCCTCGGGACCGGCCGAGCCCGGCGGCATCCGCCCTGGTCCTGCGACGCCGTAGTGCTGCGGCCCGGTCCGGGCCCGGCGTGTCCGTACATCCGCCGCACCAGTCCTTGCCGGATCACCCACAGCACGGGCGGTTGCCGGGGAAGCGGAGCCCCCTTTTCCTCGGTCAGGGCCTGCTCCAGGGCATCTAGGGTCTCCCCGGCCACTGCCAACCCCGCCGATTCCTGGTGCGCCCGCACGATCGTGGAGTCCACGCTGACCAGTTCCAGGCCGACCTGTCCCCGCGCGGTGGCCTCGGCGATCAACGCGTCCATCAGTGCCTGGAACCCCCCCAGCCCTGGCCCAGTTGCCGAACCGGCAGTAGATCGTGGACCACGGCCCGTACCGCTCTGGAACATCACGCCAGCCACTCCCGGTACGAAACCGCCACAGCACCCCGTTGAACTGGCCCGCACCCGTCCCGGCAACGGCCCGGTGGCCGCCACCGGCAACAGCGGTTCGATCAAAGCCCACTCGGTATCCGTCACGTCAAAACGCGCCACACCCGAGTTCTGCCAGCTCCGACCAGCACCCCACCGGCCCTCGCACAGATCCGAACCTCAAACAGCCCCTAACAGCCCTATGAGGCCGTGCGCACTGCGGCCACGGAGGCGCTGCAAGGCACCGACCAGCAGGTAGCAGATTTCTACGCTTCCGGTCAGTACCAGGTCGCAGAGACCTACTATCGCGCGGAGATCACCAAGCTCGCCAACGACGGTGGCGCCAGCCTGAAGGATCAGGCGAAGAAGGCCCTCGCCAACGGCAGCACGCAGGCTCTGCTCACCTTCCTCAAGAACACGCAGTACAGCGCCGCGCAACAGCGATGAGCGAGCGACGGCCACCAAGCTGTTCAACGACGGCGGGCCCGAGGTCAAGGCTGAGCCAAGATCGCTCTGAGTGCACCGGCCGACGAGGTCCACTCCGTCGTCCAGGCGGATCAGTTCATGGCCGACCGAAAGGATCAGCTGGCCTCCACGCCTATCGCCCAACTCGAACGCCTCATCGCCGAGGGTGAAGGCATCGCCGCCAAGGCGCAGCAGAACCGGTGGATCGCTGCCACGGCCGCCGAGGTCAACAACGCCGCAGCTGACGTGCAGAACGCCAAAGCAGAGGCGGCCAAGAGCGCCAAGGCCGCAGCAGGCTATGCCACAGAGGTGGATCGCGCCGAAAGCAGCGCCAGGAACGCCAGGGTGTCCTCGGCGGCCGCGCGCGACGCCGCCAACCGTGCGAACCAGGACGCCGTCGGTGCTGAGGAGCCCGCCGCCGAAGCCGGATTCTCGGCCGGCTATGCCCGCACATCGGCGTACGAGGCCAATGAGACGGGGCGGGCTAGGTGTGGTGGCGGATCGCCCGGTCGCTGGCCGAGCGCCGGCTGCTGGTGCTGCACGGGCAGGAGGACGGGCCGCAGACGGCTGAATTGGCCCATGAGACGCTCATCAGCGCCACGACCTCGACCGCTGGGAGAGGGGCGGGCGTTCGCCCGATCTCCTGCCCGGTCCCCTTCAGCTGGGGTCCCTGACCCGTCGGCTGCTCGGTCGTGAGGGCGAACTGGCGCCTGCCGAGCTGGATTTCGTCGAGCTCGTCCGCCGCCACCACCGGCTGAGGCGGGGCCGTGCACGGGCCGCGCGGTCTCCGCCGCGTCGGCCTCGGCCACTGGCAGCCGCTCATGGAGGAGGACCGCCGCCCGGCGCGACTCCTCGGGACTCCCGTACAGGCGGCCTGCCGCGCGCATACAGGCGGCCCACTGGCGCACGGCCTCCGTGTACCGCCGATCCTGGCGCACCCGCACCTTCCGTACTGGGCGCAGGTTCGTCGTGATGACCTTGACGCGGAACCAGTCCGGCAGGTCGCCGTGGAGAGTGCGCTCGGCGTCGGCGATGCAGCCCTCGGCGGATGCCGTGATCGTCACTCCGGTGGGTGCCTTCACCGACGGCCGCTCGGCCAGGATCTGCCGCGCCAGCCGGTGCAGGTTGGCCGGATCGGCCGCGATGTCCGCCTGCAACGCCCCGGCGGTGGTCCCGGCCGGTGTGGCCAGCCTGACCGCGCACTCCTCCAGCGGATGCGGACCCGGCGTGAGGAGCACCACGAGCCCCCGGTGGGCATCGGCGCGCAGCCGGGGCAGCAGTCCGGCCCGCAGCAGGGAGGACTTGCCCGAACCGGAGGCGCCGAAGACCGCCACGAACCGCCGCCGCGACAGGCGGTCGGCCAAGTCACCCGTCAGCTCCTCCCGCCCGAAGAACCGCTTGGCGTCATCCGGCTGGAACGCGGACAGTCCCGGGTACGGCGCGGCGGCGTCGTCGGCACCGTCGTCCGTCGCCCGGTCCGCCTGGGCGGCGTCGGCGAGCTGAGCGGCGGCCTCGCGCCACAGCCGCTCCCACTCGTCCACGTCGCCTCCGCAGGCGCGGACATAGGCGAGGGTGACGGAGAGCGAGGGCAGGGCACGGCCCGCGGCCGCGCTGGACAGGGCGGTGACGGAGTAGTGGGCGCGCTGGGCCAGCACCCGGTAGGTGGGATTGCCGGCCTTCTGGCGCAGGCACCGCAGAGCTGCCGCGAAACGCAGCTCCGCACTGTCCCCGCTGTCCAATGGACGCTCGTGGCGCGCCATCGCTTCCCCCTCGTGCGATCGTCTGACGTGCCGTCAGTTTTCCGCATTCGTCCGTTCCGCGTCTCGACGCCGGCATCGAACAAGCCACGGGCTCGGAGGCTCGCCCTGGCCGCGCCGCCCCCCGTGGATGACGCGCGGTGACGGGGGCTGCACCGTGCGCGTGCCGGCCGTCGGCTCGGCGGTTGTGCCCCGATGAGTTTCGCGGGCCGGGAGGGTCTCCTTCCTGTACCGCGCGTCCCAGGATGCCGAGCGGTCCGTTGCGAGGCGCCTCGCGTCCGGGCCGGCACGGTCAGGGGACGGTACATCGATGCACGTCAGCGAGGCGTGCGGCCGGGAGTGGGAGGACCGAGAAGCATGCGGAGCGACGGCGAGCAGATCCGGACGCTGATCGAACGATGGGCTCAGGCAGTCCATCAGGGGCACATCGAGACCGTGGTGGAGGACCATGCCGAGGACATCGTGATGTTCGACGTCCCGCCGCCCTACGAGGGTGTGCGGGGCGCCGACGCCTACCGGGAGGTCTGGCCGCCGTTCTTCGAATGGCAGGCCCGAGGAGCCGTCTTCGACATCGAGGAACTGGACATCACCGCGAGCGAGGACGTCGCGTTCGCCGCCGCACTCGTGCGGTGCGGCACCGAGGAGGAACTCGCCGCCCGGCCGGGCTTCCGGATGCGGCTGACCCTGGGGCTGCGCAAGGAGGCGGGCCGCTGGGTGGTCGCGCACGAGCACCACTCCTTCCCCGACCTGAGCGGCTCCGACCCCGAGGGCGGCGGCGCCGAGGCTCAAGGCGGGAGCGAGGCCCAGGTCCGCGCCGTGCACGACCACTGGTTCGAACGCACCGCGGCGAAGGATCTGGAGGGCGTGATGCGCTTCATCGCGGAGGACGTCGTCTCCTACGAGCACGACGCCCCCTTGCAGTACGTGGGCCGCGACCGGGTGCGCGAGGTGTGCCGGCAGGGCCTGGACTCGGCCGAGGGCACCGTCACCTGGGACGTGCCCGACATGCGCGTGCTGGTTCGCGATGACCTGGCCGTCGTCTGGGGCCTGAACCGCATGACCGCCCAGGCGGCCGACGGCACCGTGGCGGAGTCCTGGTCCCGGGGCACCCGGGTGCTCCAGCACCGCGACGGCGCGTGGGCCATGATCCACCAGCACGTCTCCTACCCCTGTGACGCCCGCACGGGCCAGGCGGAGACCGACCTGAGCCCTTGAGGGGCCGTAGCGCATTCTCAGGTGATTCACAGGCGGTGGCAAGGCGCCTCTTACGCCGTCCGGTCAGCCTGGTCCCATGAGCGAGTCCATGCCCGAGGGCCGTACCGAACTTCTCAGGCCGGACGGCGGTGCCGCCCGGGTGCTCGTCGTGGACGACGAACCGTCGATCGCGGAACTGCTCCTGATGGCTCTGCGCTACGAGGGCTGGCAGGTCCGGTCCGCCGGGGACGGCGTGGGGGCGCTGCGTGCGGGGCGTGAGTTCCGGCCGGACGCGGTCGTCCTGGATGTGATGCTGCCCGACATGGACGGTCTGACGGTGCTGCGCCGGATGCGGGACGACCTGCCGGAGGTTCCGGTGCTGTTCCTCACGGCGCGCGACGCGGTGGAGGACCGGATCGCCGGGCTCACAGCCGGCGGTGACGACTACGTCACCAAGCCGTTCAGCCTGGAGGAGGTGGTGGCCCGCCTCCGCGGGCTGATGCGGCGCAGCGGGCTCAGCGACCGGCACAGCCGATCCGTCCTCCGGGTCGGTGACCTGAGTCTGGACGAGGACAGCCATGACGTGCACCGGGGCGGGGAGCCGGTCCATCTGACGGCGACGGAGTTCGAGCTGCTGCGTTTCCTCATGCGCAATCCGCGCCGGGTGCTGAGCAAGGCGCAGATCCTGGACCGGGTGTGGAACTACGGCTTCGGCGGCCAGGCCAACATCGTCGAGCTGTACATCTCCTACCTGCGGCGCAAGATCGACGCGGGCCGGGAGCCCATGATCCACACGCGACGCGGTGCCGGATACCTGATCAAACCGGCCCCATCGACACCGTGAACACGGCGCGGGCCGCCCGGCCCGTATCGCCCCCGCGTGGGGTACGGGGAAGGCGGGCGGATCAGCGGCGGGGCAGTGGTCGGCGGGCTCGGCCGTGGCCGCTGCGCAGGAGACTGGTCGTCTTCTGCCTCGCGCTGATCGCGGTGGTCGCCGTGGTGATCGGATCCGTCACCACCATCGCCCTGCGCTCCTACCTCTACCGCCAGCTGGACGACCAGGTGGGGCAGATCGCCGTACGGGCGGCAGGACCCCCGCCCGCGCCGGGCGGCCCCGCGTCCGAGGGGCGCGACGCCCTCCAGCCGGGACCGGCGGACCCGTTCGACTTCGTCACCCGGGGCGCGACCGCCGGGACGGTGGGCGGGCGCCTGGCCGAGGACGACCAAGGCAAGGCCCGGGTCGCGGACGGGGAGGTGAACACGGAGCAGTCCGGCTCCGCGGGCCCGCGCACGCAGGGCACGCCCTTGGACCGAGGCCAGCTCGACGCGCTGGACGGCGTACCCCGCGACGGCCGAGTGCACACCGTGTCCCTGCCCGGGCTGGGGGACTACCGCGTCCAGTACGCCGACGGCCTGCGCGGCGCCTATGTCGTGGGCCGGCCCTCCGCCGAGGCCGACAGCACGATCCGTACGCTGATCGTGACAGAGCTCTCCGTGGCCGGTGCGGGTCTGACGGCCGCCGGCATCGCCGCCACGGCGATGGTCACCGTCGCGCTGCGCCCGCTGCGCCGCGTCGCGGCCACCGCCACCCGGATCGCGAAGCTGCCGCTGCACCGCGGTGAGGTGGCGCTCGACGAACGGCTGTCCACCGCCGAGGCCGACCCCGCCACGGAGGTCGGGCAGGTCGGGGCAGCGCTCAACCGCATGCTGGACCACATCCACTCCGCCCTGGAGGCACGCCACCGCAGTGAGACGCGTGTACGGCAGTTCGTCGCCGACGCCGGCCATGAACTGCGTACCCCGCTGGCCTCCATCCGCGGCTACGCCGAGCTGACCGGGCGCAGCGGGGAGGCCCTGGGCCCCGACACCCGGCACGGGCTGGGCAGAATCGAGTCCGAGGCGAAGCGGATGACGGGACTGGTGGACGACCTGCTCCTGCTGGCCCGTCTCGACGCGGGTCGGCCGCTGTTCTTCGAGGACACCGATCCCGGTCCGCTGATCGCCGACGCGGTCGCCGACGCCTGCGCCGCCGGGCCGGACCACCGCTGGCACCTCGACCTGCCTGATCCGGCACAACCGCAACCGCGGGTGCGGGCCGACGCGCAGCGCATGCACCAGGTCCTGGTCAACCTGCTGGCCAACGCCCGCAGCCACACGCCGCCCGGCACCAGCGTCACCGTCCGCATGCGCACCCGGGGCCCGCGGGTGCTGATCCAGGTGCGGGACGACGGGCCCGGTATCCCGGCGGAGGTGCTGCCGCACGTCTTCGAGCGGTTCGCGCGAGGTGACACCTCCCGCTCGCGCGCCAGCGGCTCCACGGGGCTCGGTCTGGCGATCGTCAGCGCGGTCGTCACCGCCCACGGCGGCAGCACGGCCGTGGAGAGCGCGCCGGGGCAGACCGTGTTCACCCTCGACCTGCCCTCCCTCGGCGCCTGATCCGGATCCACCCCGGCATGCCTTGGCCCAGGATCACGGCAGACCGTGTGACGTGGTCCACGGATGTCCACGGACGTCTACGGACGCCCGTCCGTGAGATCGCCCGCCGTGGACTCACAGGCGGACCACAGGCTCAGCACACCGCGGTGACAGGGGGGACGGGGAGGGTCGACGGCATGCCAATCGAGCCTCGATCCTCCCAGCCCCCATCCGGGCCGCTGCCGCGGCGAGACCACCTGCTCGTGAGCACGAGACGGCCTCATGGCACGGCGGGCACACCCGTCCTGGACGTCGTCGTCCCCGTCCACAACGAGCAGGACGACCTCGAACCCTGCGTCCGCCGGCTCCACGGCCATCTCGCCCGCACGTTCCCCTACCCGTTCCGGGTGACGATCGCGGACAACGCCTCCACCGACGCCACCGGCACCATCGGGAGCCGGCTGAGCAGGGAGCTGGACGCCGTGGTGTACACCCGCCTGGACCGAAAGGGCCGGGGACGTGCCCTGCGTACGGTGTGGAGCACCTCCGCCGCGCCGGTCCTGGCCTATATGGACGTGGACCTGTCCACCGACCTGAACGCGCTGCTCCCGCTGGTCGCCCCGCTCATCTCCGGCCACTCCGACCTGGCCATCGGCACCCGCCTCAGCCGGACCGCACGGGTGGTGCGCGGACCCAAGCGCGAGGCCGTCTCGCGCGCGTACAACCTCATCCTGCGCGGTTCCCTGCAGGCCCGGTTCTCCGATGCCCAATGCGGGTTCAAGGCCATACGGGGCGATGTGGCGCGGCGGCTGCTGCCGCTGGTGGAGGACACCGGCTGGTTCTTCGACACCGAGCTGCTGGTCCTGGCCGAGCGCGCCGGTCTGCGCATCCACGAGGTGCCGGTGGACTGGGTCGACGACCCGGACTCCTCGGTGGACATCCGCGCGACGGCGATCGAGGACCTCAGGGGCGTGTGGCGGGTGGGCCGGGCCCTGGCGGCGGGGACCCTGCCGCTGGATCGCCTCGCCCGCCCCTTCGGCGACGATCCGCGCGACCAGCGGGTGGCCGGGGTGCCCCGCGGACTGGCCCGCCAGCTGCTCGGGTTCTGCGTGGTCGGCGCACTGTCCACGCTCTTCTACCTGCTGCTGTACTCGCTCTTCCGCACCGGGGTCTCCGCCCAGGCGGCCAACGCCTTCGCCCTGCTCGTCTCCGCGGTCGCCAACACCGCCGCCAACCGGCGCCTGACCTTCGGGGTACGCGGCCGGACCCGGGCCGTACGCCACCAGGCGCAGGGCTTGGTGGTCTTCGGCATCGGGCTGGCGCTCACCAGCGGCTCCCTGGCCGCGCTCGACGCCGCCGACCCACGCCACGCGCACGGCACCGAACTGGCGGTACTGATCGTGGCGAACCTGGCGGCCACCGTCCTGCGCTTCCTGCTCCTGCGCGCCTGGGTCTTCCCCGACCGGCGCGCGCGACAGGCCCACCCCGCCCCCGACGCCCCCGCGGCTCCGGCGCACCGCGCTGCCGGACCGGCCGCGGCCGGCCGCGAGACGTACCCCACGGACCGCCAGGAGACCATCCGATGACCACTCACCCCAGCGCCTCGGCAGCGGCGCCCGCCGACGCCGGGGCGCGCCGCCCCTGGCGGCGCACCCGCCCCGGGCACGGCAGCACGCCCGGCGTGACCCGGCCGCCCCTGCGGGTGCGCCTGTGGCGGGGCCGCCCCGAGGACGCCGCGTGGGCCAGGCCGGCCCTGCTGGTCCTGCTCGCTCTCACCACCTGCGCCTACCTGTGGAACCTCTCGGCCTCCGGGTACGCCAACTCCTTCTACTCGGCCGCCGTGCAGGCGGGCAGCGGCAGCTGGAAGGCCTGGTTCTTCGGCTCCCTCGACGCCGGCAACGCCATCACCGTCGACAAACCGCCCGCGGCCCTGTGGCCCATGGCGCTGTCGGTCCGCCTCTTCGGTCTGAGCTCCTGGTCCATCCTCGTGCCGCAGGTGCTGATGGCCACCGCCACGGCCGCGGTCCTGTACGCCGCGGTGCGCCGCCGCTTCAGCGCACCGGCCGGACTGCTGGCCGTGGCGGTGTTCGGGCTGACGCCGGTGGCGGCGCTGATGTTCCGCTTCAACAACCCCGACGCCCTGCTCGCGCTGCTGACGGTGGTGGCTCTGTACTGCGTGCTGCGTGCGATGGAGGACGGCCGCACCAGGTGGCTGGCCTGGGCCGGGGCCGCGCTGGGTCTGGCCTTCCTGACCAAGACCCTGCAAGCCCTGCTGATCGTGCCGCCGCTCGCCTTGCTCTACGCGGTGTGCGCTCCGGTGCGGCCGCGTCGGCGCCTGGTCCAGCTGCTGGCAGCCGGTGCGGTCATGGTCGTCGCCGGGGGCTGGTGGGTGGCGATCGTCGAGTGGTGGCCCGCCGCCTCGCGCCCGTACGTCGGCGGTTCCCAGAACAACTCCTTCCTCGAACTCACCCTGGGCTACAACGGACTGGGGCGCCTCAACGGCGAGGAGACCGGCAGTTTCGGCGGTGGCCGCGGCGGCGGTCCCGGCGGGGGCGCCTTCGGCGGGGGCAGCGGCCCGGCCCGCCTCTTCGACACCGCCGTCGGCGGGCAGATCGCCTGGCTGCTGCCGGCCGCCCTGCTCCTCCTGCTCGCCGGCCTGGTGGTGACCAGGAAGGCCGCACGCACCGACACGGCGCGGGCCGCGTTCCTCGCGTGGGGCGGGTCCCTGGTGATGACGGCCGCCGTCTTCTCCTTCATGGCGGGCATCTTCCACGAGTACTACACCGTGGCCCTGGCCCCGTACATCGCCGCCCTCGTCGGCATGGGCGTCGCCGTGCTGTGGGAGGAGCGCTCGCACATCGCCGCCAGGGGTGTCCTCGCGTTCACCGTGGCCGCGACGGGCGCCTGGTCCTTCGTGCTGCTCAGCCGCACCCCGGACTACCTGCCGTGGCTGCGGTGGGCCGTGGCGGTCGGCGCACTGGTCGCGGGAGCCGCCCTGCTGCTGCCCGTCCGGGCGGTCCGGTGGCGGGTCGGGCTGACGGCCGCGCTCGCCCTGGCGGCCTGCCTGGCAGGGCCGGCCGCCTACACCGCCACCACCCTGAGCACCGGGCACAGCGGATCCATCGTCACGGCCGGCCCGGCGGGGGCCAGCAAGATGGGCCCGCCCGCCGGCCGGATCCCCGGCGGCGCCCAGCCTCCCGGCCCCGGCAGTCCCGGTGCGCAGACGCCCGAAGGGTCGCCGCCCGGCGCGGGCACGGGGCCGGGGCAGCCCGAGGGAGGACCGGGGGCCGGCCGAGCAGGGGTGGGCGCCATGCTCAACGGCGCCCAGGTCAGCTCCCAGGCCAAGGAACTCCTGCGACGTGACGCCGACGACTACACCTGGGCGGCCGCCTCCGTCGGCTCACAGAACGCGGCGACCTACCAGCTCGCCACCGGCGAACCGGTCATGGCGATCGGCGGCTTCAGCGGCACCGACCCTTCCCCCACACTGGAGCAGTTCCAGCAGTACGTGGCCCAGGGCCGGATCCACTACCTCATCGCCGGCGGCGGCACGGGCGGCGCCCCGGACCGGGGCACCGAGGGCCGTCGGAACGGCGCCTTCGGCGGCAGCGGCACCGCCGCGCAGATCACCGCCTGGGTCGAGCGGACCTACCAGCGCGTCACCGTGGGCGGCACCGCCTTCTACGACCTCGGCCAGGCCCGCGACTGAGCGGGTCGCCGCATGCCCGGCGGAGCAGCTCTCGTCGCCCCGGGGTTCGGGCAGCAGCAGGCGGAAGGTGCGGGCATGACCGGGACGGGTGTCCAGTGCGACGCGTCCGTGGTGGCGAGGGCGAGGGCGACGCGGTCGCGGTGTGCGGGGAGAGGCCGAGCCCGACCCCGAGCAGGCTGATCGCCGCGGTGAACAGCAGGCACAGGACGCGCGTGCCGGTGCGCGGGCCGAGCCGGGCCTCCGCCGGAGGCCGCCGGGTCCACCGCACCCCCGGCGCCCGACCGCGGGGCGCCGACGCGGTGGCGCGTACGCCCGGCGGGGGAGCGGGCCCGGTCACGGCAGGGGCAGCCCCGTGTAGTTCGCCGCCGGCTCCGCCTCCGCGTGGGGGGAGGCGGCGATGCGGTCGAGCCGGGCGATCCGCAGTCGGGTGTCGAAGGCGCTCTGACCGGGCTCGGTGTGCAGGGCGGCCATCCGGCCGACGCCGCGGTTCTCCTCGCCGGCGCCGCGGACGGCGTCCACGAGGTAGACGGCGCGGGTGCCGGGCCTCATGCGGGGTTCCGCTCGGGGGCGGGTACGGGGGCGGGGTCGGGGTCGGGGGCGGCGGTGGGTACGGGGGCGGGGTCGGCGATCCGTACCGGGGCGTCGGTGCGGGCGAGGACGTCCGCCGGGCTCACCCCGGGGGCGCATCCGACCAGCAGCAGCCCGCTGTCGGTGACGTCCAGGACGCCCAGGTCGGTGATGATCCGGTCCACGCAGGCCCGGCCGGTCAGCGGCAGGGTGCACTCTCGGACGATCTTGGGGCTGCCGTCCTTGGCGGTGTGGGTCATGATGACGATGACCCGGCGGGCGCCGTGCACCAGGTCCATCGCCCCGCCGATGCCGGTGACCAGCTTGCCGGGCACCGCCCAGTTGGCGAGGTCGCCCCGGGCCGAGACCTGCATGGCGCCCAGCACGGCGGTGTCGATGTGCCCGCCGCGGATCATGCCGAAGGAGAGCGCGGAGTCGAAGAAGGAGGCGCCGGGCAGGACGGTGACGGTCTCCTTGCCCGCGTTGATCAGGTCCGGGTCGACATCCTCGGCGTACGGGTAGGAGCCGGTGCCCAGGATGCCGTTCTCGGACTCCAGGGTGACGTGGACGCCCTCGGGCAGGTGGTTGGGGATGAGGGTGGGCAGTCCGATGCCGAGGTTGACGTACTCGCCGTCGTGCAGCTCGGCGGCCGCCCGCGCGGCCATCTCCTGCCGGGTCCAGGCCATCAGCCCTGCTCCTTCCGGTCGCTCACGGTGACCTGTTCGATCTTCTTGTCCGCGGCCTGCTCGGGCGTCAGGGCCACCACGCGCTGCACGAAGATGCCCGGCAGATGGACCTGGTCGGGGTCGATCCCGCCCGGCTCGACCAGCTCCTCGACCTCGGCGACGGTGATCCGCCCCGCCATGGCCGCCAGCGGGTTGAAGTTGCGGGCGGACTTGTTGAAGACCAGGTTGCCGTGGCGGTCGCCCCGGGCCGCCCGGACCAGGGCGAAGTCGGTGCGGATACCGCGCTCCAGGACGTGGTCGGTGCCGTCGAAGGTGCGCACCTCCTTGGGCGGCGAGGCCAGGGCGACGCCGCCGGAGCCGTCGTAGCGCCAGGGCAGCCCGCCCTCGGCGACCAGGGTGCCGACCCCCGCCGGGGTGTAGAACGCGGGGATGCCCGCGCCCCCGGCACGCAGCCGTTCGGCCAGGGTGCCCTGGGGGATCAGCTCGACCTCCAGTTCGCCCGCCAGGTACTGGCGGGCGAACTCCTTGTTGGCGCCGATGTAGGAGCCGGTGACCCGGGCGATCCGTCCCGCGGCCAGCAGCACGGCCAGCCCGGAGTCCATGGCGCCGCAGTTGTTGGAGACCACCCCGAGCCCGGTGGTGCCCTGGTCGTGGAGGGCCCCGATCAGCACGTTCGGCACACCGCTGAGGCCGAAGCCGCCGACCGCGACCGTCGCGCCGTCGGGCACGTCGGCCACGGCGAGCGCCGCCGAAGCGACCACCTTGTCCATGGATGACTCCTTGTGTGTTCGCGTGGTGAAATATTGTTCGCGAGACTCGCCCGTGAGTCTGCCCATCGGCTTGCGCGCCTGTCAATGGCCCTGAAAAGGTGCGTTCAGCCCGGTCGTGCCTGCTTGGAGTCGTTATGCCGTCGCTTGTGACCGCCCCGGAGGCCGTGCCGGCCGAGGCCGTCGCCCCGCTCACGCGCGGCCTCGCCGTGCTGCGCGCCCTGAGCGAGGCCGGTGGCACGCTGAGCCTGAGCGGCCTCCAGCGCGCCACCGCGCTGGCCCGCTCCAGCGTGGACCGCGCCGCCGGCACCCTCGCCGTCATGGACTACGTACGCCTGGAGGGCCGGCAGGTCGCCCTCACCCCCCGGCTGATGGAGCTGGGCAACGCCTACCTGGACGCGCTGCGGCTGCCCGAGCTGCTGCGCGAGCGCGCCGACCGGCTGGCCGACGACCTGGACGAGTCCGTCTCCCTGGCCGTCCCCGACGGCGACGCCATCCGCTTCATCCACCAGGCCACCCGGCGCCGCGCCATGGCGCTGAGCTTCCGCATCGGCGACCGGCTGCCGGCCGAACGGACCGCCCCCGGACCGCTGTTCGCCGCCGGCTGGAGCCCCGGGCAGTGGACGGCCTGGCGATCACGGCAGGCGGACGACCCGTACGCAGACGCCTTCCCCTTCCTGCCGCACCGCCCGGGGCCGCCCGAGCGGGACTTCCGCGACCGCGCGGCAGCCGCCCGCACGGACGGCTGGGTGCTCGACGACCAGCTCATCGAGCCCGGGCTCGTCGCCCTGGCCGTGCCCCTCCCGCTGCCCGCCGGCTCCACCCCCTGCGCGCTCAGCGTGGTCAGCCACACCAGCCGCCACAGCGCCGCCGCGCTCCGGGCCCGTCTGCTGCCCCGGCTGCGGGCCGCCGCCGGCGAGATGGCCGAGCACGTCGCCCGCGCGCCGGACCGGCCCCCGGTGCCCGCCGGCGGGTCACTCGCCTCCTGGACGACCGCCTCCAAGCAGGATCGGGGACCGCTGTTCGTCGAGTCCCTGGCGCGCGGGCTGACCGTCGTCACCGCCTTCGACGGCCAGGGCCCGCTGACCCTCAGCGCCGTCGCCGAGCTCACCGGCCTCTCCCGCGCCACCGCCCGCCGCGCGCTGATCACCCTGGCCCACCTCGGCTACGTCGCCACCGAAGGCCGCGCGCACCGGCTCACTCCGCGAGTGCTGGACCTGGGCTACCCCCTGCTCGCCGGCACCACCCTGGCCCAGCTCGCCGAACCCCATCTGCGCCGGCTGTCGGGTCAGGTCGGGGAGTCCGCCTCCCTGGCCGTCCTGGACGACACCACCGTCCAGTACACCGCCCGCGCGGCGACCCGCCGGATCATGAACGTCAACCTCACCGTCGGCACCCGCCTGCCCGCCTACGCCACCTCCCTGGGCCGCGTCCTGCTGGCCGACCTGCCCCCGGCCGAACGCACCGCCCGCCTCGCCCGTATCGAGCCGGCCGCCCTGACCCCGCGCACCCTCACCCGCCGCAGCGACCTGGAAGCGGCCCTCGCCGCGACGGCCGCCGCCGGATACTGCCTGGTCGACGGGGAGTTGGAGGCGGGTCTGCGCTCCCTCGCCGTACCTGTCCGAGACCGGGCCGGCCGCGCCGTCGCCGCCTGCAACGTCGCCCTGCACAGCGGCAGCCGCACCCTGGACGAGTGCCGCGAGGAGATCCTGCCCCGCATGCGGGACGCGGTAGGGCTGATCGAGGAGGACCTGCACACGGCGGAACGCTTCGTCCGCGTCGCCCCCGCGTAAGCGCGCATCGCCGGACTTGAGGGCGGCGGCGCGTCCGGGGGCCCGGCTCCTGCGGCAGTCGACCGATGGGCCCGGCCGGGCCCGGCCGGCGGCGGGGTGAGGGCCTGGCGAGACGCCGGGAGGGGCGGCCGTCGTCGGCCGCCCCTCCCGGCGTTCTCCCGTGTCGTCCCCCTCCCCGCGAGCGCGGTCAGCGCAGCCAGCGGTGCCCGCGCACCAGCGGCAAGCGCTCCCACCAGCGCCCCAGGCCCCAGGTGCGGCCCGCGCCCGCCACCGCGAGGACCACCAGCAGCGCGGCGTAGAGCACGTGGTAGTCCACCAGCGGGTTGGTCGACATGCTCGGCGCGCCGTCGGAGAGGTGGCGTGCGGGCGGCCACTCGGCGGCCCACATCAGCGCCATCATGACCGTTCCGGCGACCGCGGTGATCCGCAGCGCCACCCCGCTCGCCAGCGCGGCCCCGATACCGAGCAGTCCCAGCATGAACAGCCAGTCCGCCCACCACGCGCCCGCCCAGGCGTGGAAGACGCTCTCCAGCGGGCCCGCCGCGACACCGCTGAGGAAGCCCCGAGTCGGTGAGCCCCCGTCGATCCAGCCCCGGCCCGCGGGCGTGGCGTAGCCCCAGCCGAACGCCTTGTCGGCGAAGGCCCACAGGAAGGTGGAAGCCGTCAGCAGCCGGGCCGCGGCCGCCGTACGGGCCAGGGCCGCGGTTCCGCCGGCTTCCCGCCCGATCGCCTCCGTGGAGGTGCCGTCCTTCGGGACGGGGCCGAAGCCGTTCGTCCAGTGCAGTCGAGGGGCCGAGTCCCGGTGCAGGGCCATGGCGGATCTCCTTCCGTCGAGTCCGCGGCGTCCGTCGAGGACGTCGCTTGCGTGTACATGACTACTGTGTCGGCCACCGCCCCTCCCGCCGCGGGGCGAACGGGGCACCGCCCCGAGGCCGGTGGTCCCGGGCGCCGGGACCACCGGCCCTTAAGGTCCGGACGTCAGACGTGCGGCACCACGGCCACCGGCGCGGCGCAGTGGTGCAGCACCGCGTGGGTCACCGAGCCGATGTGGGTGCCCAGCCGGGCCGCGCGGTCACGGCGGCCCACCACCACCAGCCCGGCGCCCTCGGCAGCCGCGGGCAGCTCGGCCGCCGACCTCCCGGGGACCGCCACGGCCGTGGCCGCGACCTCGGGGAACTTCCGCTGCCACGGCTCCAGCACCTCCTCCACCAGCGCCTGCTGCACATCCGCCAGCTCGTCCCGGAGGGCGTAGGCCGCGGCGGCCTGCTCCGGGGTCCACACCGTCGGCAGCGCCCAGGCGTACACGGCCTGGACGGCGGCGCCGTGGCGCTCGGCGTGGGTGAAGGCGTACTCCAGGACCTCGTCCACGGGCCGGGTCGCGTCCACGCCCACGACCACCCGGCCGTCCGGAGCACCGGAGGCGGCACCGGCGGCGCCCTCCGCGCCCGCCGGGGCGGCCCGGACCAGCACCACGGGACGCCGGCTGCGGGCGACCACGGACAGCGAGACCGAGCCGACCACGAAACCGGAGAACGCGCCCAGCCCGCGCGAGCCGACCACCAGCACCTCCGCTTCCTCGGCCGCCTCGCACAGCTCCCGTACCGGATCGCCGCACGACTGCCCGGTCTCGACGGACAGCTGCGGATGATCCGCGCGGATCCGCCGGACCACCTCACGCGGGTCGAACTCGGCCCGCTCGGCCCACAGCCGCCGGGCATCCGCTCCGGCGAGCACCGGGTACGTCTCCGGGACCAGGTCCCATACGTGGAGCAGCCGCAGGGAGCAGCCCAGCAGGCTCGCCTCACGGGCGGCCCACAGGGCCGCGGCGACGCTCTCCCGCGATCCGTCGAGTCCTGCGGTGAGGTGTCGGGACATGGTGATGACCTCCGGTTCGGGCGGCGAGGCCGCGCTGACCACCTCAGAATCCGCCGCACCGGGCCACGGTCTGGAGGGCCGCAGGTCCCGGGCCCTGGGCCCGGACGGGCCACTGCGCCCGGGGACACCAGGGCCCTTCGGCCGTCGGGGGGAGGGGGGATCCCGGCGAGGACCAACGGCGCATCCGAGGGGCCCACCCGGCCCTGTCCCCGCCCGCCGCGAGCGGCGCAGGATGGAAGGGCGGCCGCCCGGACGGCGGCCGCGCACCCGGCGCCGCCGGACACCCACCCCCCGCCCCTCCCTCCCGATCCTCCGAACCGAGGTGGCCGCGATGCCTGCCCACGCCGCTCCCGAGACGAACCCGGTGACCTCCTGGGTGGCCGACGCCGTCATGGCGCCGTCGATGCACAACGCCCAGCCGTGGACGTTCCGCTATCGCCCGGCCGACGGCGTACTGCTGCTGTCCGCGGACCCGGCACGGGCACTGCCGCACTCCGACCCCTCGGGCAGGGGTACGCACCTGGGCTGCGGCGCCGCCCTGTTCACCCTGCGCGTCGCCGCGGCGCACGCGGGCTGGGAGGCCTCCGCGCGCCTGCTGCCGGACGCCACCGCCCCCGGCACCCTGGCCGCGGTCACCTTCACCCGCTCCGGGGCGGCCGGCGACGGTACGGCGGAGCTGTACCCCGGCATCGCGCGGCGGCGCACCAGCCGGCAGCCGTTCCGGGACGAGGCGGTGCCCGCACCGGTCCTGGAGGGGCTGAGGGCCGCCGCGCGGCGGGAGGGCGCCCGGCTCGACGTGGCGGACCAGCAGCGGCTGAACGACCTGGCGGAGCTCCAGTGGGACGCCGAACACGCGGAACGGGACGCCCCGCGCCTGCGGGCGGAGCTCGCCCGCTGGACGGCCGGCCAGGAGCAGGAGGCGACCGAAGGCATCCCGGCCGGCGCCCTCGGCCCCCGGGCCCGCGACGGCAGGTCCGCGGTCCGCGACTTCGCCCCGGGGGGCGACGACGGCGTACGGGAGACGGCGGTGTTCGAGCGGACGCCGTGCCTGGCCGTCCTCGGCACCCGCGAGGACACTCCCGCGGACTGGCTGCGCGCCGGCCAGGCGCTCCAGCGGGTCCTGCTGCGAGCGACCCTGGACGGCCTGTCCACCTCGCTGAACTCCCAGGCGCTCGAATGGCCGGAGCTGCGCTGGATGGCACGCGACCCGCGCTCGCCCGCCGGATACCCGCAGATACTCCTCCGGCTCGGCTACGGCCCGCAGAGCCCCGCGACCCCGCGGCGCCCGGTGAGCGAGGTGCTGGACATCGTCTGACCGGCGGCGGGCCGTCTCGCCCTCGCCGTCACCCGCAAGCTCGCCGTCAACCCCCAGCCGGCCACCGCCACGGCGGGTGGCGGGTCCGTCAGGTCCGTGCCGCGCCTCCCGGCCGCCTCGGCGTCCGGACGCTCCGGGTGCCGGCGACCGGGACCGCGGTGTGCGCGGCCGGGCGGACACCGGGCCGCCGGGCGTTCCCCGCCGCCACGACCACCGCGGCCAGCGGAACGGCCGGTCCCAGCAGCAGCGCCGCCGTCCCGGCTCCCAGGACGGCCGCGCCCAGCACTAGCGCCACCCCGGCGGCGAGCGCCAGACCCAGCCGGGCCGCCACCCGGCCGGGCGAACCGGCCCGGTCCCGGCCGCCGGAGGGCGGGGCCGGCAGCCGCAGGGCCGCCCAGTCGACCGCGGCCTCCCGCTCCTCGCGCCGGCGCACCGCCCGCGCGGCCAGGCGCAGTACGGCGGTGGCCGCGGCGCCCGCCACCGCCGCCGCGAGCACCGCCCATCCGGGCGCCAGCAGGATCAGCGGTGCCAGGAGGGCGGCCGAGGACCAGCCGGTGAGGCACCCGGCGGCGGCGAGCCGGCGGGAGGCGGGCCGGTCGGCGCCCGCCCGCAGGTCGGCCAGGGACGGCACGTACCAGACGCACCCCGCGGCCGTGACGACGGCGAGACCCAGCACCGGCACCACCGGGGAGCCGGTCACTCGGCCCCCTTCCCGAGGGCGCCGGCGGGGGCGGCCTCCGGGACCGGCGTAGCGGCGGCGACGAGCGCGACCTCCGGGTGGTGCAGGTCGAACGCCGGGGACTCGGACCGGATGCGGGGCAGCACCGTGAAGTTGTGCCGGGGCGGCGGGCAGGAGGTCGCCCACTCCAGCGAACGCCCGTACCCCCAGGGGTCGTCCACCTCCACCCTCCTCCCGTACCTGGCGGTCTTCCAGACGTTGTAGAAGAACGGCAGGAAGGACAGGCCGAGCAGGAACGAGCCGATGCTGGAGAGGGTGTTGAGCGCGGTGAAGCCGTCGGCGGCCAGGTAGTCCGCGTACCGCCGGGGCATGCCCTCGGCGCCCAGCCAGTGCTGCACCAGGAAGGTCAGGTGGAAGCCCGCGGTGAGCGTCCAGAAGGTGATCTTGCCGAGCCGCTCGTCCAGCATCCTGCCGGTGAACTTGGGCCACCAGAAGTGGAAGCCGGCGAACATCGCGTACACCACGGTGCCGAAGAGCGTGTAGTGGAAGTGGGCGACGACGAAGTACGAGTCGGAGACGTGGAAGTCCAGCGGCGGCGAGGCCAGGATGACCCCGGTGAGACCGCCGAAGACGAACGTCACCAGGAAGCCGGTGGTCCAGAGCATGGGGGTCTCGAAGGAGAGCGAGCCCTTCCACATGGTGCCGATCCAGTTGAAGAACTTCACACCGGTCGGTATCGCGATCAGGAAGGTCATGAAGGAGAAGAACGGCAGCAGCACACCGCCGGTGACGTACATGTGGTGCGCCCACACCGTCACCGAGAGGCCGGCGATGGCGATGGTGGCCGCGATCAGGCCGAAGTAGCCGAACATCGGCTTGCGGCTGAAGACCGGGACGACCTCGGAGACGATGCCGAAGAACGGCAGCGCCAGGATGTACACCTCCGGATGGCCGAAGAACCAGAAGAGGTGCTGCCACAGCAGCGCGCCGCCGTTGGCCGGGTCGTAGATGTGCGAGCCGAACTTGCGGTCCGCCTCCAGGGCGAAGAGCGCCGCGGCCAGCACCGGGAAGACCAGCAGCACCAGCACCGCGGTGAGCAGCACGTTCCAGGTGAAGATCGGCATCCGGAACATCGTCATCCCGGGGGCGCGCATGCAGATGATGGTGGTGATGAAGTTGACCGCGCCCGCGATGCTGCCGAAGCCGGAGAGCGCCACGCCCATGATCCACAGATCGGCGCCGAGGCCGGGCGAGTGGGTGGCGTCCGAGAGCGGTACGTAGAGGAACCAGCCGAAGTCCGGGGCGCCCTGCGGGGTGAGGAAGCTGCCCGCCGCGATCAGCGAGCCGAACAGGAAGAGCCAGAAGGCCAGCATGTTCAGCCGGGGGAAGGCCACGTCGGGCGCCCCGATCTGCAGCGGCATGATCCAGTTGGCGAAGCCGGTGAACAGCGGCATGGCGAAGAGCAGCAGCATGATCGAGCCGTGCATCGTGAACGCCTGGTTGAACTGCTCGTTCGACAGGATCTGCGTGCCGGGGCGGGCCAGTTCGGCGCGCATCGCCAGGGCCAGGGCCCCGCCGACGACGAAGAAGAAGAAGGCCGAGACCAGGTACATCGTGCCGATCTTCTTGTGGTCGGTGGTCGTCAGCCACTCCACCCACGTCGGGCGCTCCGCCCGCGCCGGGCCCTCCACACGCGCGGGCGCCTCCGCGGGCGCGGGGGGCCTCCCCTTGGCCGCCGACTCGTCACCACTCACCGTGTCCACCGGACAGGGCCTCCCCATCTGCTTGTTCTGCCCGGGACGTGTCCCGGGCGGCGGCAGACCGACTGCCGCCGGACCATGATCAATCGCCGGGTACGCCGCCGACAGGGACGAATGGTCCCGACCACTTCTCGAACGCAGGGCCGAACGGCCCTCTCGGGCTCCGGCCGGCGCCCCGCAAGGCTCAGCCCAGGGCCGCCGCGGTGGCGAGGAACGCCACGGTGAGCAGGAGGAGCACCCCCATCAGGGGCGCGACGAAGCGCAGATAGCGGTCGTAGCGGACCTTGGCCAGGGCGAGGCCGCCCATCACCACCGCGGAGGTGGGGGTGACGAGGTTGATCCAGCCGGAGGCCGACTGGTAGGCGGTCACCACCAACGCGCGGTGGACGCCGGCGAAGTCCGCGAGCGGGGCGAGCACCGGCATGGCCAGGGCGGCGTGTCCGGAGGAGGACGGGACGAGGAAGGCGAGGGGCAGGTTCACCAGGAACATCAGCCCCGCGAAGACGCCCGAGGAGGTGCCGGAGACCGCGTCGTGCAGCCGGTGCAGGATGGTGTCGGTGACGGCGGCGTTGTTCATGATGACGGTGACGCCGCGGGCCAGCATGATGACCAGCGCCGCGCCCATGAAGTCCCCGGCGCCCGACACGATCGCCTGCGAGGTCGTGCGCTCCCCGAGGCCGGCGAGGAGTCCCACCGCGATGGCGGCGACCAGGAACAGGGCGGCGAGCTCGGGGAAGTACCAGCCCAGGGTCGGCAGGAAGGCCACGCCCAGGTCCGCCCAGGGGATGACGGCGAAGATCATGAAGGCGAAGGTCGCGCCGAAGACGGTGAGGACGGTCTTGTGGCGGCCGGTCAGCGGCTCGGCCGCCCCGTCCCGGGCCCGCAGCTCCGCGTCCTCCTCCAGCGGCTCGGCCAGCGAGCGGGACGGGTCGCGGTGGACCCGGTCGGCGTAGCGCACCAGGAACACGGCGGCGACGGCGGTGAGCACCGCCCACATCAGCACCCGCAGCAGGATGCCGTCGCCGGTGCCGATGCCCGCGCTGTCGGAGGCGACCCCGGTGGCGAAGGGGTTCACCGTGGAGGCGAGGGTCCCGACGCCCGCGCCCACCAGGATGACGGCCGCGCCGGTCATCCGGTCGTAGCCGAGCTTGAGCGCCAGCGGGATGAGCAGGGCGTAGAAGCCGAGGGTCTCCTCGGCCATGCCGTAGGTGGTGCCGCCCAGCGAGAACAGGGCCAGCAGGACCACCAGCAGCAGGGTGCGGTGGCGGTCGAGCCGGGCGGCGAGACGGGCCACCCCGGAGGTCAGCGCCCCGGTGCGCAGGGTGACGGTGATGAAGGCGCCGACCGCCAGCACGAAGAGGAAGACCCCGGCCGCCCCGGCGAAGTCGCCGGTCCCACCCGGCGCGGTGAGGCCGGTGCCGGGGTCGCTCACCCCGTAGAGGCCGTTCACCGGCGCCAGGAAGAGGTCCTTGAGGCGGTCGCCGAAGCCGGTGGTGAGGTCCACCGGGTGGTAGGTCCCCGGGACGGGCCTGCCGTCCTCGATGGTGTCGTAGCGGCCGGCCGGGATGACGAAGGTGAGCGCCCAGACGGCGACGGTGACACCGACCAGCACGGTGAAGGCGGAGGGGAAGCGGAACCCGCGCCGCCGCCCGGAGTCCTGGCCGGCCCGCGCGCCGGTGTCCGGCGGCCCGTCCGGGGCGGCCCGGCCGTCGGGCCGGGGCGGTGCGGTGCTGCTGCCCGGGGCCGGGGCGGCGGGCCGGGGGCCGGTCGGTCCGGCGGGTGTGGTCATGGCCGGTCCAGGGGTGGTACGGGGAGGGCCGGCGTCCGTTCGGCGCGGGCCGGGGTGGGGACCGCCGGGGCGGCGGCGGGAGCGGGTGCCCGGCCGCCGGGGGTGACCAGCGTGCCGGCGGTTCCGTCGAGCAGGGCGGCCGCGTCGGTGAGCGCGCCGATGGCGGCGAGGCCGCCGGTCAGTTCGACGAACCGGCAGGCGGCGTCCACCTTGGGGCCCATCGACCCGGCCGGGAAGCGTTCGGCGCGCAGCCGGGCCGGGGTGGTGTGCCCGATCGGTTCGGCGCCGGGGGTGCCGTACCCCTTCACCACCTGGGGCACATCGGTGAGCAGCAGCAGGGCGTCGGCGTCCAGCGCCTCGGCGAGCAGGGCGGCGGTGAGGTCCTTGTCCACCACCGCCTCCACCCCGGTGAGCCGTCCGGCCTCGTCGCGGACGACGGGGACGCCTCCGCCGCCCGCGCAGACGGCCACCGCGCCGGAGGTGAGCAGCAGCCGGATGAGGCGGGTCTCCACGACCCGCCGGGGCGTGGGGGAGGGGACCACCCGGCGCCAGTGCTCACCGTCCCGGCGGACCGTCCAGCCGCGTTCGGCCGCCAGCCGCCGGGCCTCCTCCTCGCCGTAGACCGGGCCGACGAACTTGGTCGGTTCGGCGAAGGCGGGGTCGGCGGCGGAGACGAGCGTCTGGTTGAGCAGGGCGCACACCTGCCGGTCGGGCAGGGCGTTCTGGAAGGCCTGCAGCAGCCAGTAGCCGATCATGCCCTGCGTCTCGGCGCCGAGGACGTCGAGCGGGTAGGGGCCCGTCAGGCTCCGGTCGGCGGCGCTCTCCAGGGCCAGCAGTCCGACCTGGGGTCCGTTGCCGTGGGTGACGACCAGTTCGTGCCGGTGGGCGAGCGGCGCCAGGGCGGCCACGGCCGTCCGGACGTTGGCGAGCTGGACGGCGGCGTCCGGGCTCTGGCCCCGGCGGAGCAGGGCGTTGCCGCCGAGGGCGACGACGATGCGCACGGTTCCTCCTGTGCGGTGGGATGGGCGGTGGGGTCCGGCGGCGCGGCTCAGTCGCCGAGGGCGGCCACGAGGACGGCCTTGATGGTGTGCATCCGGTTCTCCGCCTGGTCGAAGACGAGGGAGTACGGCGATTCGAACACCTCGTCGGTCACCTCCAGCGCCGTCATCCCGGTGTGCGCCAGCACCTCGGCGCCCACGGTGGTCCGCGCGTCGTGGAAGGCGGGCAGGCAGTGCAGGAACCGCACCCTCGGGTTGCCGGTCGCCTTGATCATGTCCATCGTCACCTGGTACGGCCTCAGCAGGGCGACCCGCTCCTCCCAGATCTCCTTGGGCTCTCCCATGGACACCCAGACGTCGGTGTAGAGGAAGTCGGCCCCGGCCACCCCGGCCGCGACGTCGTCGGTGACGGTGATCCGGGCGCCGGTGGTCTCGGCGATCTCCCGGGCCCGCTCCAGCACCTCCGGGGCGTTGCGCAGGGAGGCAGGGCCGACCATCCGGACGTCCATGCCGAGCAGCGCCCCGGCGACCAGCAGGGAGTTGCCCACGTTGTTGCGCGCGTCGCCCAGGTAGGCGACGGACACCTCCCGCAGCGGCTTGTCGCTGTGCTCCCGCATGGTGAGGGCGTCGGCCAGGGACTGGGTGGGGTGCCAGTCGTCGGTGAGCCCGTTGAAGACGGGGACCCCGGCGTGCGCGGCCAGCTCCTCGACCAGGTGGTGGGCGCTGCCCCGGTACTCGATGCCGTCGTAGAGCCGGCCGAGCACCCGGGCGGTGTCCTTCACCGACTCCTTGTGCCCCATCTGCGAACCGCTCGGGTCCAGATAGGTCACATGCGCGCCCTGCTGGTGGGCGGCGACCTCGAAGGCGCAGCGGGTGCGGGTGGAGGTCTTCTCGAAGACGATGGCGATGTTCCGCTCCCTGAGGCGCTGCTGCTCGGTGCCCGCGTACCGGGCGGCCTTGAGACCGGCGGACAGGTCGAGCAGGAAGCGGAACTCCTCCGGGGTGAAGTCGAGTTCCTTGACGAAGCCCCGGTTGCGCAGGTTGACGGCCATGGGTGTGCTCCTGTCGAGAGGTGCGAGGTGTGTGGGGTGTGCGGCGGGGAGGGGTCAGACGGCGTCGCGCTCGATGGGGCAGGACATACAGCGCGGGCCGCCGCGGCCGCGCCCCAGCTCGCTGCCCCGTACGGTGACGACCTCGACGCCGTTGCGCCGCAGATGGGTGTTGGTGGTGACGTTGCGTTCGTAGGCGAGGACCACCCCGGGCTCGACGGCCAGCACGTTGCAGCCGTCGTCCCACTGCTCGCGCTCGGCGGAGCGGACGTCCTGGGCGGCGGTGAGGACCGTGACGGAGTCCAGGCCGAGGGCGTCGGCGATGGCCCGGTGCATGTCCGCGGGCTCGTGCGTGGTGAGGGTCAGCCCCTCGCCGCCGGGGCCGGGCTCGATGGTGCGGGCCGGCAGCATCCCCAGCCCGGCGTACTGGGTGAAGGTGTCGGCGCTGACCATGGTCATCACGGTGTCCAGGTGCATGAAGCTGCGGGCCTTCGGCATGTCGAGGGCGACGATCCGGCGGGCCGAGCCGGCGGCGAACAGCCGCAGCGCCAGCTCCTCGACGGCCTGCGGGGTGGTGCGCTCGCTCATCCCGACGAGGACGGCGCCGTTGCCGATGACCAGGACGTCACCGCCCTCGATGGTGGCGGGGTAGCCGCTCTGGCCGTCCGCCCAGCGGTGGAACTCCTGCTTCCCGAAGAGCGGGTGGTGGCGGTAGACCGCCTCGAAGTGCACGGTCTCACGGCGGCGGGCCCGCTTCCTCATCGGGTTGACGCTCACCCCGTCGTAGATCCAGCAGGAGGTGTCCCGGGTGAAGAGGTGGTTGGGCAGCGGGGCCAGCACGAAGTCGTCGGGCGCCATGGTGTGCAGCCGGACGCTGGCCCCCGGCCCGGTGCGGTCGAGGAGTTCGTCCCGGGTCATCCCGCCGATGAGGCAGGAGGCCAGCTCCGCGGACTCCAGCCCGTCGAACAGGGCGCGTATCCGGTCGGTGGCCAGCGGCCCGAACTCCCGCTCGTCGAAGATCCGGTCGTGCACCAGGGTGCGGGCGGCGGGGTCGTCGAGGACCTCGGTGAGCAGGTCGGCGAAGAGGTGGACCCGCACCCCGCGGTCGCGCAGCGCGTCGGCGAAGGCGTCGTGCTCCTCGCGGGCCCGCTTGACCCACAGCACGTCGTCGAAGAGCAGCTCGTCCTTGTTGCGCGGGGTCAGCCGCTTCAGCTCCAGATCGGGCCGGTGCAGGATCACCTGCCGGAGCCGGCCGGTCTCGGAGTCGACGTGGAAGGTCATGGGAGTGCTCCTCGGTCAGGGCGGGGCCGCACACGGGGGCGCGGCGGCGACGGCGGCGATGGCCTGCCGGGTGCGGTGGCCAGGGGCCGGACCGGGCGAAGGGCGGCGGACGGGCCGCCACTTCCGGGGGAGCCCGGTGCCTCGAAGGGCCCCTGGCCGGAACCGCGTTCGAAGCCTGTCACTCCCGCCCCACCCGTCCCGGCCCGCGAACGTCCCGGCCCGGCGGCCGGGCGGTACCGGGGAGCGGGGACCGGTGGGTACGCGGGGGGAGGGCCGTTCGGCCCTGGTGCGGGGCCTCGCGGTCGGCGGGGGCGGGGGAGGCGGCCCGCCGCGGCGGCGAGCGGATCGTGCGGGCGGTGTCATCGGGCGGCAGGGCCCGGACACCGCGCCGACCGGCCCCTGCCGGGGCCGCCGCGCGGGGGCCGTTCGGCGGGCAGGGGCGGGCCGGGCGGCACTGGGCGGCCCCGGTGCGCCCGGACAGGATCGGGGTGACGAAGGAGGTTCCGCGATGAACCGTCTGATCACTCCGCAGGACGTGGACGTCCGCACGGAGACGCACGGCAAGGTGCCCCGCGGCGCGGCCCGTTACGCCCGGCAGAAGGTGCTCGCCGTCCTGGACCACGTCGGCGTGCCGGTGCTCTCGGTACGGGTCAAGCTGACCCAGGCGCCCGGCCTCGCGCCGCGGCCGGCCACCGCGCAGGTCACCGTGGACGTCAACGGACGCCCGGTGCGGGCGCAGGTGGCGGCCGGCACCATGTTCGAGGCCGTGGACCTGCTGCGGGACCGGCTGCGTACCCGCATCGCCCGGGCCCGGCAGCACGACCGCGCCGCCGGGCGGGGGCCGGCGCATGAGCGGGCGGCGTTCCGCGCGGTGGCCGAGCACGTCGCGCACCGACCGCACCGGTACCACGTGCCGGTGGACGAGCGCCGGATCGTCCGGCACAAGTCCCTCGGCCTGGCGCGGCAGTCCACCGCGGAGGCGCTGGTCGACCTCGACGTCCTGGACTACGACTTCTTCCTCTTCACCGAGGAGGCCTCCGGCCGGGACAGCCTGGTCTACCGCGACCCGCTCACCGCCCGGCTGCGGCTGGCCACCACCGGCGGCCCCGGCGGCCCGCCGCGCGCGGCGGCGGGACTGACGCCGCTGGCGCTGCCGGCCCCGGTGCTGAGTGTGGCCCGGGCGGCCGAGCGGCTGGAGGTGGCCGGAGCGCCCTTCGTCTTCTTCGCCGACCAGGACAGCGGACGCGGCTGCGTGCTGTACCACCGCTACGACGGCCAC
The DNA here is from genome assembly GCF_023218175.1 of Streptomyces lichenis. Lineage (GTDB taxonomy): Bacteria > Actinomycetota > Actinomycetes > Streptomycetales > Streptomycetaceae > Streptomyces > Streptomyces lichenis. The sequence continues at coordinate 162,575 of NZ_JALPTH010000014.1, read as the reverse complement.
TACGGGCTGATCACCCCGGCGGCCTGAGCCACCCCGCGGCGCCCTCCCGGAGCACTCTTCCGGGAGGGCGCCGCCGCGTGCCCGCCGCGTCCCACCGGGCGCGGGCGGCCACCCGAAGAGCCGGACGAAGAGCCGGACGGGGGGTCGGACCAAGGGCCGGCCGCTCACGCGGATGCCCGGCGGCCCGCCACCCCACGCGCCTGCGGCCCGCCATCCCGCGCGGGGGCGGCGGGCCGCAGCGGCGTGCGTACGAGGTGCCGCTCGCACCCCGCCTGACGACCGGTCAGTCGTGCGGGACGACGACCACCGGCGGGGCGACATGGTGCAGGACGGCGTGGGTGACGGGGCCGATCCGGAAGCCGAGGACGGAGGGCCGGTTCTGCCGGCCGAGCACGACCAGGCAGGCGCCCGCCGCCGCTTCGGTCAGATGCGCGGCGGGCGGCCCCACCACGCACTGCTCGACCACGGTGACCCCGGGGTGGCTGGTACGCCAGGGGCGCAGCGCGTCGCGCAGGCGGGCGGAGTGGTCGGCGGCCAGTTCGGTGCCGTGGGCGGGGTCCAGCGCGGCCGGGTCGTAGCCGAACACGGGAGGCATGCTCCAGCCGTGCACCACCCGCAGCACCGCACCGCGTTCGGCGGCCGCGGCGAAGGCGTGGGCGATCACCTCGTCGGAGGGCTTGGCGAGGTCCAGTCCGAGCACGACCTCGCCCACCGGTGCCGGGACGTACGGGGCGCCGGCCGTGGCCGGCGGGGTGCCGGGGCGGTGGTCCGCGCCGCCGTCGGCCGCGGTGAGCGCGGCGGCACGGGCGGCGGGTGCCAGGGCCGGGGCGTCCTCGGGATCGGGGGCGCGGACCAGGGCGACCGGGCAGGTGGCGCGGGCCAGCACCGCCAGGGACACCGAGCCCATCAGATAGCCGGCGAGGGCGGTGAGCCGGCGGGAGCCGAGCACCAGCAGGTCGGCGTCGCGGGAGGCCTCCATGAGCGTGTCGAACGCCCCGTCCGCCACCTGCTCGGTCTCGATCTTCAGTCCGGGGTGCCGCTCGGCCAGCTCGTCCGCGGCCCGGGCGAGCATCCGCTCGCCCCACCGGGGGCGGGAGAGCAGCGGGACCGGGGGGCTCTGCCCGTAGGGGGTGGACCACTCCTCGGCCGCGTGCACCAGCCGCAGCGGCAGGCCCCGGACCTCCGCCTCGCGGGCGGCCCACTCGGCGGCGGCCAGGGAGGCGGCCGATCCGTCCAGACCGGTGACGACGCTGGGTGACATGACGGGCTCCTCGGGAAGGGGGTGGGCGCAACGCGGACGGGCGGACCCGTCCACCGCGGCGGACGCCCTCACTCTCCACGCCCCGCGGGGCCGGCGTCCGGGGCCGGGCGGGCCCCCGACCAGGGCCGTACGTCCCGGATCGGGGCCGCCGACCGGGCCCCCGGCGGCCGGGAGGACCTTCGGCCCGCCGGCGGCGCCGGAACAGGGCCCACCGGCCCCCAGGACAGGGACCGTTCTCGGCTCTCCCCGCGGGGGCGGCGGGCGGAGGGTGGATGTGCGGCGCGGGCAGGACCGTGCCACGGAGGAGAGGTGGGGAGCCATGGCTCGCCGTCCGCAGGACAGGAAGCCGTCACCGGGGAGCGAAAACCCCCGGGACGAGGCGCGCGGTGTGGACGCCCTGGTGACCGCGGCCGCCGGCGCGTTGGCGCGGTTCCGTGACGACGCGGTGTTCACCCAGGAGCGGGTGGACCGCATCGTGCGGAAGGCGTCGCTGGCGGCGCTGGCCCGGCACACCGCGCTGGCCGAGCTGGCGGTGCGGGAGACGGGCCGGGGCGTGTTCGAGGACAAGGCGGTGAAGAACGTCTTCGCCTGCGAGAACGTCACCCACTCCATGGCCGGGACACGCACCGTCGGAGTGGTCCGGCGGGACGAGATCGACGGCATCGTGGAGATCGCCGAGCCGGTGGGCGTGGTCGCCGGGCTCACCCCGGTCACCAATCCGACCTCCACGGTGATCTTCAAGTGCCTGCTGGCGCTCAAGACCCGCAACCCGATCGTGTTCGCCTTCCACCCGTCCGCGCAGCACTGCTCGGTGGAGGCGGCGCGGACCGTGCGGGACGCGGCGGTGGCGGCCGGTGCGCCGGAGCACTGCGTGCAGTGGATCGAGGAGCCCTCCCGCGCGGCCACCGAGGCGCTGATGAACCACCCCGGGGTCGCCACCATCCTGGCCACCGGAGGCAACGCGATGGTCCGGGCGGCGTACTCGTGCGGGAAGCCGGCCCTCGGTGTGGGCGCGGGCAACGTCCCCGCGTACATCGAGCGCACCGCCGACGTGCGGCGCGCCGTCAACGACGTGGTGCTGTCCAAGTCCTTCGACCACGGCATGATCTGCGCCTCCGAGCAGGCGGTGATCGTGGACCGGGAGATCCGCCCGGCGGTGCTGGCGGAGTTCGCGGGGCTCAAGGCCCATCTGGCGACCGCCGAGGAGAAGGCGCTGCTGGAGCGGCACCTGTTCGGGGCGGGCGCCGGCGAGGGCCGCGACCGCGCGGGGGCCCGGCTCAACCCCGCGGTGGTGGGCGTGAGCGCCCACGGGATCGCGCGGGCGGCCGGTTTCGACGTGCCCGAGGACACCTCGGTCATCCTGGTGGAGGCCGGCTCGGTGGGCGAGGCGGAGCCGCTGACCCGGGAGAAGCTGTGCCCGGTGCTGGCGCTGCTGGAGGCGCGCGACCGGGCGCACGGGGTACGGCTGGCGCAGGCGATGGTCGAGTTCCACGGGCTGGGCCACTCGGCGGCGGTGCACACCGAGGACGCGGCGTTCGCCGAGGAGTTCGGCCACGCGGTCCAGGCCTGCCGGGTGCTGTGGAACTCGCCCTCCTCCCAGGGCGGCATCGGCGACGTCTACAACGCCTTCCTGCCCTCGCTGACCCTGGGCTGCGGCTCCTACGGGCACAACTCGGTGTCGGGGAACGTCTCGGCGCTCCACCTGGTCAACATCAAGCGGATCGGCCGCCGCAACACCAACATGCAGTGGTTCAAGGTGCCCCCGAAGATCTTCTTCGAGCGGAACTCGCTGCGCTACCTCACCGACATGCGCGACTGCCGCCGGGTGGTGGTGGTCACCGACCGGACCATGGTGGAGATCGGCCATCTGGAGCGGGTGCGCCGGCTGCTGGGCCGGCGGGCGCAGCCGCCCGAGGTGCGGGTGGTGGACTTCGTGGAGCCCAACCCCAGCATCGACACCGTGCGGCGCGGAGCGGAGCTGATGCGGGACTTCCGGCCCGACACCATCGTGGCGCTGGGCGGGGGCTCGCCGATGGACGCGGCCAAGGTGATGTGGCTGCTGTACGAGCACCCCGAGGTGGAGTTCGCGGACCTGAAGGAGAAGTTCTTCGACATCCGCAAGCGTGCCTTCACCTTCCCCGACCTGGGCGCGAAGGCCGCCCTGGTGTGTGTGCCGACCACCTCCGGGACGGGCAGCGAGGTCACCCCGTTCGCGGTGATCACCGACTCCGCCACCGGCCAGAAGTACCCGCTGGCGGACTACGCGCTGACGCCGAGCGTGGCCATCTGCGACCCGGCGCTGACCACCGGGCTGCCCGCGGACGTCACCGCCGACTCCGGTTTCGACGCGCTGACCCACTGCGTCGAGACCTATGTGTCGGTCTACGCCAACGACTTCACCGACGGACTGGCGCTCCAGGGCATCCGGCTGGTCTTCGGCCACCTGGAGCGGGCCGTGGCCGACGGCCCCCGCGATCCGGTGGCCCGGGAGAAGATGCACAACGCGGGGACCATCGCCGGAATGGCGTTCGGCTCGGCCTTCCTCGGCGTGGTGCACGCCATGGCGCACACCCTGGGCGCCACCTTCCACCTCGCGCACGGCCGGACCAACGCGCTGCTGCTGCCGCATGTGATCCGGTACAACGGCTCGGCGCCCGCCAAGGTGACCGGCTGGCCCAAGTACGCCACGTACACCGCCCCGGAGCGCTATCAGGAGATCGCCCGGACGCTCGGCCTGCCGGCCGCCACCCCCGAGGAGGGCGTGGAGTCGCTGGCGGCGGCCGTCGAGGAGCTGCGCGAACGGGTCGGCATCCCCGGCTCGTTCAAGGAGGCGGGGGTGGACGAGGAGGCGTTCGTCCGCGAGCTGCCCCGGCAGACCATGAACGCCTACGAGGACCAGTGCGCCCCGGCCAACCCGCGGATGCCGATGCTCGCCGACATGGAGCGCCTGATGCTCCAGGCGTACCACGGCGTGCGCGCCTGAGCCCCGGGCCGGGTCCCGGCCTCCCCCGACCGGGACCCGGCCCGGCCCCCACCCTCCATCCCCGCGAAGGAAGCAGGCGACCGCCATGACCACCGCCCCCACCGCCCCCACCGCCCCCGCCCCGTCCCCCGCGCCGGACCCCGCCCCGGCTCCCTGGCAGGGCTTCGCCGAGGGGCCGTGGTGCGACCGGATCGACGTCCGCGACTTCATCCAGCGCAACTACACCCCGTACGAGGGGGACGCGGCCTTCCTGGCCGGCCCGACCGACCGCACCACCGCCCTCTGGGAGGGGCTGGGCCCGCTGTTCGCCGAGGAGCGCGCGAAGGGCGTGTACGACATCGCCTGCGACGTGCCCTCCTCGATCACCGCGCACGCGCCCGGCTACATCGACCGGGCCCGGGAGCTGATCGTCGGGCTGCAGACCGACGCGCCGCTGAAGCGGGCGATCATGCCCTACGGCGGGTGGCGGATGGTGGCCGGCGCCCTGCGGACGTACGGCTACCCGGTCTCCGCCGAGCTGGAGAAGGTCTTCACCGAGTACCGCAGGACCCACAACGACGGCGTGTTCGACGCCTACACCCCCGAGATACTGGCCGCCAGGAAGGCCGGCATCGTCACCGGCCTGCCGGACGCCTACGGGCGCGGCCGGATCATCGGCGACTACCGGCGGGTCGCGCTGTACGGCGTGGACCGGCTGATCGCGGCCAAGCGGGCCGAGAAGGAGGAGCTGGACGCGCCCCGGGCCGGCGGGCGCACGGTGGAGGAGGTGATCCGGCTGCGGGAGGAACTGGCCGAGCAGATCCGGGCGCTCGGGGAGCTGAAGCGGATGGCCGCCGCGTACGGCCATGACCTCTCCGGACCGGCCCGCACCGGCCGGGAGGCCGTCCAGTGGCTCTACTTCGCCTATCTGGCAGCGGTCAAGGAGCAGAACGGCGCCGCCATGTCGCTGGGCCGGACCTCCACCTTCCTCGACGTCTACCTCCAGCGCGACCTGGCGGCCGGCCGGCTCACCGAGGCCGGCGCCCAGGAGCTGGTGGACGACTTCGTCATCAAGCTGCGGCTCGTGCGGTTCCTGCGCACCCCGGAGTACGACGAGCTGTTCTCGGGCGACCCGACCTGGGTCACCGAGTCGCTGGCCGGCATCGGCGAGGACGGGCGGCCGCTGGTCACCCGCACCTCCTTCCGCTACCTCCAGACCCTCTACAACCTGGGCCCGGCGCCCGAGCCGAACATGACGGTCCTCTGGTCGCCCGCCCTGCCGCGCGGCTTCAAGGAGTTCTGCGCCCGGGTGTCGATCGACACATCCTCGGTGCAGTACGAGTCCGACGAGCAGCTGCGGCCCCGCTTCGGCGACGACACCGCCATCGCCTGCTGCGTTTCGGCGATGCCGGTCGGCCGGCAGATGCAGTTCTTCGGCGCCCGGGTGAACGTCGCCAAGGCCCTGCTGTACGCCGTCAACGGCGGCCGGGACGAGCTCACCGGCGCCCAGGTCGGCCCGGACACCGGGGCGCTCACCGGCGACGTGCTCGACTACGAGGAGGTGGCGGCCCGGTTCGACGCCCAACTGGACTGGCTGGCCGGGGTGTACGTGCACGCGCTGAACGTCATCCACTACATGCACGACAAGTACGCCTACGAGCGCCTGGAGATGGCCCTGCACGACCGGGACGTACGGCGCACCATGGCCTGCGGGATCGCCGGCCTGGCGGTGGCCGCCGACTCCCTGTCGGCCATCCGGTACGCCCGGGTCACCGCGCACCGGGACGCCACCGGACTGGCCACCGGCTACACGGTGGAGGGCGACTACCCCGCGTACGGCAACAACGACGACCGCGCGGACGCGCTCGCCGTGCGGCTGGTGGAGGACTTCATGGCCAAGGTGCGCGAGCACCCCGCCTACCGGGGCGCCGAGCACACCCAGTCGGTGCTCACCATCACCTCCAACGTGGTGTACGGCCGGAAGACCGGCGCCACCCCGGACGGACGTCCGGCCGGGGAGCCGTTCCCGCCGGGCGCCAACCCGATGAACGGCCGCGACACCCACGGCTATGTGGCCGCCGCCCTGTCCGTGGCCAAGCTGCCCTACGCCGAGGCCGAGGACGGCATCTCGCTGACCAGCACGGTCACCCCGCAGGGTCTGGGCCGCACCCGCGAGGAGCGGATCGCCAACCTGGCGGGTGTGCTCGACGGCTACACCGCCGTCGGCGGCTTCCACATGAACGTCAACGTGCTGGACCGGGCCACCCTGCTTGACGCCATGGAGCACCCCGAGAAGTACCCGCAGCTGACGATCCGGGTGTCCGGGTACGCGGTCAACTTCACCCGCCTCACCCGGGAGCAGCAGCGGGACGTGGTGAACCGCACCTTCCACCACTCCCTCTGACCGCCGCTGTCCCCCGTCCCCCGCACCGACCGCACCGGAGGTCCCGATGGGCACCGCCCCCTTCCGCTCCCCGCCGCCCTCCTTCCCGGCGACCGCGGCGGCCGCCGCCACCCGGCGGCCCGCCGGCGGCAGCGTGCACTCCTGGGACCTGTCGACCGGGGTGGACGGACCGGGCACCCGCTTCACCGCCTTCCTGGCCGGCTGCCCGCTGCGCTGCCTCTACTGCCACAACCCCGACACCTGGCGCATGCGGTCCGGACGGCGGATGGCGGCCGACGCACTGGTGGCGGAGGCGGCGAAGTACCGTGCCTTCATCGCCGCGGCCGGTGGCGGCGCCACCCTGAGCGGCGGCGAGCCGCTGCTGCAGCCGGTCTTCGCGGGCGAGTTGCTGCACCGCTTCAAGCACGAGCTGGGCTACCACACCGCGCTGGACACCTCCGGCTTCCTCGGCGCCCGGGCCACCGAGGCGCTGCTCGCCGACACCGACCTGGTGCTGCTGGACGTGAAGTCCTGGGACCGGGCGCTGTACCGCCGGCTGACCGGCCGGGACCTCGGACCGACGCTGGAGTTCGCCCGGAGGCTGGCCGACCGGGGCAGCACGGTGTGGCTGCGGTTCGTGCTGGTGCCGGGGCTGACCGACGACCCCGCGAACATCGAGGGGGTGGCCGCCTTCGCCGCCTCGCTGGGCAATGTCGAACGGGTGGACGTGCTGCCCTTCCACACCCTGGGCGCCGCCAAGTGGGAGGCGCTGGGCCGGCGTTTCCCGCTGCGCTCCACCCGGCCGCCCACCGCCGAGCGGACCGCCGCGGTCCGGGCGGTCTTCGCCGGGCACGGGCTGCGCACCGTGTGACGGTGCCCGCGGGCCGCATCGGCGGCCCGGCCCGGTGGCCGGGCCCGGTGGCCGGGTGTATTCGGGACCTTCGGCCCTGCCGTCGGGACCTGTGGGCCTTCCCACGCCCCCTCCGGATTGGTGAAGTTGTACGACATTCGAACTCGTGTAGGGATCTGGTTCCCGGTGACCGGCCGGACCGTGACGTACGGACCGTGCCGGTACGCGGCGTCGGCCATGGCGCGGCCGCCGAGGACCGTCCGGAAGTGACCGGTGTGACCATGGAGAAGCCCGTGACCGGGGGTCCGACGCCCTTGCCCGTCGACACGCGCGCCGCCGGCGATCCGGCCCCGCGCCGGATGGTGCCGCTGGGACGGGACGAGGCCCTGCGGCTGCTGGGCGGTGTCTCCCTGGGCCGGGTGGTCTTCACCGAGCACGCGCTGCCGGCCGTGCGGCCGGTCAACCACCTGGTGGACGGCGCCGACGTGGTGATCCGGGTGCACGACGGCGCCACCCTGGCCTCGCTGGGCGCCCCGGACGGCACCCCGGGCGCGGTGGTGGCCTACGAGGCCGACCTCATCGACCCGGTGAGCCATCTGGGCTGGAGCGTGGTGGTGACCGGCTACGCCCATCTGGTCCGGGAGCAGGCCGCCCTGGAGCGCTACGCGGCCCGGCTGCGCCCGTGGGTGGACCGCCCGATGACGGCGGCCCTGCGCATCCGCCCCGACCTGGTGACCGGCTTCCGGCTGGAGGCGGCGCGGGCGGCACCCCGTACCGGGACGGCCGCCGGCCTCGTACCGGGCGCGCCTCCCGGCCGGGCGCCGGGCGCCGCCTGACCCCCGGCCGAGTGGGCCGGTCGGCCGGGCGGGCAGGGCCGGTCGGCCCTCCCGGCGCACACCCGTGCGAACGGATGCTGAGGTCGTGGGGCGGACGTCACCAGGCCCCGCGGAGACGACAGCGGGACTCACAGGTAGGGAACGGGCATGGTGGACACGGTGATCACGGCCGGGGTGGACGGTTCGGGCGAGAGCATGGCGGCGGTGGACTGGGCGGCCGACGAGGCCGTGCGGCACGGTGTGCCGCTGCGGCTGGTGCACGCCTGGCTCTGGCAGCCGGTGGACGTGCCGATCGTGCAGGACCGCGATGTGCAGGAGCGCGCCGCGCACGGCATTCTGCGCGACGCCCAGACGCGGGCCGCGCAGCGCCACCCGGAGCTGGAGTGCACCGCGGCGGTGGTCGACGACACGGCGGTGTCGGCGCTGCTGCGCGAGGCGGGGCGGGGCCGCACCCTGGTGCTGGGCACGCGCGGGCACGGGCGGCTGCTGGGCTTCCTACTGGGGTCCTACGGGCAGCAGGTGATCGCGGCGGCCGAGGGCCCCGTGGTCTCGGTCCGCGCCGCGGCCCCGGACGACGCCCGCCCGGCCGAGGGCGGCGAGATCCTCGTCGGGCAGCAGGGCAGCCCGCGGGAGAGCGCCGACGTGCTGGAGTTCGCCTTCCGGGCCGCCGCCGCCCGGGGCGCCGGCGTGCGGGCGGTACGGGCCTGGAACCTGCCGCCGGTCCAGGCCTACGCGCTGGGCGGGCTGGAGGTGATGGACGAGGCCGGCGGGCCGGTCCCGTACGAGGAGAAGGCCCTGGCCGAGGCCCTGGCGCCCTGGCGGGACCGCTACCCGCACGTCCCGGTGGCCGAGCACGTCGAGCTGGGCAGCGCCGGGCAGGTACTGCTGTCGCAGTCCCCGGGCGCGCGGCTGGTGGTGGTCGGGCGCCGGGTCCGGCACGCGCCCGTCGGTGTCCGTATCGGCTCGGTCGCCCACGCGGTGCTGCACCACGCCCCCTGCCCGGTGGCCGTGGTCCCGCACAGCTGAGCCCCGTCGCGGCGGGCGCCGGCCACCCGAGGGGTCAGCCGCCGGCGGGGAGCGGGGCCCGCCACACCAGGCGGCTGCCGCCCCCGTCCCGCGCCGGTGCGATCGCGAAGGAGCCACCCACCCCGAGGGCGCGCTCCCCGAGGTTGGCCAGGCCGCTGCGCCGGCCGCCGTCGGGGATGCCCCGGCCGTCGTCCTCCACGGTGAGCACCACCTCGCCGGAGGCGGCGCGCAGCCCGATCTCCACCCGGGTGGCGTGGGCGTGCCGGGCGGCGTTGCTCAGCAGTTCGGTGAGCACCGCCACCACATGGTCCGCCACCGCCGGCGGGACATCGGTGTCCAGCAGGCCCTCCATGCTGAGCCGGGGCGGGAAGCCCAGCGCGGTGGCCGCCTCGCCGACCGCGCGCACCACCCGGGAGCGCAGCCCCGGCCCGCTGTCCTCACCGCGGTCGCGCAGCCCGAAGATGGTCGAGCGGATGATCTTGATGGTCTCGTCCAGGTCCCCGACGGCACGCTGCACCCGCTCGGCCGCGCCGGGGTGGTCGACCAGCCGGGCCGCGCTCTGCAGGGTCATCCCGGTGGCGAACAGCCGCTGGATGGCGAGGTCGTGCAGATCGCGGGCGATCCGGTCGCGGTCCTCCAGCAGCGCGAGCTGCTCCGCCTCGCTGCGGCGGTCCGCCAGTTCCAGGGCGACGGCGGCCTGCCCGGCGAAGGCGGCCAGCGGGTCCAGCTCCTCACCGGTGAAGACCGGCGCCCCGCTCGGCCGGGCGAGCAGCAGCACGCCGTGCGCCGCCTGCGGCCCGGTGCCCAGCGGCACCGCCACCGCCGGCCCCAGCCCCTCGGGGGCCCGGGGATCGGCGCCGTAGTCCGGGTCGGACGCCAGATCCGTACTGGCCACCGGGGCGCCTGTGCGATGGGCGGCGCCCGGCAGGGTGCCCTCGACGGGCAGCACCCACCCCTCCCGGCCCTGGTCTGGGCAGCCCTCGGCGTCGAGCGACAGCTCCACGACGAGCTGACCGGCCCCGGTGACCGGCACGGACACCTCCGACAGCCGGGCCTCGGTGATCTCCCCGGCCCAGCGGGCCATGAGCTCCAGCACCTGGGTGCGCGGGCTGCCGGAGAGTAGGTGGTGGGTGATCTCGGTACCGGCCTGGAGCCAGCGCCGCTGGCGCTGCGAGGACTGGTACAGGCGGGCGTTGTCGATCGCCACCCCGGCCGCCACCGACAGGGTGGCGATCACCGCCTCGTCCTCCTCGTCGAAGTCCCAGCCGCCCTTCTTGTCGGTGAGGTAGAGGTTGCCGAAGACCTCCTCGCGGACCCGGATCGGCACCCCGAGGAACGTCCGCATCGGCGGGTGCCCGGGCGGGAATCCATGGGAGGCGGGATGCGCCCCGAGCTCGGACAGGCGCAGCGGCTCGGGGCGGCGGATGATCTCGCCCAGGATGCCGTGACCGGACGGCAGCGGGCCGATCCGGGCGCCCTCCTCCTCGCTCAGCCCCACGGTCAGGAACTGCGACAGCCGCCGGCCGTCCGGGCCGATCACACCGAGTGCCCCGTAGCGCGCGTCGACCAGCTGTGCGGCGGTCTCCACGATGCGGCGCAGCACCTGGTCCAGATCGAGCCCCCGGCCGACGCCCACCACCGCTTCCAGCAGCTGGTGCACCCGGTCGCGGGTGCCCCGTACCGCGTCGATCCGGGTCTGCACCTCCGCCAGCAGCTCGTCCAGCCGCATCCCCGGCATCCTCGACACCGGCTCCTCCGCACCCACCGTGCGCTCCCTCCGCGATCACCACTCGTCGGAGTCAGCCTATCCACGCCGTCCGCACACCCGAGCGAGCACCCGGGCAAGGCCGCGGGCCGCCGGGCCGGGACGGCGGAAGGAGGGAAGGAGGGAGGCGCCGGAGGACGGCGACGGCCCTCCCTCGCGGCCGGGACCACCCGCCGCGGGCCGCCGGGCCGGGAACGGCGGAAGGGAGGGGGCGCCGGAAAACGACGGCCTCCCTCACGGCCGAGGCCACCGTGGCGAACGGCCCCGCCCGTACGGCCGGGCCGCGCGAGCGGGGCCGGACCCGCCCTCGGCCGGGACGGGTGTGCGGCGTGGGGGGTCGCTCAGTACCCCGGTCGCCGCGGGGAGCCGGTCGCCCCGCCGTCCTGTGCCGCCTCGGGCAGCTGGGTGGCGAGCACGGCCGCCTGCACCCGGCGTTCGACGCCCAGCTTGGCCAGCAGCCGGGAGATGTTGTTCTTGACGGTCTTCTCCGCGAGGTAGAGGCGCTTGCCGATCTCGCGGTTGGTCAGCCCCTCGCCGATCAGGGCCAGGATGTCCCGCTCCCGATCGGTCAGCCCGGCCAGTGCGGGCTGCTGCCGCTCCTCCTGCTGCGGCTGCCCGCCCCGCAGCCGGGCCATCACCCGGGCCGTGGCCCCCGGGTCCAGCAGGGACTGGCCCGAGGCCACCGCGCGCACCGCGGAGACCAGGTCGGTGCCGGTGATCTGCTTCAGCACATAGCCCGACGCCCCGGCCATGATGGCGTCCAACAGCGCCTCCTCGTCGTCGAAGGAGGTCAACATCAGACAGGCCAGCTCCGGCATGCGCGAGCGCAGTTCGCGGCAGACGCTCACCCCGTCGCCGTCGGGCAGCCGTACGTCGAGCACCGCGACATCGGGGCGGAGCGCCGGGATCCGGGTCAGCGCCTGCTCGGCGGTGCCCGCCTCCCCGACCACCGTCAGATCGGGCTCGGCGTCCAACAGGTCGTGCACTCCTCGGCGTACGACCTCGTGGTCGTCGAGCAGGAAGACCCTCACCGGTCCCCGCGTCGTGGTGGCGGCCTCGTCCGTCATCAAACAGCTCCGTCAGTCCCGGCTCGCTCCCCGCGGATGCGCGGGGGCTTCCTCTGAAGGGTGCCCGGCCACGGGGCGAATGACCAGGGCCGACCGGCCCCACCTGCCACTTCCGCACCATGATCGCGCTCACAGTGGGGCGTCGGGCACCGGCGGAGGGCCGCCTCCGGGGCCCCCACCGGCGGCCGGCGGCCGAGGGCGGGGACGGTCGGCCCCGGCGTATCCGGGACGAACGGCCCTCATCCCGTCCCGTATCGGATCTCCCCCTCCCGTGCCCCGACCGCGCACGATGGCCGGTACGGCGACGGGAGAAAGGAGTGCCGTGATGGACGCAGTGGACGACCGTCCCCGCACCGTGGGCGAGGTGATGAGCGCCGAGGTGGTCCAGGCGGGCCCGGGAACACCCTTCGAGGAGCTGGCCCGGCTGCTCACGGCCCACCGCATCAGCGGCGTGCCGGTCGTGGACGACGACGACAAGGTGGTGGGAGTGGTCTCGCGGACCGACCTCACCCGGGGGCGGACCGCCCGGAACGGCGGCCGCGGAAGCGCGGCCCGGCCGGCCGGCCTGCCGTTCCGGCGGGGCGGCCGGGCACGCGGGGCCTCGTCCTCCGCTCCGACGGCCGGGGCGGTGATGAGCGCGCCGGCGGTGACCGTCCACCCCGAGCAGCGTGTGGCGGACGCGGCGCGCCTGATGGAGCGCCGGCGGGTGGACCGGTTGCCGGTGGTGGACGAGGAGGACCGGCTCATCGGCATCGTCACCCGCCGGGACCTGCTGCGCGTCTTTCTGCGGTCCGACGAGGAGATCGGCGCCGAGGTGGCCAACCTGGTCCTCGCGGCGGTGCCGCCCGCCCTGCGGGACGGCATCCGGGTACGGGTACGGGAGGGCGTGGCCCGGCTGGAGTGCCCGCCCGCCCCCGGATGGGACACCACCGCCCTGGCCCGGGCCGTCTGGCGGGTGGACGGCGTGATCGGCGTCATGTGGGACCGGTCCACGCGGGCCGTGCCCCCGGTCCACTGCTGACGCCGGTGCCCTCGGCGGCGTCCTCCGCCGCCGAGGGCCTTCGCGGACCGCCGGCAGGGGGGATCGAAGGCGAAGTGGCCGCACGGGTCTCCACGAGCGCTTCGCCGGCCGGCAGAGGAGATGACCGGACCACCCCTCAGGGCCCCCGGAAGTCCTCGCGTTCCTCGTCGCCCCGGCCACCGCCCTGGCGCCGCGTCCGCTCCCGCGTACCGGCCCACCGGTGCGCTCCCGCCCGCTGCGGGACATCGCGGAGGGCACGCGACACGTCCCGCCGGTCCCCCCGCTCGTCCCCATCCCGGTCGCCGCGGTCGCCCTGCCGCTGTCCGAGGGCCCGACCCCGACGCAGACGCTGCTGCCGCGCCTGGTCGAGGAGCCGGTCGCCGGAGGCACCGGCACCCGGGCTTCGCCCTCGGCGGTTGACTGGGCGCCCACGCCTCCGCGCGCGGTCAACGGAGCGTCCCCCACGGAAGGACACCACCATGAAGATCGTCATCCTCGGCACCGGCGAAGTCTGCCGACTCCTCGCCCCGGCCTTCCTCTCCCTCGGTCACGAGGTCGTCGTCGGCACCCGTGATCCGGAGGCGACCATGGCGGGCAACCCCCGATACCGCCTGCTGGCCGCCCGCCATCCGGAACTGCGGCTGGTGTCCTTCGCGGCCGCCGCCGAGGCCGCCGACCGCTCCGGTCTGGTCGTCAACGCCATCTCCGGACCGGTCTGCCTGGCCGCCCTGATCCCGCTCGCCGAGAGCCTGACCGGCCAGGTCGTGATGGATGTGTCCAGCCCCTACGACTGGTCCCGGCCGGACGCGGTCCTGGACCCGGTCAACACGGACAGCCTCGGCGAGGCCGTCCAGCGCGCCCTGCCCGGCAGCCATGTGGTGAAGACGCTCAACACGCTGGCGGCGCAGGTGATGCCCGAGCCCGGCGCGGTCGGGCCCGACCACACGGTCTTCCTCAGCGGCGACGACGAGACGGCCAAGGCGCGGGTCGGCGACCTGCTGAGGGCCCTGGGGTGGCGGGACGTCCTCGACCTCGGAGGCATCGGCACGGCCCGCGCCACCGAGATGATGCTGCGCCTGTGGATCGACGCCTCGCGGGCCCTGGGCACCCACCTCCTCGGATTCAAGATCGTCCGCTGAGGCACCCGCCGTCCTCCCCGCCCGACTCCCCGGCCACAGCGGGCCGAGCGCGGTGCGGCGGATCCACCGGATCGGCGAATACAGACCGTGTCGCCTTCCTCACGCGAGTGCCATACTCGTCTCAGGCCAGCAGTACCCGGCCCCGGGCAGGCACCCGCCCAGGGGCCGAAGTCCATCGTCGTTCTCGGGCGTTCAGGCGTACGGACCCGGCTCGGTGACACGCCTCGTTCACCCATGGAGTGGCGCTCCTGTCGTACGGCCCGGTCTCCCGGCTCCGCAGACCCACGGTGACGGTTCGGCCCACCGCCTGGCACACAAGGAGTCCGTCGTGCCCTCATTCCACTTACGTCCCGTCGAGAACGGCGGGCGCTTCTTCAACGAACGACCCGACCACGCCCTCCTGGGCATCAGCCCCTGGAACGGCCGCTACAAGACCGCCTACATCGAGGACCTGGTCGGCTGGGCCTGCTCGCGCTTCCCGCGGGTGGACGTCATGATCCCCGGCTACGAGGCCGCCCACACCCTGGTGGCCGCGGGGCGCCCGCCCGCCTCGGCGGTCCGGCGGGCGAAACGATCCGTCAACCAGTTGCGCAACCCCGCCGAACGCGCCCTGGCACGCGCCGGGGTCCCGGACCCGGTGGCCCATGTGCACAGCTGGACCCGGCTGCTGACCAACGCCGACTACGCGACACGGCTCGCGGAGGTCCATGACGCCTACCGCCGCGACCCCCAGGTGCGCGGTGCCTGCCGGGAGACGGCCCGGGCCACCCTGGTCCGCGTCGGCTGCGCACTCCCGGGCCCCGAGGCACTGGACACCGCGGTGGGCTACCCGCTGGCGGAACTCCCGCTCACCCTGGACTCCCCGGCCATCTTCCAGGTGCCCACCTCCCTCTTCCTCTACCACCGGGAGATGGAGCTGCTGCGCCCGTTCATCACCGGCACCACCGACGCCCTGCGCCCCGGCTCCGGCCAGGGGTACGCCATCGTGGAACCGATCGGAGCCGACCGATGACCGCCTCCTCCCCGTCCGACCCCCGACTGCCCCTGCGCTACCCCTTCCCCCTGGGCGACAACGGCCGGCTGCCGCCGCTCATCCGGTGGGCGCAGCGCAACCGGCCGGTCTGCCCGGTCGCCATGCCCAGCGGCGCGCGGATGTGGATGCTGACCCGCAGGGACGACATCGCGCAGGTCTTCGCCGACCCGCGGTTCAGCCGCGACCTGGACGACCCGGCCGTCCCCCGGATCGCGGGCCAGGACATCACCACCATCAGCCGGGGGCTGTTCAGCCTGGACCCGCCGGACCACACCCGGGTCAAGTCGGTGGTGTCCGGCTTCTTCACCCGCCGGGCCGTCCGGCGCTACGAGGAGCTGGTCGCCGGGCACGCCACCGCGCTGCTGGACGCCATGGACGACGGCCTGAACCCCTGCGACCTGGTGGCCGCCTACACCGCCCCGCTCCAGATGCGGGTGATGCGCGAAGTCCTGGGCGTACCGGAGGAGTTGTACGAGGAGCACCAGCGGGTCTTCCCCTCCGCCTCCAGCATCACCGCGGGTCCCGAGGAGACGTCCGCCGAGACCGAGGAGATCAAGGCCTTCACCGCCCGGGTGATCACCGCCCGCCGCGACCTGCCGC
This sequence comes from Streptomyces lichenis, assembly GCF_023218175.1. Lineage (GTDB taxonomy): Bacteria > Actinomycetota > Actinomycetes > Streptomycetales > Streptomycetaceae > Streptomyces > Streptomyces lichenis. The sequence continues at coordinate 146,632 of NZ_JALPTH010000014.1, read as the reverse complement.
CCCGCGACGACCCCATGGGGGCCCTGCTGCGCGCCGCCGACGAGGGCGCGATCAGCGAGCAGGAGATGTTCGGCACCGCGTTCGTGCTGTTCTTCACCGGCTCCGACGCCATCATCGCGCCCACCACCACCGGGGCCATGATCCTGATCCTCAACCCGTCCCAGCTGCGGCCCGTGCTGGACGACCCCGGCCTGTGGCCCAAGGCGGCCGAGGAGGTGCTGCGCTACTTCCACAACGGGGTGCTGGGCTTCCCGGTCGTCACCCGCGAGGACGTCGAGCTGCACGGAGTGACCATCGCCGCCGGGGACGCGGTGGTCGCCTCCATGCAGGCCGCCACCTGGGACCCGAGGCATGTGAACAACCCGGAGAAGTTCAACGTCCGCCGCCGGGAGGACGCCGCCGCCACCTTCGGGGCCGGGCCGCACTACTGCCTCGGCGCCCAGCTGGCCCGCCTCTACCTGGCCACCGCCCTGCGCCTGCTCTTCGAACGCCACCCGTCCCTGCGGCTGGCCGTGGCCGAGCAGGACGTCCCCTGGCGCAACGACATCATGTTCGTCCGCCCCGTGGCCCTGCCCGTCTCCTGGAGCGAGGAGCCCCGCGCGTGAACGACGGCCCCGACTCCTTCGACGACCTGGCCGAGGCCTACGCCGGCAGCGCCGACGAACTCCCCTTCCGCCGGGACATCGAGATCCCCTCCCTGCTCACCGCGCTCGGTGACCTGACCGGCCGCCGGGTGCTGGACCTCGGCTGCGGCCCCGGGCTGCACAGCCGGCTGCTGGCACGGGCCGGCGCCCGTGTCACCGGCACCGACGCCTCCCCGGGGATGATCGCCTGGGCCCGGCGGCAGGAGGCCCGAGAACCCCTCGGCATCACTTACGAGGTGGCAGACGCCGGCGCCACCGAACCCCCCGGCCGCGACTTCGACACCGTCCTCGCCGTCTACGTCCTGCCCTACGCCGACACCCCGGACGCCCTCCTCGCCATGTGCCGCACCGCCCGCACCGCGCTCTCCCGCCGCGGCGGCACCCTCCTCGCCGCCACCCTCAACCCCGACTACGCCACCACCCCCGGCTACTACCGCCGCTACGGATTCGACCTCACCGCCCACCGCCCCCACGACCCCGCCCGCACCCCCGTCCCGGACCCGCGCGACGGCGACACCATCGCCCTGCGCACCTGGATGGTCGGCCGGCACTTCGACGTCACCGCCCGCTACTGGAGCGCCGCCACCCACGAACTTGCCCTGCGCACCGCCGGCTTCACCGACATCACCTGGCAACGCCCCACCGCCGGACCCGACGCCGACCACACCGCCCTCGCCGGCTACCTGGCCACCCCCCACGCCCTCCTGCTCACCGCCCGGGCGACCCCCACCCCCGCCTGACCCCTGCCCTTCCCGGCCGAGGGACGGCAGCCACGGAACGAAGACCGCCCCCCTCGGAGCGAAGAACAGGGCCATACACCGGGCATGTCGTTTTCGGCCTCCCGGAACAGGGGCACTCCGGTGCATCGAGCGGCCCATGTACGGCCGGAAAGAGGTGTACTGATGCTGAGGGCGCACCCCGCCACGCTGCGGAACCTGGTCGAGCGGTACGAGGCGCTGCGGAGGCTGCCCGCCGAGGCGGGTCCGGGCGGGGCGGAGGCGCGGCAGCGGCTGGAGGACGCCGCCTACACGCTGTGCGTCACGATGGGCACCCGCGACCCCGAGGCGGCGCTGTCGGCCGCCCGGGCGCGGCTGTCCGCCGACGCTACCCTGCCGACCAGCCGGGGGACAGGGCCGCGATGACCGAGGCCGTCCCGCCGACGCTGCACGGGCGCGCACCGGCAGCTCCACACCGAGCTGCTGGGATGAGTGACCCCCCGCGGGCCGGACGCAGCGGGTGCGGCGGCTGGTGACGGCAGTCACCTCCTGGTAGCCAACTCCTCGTAACCGAGCCCTCGTAGCCGACCCTTGCCAGGCAGACCCGGGGAGGCGTCCCGGTTGGCACGGCCGGTTCGGGGTGCCGTCCGCCCCGGGCTGCCGCCTCACCACCGGCACCGCTGACGACCCCTGGTCACCCCTTCCAGCCGGCCGGAACCGGCTCTCCTGCGGCGGTCTGCCCGCCCACGGCCCGGTGGAGCCCGGCGCCAACCACCTCTCCTGGTTCTCGGCGACCCGGTTCAGCCGGAGGTGATGTCGTGCGTGCGGGCCCAGTCGGCGGCTCGGTGGCCGAAGGCGCGGGCGGCGGCGCTCCGGTACGTGCTCCGGCGGCAGAGGAGGGTGACGGTGCGGGAGGGGAGTGCGGGGTCGAGGGGGATCGGGGTCAGCTGGGGGTGGTCGTGGGTGACGGCGTCGGGCAGGACGGTGGCGAGCGGGGCGCGGGTGACGATCTCGGTGAGGGCGTTGACCGAGTCGGCCTCCACCGCGATCCGCGGCTGTACGTGGTGCTCGGCGAAGTACCGGTCGATGTGCCGGCGGGTGGCGAAGTCGCCGCGCAGCAGCGCGAGTCGGTGGTCGCCGAGTTCGGCGACGGGCAGCGGGCCGGGGTGCTGCCCGTCGGGGTGGCGGGGGCCCACGACGAGGCCGAGGGTCTCGGTGAACAGCGCGGTGGCCTCGATGCCCGGGAGATGGTCACCGGCGAAGGCGATGCCGAGGTCGAGCCGGTCGTCCAGGAGGTCGGCCTCGATGCGGTCCTGGGTCATCTCGCGCACGTCCAGGGTGATGCCGGGGTGGCGGGCGTGGAAGTCGGCGACCAGCGGGCCGGTGAGGTAGGCGGTGAAGGTGGGGGTGACGGCGAGGCGGAGGTGCCCGCGGGAGAGGTCCCGCACGTCCAGCACCGCCCGCTCGCCCGCCGCGAGGTCCCGTAGCGCGCTCCGGGCGTAGTGGACGTAGGCGCTCCCCGCGTCGGTGAGGCGGATGGCGCGGGCGGTGCGGTCGAGGAGCTGGACCCCGAGGGCCTTCTCCAGCTGCCTGATCTGCTGGGAGAGGGTGGGCTGGGAGACGCGCAGCTCCTCGGCGGCGCGGGTGAAGTTGGCGTGCTCGGCGACTGCGAGCAGATAGCGCAGATGACGCAGTTCCGGCTTCATGCCCCGACTATAGACGAGCTCAATAGCTACCCGTGTCACTACGTCTTGGACGCTATACCTCCAGCTCAGGCAGAGTGAATGACGTCAGCCCACCCACCGACCACCCGATCGAAGGGAGTGAGGGGCCATGCGTCATCTCGCCCGGGGAATCGGCCGCTTCCAGCAAGAGGTCTTCCCTGCCAGGTCCGGGGCCTTCGCCCATCTGGCCACCCACCACGCACCGCACACGCTGTTCATCGGCTGCTCCGACGCCCGCGTGGTGCCGGAACTGATCACCCAGAGCGATCCGGGGGAGCTGTTCGTCATCCGCACGGCCGGCAACCTCGTACCCGCCTACGCCCCCCGCCCGGACGGCATCGCCGCCAGCATCGAGTACGCGGTCGCCGCCCTGGGCGTGCGGGACATCGTGGTCTGCGGGCACTCCGCTTGCGGCGCGATGACCGCCCTGGCCGAGGGCCACGACCTGGGCACGATGCCGACGACCGCGGACTGGCTGCGCCACGCGGACGCGGCCAGGGCCCGTACCACCGCTCCGGGAGTGGACGCCCTGGTACGGAGCAACGTCCGCGCCCAGCTGGCGAACCTGGTCACCCACCCGTCGGTGGCCCGTGCCCTGGAGCAGGGCGCGGTCGGGCTGCACGGCTGGAGCTACGACATCGGCAGCGGCCGCGTGGAGGAACTCACCCCCACCGCCCAGCCGGCCGCCTCCCCGGTCTGACCCTGCCCTCCCCTCACTCTCCTCATCCCTCCCTCCCCCGAAGGAAGACCCGTCTCATGGTGCACGCCCAGTTCGACAACACCGCCCGCCAGGCCCTGGCCACCAAGGCCGTCGACGCCAAGATCCGCAAGGACCTGACCTGGCAGCAGGTCGCCGACGCCGCCGGCCTGTCGGTCGCCTTCGTCACCGCCGCCGTACTCGGTCAGCACCCGCTGCCCGAGGCCTCGGCCCAGGCCGTCACCGAACTCCTCGGCCTGGACGCCGACGACGCGCTGACGCTCCAGACCATCCCGACCCGCGGCTCGATCCCCGACCGCGTGCCGACCGACCCGACCATCTACCGCTTCTACGAGATGCTCCAGGTCTACGGCACCACGCTCAAGGCCCTGGTGCACGAGCAGCTGGGCGACGGCATCATCTCCGCGATCAACTTCAAGCTCGACGTGAGGAAGGTCGCCGACCCCGAGGGCGGCGAGCGCGCCGTCATCACCCTGGACGGCAAGTACCTCCCCACCAAGCCCTTCTGAGCCACCGCGACCGCCCGAGCCCGCCGCGCGACGCCGGCGAGCCGGCCGGTGGTGACCGGAGCACCCCCGCGGGTGCGCGGCCGACCCTTCCCGCCGGGGCGCCGGCGGGAAGTCGCCGGGGGCGGGCCGTGATGGCCCGCCCCCGGTTCCGTACGTCCGGCGTCCGGACGTCACGCACCGTTCCACAGGTCGCAGCGGTGCTCGGCGGCCAGTCGGTCCGGTGGCGCGGTCCCCGCCGGCGGCGGCGGTGCGCAGCCGCAGCACCTGGCCCGGGCGGGACGTCTGCTCGGGCCTCGCCGTGCCGTCGGCGGAGCGCGGCGCGAGCCCGTGCACGAACGAGCCCCAGTAGGCGGTCATCCGGTCGGCCAGCGCCCGCTGCCCCCGGGTGAGGCGGGCCGCCTGCCCGTACGGCTCGAACAGGTAGTTCAGCTCGGCGGCATGGGTGGCGCCGAAGTCGAAGTCCGCGCCCTGTGGAAGGGAGGCGAACAGCGGCGAGGCGCGGTCGGCGAACTCGTACGCGTAGGTCCTGCCGCGCCGCGCCGGCAGCCGGTCCATCGACAGCGCCGGGCAGGCGAACAGCTGGTCGCCGAAGGCGGCGGCGTAGGCGTAGGCGGGCCGCTCGTACGCGCCCAGCGGGTAGCGGGCCGGCGCACGGGCGCCCTGCCGCTCACCGAAGGCGTCGGCGAGCGCCGCGGGGTATCCGGCGGCGGTGAGCGGCGTGCCCCAGCGGTCGAAGGTGTTGTACGCGAAGACCAGGCCCTCGTGGCTGTTGGCGCCGTTCATCACCGGCACCCGGGCGGCGCGGCCCGAGGCGAAGGCGGCCGCGGGCTGGAGCGGCAGCTCGGGACCGCCGACGGTGTAGCCCCAGGAGCGGCGCGTGCGGCCCTGGGCGTCCAGCACCTCCTTGGCGCTCTTGGCGCGCAGGCAGGCGAGGGCGGTGGCGGGCTCGGTGCAGCCGAGCCCGGCGGCGAAGGCGAGCGACTCGGTGACAGCCTGCCGCCGCGGGGTGACGGCGCACTGGCCGAACGCACCGCTCTGGATGATGGCGGCCCGGTAGAGCCCATGGCTCTTCGGCGAGGCGAGCTGGGTGCAGACCGCCGCCCCGCCCGCGGACTCGCCCGCGACGGTCACCCGGTCCCGGTCGCCGCCGAAGGCGCCGATGTTGGCCCGGACCCAGCGCAGTGCCTGCTGCTGGTCGAGCAGGGCGAAGTTGCCGGTGGTACCGGGCAGGGTGAGGAACCCGAGCGCGCCGAGCCGGTAGTTCACGGTCACCACGACGGTGCCGGTGCGGCGGGCGAACGCGTCGGGCACGATGTCACGGGCCGTGCCCCCGATGTTGGCGCCGCCGTGGATCCACACCATCACCGGGCGTCTCGCCTGGCCGGACCGGCCCGGCGGTGTGTAGACGTTGACGTCGAGACAGTCCTCGGTGGTGTTCTGCTTCTCGTAGCCGGGTGCCCAGTAGGTGTTCTGGGCGCAGCGGGCGCCGTAGCGGGTGGCGTCCCGGACCCCGCTCCAGTCCCGCGCCGGTGACCGCGCCGCGCACCCAGCCGTCGGCGGTGCGCACCAGCGGACCGGGACGGTCGCCGCCGTGCGCTTCGGCGGCGGTGGTTCCGGCTGTGGAAGCGCGAGCATAGGTGCTGAATGTCATAGGTGACTAGTGCCCTATCGGCATCCGGACTGGTGGGAGACGAGAAGAGTGAAGTTCGAGCACGTCCTGCTCGGGTTCGTGGCGATGCGGCCCTGCACCGGTTACGACCTCAAGCGATGGCTCGGCAGCGAGCTGGGGCGGATGACCGGGCTGCCCGGGCAGCAGAGCCAGATCTACCGCACCCTCTCGCGGATGGCGGCGGACGGCTGGGTGGCCTACCGGGTGGAGCGGACCGCGGGGCGGCCGGACGCCAAGGTGTACCAGGCGACGGAGGAGGGCGAACGCGTCCTGCGCGCCCGCCTGGCCGAGCCGTACGAACCCCCGGTGGAACTGGCAGCTCGCCGGGAGCAGTTGCAGCGATTCCGCGCGCGCGACCGGAGGGACGAGCCCTGGCTTCCGACGGTGGACCCCCCGAGGATGGCGGTGATCCTGGACCATGTGCACCACGGCAGGGAGCGGGCCCTCCTCGCCCACGTGGGCTGGCTGGAGCACATCCTGACCGACCTCGGCCGCGCGGCCCCCGCGGACGAGGCGCAGTAGTCCCATCCGCCCCGGGCCGGCGGCCGGCCTCAGGGTCCTGGGCGGTCGGGGGTGTCGCTCCGCAGGCCGGCGTCCCGGGCCAGCAGCGCGGCCTGCACGCGGTTCTCGCAGTCCAGCTTGGCCAGGATGCGGCTGACGTAGGACTTGATCGTGCCCTCGCTCATATGGATCCGGCGGCCGACGTCCGCGTTGGACAGCCCCTCCCCGAGCAGGGCGAGCACCTCCCGCTCGCGGTCGCTCAGCCGCCCGAGCAGGCCGCGGGCCCGTTCGGCGCGGCGCGCGGTGTCGCCGGAGGCCAGCAGGTCCACGACCTGGCGGGTGGTGGCGGGGGAGAGGTACGCCTCGCCGGCCGCCGCGGCCCGCACGGCGCTAATCAGCTCCGGCGGCGCGGAGTCCTTCAGCAGGAAGCCCGCGCCGCCCTCGGTCAGTGCGCGCAGCACGTTCCGCTGCTCCCCGAACGTCGTCAGGATCAGCACCCGCACCTCGGGCGCGGTGCGGCGCAGCTCGGCCAGCGCCGTCAGACCGTCCATGACCGGCATCTGGATGTCCAGCAGGGCGACGTCCACCCGCAGCTCGCGGGCCAGGTCCACCGCCTCGCGGCCGTCGGCCGCCTCCGCGACGACATCGATCTCGTCGCAGGAGGAGAGGATCATCCGGATACCGGCCCGGATGAGCGGCTCGTCGTCGGTGACGAGGACCCTGATCACGACTCTCCCCGCTTGGTTCGGTACGGAACCCGCCCCCGATCTGGCGGGCGGGCTTCCGGAAGCACTCACAGTTTAGCTTCGAAGGCCTTCTTCTCGACCAGCCGGCCGTCCTTGAAGCAGAACCGGAAGACCGGGGACTTGCTCCAGCTGCTCGCCTCCTCCGTCGAGTTCAGGCTCAGGCACGTCGCCCCGGCCGGCTGGGGAGGCGCCCCCTCGTCCAGGCCGACGGTCAGGAACGACTTCCCGTCCGGCAGCTTCCCGCGCACCTCGTCCTCGGGCTCGCCTACCCGCACCGAGTCGTACTTCTTCTTGTCGATCATGGCCTTGCCGGCCTCGCCGCTGAAGTAGACGTATCCCACGACCGCGGCGAACCCCACCAGCAGCGCGGCCAGTACGGCCACACCGCAGCCTATGGCCACGCCACTCCTACGACTGCTCCTGCGCATCACCCGGGTCACTTCCTTCGACATCTGGTCCCAGTCGCTGACCGCCCCAGCCTCGCCGGGCGGGGCCGTCCGGGGCTGCTCGCGAAGGTCGTCCGCCGCGTGGACGAAAGTCGTGGCCGCGGTCTCCGCCGGATCGGTGGAGCCGTGCTCCACAGCCGGGGCGTAGGGCAGGACGCCCGCCACCCGGAAGCCGCCCTCCGCGGTGGGCTCGGCACGCACCATGCCGCCGGCGAGCCGGGTCCGCTCCGCCAGCCCGGTCAGCCCCCGCCCGCCGCTCACCGCCCAGCCGACTCCGCCGGGGCCCGCCGTCCGCGGCGCGGGACCGTTGACGACCGCCACCACCAGCGCGTCCGGTTCATGGCGCAGCTCCACGGTGATCGGGGCGCCGGGAGCGTGCTTGTGGGCGTTGGTCAGCCCTTCCTGGACCACGCGGTACGCCGCGTGGCCGGCGGCCGGGGGAAGCGGACGCGGACCGCCGTACCGGCGCAGCACCACCGTGGCACCGGCGTCCCGGGACGCCGCCACCAGCCCCTCGATGCCCGCCACCCCGGGCGGCGCGGACGCACCGGGCCCCGGCTGACCGGCGGCCTCCGGTGCGGCGGACGGCTCCGGGGGGTCGTGGTCCCCGGCCGCTCCGGCGTCCTCCCGCAGCAGCCCCACCACCTCCCGCAGTTCGCGCATGGCGGCCACCGAGGCCTCCCGCAGCACCCCCGCCGCCCCGCGCTGGCGCTCGGTCGCCTCGCGATCCACCTCCAGCGCTCCGGCCTGCACCGAGATCAGCACCAGCTGGTGGCCCAGGCTGTCGTGCATGTCCCGCGCGATGCGCTGCCGCTCCCGCAGCCGGGCCTGGTCGGCCAGCATCCTGCTCTCCCGCAGCAGCTGGTCGTGGTACTCCCGGAGGGTGCCGGTCAGCGTACGGCGCTGCGACCAGTGGCGTCCGGCCAGACCGGGGACCACGACCACCGCCAGGGTGACGAGGAGGGTGAACACGGCGTACGAGACGGAAGGGCGCGGGAACTGCTCCAGCAGACCGTCGGCGACGCTGACCGCGCAGGCCGCGGCGAAGACGCCCAGGGCCCGCCCCGCCCGGTCGACGCGCCGCCCGGCCGACCAGGCCACGACGGGGAGCAGTACGGCGAGCCCGTCCAGGAACAGGCTTCCGGTGACGACCGCGAGCAGCACCGTCGCGGGCAGGAAGCGGCGCAGCACCGACAGCGTCCCCGCCGCCAGCCCCACGGCGACGGCCCGGGCGGTGCCGCCGTCGGCCCAGAGGTCCAGCCCGGCCGCCGGCAGCCCCGACCCCGCGGCCAGCAGCGCTTCTCCCACCATCCGCCGCACGGACCACATCCCGGGGCGGGCGAGGCCCCGGACCGAGGCGGTCAGCCACCGGTACACGGAAGACGTCCGCGGGACCGGGGGCCGGCCCGTCGGTGGTACGGGGTGTGCGGGGCGCGTACGAGTCACACCGCCACGCTAGAGGTCCGGTGCCGCCCGCCGCATCGGCCGTCCGTCGCGACCGGCGACGACGAAAGTCACCCCGGGGAGGGGGGAGGGGCCGAACAAGCGCCAGGGCGCCCGGCTCGTTGTGACCCATGTCACCGGGCGGCGGGGCGAGAGGAGCGGCTGGACCCGCAACCCCGGCCCCGTCCGCACGTCTGTCGCTGTGACAGCGCCCCCCGGGGCCCGCGGCTCACCGGCCAGGTGAGGGGACGCCATGTCCCCGCACCCGTGGCGGCCCCCGGCCACGCTCCCGTACTCCCTCACGACAGGTCCACTCCATGAAGATCACCGCCCGGTTGACCGTCCTCGCCTGCGCCCTCGGGCTCTCCGTCCCCGCCGTCCCGGCGTACGCCGTCCCCATCGCCCCGCCCGAGCCGCGGCCCGCCGCACCGACCGCCGCCGACACCGTCCGGACGGCTCGCTACGACCTCGGCGACCAGGCGTTCCAGCCCCCGGCCTCGCTCGGCTACGTGGGCCGCGCCGAACTGGCGGCGGACGTGTACTACCCCGCCCGTCTGGGTACCGGCCGTCACCCGCTGGTCGTCATGCAGCACGGCCACTGGGACACCTGTGCCGACGCCGCGGCCGCGGCCGAGAACGCCGCCGCGCTCAAGGCCCGCGACCGCGCCCTGGAGCAGGGCGACGAGGCCGAGGCCGCCCGCCAGCAGGCGATCATCGAGCGGACGTCGGCACGGTTGTGGGCCTGGCCCTGCGCGCACGGCACCGCCCCGATCCCCAGCAGCGCCGGATACGACTATCTGGCGCGCGAACTGGCCCGCCGGGGGTTCGTGGTCGTCTCGGTGGGGACCAACGGCATCAACGCCACCGACTCCGGACAGGCCGACACCGTCTACCAGGCGCGTGCCGCCCTGCTCGACCGGCACCTGCGGATGTGGCAGACCCTCGCCCGCTCGGGCACCGGCCCGCTGCGCGGCGCCCTCACCGACACACGCACCGGAGCCCCGGTCGCGGCCGGCTTCCGCGGCACGGTGGACATGGGCCAGGTCGGCCTCCTCGGCCACTCCATGGGAGGCGGCGGCGTCATGCAGGAGGTCGCCGACTCCTCGCGCGCCACGTGGCCGGCCGGGGTCCGCATCAAGGCCGCCTTCGCCCTCGCCCCCACCGGCACCTGGGACGAGCAACCGGTCACCCGGACACCGTTCGCCGTGATGTGGGGCACCTGCGACCAGGTCAACAGCGGTCTGTACTTCGAGCACAACCGCGCCGCCAACCGGGCACCCATCTTCGACTACACGCTCACCGGCGGCAATCACAACTTCTACAACCGCCAGTGGTCCCCCAGCGGCGGTCAGGTCGCCTCCCGCGACGACGCCCTGCCGGGAACCGCGCCCGGCACCTGCCAGTCCCAGTACGCGGGCACCGACCACCCCCAGCAGGACCAGCCGCGGCTGGCCGAACGCGCACAGCGGCAGATCACCGTCAACCGGGTGACCGCCTTCTTCGAGCGCTTCCTCCAGGACCGCACCGACCGCCACCCCCTGCTCACCGGCGAGCGCCCCTTCCCGGGGGAACCGGCCTCCACCGTCACCACCGAGTACGACGCGGGCCGGTAGCGGTCATCCCGGGTCGCCGCCCCACCGCCGAGGGCGGGCGGGGCGGCGACCGCGGAGGACTCAGCTCCCCGTGCCGGGGGCGCCCGCCCACGCGGTCAGGGCCCGGGTGCGCTCGGCCCGCCGCACGGCCGTGTCACCGGTCCGGCTCGCCCAGGCGACATGGCCGTCGGGGCGCACCAGCACCTCGGCCGCGCCCGCCAGTTCGCGATGGGGGTCCCACTCGGTCACCGCCACGGCCTCGACGCGTCCGCTCCACCCGGCCGCGACGGCGGGCGGAAGCGCCTCGTCCCCGGCGAAGTCCAGCAGCAGGAAACGGCCGCGGCCGGCCAGTTCGTAGACCCGGCCGGCGGACGACCCCGCGGCGGTGAGGCCGACGTCCGGCATCCGCCGCCCCTCCAGCGGATCGGCGTCCGGGTGGCGGGCGGGGTAGGCGGTGCCGAGGGCGGACACCTGGGCGGCCAGGTTCCGGTTGACCTCGGAGACGTTCAGGAACTCGTCGAGCATGCGGCGCAGCGCGGCGCCGGGCCCCGCGTACCGCGGTACGAGGAGCAGTTCCGCCAGCAGGGTCTGGACCTCGGTGTTCTCCACGACCGCCGCACCCACCGGCCGGCGCTCGGCGTCATAGCCGTCGAGCAGCCCGGGCGGCGCCCAGCCGTTGACCTCGGCCGCCAGCCGCCAGCCCAGGTTGGCGGCGTCCTGCAACCCGGTGTTGAGGCCCTGCCCGCCCGCGGGGAAGTGGATATGGGCGGCGTCGCCCGCCAGCAGGATCCGGCCCGCGCGGTACCGTTCGGCGACGCGGCTGGCGTTGCCGAAGCGGGAGAGCCATCGCGGTCGGCCGATCCCGCAGTCGGAGCCGCAGATGTCCGTCAGCGAGGTCCGGAACTCCTCCAGCGTCACCGGCTCCCGGGAGGAGACCCGCATCCGCGCGGGGTCGAGGTAGACGAGCCGGGTGGCCCCGTCCTCCAGCGGCGCGACCAGCACCCCGCGGGCCTGCGCGCGCTGGAGCCCGGGGTTGGCCCGGTCCAGGGTCTCGAAGTCGCCGAGGACCCCGGTCAGCGTCTCGTCCGTCCCCGGGAAGCCGATCCCCGCGGCCGTGCGCACCAGGCTGCGCCCGCCGTCGCACCCCACCGCGTACGCCGCCCGGAGGGTCCGCCGTCCGCCGGGGCCGCGTATCTCCACCTCCACCCCGGCGGCGTCCTGGCGCACGTCGACGGTCTCGTGCCCCCGCAGGATCTCGACACCCAGCTCCCCGGCCCGCTCCGCCAGCAGGGCCTCGGTACGGGCCTGGGCGATGAACAGGGTGTAGGCGTGCCGGCTGTCGAGGGCGGTGAAGTCCAGCCGGGTCCTCAGGCCCGCGAAGTGCCAGCCCGGCATGGTGGTGCCGGCCGCGAGGAAGCGGGGGGCCAGCCCCCGCAGGTCCATCAGCTCGACGCTGCGCGGATGCAGCGTCAGGGCCCGGGAGTCGCGCTGCGGTTCCGGGCGGCGCTCGACGATCAGCGGCCGGACGCCTGCCAGCGCCAGCTCGCAGGCGAGCATCAGCCCGGTCGGCCCCGCTCCGACGACGATCACATCCGTGGTCACATCTTCCTCCACCTTAGTGAACAGCGTTCACGTGAACGCTGTTCACTATAACGGCCGCCAGGAGTGGCCCGTCAACTCCCGCCCGGCCCGCGGGAGCCCTGTCCGGCCGGGGCGGACAGGGCTCGTGCTCAGGCGGCGCCGGCCTTGGCGGCGCCGGTGTCGTCGGCCGCCGAGTCGGTGGCGGTGGCCGGTCGCGGTGTGCGGAGGAGCGGGACCGTCGCGCACGCGGCGAGCAGGGACGCCGCGGCGACCGCGTACCAGCCGTGCCGGAAGGCGGTGACCACCTCTCCGGGGGCCGGGGTGCCGAGGATGCCGACCAGGATCGCGACCCCGAGGACCGCGCCGATCTGGCGGCCCATCGAGGTGATGGCCGACCCGGTGGCGAAGTGGGCCGGCGGCAGGGCGGCCGCCGACGCGCCGGTCAGCACCGGGAGCGTCAGGCCGACGCCGAGGCCGGTCAGCACCATGCCGGGCAGGAGCGAGGCCGCGTACGACGGGTCGGTGTCCAGCGCCGCGGCCCACCACAGGATGCCGCCCGCGAACAGGACGTTTCCCGCCAGCGCGACGCGGCCCGCACCGTATCGGGCGACGACGGGCCCGATCAGCAACGCGACCGCCGGCACCAGCAGGGGGCCGGGCGCGATGGCGAGACCGGTGCGCAGAGCCGAGTAGCCCCACACGCCCTGGCACCACAGCACCGCGCCGAGCAGCATGCCGGCGAACGCGACGGTGAACAGCGTCAGGGCGGTCGCGGCGGAGGCGAACGCGGGGACGCGCAGCAGGGGCAGCTCCACGATCGGTACGGGATGGCGGACCGAGCGCAGCACGAACCAGGCGCCGAGCAGCACCGCGGCGGCCAGGGCGCCGAGGGTGCGGGCGCTGGTCCAGCCCCAGTCGGGGGCCTTCACCAGGCCGAGCGCCAGCGTGGCGATCGACCCGGTGAGGAGGACGGCACCGAACAGGTCGGGCAGCGGGGCCTTCCGCGCCCCGGCGCGTCCGGGCGACGGCAGCGCCCTGAGGCCGAGCGCGAACGCCGCGATCCCCACCGGCACATTGACCAGGAACACCCAGCGCCAACCGACCTCGACCAGCAACCCGCCGGCCACCGGCCCGAGTCCGGCGGCGATCCCGCCGATGGACGCCCAGGCCCGCACCGCTCCGGCGCGTCTCTCCGGTGCCGTCGTGGCGAGCAGCAGCGCGAGCGAGGTCGGCATCACCAGCGCCGCGCCGATGGCCTGCGCGAGCCGCGCCGCGACCAGCGTCCCGACGTTCGGCGCGAGCGCGCAGCCGACCGAGGCGAGGGTGAACACCGCCAGTCCGGCCAGGAAGACCGGCTTGTGGCCGGAGCGGTCGGCGACGCGCCCGGCGACCACGAGGAGCGCCGCGAAGACGATCGCGTAGCCGTTGAGGACCCAGGAGAGGGAGCCGAGGTCGCTGCCGCCGAACGAGTCGCCGACCTCCGGGAGGGCCACATTGACGATGAAGAGGTCGAGGTTGGCCATGAAGACCGAGGCCGCGATCGTCGCGAACACGGCGCGGGAAGCCCTTGGTGAGTTTGAAAGTCCAACTGTCATGGGGCGGACAGTAGGGCATGTAGGTTTGAAAACACAACGCACTCGGGAGAGGATGGGGATGTGACCACCTCGAACGTGAAGCAGGGCGGGCACGCGGTCCCGCACCCCCATGTGCCCGGCCGGCCGTGCTCCGCGGCCGCCGCGCTGCAACTCGTCGGCGAGCGCTGGGCCCTGCTGGCGATCCGCGAGATCTTCTACGGCAACCGGCGCTTCGGCCGGATCGTCCGCAACACCGGCGCGCCCCGCGACCGCCTCGCCGCCAGACTGCGCGCGATGGAGGAGGCCGGCCTGGTCGAGCGCCGCGCCTACAGCGAGCGCCCCCCGCGCTTCGAGTACCACCTCACCGAAGCCGGCCGCGATCTCGCGCCGGTGATGCGCGCGCTGCTGACCTGGGGCGACCGCTGGGCGGTGGACACCCCGCCGGTCGCCGTCCGGCACCGCGGCGGGCCCGGCTCCGCGCACGAAGCCGAGCACGACCTCGATCCGGTGTCGACCTGCCGGACCTGCGGTGAGGAGATCGGGTCGAGGAGCCTCACCATCGACGTACGGGCACCCGGCTGGGACCAGGCCGGGCCCACCGAGGGCTCCTGAACGCGGCAGCGATCAGGGGGAGTGAAGGGGGCGGGGGGACTGCGGGGCGGAACGCTGTGTCGTGCTCCCGGTGCCGGTCATACCGTCAGGCGCCAGAGGGACGTGGGTTTGACGCTCCGCGCGGGGTGGAGGGGGTCGGTGGGGTCTTGGGCGCGTGCGTGCCGGGGCCTGGTGCCGATCTTGTCCACCACGCTGAGGTGCGCGGTCCGGATGGCGTCGAGCAGGTGCCGACGGGTCCGTAGACCGAGGTGTTCTGCCAGGTCGGACAGGATGAGCCAGCCTTCACCGCCCGGTCGGAGGTGGGCTGTGCCCGCTCCATGGGGGCCGTTCGGACCCGTCGGACCGTGGCGGCCTGGGCCGGCAAGCTCCTTCACCGAGGCCGAGGCGGTCAGTCCTCGTCCTCGTCCGCGCTGGTCAGGGCGTCGCTGATCAGGCGGGTGGCGAAGGCCTTGTCGTCGGTGAGGCGGTTGATGTGCTCCGCCAGCAGGAAGACGGTGACCTCCAGGGGCGTCATCTCCGCCTCGGTCCAGTAGCCGTACTGCTTGCGCCAGAGATTGGGGCTCAGCCCGGTGCCCGCGGCGATGAGCAGACCGGCCATGGTGGGGATGGTCTCGGGCTTGACGCTCATGGGCATCATCCGCATCGTGGCCACCAGGTTGGGCACCACACAGGCGATGACATCCTCGTCATGGTCCTCATAGGCCATCCGCAGCCACTTCATGTACATGAAGATGAGGGTGCAGGCGCCGTCCAGGACGGCATCGGCCCCCTTGGAGTCGAGGGACTCGGTGAGTTGCTCGATCAGCGCTTCCTGTTCGGCGCTGGTCTCGGTCTTGCCGTCGTAGATGGCCGTGAGCCGGGAATCGATCATCATGAGGGCTGCCCCCACATCGCCGACGGGGGCGTGCGCGGGATCACAGGGCGACGACACAGGGCTCCTCCTTCTCCGACCGCGGCGAGTGACGCGGCGTGTCCGTACAGTAGACCGCCGACCCGCCGGCGGTCCGGCGAAGTCGGCTACTGACGGCTACCGGGTGGTGGCTGTTCGAATGTGGCGGCGCGTCGGCGGACGCGGCCGGTCAACTCCTCCGGAAAGAGGGGGAGATCCGGGGTGAGGGGGAGAAGGGGGCGCCTTCGGCGAAGGCCAGCCGCGCGAAGTTCTCGCCGATGCGGCGGTGGGCCGCGGGGTCGGGGTGGAGCTCGTCGGGCAGCGGCAGTTCGGCGTAGTCCTGCTCGCCGTACAGCTCACGGCCGTCGAGGTAGTGCAGACAGGGGTCTTCGGCCGCCCGCTGTGCGACGATCCGGGCCAGTTCCGCGCGGATGACCTGGAGCGTCAGACGGCCGGCGGCGCGTTCGGCCGGGTCGCCGGTGGCCGTGAACCGCAGGGTGCCGGTGGAGAAGTCGGGCGCGAGCGGGCCGGGGGTGTCCTCGTGCACCGGGCACAGGATCGGGGACACGACCAGGAGCGGCGCCGTCGGGTGCCCCTCGCGGATGGTGTCCAGGAAGCCGTGCACCGCGGGGGCGAAGGCGCGCAGGCGCATCACATCGGCGTTGACGATATTGATGCCGATCTTGACGCTGATCAGGTCCGCGGGGGTGTCCCGCATCGCCCGCGCGGTGAACGGGTCGAGCAGCGCGCCGCCGCCGAACCCCAGGTTGACCAGATCCACTTGGCCCCGGGCGGCGGCCAGCGCCGGCCAGATGGCGCTCGGATGGGCGGCGTTGGAGCCGTGGCTGATGGAACTGCCGTGGTGCAGCCACACCCTGCGCCCGCCGTCCGGGGCCATCTCGACCGGGGCGTCGGTGCGCAGGGCGATCAACTCGGTGGTCTCCGTGTGCGGCAGCCAGATCTCGACGTCCTTGTCGTGGGGCGGGAGGCCGGTGAACCGGGCGGTGCCGGGCGGGCCTTCGCTCAGTTCGGCGGCCTGGGTGGTCAGGTCGGTGACCGTACGGAGGTTGCCGCCGGCCACGGTGGCCTGGGCGGTGAGGCGGCCGTCGACCAGCAGGTCGTACACACCGTCGGGCGGGGGCGGGAAGCCCTGATAGGCCCGCTTGGTGGGCAGGGTGTCCAGCTCGACGGTGGTCGCCCGGGTGCGGAAGGCCAGCCGTACGCCGGAGGGCTGGGCCTCGGCCATGGCCAGTTGCCCGTCCGGGATCTGCCGGCGGGCCCATTCGGGCAGCCGGTGCGGCAGCAGGCCGTGCGGGGTCGTCTCCAGGTCGAGGAAGCCGCGCAGGAGATCGGCGGTGATGGGTGTGGTGAGGGGGGTGGTGATCCGGTGGTGCTGGTGTTCCTGCTCGGTGCTCATGGGTTCCGCCTGTTGCCATGGGTGGGGGCTTTTCTGTTACGGCGGAAGCCTACAGTGTAAGCGGCTTTACCTAAAGGCTTTAGGGAGTGGATGTGGCCGGGGCCACCGCGGCCGGTACGGCGAAGCCGCGGTCGGGGATGGCCAGATAGCGCCGGTTGAAGCGGACGCACGGCTCGATGAGCAGGTCCACGAAGACCAGGAAGACCACCGTGCCGATGCCGACCGGGCCGCCCAGCAGCCATCCGGAGACCAGGAGCGCACCCTCGATCAGGCCCTTTCCGCACCAGAAGGGCCACTTCCAGCGCTGCCGTACGGTGATGGCGACCAGGTCGATGGCACGGATGCCGAAGCCGCTCATGATGATCAGGGCCGAGGCGTACGCGCAGAGCAGCGCCCCGAGCAGCACCAGCGGGTAGCCGCCGAGGTCCAGGTGGCCCGCGAGTGCGGCCCACTGCTGGAGGTCGATCAGGGTGCCGCAGAGGAAGAAGGTCAGGAACGGCGAGAGCACCGGGCGCCGCCGGTTCCACGCGGCCCAGATGCCGATGCACACGACCGCCACGGCCGCCTGGCAGAGGCCGATCGTCAGCGGGAGGTGTTCGAGGACTCCCAGCGCGAACACATCCAGCGGGTCGGTCCCCAGATGGGACTGGATGAAGAAGTGGGCGCCCGTAGAGAACAGCAGGCAGCCGGAGAGGTAGACGAGTGCCGGGTGCCGGACTCTGCCGACGGGTGGTGCGCTGGGGTGCTGGTCGCCGGGTAGGGGGCCGTCCGTTCCGGTCATGTGGTCCTCCGGGTGGGGGAGAAGGGGAGAAGGGGGACGGGGGCGGTCTCAGTAGACGCTCAGCCAGCGGCCGGGGCGGGGTGCGTCGGCCGGAGGGACAAGGGCGGGGCGGAAGTGGAGCCCGTAGACGAAGCCCGTCGTCTCGGAGGTGACGGTGAGGGAGAGCGGGTCGGCGCGCTCGACGCGGGTGTGCGCGCCGAACGCCATGGCGAAGAGCCGGGACAGCCCGCACTGCCAGGAGCGGACCGCGGCCAGGTGCTCGTCCGAGCCGGGGCCGAAGCACTGGGCCAGCCGCTCGCAGTGGCGGCTCGCGGCGGTGATGGTGTCGGTGGCCTCCCGGGTCACCGACAGCTCGTGCGCGGGAGGCCGGTGGTCCCTGGGGAGGCGGGCCGGCGTCGTGATGCCGGGATCGGCGTAGCGGGCGGGCATCACCCGGCGCAGTTCCAGGGCGGCGTGCACCCCGGCGCCGAACGCCTCGGCGCGGGCGATGCAGCGCTCCGCGATCGCCAGCCACTGGGCCTCGGGGATGGCGAACCGGGCGTGGGCCGGGAGGGGAGCGGGGGCGGTGCCCACGTGGTCGGCCAGGGCCGGCCGGAGGTGCTCGCCGAGGGCGGTGTAGAGGGCGTACGCGGTGGCCGGGACCAGCCCGCCGGCGGTGCCCACCGCCTCGATGGCGGCGGCGATGGCGGCCATCTCGTCAGCCGTCAGGGCCCGGTGGACGCGGCCGGCCGGCTCGGTGTCGGTCATGTGCGACGGCCTCCCTGGTGAGAGTGGTGGAGCGTCGGGCACACAGGGCGCGGCCCGGCTCCACGCGGGTGGAGCCGGGCCGTCGCGGCCGTCGCGGGCGGTGGTGTCAGCCGACGGCCTGGTAGGCGAGGACGCCGCCGAAGAAGATGACGCCCACGCCGGCGAGCAGGTCGACCCCTTGCAGCATCCGGGAGGTGAACCAGCGCCGGAACAGCATCACGGAGACGCTCAGGGTGGTGAACCACAGCAGGGTGCCGCAGCCGACCCCGATGAGCATGCCCACAGAAGCGGAGAGCGTCCCGGTGAGGTTGGCCGCGGTGGCCGCGGCGAAGGCCGCGGCCCAGTAGCCGATCGTCGCCGGGTTGGCCGCCGTCGCGGTGAGCGCGGTACGGAAGGCCGCCCACGGCAGCACCGTCTCGCCCTCGGTGTCGATGGCCCCCCTGGCCTTGAAGGCGGACCGCAGGGAGCGGACGCCCAGGTAGACCATGACCACGGCTCCGGCGAGCCCCAGGGCCGTCCGCAGCACCTGGACGTCCAGCAGCCTGCCGACGCCCGCCAGACCCAGCCCCGCGTACAGCATGTCGATCGCGGTCGCGCCGAGCCCGATGGCGAATCCGCACAGGAAGCCGTTGCGCAGCACACTGCGCACGCACAGCAGTCCGATCGGACCGAGGGGGAGGGCCACCAGGAATCCGAGGCCCAGGCCGGCGCTCCAGGCCGGAAGCACGCTCACCGCGGACCCTCCGCCCATGCGGCGGTCCACCCGCATTCCGGTACCCACCCGCATTCCGGCACCGGTCCGCATTCCGGCACCCGTACGGATTGCGGTACCGGCCCGCGTTCCGGTAAGAGCAACCGCACCCGTTCCCCCGTCCCTCACGGCATATCCCGTCGGTCAGCCCATGCGGCTCATTCGACGAGTTCGGATATGCCGAAGCGTACCTCATCGGCTTCCGCCGGACTGAGGTCCTCGGGGGCGTAGAACATCTCGTAGACGTTGGTGGAGAGCAGCTGTCCGGCCCGGGTCAGGGAATAGACGTCGTCCCCCCGCTTTTCCAGCCACCCCTTGTCGAGAAGCTGTTCGAGCTCGTCGCCGAATACGTCCTCCATGGTGACGCCGAAGCGGTCCGTGAAGTCCTGGCGGTAGATCTCGCACATCTTCAGACCGCGGATCATCACCCGCCGCATCTCCTGGTCCTTGGTGAGATACGTGGCGAAATCCAGGGGGATTTTCCCCTCATTCACCATCTCGTAGTACTGCCGGAGCGGTTTGACGTTCACAAAGAGCCGGTCGTGGATGACGCTCTTCGAGGACACGCCGAACCCGATCATCGGCCAGGTGCGCCAGTAGTACTCCAGGAACCGCGAGTAGTCCTGGCAGCGGTCGGGGTGGTAGTACCCGGTCGAGCTGCGCCGTTCGAAGCCGGCCGCCTCCAGTGCGTCGATGGCGTACTCGTACATCCGCGCCTCGTCCTCGGGCGTCGGGAGCGCCATCTTCCCGGAGGTGATCAGCGAGTGGAAGGCCGTCTTCGGCCAGATCTCCAGGCCGTACGCGGTGATGCAGGCGGGCTCCAGCTCGATCGCCCGGTCCACGCTGTGCTTCCAGTCGTCCAGCGACTGGTCCGGCAGCGGGAAGATCAGGTCGATGTTGGTGTGGGTGAAGCCGCCGTCCACGATGGTCCGGTACGCGCGCTCCGCGGTGGCCAGGTCGTGCGAGCGGTTGCAGATCCGCAGCAGCCGGTCGTCGAAGGCCTGGATACCGAGGTTGAGCCGGGTGAAGCCGGCCTCCCGCATCCGGGCGATCTTGGGCGCGTCCACCGTCGACGGGTCGAACTCCAGGGCGATCTCCACGCCCTCGTTGAACTCGAAGGACTCACGGCACACGTCGAGCAGCCGGGCCGTCTGGTCGCCGGTCAGGATTCCCGGTGTACCGCCGCCGAAATAGACGGCGTCCACCCGGAACCCCGGGAAGGTGCGATTGGCGGCGAACGCCCGGATCTCCTTCTCCAGGGCGTCGACGTACTGGGCGAAGTGCTGCTCGTTCTTGTTGATGTAGACCGTGTAGTCGCAGAACCCGCACTTGGTGATGCAGAACGGCACATGCAGGTACAGCACCGCGTTCTCGGCGCGGAAGTAGTCGTCGTAGTCGTGCTTGCGGTACTTGAAGGGGTACGTGTGGATGTTGCGGCGGACGATCTTGTCGGCCATCTGGCTACTGCTCCTTGTCGAGGGCGGAAGCGGTCAGCAGAGCACCTGGAAGGCCCCGAAGTCGGTGGAGGCATCGAGCGCGGGCCGGCCGTTGGGGACGACCGGGCGGCCGCAGGAGACGAACAGGTCGTCGTACCGGTCGCGGGACTGGCCGCGATAGCCGGCCTGGGACCTGGCCAGCATCTTGAGGACCTCCTCGGCCAGCATCAACTGGTACTGGCACGACTCGTCGTTGAGCTCGTTCACGTCCCCCGTGGCCACATGGTTCTCCTGGCGGCAGCCCCCGCCGCACAGATAGCGGGCCCAGCAGGCGCCGCACACCGGGTGCTCGTCCACGGTCCGCCGCCACTCGGGATGCTCCCGGGTGACGCCCTCGGCGCCGGTGCCCACGTCGAAGCTCTCGTCGCCGACCAGGCGGTGGCAGGGGCTGATGCTGCCGTCGGGGGAGTGCGTGTAGTACGTCCGGCCGCCGGAGCAGAAGGCGAGGGCGGTCGCCCCCTCGGTGACCATCTGCACCGTGCGCTCGTACTCCAGCACCCCCTTGAAGCGGTTGCCGGGGTCGAACAGCCTCGGGTAGTGGACCAGGAAGTCCTTGAACTGCTCCACGATGCCCGGCTGGAGGAAGTGGTTGATGTACTGGATGCCCTGCGGCTCGGACAGCTTGCGGTCCCCGAGGGTGAGCGCGATGGGGACCTTGGTGCCCGTCTCCACCGGATAGACGCCCGGGTAGATCTGGAAGTAGTCGAACAGGTCCAGCTCCCACAGGTCGAGCACGCTGTCCTTGAGGCAGGGCTCGGCCGTGGCGATGGTCATCCGGGCGACCAGGGTGATGCCGTCGCCGCAGGCCTCCCGCAGCCGCCGCAGGTTGCGGATGATCCGGTCGTAGGACCCCTTGCCGTTCTTCGACGGCCGGTTGGCGTCCTGCACCTCCCGTCCGCCGTCGATCGAGACCGACACGATGAAGCGGTAGGCGCGGAACAGCTCCTCGATCCCCTGCGGCATGAGGGTGAGGTTGGTCGAGATCCGGTGCACGAACTCCGTGCCGTCCCGCTCGCGGATCCCCCGCGCCCGCTCGCAGATCTTCTCGATGACGGCGAAGTTCGCCAGCGGCTCACCACCGAAGAACTCGAAGCGGACCCGCTGGCCGGGGGCCGCGTTCTTCTCGATGAAGTCGAAGATCCAGGCGATGGAGTGCTCGCCCATCGCCTCGGTGATCCGGCCGTAGTCCCCGCCCTCGGCGAAGCAGTACGTGCAGGCGAGGTTGCAGACGTTGGTGAGGTTGACGTTGACCGCGAAGTCCGACCCGTCGGACAGCGCGCTCCCGGCCAGCCGGGAGCGGTTGGCCTCGTCCGCGAAGCCGGCGGTGGCGCGCAGCCGCTCCCAGGCCTGCCGCTCCTCCGGCAGCAGCTGGTCCACCCCTGACTCCAGCCGCCGGGCGGTGCCGGCCGGGGCCAGCAGCAGCCGGTGGTTGCCGGTGATGAGCACGGCCGCGGTGTCCTCGCTGAACGGCAGCACCCGGTAGTCGGTTCCGTGTTTCATGGCAGCTCTCCCTTGGGTCGGGCGACGCCGGCTCGTTCAGCGCCGGGTGCCGGGCTGGAAGAGGGGCAGCGGGGAGATGTCCTCGTTGAGGGTGCCGGCGGTCGCCTCGACGGTGGGGAAGTGGGCGCGGTCGAAGACCTGGTGGAGGCTGGAGGCGCACTGCCGGGGGATGGCCACCTGTACGCCGACCTCGTCGGGTGTGCTCTTGGCCGCGATGTAGCGGAAGCTCTCCCGCGGGGCGAGGTCGATGACCTCCCAGCCCTGGTCCGCGGCGGGGTCGCCATGGCGGCGGGAGTACGCGCGGGCCGGCGCGTCGGAGGTGTTGCGCATCTGCACATGGAGCGCCCGCACATCGCCGTGCCAGTCGAAGCCGGCGACATCGAGGTCCTCGCCGGGCGGAAGGCCCTCGACCCGGTCCCGGCGCCGCGCGTCCGGCAGCAGCCTGATGCCGGCGTGGCGGCCGCAGGTGGCGCAGTCGCCCCGCTCGTCCACGCCGACCAGGTCGGCGTTGAGGCCGTAGCGGGTGACCTGGAGCTGCCCGCACTGGCCGCACCAGGTGTTGGTCGACTCGGTGTCGTACACGTTCCCGAGGTAGACGTGGTTCAGCCCCATGCCCAGGGCCGTCTTCCGCGCCTTCTCCAGCCGGTCGACCGGGGTGCGGATGGTGTTCGTCATCTTGTAGTCGGGGTGGAAGCGCACGAAGTGCGTCGGCACGGAGGGGTCCAGCCGCTCACCGACGAAGGTGGCCATCTCGCGGGCCGTCTTCTCGTCGTCGCTGAGGTCGGTGACCATCAGGGTGGAGACCTCGACGTGCTTTCCTGCCCGGTAGACCTGTTCCGTTCCCTCCAGGACGGGCTCCAGCCAGCCCTTGGTGATCTTTCGGTAGTATTTCGGGTCGAGGGATTTGATCGACACCGAGAAGATGTCGATGACCGGGATCAGTTCCTCGATCGCCTCACCGCTGATGAAGAACGCGGACTTGTAGAGGTTGACGATCCCCGCCGCCTTGGCGAGAGCGGCGGTCTCCACGACGAACTCGTGCCAGACCACCGGGTCGTTGTAGGTCCAGGAAATCACCTTGATGCCGTGCCGGACGGCGATGTCGACGACTTCCTCGGGCGTGTAGTGGTAGACGTCCTTGTCCTCCACATAACGCGCCTGCGACGTC
Organism: Streptomyces lichenis; assembly: GCF_023218175.1. Classification (GTDB taxonomy): domain Bacteria; phylum Actinomycetota; class Actinomycetes; order Streptomycetales; family Streptomycetaceae; genus Streptomyces; species Streptomyces lichenis. Next base: position 123,408 of record NZ_JALPTH010000014.1, on the reverse strand, counting down.
TTCCAGTTGTGGCAGTAGTCGCAGTTGAGCATGCAGCCCACATTGCCCATGGAAAGGATCCGGGCGCCGGGCGCGTAGTGGAACACCGCCTCGGTCTCGATGGTCTCCTCGGTGGCGTGCACCGACCGCCCGTAGTTCAGGGTGACCAGGCGGCCGTCACGGTTGGCGCGCACCATGCAGAACCCGTGCTGACCGGGCCGTATACGGCAGTTCCTCGGGCTGAGATGACATCGGACGACATCGTCGTCCAGTCGCTCCTCCAACCGGGCGGGGCGGGCCTCGCTGTTCCAGTCGGTCTTCGTCACGTGCGGTCCTTCCGGCGAAGGTGGTGGACGGACGGGGCAGGGCGTGGGTCGGATCCCTCAGCCGGCGGAGGCCGGCCGGGGCAGGGCGGCGACATACGCGTGGTCGGTCGCGGTGGGGCCCACCGCGGAGGCTCCGTGCGGAGTGCCGAGGCCGGTGGTGGCGGTGAAGAACTCGGCGTTGACGCGCTCGTACTCCTGCCATTCGACCGGCAGTTCGGTGTCCCGGTGAATCGCCTCGACCGGGCAGACCGGTTCGCAGGCCGTGCAGTCGATGCATTCGTCGGGCTGGATGTAGAGGGTGCGATCACCCTCGTAGATGCAGTCCACCGGACAGACGTCCAGACAGGCCTTGTCCTTGATATCCACGCATGGTTCAGCGATCACGAAGGTCATGGATTCCTCCATGGCGGTCCGTCCATGGCGGTCATCGGCCTGCTCGGGTGCTCACGGGAACACCGCGCGAAAAGGTGCGGTGAAATGATCCCACCCCGTTCGGCAGGGGGTGGTGATCCATCCGGCCGATGGCTAGGCAAAGATTAGGTGGGTGCCCGAGTCGGCGTCCAGAGGTCGCCCGTGCCGGTAATCGGCCAATCCAGGGAAAGTAAGGGCGGCCTTACTTTCCCTGTTCATCGGGGTGACCGGCGGCTCTCGATGGCGGGGCGATCACCTGGGGCCGAAACAATCTCCGCCGGATGTCTGAAAGAGAACCCTGTGAGGGGAAAGGGATCTTCCCTCGGGCGGAAAGGGATCTCCCTCCAGGCGGAAATAGATCTTCCCCTCGCGTGGAAAGGGATCTTCCCGCTCGGAGGGAAAGGGATCTCTCCCCTCGCGGGGAAAGGGATCTCTCCGGGATTCACCTCTCCCGCGCCGCCCTGCGGTAGGCGCCCGGGGTCGCGCCCTCCCAGCGGCTGAACGCCCGCACCAGCACCGCCGCCCCGCTCAGTCCCGTCAGCTGCGCCACCCGGTCCAGGGTGAGATCGGTACGGACCAGCAGCTGGCGGGCGCGCTCATGGCGGGCCGCGTTCAGCAGGGCCCGCCAGGACGTCCCCTCCTCGTGCAGCAACCGACGTAGCGAACGCTCGCTCAGATGCAGTGCGTCGCACAGGTCCCTGGGTCCGGTGCGCTCCAGGTCCGCGTCCGCGAGCCAGCGCCGCACCCGTTCGGGCAGGTCCGAGGGCGGCGTCAGATCCCGCAGCAGCCGCTCGGCGTGCGTCCGGTGCAGGGCCGCCAGCTCCGGGTCGGGCAGCGCGCGCTCCAGGTCCAGGTCCGCGTTGTCCACGATGAGCGCGTTCTCGGCGGCACCGAAGACGACCGGCGCGCCCACCACGTCGGTGAAGAGGGCGCCGTCCCCGCGCCCCGGATGGCGGAACGACACCGACTCCGGCGTCCAGGACGGGCCCGCCAGCCAACGGGCGGAGGTCACCATGCCGATCACGATCGCCTCGATCTGCTGCGGCAGGGTGGTGTGCGCCGGCACCAGCGGGCGGTACGCGATCCGGGTCGCCCGCCGGCCCCGGTGCGAGACGATCACACCCGCCTGGCTGACCAGCGGATGGAAGCGCTCGACCAGGGCCACCATCTCCACCAGGCTGGCGCAGCCCACCACCAGATGGCCCAGCACATGCAGCGTCCCCGGGCCCATGCGGGCGCCCAGCGCCAGACCGACATGCGGATCGCCGTAGCCGTCGCCGGTTCCGTCGTTGCCGACGGCCTGATCCCAGAGGGCACGCACCTCCGCGAACGGCAGCCGCTGCGCCGAGGGCCACCGAGTCGGCGCCCCGGGACCGCCCGTACGGGCCTCCGGCCCGCCTCCCTGCCCGCCCGCGCCGGACCCGGCGTCCACCACCGCTCTGGCGTAACTGGCCACCACGGTGGGCGACGGCGACTCGTGCATGGCGGACATTGAAAGTGGCGGCCGCCGGGGTGTCAACGCGGAGGTACGGGGCCTGCTGGGCGTACGGCCCGCGGAGGGGAAGAGAGATCAGGAGAAGGCGAACGAGTCCACGACGAAGCGCGCACCGCTCCCGAAGGTCAGAAACACGTCCTGGACGTCGCGGGTGCTGGTGATGTCCGCCGGCACGGTCCGCCAGGTGGCCGAGCCGGTGTCGCCCACGGAGAAGGAGCCGATCGGCGGGGCGGACGGTGAGCCCAGGCGCACGGTGACCAGCGCGCTGGAGCCGTCGGCGCTCTCGTACCGCAGCCGCGTGGCCAGCCGGCTCAGCCCCCGCTCGCCGAAGTCCAGCCGGAAGCGCAGGGTGGCGCCCGCCGAGACATCGGCCCCGCCCCCGTCGACCACCACCGCTCCGTCCCCCGAACCGGCGGGCACCGGCCCGATCGCGCTCGGCACGGCGCTGGGGGATGCCGCCGGATGACCGGTCGCGGGCACGCCTCCACTCGCATCGCTGCCGGACGAGGAGGCGCTGACGTCCCGCAACCCGGCCCAGGAAGGGGACACCGCGTCGGCGGGGGAGCCGCTCGGCACCGGGGGCCCAGCCGACCGGTCCGGCCGCGGAGAACCGTGGACGGCGGAGGACCGCGTCGGCTCGGGTGCCGGCCCGGTCGGTACCGGGGGCGCAGGCGCGGTGGGGACCACCAGCGCGTCCGGCCGCGGGTCGCCGCTCGGGCGGAGTGTGAGCACCAGGCCCACGAGAACGGCGGCACAGCCGGCCGCTCCGGCCAGGGCGTACCCGGAGAGCCGGCGCCCGCGCCTCGCCACCGCCCGCTCCCGGAGAGGGGGCGGCTCCGGCGCACGCGGAGGCGCCACCACATACAGCCGGGCGGTCGGCTCGTCGGGTTGGACGGGGCTGGCGGGTACGGGAACGGGGTGGTGCGCCGGGGCGTCGGGCGGGGGAGGGGTGGGGTGGCGCAGATACGGCCGCACCAGCGCCGGGGCTGCCGCGGGGCGGGGGCCGCGGTCGTGGGGCTGGGGCATGGGGAGGTGGTCCTTTCCGGCCGCGGCACGGTCTCGGCGGCAGGGGCTCGGCGGCACGGCTTGGGCGGCACGGACTCGGTGAGATGGCTCGGCGAGATGGCTTCGGCGGCAGGGACTCGGTGGGGTGGCTCGGCGGGGGGGCTTGGGCGGCAGGGACTCGGTGGGGTGGCCCTGTCGGGCGCGGGGCGCCGGCCGGTCGGCGGATGCCGCCGTACGGGACGGTGAGCCGTACCGTACGGCGGCGCGGCGCGGTGCCGGACCGGTGTCAACGCTGGTCGAAGCGGAACCAGTTGAGGTTGACGAAGTCGGCGCGGCTGCCGATGAACGTCAGATACAGCTCATGGGCGCCGGTGACCGGGCGGCTGAGATTCATCGGGACCGTGGTGAAGGCCCCCCAGCCGCCGGTGGAGGAGAGGTCGATCTCGGCGATCTTCGTCCCGGTGCGGCCGCCGAGGCGGAACTCGATGCCTCCGCTGATCCCGGGTGCGGCACCCGAGGCGAGCCGGCAGCGGACCACCCGGGCGGGCGCGGTGCCGAAGTGGACCCGGGCGAAGTGCAGCCAGTCACCCGCGGACACCGAGGTCACCTGCCGGCCGGTGGAGCCGGGGGAGGTGTCCGGGGAGCGCTCGACGCGGGTCCCGGACTGCCGGGTGTACGCGGCGGCGGCGATGATCCCGGTGGCGGCCTGACCGGTGCCGCCGCCGGTGGCGGGCTGCGCGGGGATGGTCACCGGGGCGGACGGCGGGGACAGCCGCCCGTCGTCGGCGCGCGAGCGGACGGTGAGCCGGTGGTCCCGCCCCGGTCGCAGCGAGGAGAGGGTCGCGGTGGTCGCCGTGACCGAGGCGGCCTGCTGGCCGTCCAGGCTGACCTCGTACCCGCTGGCACCGGCCGCGCCCTCCCAACTCACCTCGGCCGTGGTCCCCGTACGGGACAGGACCCTGACCCCGGTGGGCGCGGCGAGTGCGGCCGGTGCGGGCTTGCCCGGGGCGGCGGCGGTGCCGGGGGAGTGCAAGGTGACGGTGAGGTGCCAGCGGTCGGGCTCCCGGTAGTGGAAGACCGTGCCCGACAGGTCCTTGCCGCCGGCCGGGCTGACGTCGTCGAAGGCGAAGGCGTAGCCCCGGCCGCCCTGGGCGATCTCGTGCACCAGCCGGGAGTAGTGGTGGACGGGCTGGTCGCGGTAGAAGGTCCGCTCGGGGATGTCCGGGTGGGTGCCGTCCTCCAGCAGGGTGCTGCGGGCGAAGGCCGCCCCGAGGACGGCGGCGATCCGGCCCTGCTGGGTGGCGTTGATCGCGTGCAGCGAGCCGTCGCAGCCGAAGATGTCGGCCTCCGCGGTCCGCCGGGCGGCCGCCCCGGTGAGCTGGGGGTCGAGATGGGTGCCGGGCCGGGGGAACGAGGCGGGGGAGCCGTCGCTGACGCCGCGGAAGACCAGGCGGTCCCCGGAGGTGTTGCCGGTGACCGTCTTGCCGGGCCAGACCTCGCCCAGCGCGATCCGCAACCCCGGCCTGCCCTCCCGGTAGCGGTCCCAGACCTGGTCCACGTAGTCCGCGTAGTGGCCGCGGAAGACCCGAGTGCCGAGCCCGTCCAGCTTGGCGGGACTGGTCACCCGTACCAGCCGCCCATGCTTGTCATGGACCGGGCAGGCCGCCCAGTCGCCGCCGGCCTTGGCCAGCTCGCGGGCGAGGCGCGCGGTGCCGCCCGGGCCCACCCCGCCGACCTGCTGCACCGGCCCGCTCGCCGGCTCCAGTTTCAGGGCGAGCGGCAGGCCGACGGCGTCCACCATGGAGATGTTGGCCGTGATCCCGCGCTGGTCGTAGGTGAACTCGCAGTAGTCCCACAGCATTTCGTAGGTGGGATCGGAGGGGGTGCCGGGCGCGGGCTGCACCAGCAGTCCGGCCGCCCGGCCGGGGTGGCGGTTGGCGCTGAAGGGCAGCTCGCTGTCGAGGGCGAACCACACCCGGCCCGATATCAGCCGCTCCCGCAGGGTCAGGGCCTGCCCGAACGGGATGCGGAAGCGTCGCAGGAACGACGAGAGGTCCTGGCCGTCGGCGGACGGGTTGGGCACCGGCACCAGCCGCCCGGTGGCCGGGTCCAGGAAGGCGTGCCCCTCGAAGACCTCCCCCTTCATCAGGTTCGCCGCGACATAGGCGAAGGCCGCGCCGCGGCCGGACTCGTTCACCAGGGTGACCCGGGGGCCGGAGGCCTCGTCCTGACCGGCGAACACCCGGGTGCCGACCCCGGCCAGTACGGCGGCCCCGCCGGCGGCGGAGGCGGCGACGAATCTCCTGCGGGCCCACAGCGGCTTGGCGGCTCTACGAGACATACGTGATGCGTCCTTTGTGCTTGGCTGCGCCGAGCCTAGGGACGGGGAGGCGGGGCCGTGTTGACGGCCGCGGCCACCGGATTGATCCTTCCGGCCGGTTCTCGCCCCTGAGGGTGGCCGGATCGTGGCGGAGGGCGGAGAACCGAGGGGGCGGGGGCGGGCCGGGGAGCGTCGCGGTCCCCGGGCCCGTACACCCTGCGGATCCTCAGTGGCTCCGAATGACGGAGGGCTCCGGGCATCGGATGGATGCCCGGAGCCCCCGGCCCCGCCGTCGCGTTACGGTGCGCCGGTCACGGCGCGTCGCGGACGGTGCCCTCCAGCGGCTGGCCCACCGTCTCGTCCTGGTCGCCGCGGAGGGCGGCAATACGGACATGCTCGACCGGCTCGGCCACGTCGTCCTTGACGGTCGGAACGGTCAGCTCCCCGCTGGTCTCACCGGCCGGGATGTTCAGCCACAGCGAAGCGTCCAGCCGGGAGAGCGGGACCGCGGTGCCCGGGACCTCGCCCACCAGCTCGGCCAGCCACTCCCGGTCCACGTCGGCGGTGGACAGCTCCGGGCGGCCGCCGGTGACCGGCACCAGCTTGCCGAACGCGGAGATGTCGACGTCCGCGGGCGCCGAGAGGGAGGCCCGCCAGGTCAGCGCCGCGCCCTCGGTGACGGAGGCGGCCACCGGCCGCACGGTCACCTTCGGCATCGGGTCGTCGTTCTTGGCGAGCACCCCACCGGACTCCGAGCCCACCACGGCGCCCTTGACGGCCTTCACCACCATGGTCTGGGCCTCGTCCCAGCCGTACCGCTTGTTGCCCTTGACCTTCATCTGCACCTTGATGCCCGCGGTGCCCGGGCCGACCTGGGCCACCCGGCCGGTGGTCTTCCCGGTGGCCGAGTCGACGACGTACAGCCGGACCGTGCCCGTGCCCTTGCCGGTGGTGCACACCGGCACCTGGTAGGTGCGGACGCCGGAGTCGCCCTCCTTGACGGTCAGCCGCCCGATGTCGACCCGGGTGAGCGCCGCGCTGCTCACCGCCGGGGTCCCCGGGCGCCAGGCCCAGGCGTCCATCAGCAGCGCCTGGCCGGAGCCGGAGCGCGGGATCAGCTCCAGGGACGCGACCTTGCCCAGGTCGAGCCGGGCGCGGACCGCCGCGCTGAGCGGGACCCGCACCTCCTGCGCCCAGTAGGAGGCGGTCCGGTCGGTGCCGGGCAGCCCGTCCAGGCGTACGCCGCCGAGGACCGCCCGCTTGCCGGCGGCGTCCTTGACCGCCACGTCGAACTTCGTGCCGCCGCTGTTCGGCGGGACCGCCAGCCGCAGCGCCAGGGACTCGGCGCCCTTGGCGGAGAGCGGCTTGCCCGGGGTCATCCGGGTCGCGGTGCCCGGCTTCTTCCAGGACAGGGCGACCGCCCGGCGGCCGGCCTCGTGCTCCGGGACCCAGCGGGCGAAGTGCGGGGACTGGCCGGGGGCGTTCTCGCCGAGGCAGGCGCTCCGTCCCGGGGCGACCGCGTCGCAGAGCCGGCCGTCGCCGGCCACCGTCACCGCTCCGTCCGGCAGCAGGCCCGCGCCGCGCCCGGCGCCCACCGCGTGGCTGAGCACCCGGGCCGGGTCGGCGGACGGGGCGCGCCGTCCGGTGCCGTCCACCAGCGGGCGCACCCGGTCGTCACCGGCGGCGAACAGCCGGGCCGCGGCGGCGATGTAGGTGGCGCCTGCCCGGTGCTGCTGGTCCGCGGTGAGGCGACCGGGAGCCTTCGGCGAGCACAGCGGGTCGGGGGTCTCGGAGTCGTCGTAGAAGTCGTCCCCGGCCGGTGCCTGCGCCTGACCGGGCGTCCACTCGCTGTTGAAGTAGTTGTGGTTGGCGCCGACCATGTAGACCGAGCTGTGCAGGGCCTTGCCCTGGCTCACACCGCGGGTGCCGTCCGCGTACACCTGGCCCTGGAGGTCGGAGACATCGCCGTCGCACCCCGGCAGGATGGTCAGCGAGGGCACGTCGGCGACCGGGTTCTGGCCGAAGATGGTGGGCCCGATCAGCACGGTGCCGCGGATGGTCCAGCGCACCTTGCCCTTGGCGCCGTCCTGCGCGGGCGGCGGCGGGTAGAGGCTGTCCATGGCCGCGCGGTTGACGCCCTCACCACCACGCGAGTGCCCGACCAGCAGCACCTTGGAGAGGTCCGCCTTCGGTCCCTTGCGTACGGCCTCCGGCGCGCTCGCCGGGTCGGCCGCCCACTGCGCCCAGCGGGCCAGATGGGCGCGGACCAGCGAGGAGCGGGCCTGGGCACCGGCGTCCTCGAGCTCCCCGTCCTGGCCGTTGACACCGTTGGCGGAGATCGACACCGTCACATAGCCCTGGGAGGCCAGCAGCTTCTGGTCGCGGAGGTAGCCGCGGTGGCTGGGGATCGGCTTGCTGCCCTTGGCGCACGGCCAGTCGATGGAGGTCTCCTCCTTCCCGGGCACATAGCAGGTCGAGTGCCGCCCGTGCAGGAACAGGGCGACGGGCCGTTTGCCGGGGGCGCCCTTCGGCGCCACGACCACCCCGCGCATCTCCACGGCCGCGGGCAGGCCGGGGAACCTGACCGAGGGCAGCGCGTACTCGCCGGTGGTGGTGGCGTACGAGCCCGGCTTGCCCGGGTCCACGGCCCCGGCGGGCAGCTGGGGCGGCAGCGTCACCTTGGGCGGCTTGGCGGCGCGGCGCCCGCGCTTCTCGCCGCCGGGCCCCTCGTCCAGCCGGCGTCCGGCCGCCTGGACCTCCAGGGCGCTCAGGTCGGCGCCACCGGTGGCTTCGAGCGGGAGCCGGAAGGTCCGCCCGTCGTTCGCGGCCTCGGGCACGCCCACCAGTCGGCCGTTCGCGTGGAACTCCACCCGGGCATCACCGTGCGGCACCGGCCGGGGCGAGCGCCACTCCAGCTGGTTGCCCCCGTCCGCGCCGGTGACCCGCCAGCCGGGTGGCAGGTCGTTCCCGGTGGTGCCGCGCGCCGTGGTGGTCGCGCGGGTGTCGGGCGGCACCGGGTCGGCGTGCGCCACCGCGGGCGCCATCACCCCCGCCACCGTGAGCACCGCCGCCGCGGTGGCCCATGCGTTCCGGCCAGCTATCAAGGCTCCTCCTCAACCCCCGTGATGGGCGAGCAGATTCGGGGTTCGAACGTGCTCTCGGGCTCGGAGACGGGGAAAACCACCCCGGGGTTGCCTGGGTGCTGTTCCGGTCGCAGGGCACCACCGGCTTCGAGGTGCGCCGCACCGAAGCACCCGCGCGGCCTCCGGAAGCCCTCGGTGGTCTCCGCCACCGTGCAGACGGCGGGCACCGGGTTCGGCAGCGCCAGCCACTTCGGCCGCCGCTTCCGGGCGGCCTACGGACTCACCCCTCCCCGCGCATGGCGGCGGCTGGCGGTGGCCGAGTCCGTCCCCCGCGAACGGACCGGTGGCTGAGCGCTCACCGCGCCCGGACCGGTGGCTGGGCGGGCGCCCGGGGCACGTATACGTACCGGCCGCGAGGCACGCCGGGCCCGGGCCGCTGACTGAGCGGGCGCCCGGGGGCGCGTGCAGGCCCGGACCGCCGGCTGGGCGGGCGCCCGGGGCACGTATACGTACCGGCCGCGAGGCACGCCGGGCCCGCGCCGCCGGCTGAGCGGGCGTCCGGGGCGCGTACATGTAAGGGCCTCCGGGGACGCCGGGCCCGGGCCGCCGGCTGGGCGGGCGTCCGGCCGCGCGTACCCGACTCCGCCGGGCGTACCGCTGCCGCGGCGGGGCTGTTCGCCCCTGGTCAAGTCCTCTGCGCGGTGGGCACAGACCCCTCCCGACCTGCGCTCCTACGGTGAACTCACCACTCCGGGCCCGGCGAATCGGCCGGAGCCCCGACGACTTCACCGGAGGTGAGCGACGTGACCAGCATGCCGGTTGCCGGCCTGGTGCCGTCCGCGGGCGCCGAGGAACCCGCCGATCTGCTGATTCGCAACGCCCGGTGCCACACCGGCGACCCGGCCCGGCCCGAGGCGCGCGGTGTGGCCATCCGCGGCGGCAGCATCGTCGCACTCGGCGACGACCGCGAACTGGCCCCGCTGGCCGGGCCGTCCACCACCGTGGTGGACGCCCTCGGCCGGCGGGTGGTGCCCGGCCTCAACGACTCGCACCTCCATGTGATCCGCGGCGGCCTCAACTACGTGCTGGAGCTGCGCTGGGACGGTGTCCGCTCGCTGCGGCAGGCGCTGGCCATGCTCCGCGAGCAGGCCGGCCGCACCCCCAAGGGGCAGTGGATACGGGTGGTGGGCGGCTGGACCGCCGAGCAGTTCGCCGAGCGGCGCATGCCCACGGTCGCCGAGCTGAACGCGGCCGCCCCGGACACCCCGGTCTTCGTCCTGCACCTGTACCAGTCGGCCCTGCTGAACCGGGCTGCCGTGCGGGCGGCGGGCTTCACCCGGGAGACCCCCGATCCGCCGGGCGGGCAGATCGTCCGCGGCCGGGACGGCACCCCCAACGGCGTCCTGCTGGCCGCGCCCTCCGCGCTGGTCCTCTACTCCACCCTGGCCAAGGCCCCGACCCTTGACCCGGCCGAACAGCGGTCCTCCACCCGGCACTTCCTGCGCGAGCTGAACCGGTTCGGGCTGACCTCCGCGGTGGACGCGGCCGGCGGCTTCCAGAACTTCCCCGACAACTACCGTACGGTGACCGACCTGGCCCGGGACGGCGAGCTGACCCTGCGGATCGCGTACCACCTGTTCCCGCAGACCGCCGGGCAGGAGCTGGCCGACCTCACCCGCTGGATCGAGACGGTCCGCCCCGAGGACGGGGACGGCTGGCTGCGGCTCAACGGAGCGGGGGAGAACCTGACCTGGGCCGCCGCCGACTTCGAGAACTTCACCGAACCGCGCCCGGAACTCGCCGCGGGATACGAGGGCGAGTTCGAGAAGGCGGTACGGCTGCTGATGGAGAACGGCTGGGGCTTCCGGCTCCACGCCACCTATGACGAGACCATCCGCCGCGATCTCGCCGTCTTCGAACGGCTCGCCGCCGACGGGCTGTTCCCGGCCGGCAACCGCTGGCTGTTCGACCACGCCGAGACGGTGAGCGACGCCAGTCTGGAGCGGATCGCCGCACTGGGCGGCGGGATCTCGGTGCAGAACCGGATGTCCTTCCAGGGCCGCGCCTTCATCGACCGCTACGGGGCGGCGGCCGCCACCCGCACCCCGCCGGTCCGCCGGATGCTGGACCAGGGGATCACGGTGGGCGCGGGAACCGACGCCACCCGGGTCTCCTCCTACAACCCCTGGGTGGCGCTGCACTGGCTGGTCACCGGCCGGACCGTCGGCGGCCTCGCCCTGTACCCGCCGGGAAATCTGCTCAGCCGGGAGCGGGCACTGGAGCTGTACACCCGCGGCGGGGCCCGGCTCACCGGCGAGGACGGCGTCAAGGGCATCCTGCGCGAGGGGTACTACGGCGACCTCGCCGTCCTGTCCGACGACTACTTCACCGTCCCGGACGAGGACATCCCGCACATCGAGTCGGTGCTGACCGTGGTCGGCGGCCGGGTGGTGCACGCGACCGCCGAGTACGAAGGGTTGGACGAGCCCCGCGAACCGGTCACCCCCGCCTGGAGCCCGGTCGCGCACTTCGGCGGCTACCAGTCCGGCCCCCGGTCCGGCACGCGCGGCAGCGTGCCCGGTGCGAGCGGCGCCCGGCAGGCCGCGATGATGGCGGAGGCCGTCGCCGAGTCGGCCCGGCACCACGAGTGGCGGGTGGCCCGGGGGCTGGACCCCGAGCCGCGGCCCGGCGGCTTCGACCCCTGCTTCGGCTCATGAACGCCGGACTGCTGGTGCTCCGCCTGGTCATCGGCGTGCTGATCGCCGGGCACGGGGTGCAGAAGATCAGCTTCCACCTCGGCGGACACGGACTGCGGGGAGGGATGGAGGAGTTCCGCGGCGACGGCTTCCGCGGTGGCGCCCTCACCGCGCTGGCCGCCGGTGCCGGCCAGATCGGCTCGGGCCTGTTCCTCGCCGCCGGCCTGCTCACCCCGCTGGCGGCCATGGTCGCCATGGGCGTGATGACCGTGGCCCTCACCGTCAAGTGGCGGCACGGGCTGTGGGTGCAGAACGACGGCTACGAGTACCCCCTGGTCCTGGTGGTGGCGGCGGCCGCCCTGTCGGCCACCGGCCCCGGCGCCTGGTCCCTGGACGCCGCCCTCGGGCTGGCGCCCTGGGCGCCCTGGTGGGCCGTACTCGCCACGGCCGCCGGGGTGGGCAGCGGGCTGCTGACCCGGGCGGTGCTCCACCGGCCGGCCGACCCGCCGCCGGTGCCCCGGTGACGCACCCGCCCGCCACCGCGACCCACGGCACACCAGAGAGGCCACCATGAGCGACGATCCCGCCACCGCCCCCGGACACCCCGGAGACTCCGGCCACCTGGAGCAATCCCGCTCCTCCGGACGGCACTTCGAGCCCGATCTGCGGCGGATGACCCGGATCACCCTGCGTCCCATCGCCTCCCCGATGCCGGTCGGCTTCTTCGCCGTGGCCATCGCCTCGGTCCTGGTCGGCAGCATGCAGCTGGGACTGTTCGGCGAGGGCGCCCACCGGGCGGTGGCGCTGGCCATCCTCCCCGCCTTCGTTCTCCAACTGGTCGTCGCCGTCCTGGCCTTCGGGGCGCGCGATGTGCTCGCCGCCTCGCTGATGTCCTGCTTCTCCGGCACCTGGCTGGCCAGCGCCCTGGTGCTGGCCGTGGACCCGCCCCAGGGCACCCGGGTGCTCGGCGCGCTCAACCTGGTCTTCGCGCTGTTCGCCCTGCTGATGGCGACCGTGGCGCACCGCAAGCGGGTGATGTGGTTCGTGCTGTGCGCGGCGGTACCGCGGTTCACCGCGGCGGCGCTGGCCAACCTCACCGGGGCGCACTGGGCCGGCCTCGTCTCCGGGGCCCTGGGCCTCCTCCTCGCGGCCGTGGCGATGTTCGCGGCGTTCGCGCTGATGCTGGAGGACATGGCCGGCGAGGAGGTCCTCTTCGTCGGACGCAAGGGCCCGGCCGGCGAGGCCGTGGACGGCGACCTCTCCGTACAACTGCGCAACCTGGAACGGCAGGCAGGGGTGCGGCGCACCCTCTGAGGCCCGGCCGGCGCGCCCCACCCCCGTACCCCCCGTACCCCCCTCGTACCCACGCCCTCCGGCGTTCCCGTGACGAGCGATGACGACCCATCACGACCGATGAAAGGTGACAACCGATGTCCGAGACGAGCGATCAGCCCAGCCGCCCGCCGGTGCTGGAGACCGCTGCCGCGGAGTTCGCCGCCGCCACGGCCCACCCTCCCTACCTCTACGAGATCCCCGTGGAGGACGGCCGCAAGGCGGTGGACGAGGTCCAGTCCGGCGCCGTCGCCAAGCCGGAGGTCGACGAGGAGTGGGTGACCGTCGAGGGCGGGCCCACCGGCTCGGTGCCGACCCGGATCGTGCGCCCCGCCGGGCACCAGGGGCCGCTGCCGGTGATCCTCTACATCCACGGCGCGGGCTGGGTGTTCGGTAACGCGCACACCCATGACCGCCTGGTGCGGGAGCTCGCCGTGGGGGCCCGCGCGGCGGTCGTCTTCCCCGAGTACAGCCGCTCGCCCGAGGCCCGCTACCCGGTGGCGATCGAGCAGAGCTACACGGTGGCCCGGTGGGTCGCGCGGGAGGGCGCCGCCAAGGGGCTCGACGCCACCCGTGTCGCGGTGGCCGGCGACTCGGTCGGCGGCAACATGTCGGCGGCGCTCACCCTGATGGCCAAGGAGCGCGGCGATCTGGAACTCGCCCTCCAGGTCCTCTTCTACCCGGTCACCGACGCCTCCTTCGACACCCCGTCCTACCGGGAGTTCGCCGAGGGCTACTTCCTGCGCCGCGACGCCATGAAGTGGTTCTGGGACCAGTACACGACCGATGAGTCCGAGCGCGCCCGGATCACCGCCTCCCCGCTGCGGGCCACCACCGAGCAGCTGACCGGTCTGCCGCCCGCGGTGGTCATCACCGCGGAGGCCGACGTCCTGCGGGACGAGGGCGAGGCGTACGCCGACCGGCTGCGGGCCGCCGGTGTGCCGGTGACCGCGGTACGGGTCAAGGGCGTCATCCACGACTTCGTGATGCTGGACGCCCTGCGCTCCACCGAGGGCGCCGAGGCCGCGATCACCCTGGCCGTCAGCGCCCTCCGCAAGGCCCTCTACCAGCTCTGACCCGCGCCGGATCCGACCCCCTGACACCACCCACACCAGGAGCACCCATGCCCGAGCTCGACCTCGACCAGGTCACCGCCGCCCCCAGCCCCGACCTGCTCACCCCCGACAACGCCGTCTTCCTCTTCGTCGACCACCAGCCCCAGATGTTCTTCGGCACCGGCAGCGGCGACCGCACCTCCGTCGTCAACAGCACCATGGGACTGGCCAAGGCGGCCAGACTCTTCGAGGTCCCGGCCGTCATCACCACGGTGGCCGCCGAGTCCTTCTCCGGACCGGCGCTGCCGCAGCTCACCGAGGTCTTCCCGGACCACAAGCTCATCGACAGGACCTCGATGAACGCCTGGGAGGACCCGAACCTGGTCGAGGCGGTCCGCGCCACCGGCCGCCGCAAGATCGTCATAGCCGGGCTGTGGACCGAGGTGTGCCTGGTCATGCCGGTGCTGTCGGCGCTCAGCCAGGGGTACGAGGTGTATGTGGTCGCCGACGCCTCCGGCGGCGTCACCCCCGAGGCGCACGAGCACGCCCTGGAGCGCATGAGCCGGGCCGGTGCGGTCACCGTCACCTGGGTGCAGGTGCTGCTGGAGCTCCAGCGGGACTGGGCGCGCACCGAGACCTACGACGGGGTGATGGACATCGTCAAGGCGCACGCCGGCGCGTACGGACTGGGCGTCGTCTACGCCAAGCACTTCATCGGAGCCCACGCGGCAGGCTGAGCCCCCGCCGCCCCGCGAGTGCGACACGGCGACCGCCCGGTATCCTCCCGGCGGTCGCCGTCCCCGTCCCCGCCCGCGCTCCGGCCGACCCCGACGGGTGTACCGGCGGTAGACCGGCCGCCGGTCGCCGTTGGGGGAGAGTAAAGGGGGCCGGGTCAGTAGTCGACGCGGTCCGACTTGGCCAGCCAGGCGTCGAACGGCGCCGTGCGGTTCGGCAGGTCCAGCTGTTCGACCGGCATCGGCCACAGCGAGGCGGGCTTCTTGTCGAACAGCTCGTAGAAGCGGCGGTCGTCGAAACCGGCCACCGCGGCGTCGTGCCGGTCGGCGGCGTAGACGATCCGGTCGATCCGCGCCCACAGCGCGGAGGAGAGGCACATCGGACAGGGCTCGCACGAGGTGACCAGAACGCAGCCCTCCAGCGAGAAGTCGCCCAGCTGCTTGCAGGCGGCCCGCATCACGCTGACCTCGGCGTGCGCCGTCGGGTCCAGGGTCGCGGTGACCTGGTTGTTCCCGCTGGCCACCACCAGGCCGTCCTTGACGACCAGCGCGCCGAACGGACCGCCGCCGCCCGCCACACTGCGGGTGGCGAGGTCGATCGCCTCGTTCAGCCAGGCGTGCTCCAGGTCCTGGACGCCGGCTTCCTGGATGTGTGCGGTCACGGTGACTCCTTGTCGGTAACGGTGGTGGGGGCGTGCGCGGGTGCTCCACCGCTAAGGAGTACACAGCCAACCGAGTGGATTCAGCCAGGAAAGGAAGGCATGAAAGGGACTGGGGGCCGGGCCCGGCTCTTCGTAGATTCCCACAATGGGCCGAAGCCGGAGGCCTCCGCCGGACCGCGGAACAGGTCCTACCCACCTCCACGCCGTGCCGGCCCGGTCCGGGGTCGGCTTCAGGGACTGGGCGGGTGCCCGGCGGCTGGAGGAGTGCCGCCGGGCGCTGTCCCGGTGCCGGCGGGCCACCGGACCATCGAGTCGGTGGCCCGCCGCCGGGGCTTCACCTCCGCGTCCCGTGTCAGCCGCGCCTGCAAGGCCGCGTACGGGATGTCCCCCGGGACTGGCGCGGGCTCAGGACCGGCCGCTGAGCGGCGGGCGCGGCCCGGCGAGGGTCAGGCGTTCTCCTTGCGGAAGGTCCGGGTGCCCCACAGCAGCGCCAGGGCGGCCAGCAGGAGCAGCACCACCGAACCGGTCAGCAGGGTGGACGAGTCCCAGTCGCCCCGGAACGCGGCCCGCTCGGCGTCCACCACATGGGTCAGCGGGTTGATCCGGGCCAGGTTGTACAGCCAGCTCGGGGCCATCTCCTCGGTGACCGGCAGCAGCACGCCGGACAGCAGCAGCAGGGGCAGCAGCACCGCGTTCATCAGGGACGGGAACGCCGCCTCGCTCTTGAGTATCAGCGCCAGCGCGTACGACCCCGAGGACAGCGCGATGGCCAGCACCGCGGCGATGGCCAGGCTGAGCAGCATCCCGGACAGCGGCGCGTCCAGGTCGAAGACCAGCAGGGTGACCAGCACGATCAGCACCGACTGCGCGGCGGCCTGCACGGCCTGGGCCAGGACCTTGCCGAAGAGCAGGGCGGACCGGCTGGCGGCGGTGGTGCGGAAGCGGTCCACCACACCCACCCGGTACTCGGTGAGCAGCCCGACCCCGGCGAACGCCCCGCTGAACAGCGCGGTCTGCACGATGAGGGCCGGGGTCAGCACCTTCCAGGCGTCACCCGAGGGGAAGCCGGGGGTGTGCTCGGCCACCGTCACCATCAGCGGACCGAACAGGAACAGGTACAGCAGCGGCTGCATGATGCCGATCAGCAGCCAGGTGGGGCTGCGCAGCGACAGCGTCATGTCGCGGGTGAAGATCAGCCAGGTGTCACGCAGCATGGGTGGCCTCCACGGCCGGGTCGGGGCGCTCGCCGTCGCGCAGCGAACGGCCGGTCAGACTGAGGAACACATCGTCCAGGGTGGGCCGGTTGACCTTCACCGAGGTCATGGTGATGTCCTGGGCGTCCAGGGTGCGCAGCAGCTCCGGCAGCGCCGTGTCACCGCGGGCCACCCGGAACCGCACGGTCGTCTCGTTGACGGTGACCTCGTGCGCGCCGGGTAGCCGGTGCGCCAGCTCGGCGGCCTCCTCGGCCCGGTCGGCGACCTCCACGGTGACGGCGTCGCCGGCCACCCGTGACTTGAGCTCGTCGGGGGTGCCCTCGGCGACGATCGTGCCGTGGTCGGTCACCAGGATCCGGTCGCACAGGGCGTCGGCCTCGTCCAGGTAGTGGGTGGTGAGGAAGACGGTCATGCCCTGCTCGGCTCGCATCCGCCGCACATGGTCCCAGAGGTTGGCCCGGCTCTGCGGGTCGAGCCCGGTGGTCGGCTCGTCCAGGAAGACCAGCTCCGGCCCGTGGACCAGCCCCAGGGCGATGTCCAGCCGGCGGCGCTGGCCGCCGGAGAGCGTCTTGGTGGGACGCTGGCCGAGGTCGGCCAGGTCCAGCTCGTCGGCCAGCAGCGCCCCGCGCCGCCTGGCCTCGGCCCGGGACAGCCCGTACAGCCGCGCCTGGGTCTCGATCTCCTCCGCCACCCGGGCCTCCGGCCAGGAGGACCCGCCCTGGGCGACATAGCCGATCCGGCGCCGGACGCCCTGCGGGTCGGCCAGCAGGTCGCAGCCGGCCACGGTGCCGGTGCCGCCGGTGGGGCGGAGCAGGGTGGTCAGCATCCGCAGGGTGGTGGTCTTGCCGGCCCCGTTCGGGCCGAGGAAGCCGACGAGCTCGCCGGCCGACACGTCGAAGTCGATGCCCTTCACCGCGTCGACGGTCCGCCCGCGCACGGCGAACTGCCGGGCCAGACCTCGCACTGTGATCATGAGTCCTTCTCTCTTGCCCGCGGTGCCCGCCGCGCCCACCGGGCGACGGCGGTCCGACGCCGGCAGGCCGTCCCGGCACGGGCGAGGGCCGCGTACGCCGCTCACCTGATATGCTTACACCGTAAAGAGTTGCCCGGTGGAGGTTACTTTATGCGGTAAGGAGTTGCAAGGTGGTCGTTTTTGCCGGACAGGGCGACGCCCGTCGCTCGATGGCTCTGCTCTGGCGCTCGGCCGATTCCGCGGCCACCCGGGCGGCGCCCGGGCCCAAGCCGGGGCTGGATGTCGACACGATCGTGGCCGCGGGTATCGCACTCGCCGACGAGCAGGGCATGGACGCCCTCTCGATGCGCGCGGTGGGCAGCCGGCTGGGGCGCACCGCCATGGCGCTCTACACCTACGTGCCCAGCAAGAGCGAGCTGGTCGACCTCATGCACGACCGGGTGCTGGCCGAGCTGCCGACCGTCTACGGCACCGCTGCGGGCTGGCGCCCGGCGATCACCGGCTGGGCCGACGACACCTGGGACTTCTATCTGCGCCACCCGTGGGTGCTCTCGGTCTCCCAGGCCAGGCCGGTGCTCGGCCCCGGCGAGTACGCGCAGCTGGAGACGGTGGTCCGGATCCTCGGCGGCATCGGCCTGGAGCCGCTGCGGGTCCGCCGGGTGATCGCCCTGCTGTTCCAGTTCGTCCGGGGGATGGCCCGGGTGGCGGCCGAGCAGCGGCAGGCGGCGGCGGCCACCGGGGTGTCCGACGACGAGTGGTGGTCGGTCCGCTCGGCGCTGCTGGCCGAGGTCGCCCCCGACTTCGCCGAGCGCTTCCCCGCCCTGGCGGCCCTGGAGGCGCGGGCCACCCCCGCCGCCGAGCGGCCCGCCGGAGCCGGGCAGCCCGAGGAGGCCGGCGAGGCCGAGGGGTCGCCCGCCGAACGCGAGGCCCGCCAGGCCTTCCTGGCCGGACTCCAGGTCATCCTCGACGGTGTCGAGGCGGCCGTGCGGTCCGCGGGCGAGGAGGGCTGAGGCTCCGGCGGCCCGCCCCCGTGCCCGCCCGCGAACCCATTACCACAGAATGAAGTTACCTATTCGGAAGTACGATTTCCGGACCTCCCGCCGAACTGCCGCGCACTGACCGGAAACGCACATTGACTCGATCTCAAAAGCTGTTCTACGGTTTTTCGGGCTTACGTCCTCGACTGGGCAAACCGTGGGCCGAAAACGGCTGGTGCGAGATGTGTCGGTGCCTCGATGGCAGGGGGATGCGTGCAGCAAATCGCCAGAGACGACCAGGACGACCGGCGGCTACCCGTCAGCCGGCGGGGGGCCGCCAGGTCCGCGCCGCGCAGGGATCCCGGCCAGGAGCGCATCCTGACCACCCGGGTCGGGCTGAAGATCCCGGTGGGCCTGCCGTACGACCGGTGGCAGAAGGCGGGAGCGCACATCTTCCAGATCGCCGACTCCTCGGCCTGGTGTCTGGGGGACTGGATGGTCTACGGGCAGGAACGTTACGCCGACCGCTACCAGACTGGGGTGCAGGCCGCCGGGCTGGACTACCAGACCCTGCGCAACTACGCCTGGGTGGCCCGGCACTTCGAGCTCTGGCGGCGCCGCGAGGAGCTGAGCTTCGGCCACCACGCCGAGGTCACCTCGCTGCCACCCGCCGAGGCAGACGCCTGGCTCGACCGCGCGGAGCAGCACGGCTGGTCCAGGAACCAGCTCCGTGCCCAGCTGCGCCAGAGCCGCCAGGGCAACCGGGCGGTGAGCGCACCCGAACGCGCCAGCCTGCCCCGTATCTCGGCCCCCTCGGACCGGGTGGAGCGCTGGCGGGAGGCGGCCTCCCGGATGGAGCGGGACTTCGAGGAGTGGATCCTGGTCGCCCTCGACCGGGCCGCCGCCCACGAGATCGGCCCCTGACCCGCGCCCGCGCCGCTGGGCGGGCCCACGCTCCGGCCGCCTCCCCGAGGCCGCCGCACCGGCCGCCTCCCCGAGGGGCCGCCCACCACGGGCGGCCCCTCACCTCTGTCCCGGCCCGGTCGCTCAGGGCGTCAGCCGCAGCCGCAGCGAGTTCAGCCGCCAGCTCCCGGGCAGCCGGGCCCGGTCCAGCTCGCCCTCCGGATCGGCCAGCGCCAGCTCCGGGTAGTGCTCCAGCAGCGTGCCGAACGCCACCTCGCCCTCCTGCCGGGCCAGGGTCGCGCCCAGGCAGTAGTGGATGCCGTGGCCGAAACCGACATGGTTCTCCGCCTGCCCCTCCTGGTGGCGCAGGATGTCCAGCCGGTCCGGCTCGGCGTAGTGGCGCGGGTCGAAGTTGGCCGACACCAGCACCAGCTGGACCGCGTCACCCCGGGCGACCGGCACCCCGGCCAGCTCCAGGTCCTCGGTCGCGTACCGCAGCCTGGCCACCTGCACCGAACCGCACCAGCGCATCAGCTCATGGACCGTGCGCGGCAGCAGCGCGGGGTCCTTGCGCAGCAGCGCCAACTGCTCGGGATGGGTGAGCAGTGCGGCGGTGCCGTTGCCGATCAGATGCGCGCTCGTCTCGTGGCCGGCCAGCACCAAGGTCAGGATCATGGTGACCATCTCGGTGTCGCTGAGCCGGCTGCCGTCGTCGTCCTGCGCCCGGATCAGCGCGCTCAGCAGGTCCTCGCGGAGCGCGGCCCGCCGTTCGCCGATCAGCTCATGGCAGTAGCGGATCATCACCGGGAAGGACTGCTCCAGCCGCTCGGGCCGCATTGAGACCAGGTCACCGCCCCACTCCCGCCAGGAGTCCAGATCGGCCGCCGGGATGCCGACCAGCTCGCAGATCACCCGGATGGAGAGCGGATAGGCGAAGTGCTCCAGCAGGTCGACCGCGCCGTCCGGCTCCGCCCGCTCCGGCAGCCCGGCCAGCAGCTCCTCGGCGATCCGCTCGATGTCCGGCCGCAGATCCAGGATCCGGCGGGCGGCGAACGCCCGGGTCACCAGCCGGCGCAGCCGGGGATGGTCCGGCGGGTCGCTGTCCAGGATCGAGCCCAGCAGATACACCCGCAGCTGGTGGGGGACGTTGAGCAGGTCCATCATGCTGGTCCGCGGGTCCGCGCCCTGCTGGCCGGGGACGTGCGAGGGCGTGTTGACGAACCGGGGGTCGCGCAGCACCCGCCGGACGTCCTCGTAGCGGGTGACGAACCACACCGGGGTGCCGTCGACGAACCGGCCGCGGACCACCGGCGCCTGCTCGCGCAGCCGGCCGTATCCGCCGAACGGGTCCGCCAGCAGCGGCGGGTCCATCATGTGGGGGCAGGTGCCCGGGCCGGTCTCGGCGGCGCCGGGGGCAGTCAGGGACATGGTTCGGGCTCCGATTGGCTCGCAGGTGCCCCGCGGGAAGGCCGCGGGGGCGTCACTCGACCGCACCGCCACGGCGCGGGGCGGTCACTTCAGGGCACTGGTCGTCCCGTACGGCGGTCACTTGACCGCGCTGATCACGCCGTGCGGCGTCCACCGGCCGCCCGGCAGCCGCTCCGGCTTGACGAAACCGGCGGCGGCGAACCACTCCTCGTACTGGCCCCACCGGTAGATGGTGCTGCTCCCGGCGGGCAGGGTCGCGAAGTAGACGTTGTCCAGCGCCGCGTACAGCGGGCCGTCGCCGCTGTCGTCGGACATCGCGCTGAACACCAGCACCCGGCCGCCCTCCGGCAGGGCCGCGTACGCCTTGCCCAGCAGCCGGGTGTTCTCCTCCGGCGACCAGATCACCAGCTGGTTGGCGAAGAGGACGCAGTCATGGCCCGGCGGATAGTCGTCGGCGAAGATGTCCGCGGCCCGCACCTCGATCCGGTCGGCGAGGCCGCGCTCGGCGATCCTGCGCCGGGCGATCTCCACCGTGCCCGGCAGGTCCAGCACGGTGAAGGAGACCCCCGGGTTCGCCTCGGCCAGCGCGATGGCGTTCACCCCGTCGCCGCCGCCGACGTCCAGCACCCGGCGCACCCCGGTCAGATCCGCCTTCTCCACCAGCACCGGGTTGGACAGTCGCGACCAGGACCGCATACAGCGGTAGAACAACTGCTCAAGCTCCGGGTCGGCGGACAGCCGGTGGTACAGGTCCGGTCCGCTGCCCTTGATCCGTCGCAGACCCACATTGGTGTCGGCGCGCAGCGACTCGGTGAAGTCCACCTCGGCGGGGCGGACGATCCGCTCCTCGTAGTCGATCAGATCGTCGATGATCTCCCAGGTGCCGTCGGCGAACAGCCCGTCCAGCAGACCGGCGTTGCGGTAGTGCTCGCCCTCGCGGACCGTCAGGCCCAGCGCGGTGGTGCCCAGCAGCAGGATCTGCACCGGCCGCTCCGCCAGCCCCAGTTCCTGTTCGACCTCCCGCGCGGTCAGCCCGGGACTGCTCCGCAGCAGCCGGAACAGGCCGAGGTTCCGGCCCGCGTTGAGCATCTGGAAGGCCGAGGAGCCGAACAGGATCCGGACCAGGCCGTCGGTGGTGAGCGGGGACACGTCTGCCATCAGGGCTCCCAAGCGAGACAAGTAAGACAATTGAGATAGGCGAGACCTTGAACGGGTGAGAGGTACGGGGGTGAGGGGTCGCGATCAGGTCACCCGGGCCAGTCCGGGCGGGCGGGAGAGGTAGGCGCCCCGGGCGGCGACCTCGCGCAGCCGGTCCAGCGCGTCCCACACCTCGGTGAACCGGGTGTACAACGGGGAGGGGCCGATCCGCAGCCGGTCCGGGGTCCGGTAGTCGCACACCACCTTGGCCTCCGCGGCGAGCGTCTGGCAGATCCGCCAGGCCTCCGGATGGTGCAGCGACAGATGCGAACCCCGCAGCTCCGGCGGGCGCGGCGAGGCCGGCCGGAACCCCAGCGGGGCGAGCCAGTCGTCCGCCAGGGCGTCCGCCAGCCGGCCCAGCAACAGGCCCTTGGCCCGGATGCGCGCCACCCCGGCCTCCTCCACCACCGCCAGCGCCGGATCGATCGCCGCCAGCGACAACAGCGGCGGGGTGCTCACCAGGAACCGCCCGATCGACGCCACCGGGTCGTACTCCGGCCCCATCGCGAACTGCTCCCGCTGCCCGAACCACCCCCACACCGGCTGCCGCAGCACCTCGTGCAGCTCCCGCCGCACATAGAGGAAGGCGGGCGAACCGGGGCCACCGTTCAGATACTTGTAGGTGCAGCCGACCGCCAGCTCCGCGCCCGTCGCCGCCAGCTCCACCGGCACCGCCCCGGCCGCGTGCGACAGGTCCCACAGCACCCGCGCCCCGGCCGCGCGGGCCAGCGCGTTCACCGCCGCCATGTCCGCCAGCGCCCCACTGCGGTACGACACCAGCGACAGCACCACCAGCGCCACATCCCCGTCCAGCGCCGCCCGCAGCACCTCAGGGTCCAGGCCGCCGTCCAGATCCGAGGCGAGCCGGCGCAACCGCAGCCCGCGCTGCTCGGCCAGCCCCTGGAGCACATAGCGGTTGGTCGGGAAGTCCTCGGCGTCCATCAGCACCGTGCCGCGCCCCGGGGCCGCGTCCAGCGCGGCGGCGGCCAGCTTGTAGAGGTTCACCGAGGTCGAGTCGGACACCACCACCTCACCGGGACGGGCGCCCAGCACTCCCTCGGCGAGGCGGTCCCCGAGCCGCGCGCCCCAGTCGATCCAGTCACCCCAGGACCGCACCAGCCCGCCGCCCCAGCCCTCCTCCACCACCTCCCGCAGCAGCTCCGGGGTGGCGGCCGGCAGCCGGCCCAGCGAGTTGCCGTCCAGATAGATCGTCTCCGGGTCGGTGATGACGAACCGCTCCCGGAACGCCGCCAGCGGATCGGCCGCGTCCAGCTCCTCGGCCACCGCGCGCGAGATCCCGCCCTCCATGGTTCCCCTTCCCTCCTACGGCTTCGGTGAGCGGTTCAGAGCGCGGCGCGCACCGACCACAGCTCCGGGAAGAAGCGGTGCCCGCTGATCCCGGCCAGCCAGGCCACCCCCTCGGTGCCGCCCGTGCCGGGCTTGGCACCGAGGACCCGCTGCACGGTCAGCAGATGGGTGTAGCGCCAGCGGGCGAACTGCTCGGCGGTGTCCATCAGCGCCTCGGCGAGCAGATGCAGGTCCCGGTGGCGCACCGGATCCCGGTACACCGCCCGCCAGGCCTCCTCCACCTCCGCCCCCACCCGGTACGGCTCGGCGGCGCCCTTCTCGCTGCGACCGTCCTCGGGGGCCGCCAGCAGACCGCGCCGCACCAGCAGCTCCAGCGCCGCGTCATACAGGCTCGGCTCACCCAACTGCCCCACCACCGCGTCATATCCGGCGGTGCCCCGATGCGGGCTCGCCATCGCCGGGTTCTTGTTGCCCAGCAGGAACTCCAGCCGCCGGTAGCCCACCGACTGGAACCCGGAGGCCGAGCCCAGCACATCCCGGAACTCGGCGAACTCCACCGGCGACAGCACCGAGAAGGTGTCCCAGGAGACCAGCAGCACCTGCTGCACCCGGGCCGAGCGGCGCAGCGTCCACAGCGCCTCGTCCACCAGGTCCTTGGCCAACTGGTCCCGAGCCGTGCTCAGTTCCGTATGGAGCAGCTTGAACAGCAGCTCCTTGACCTGGCTCATGATGATGAAGCCCGGCTCGGTGTCGGCCGTGCTGAGCGGATGCTGGAGTGCCAGCAGCTCGTCCATCCGGGCGTAGGAGGCGTACGGGGTGGTCCCCGGCGCGGAGCCGCCCCCGAACGGGCACCCTCCGGTCGGCCGCCCGCCGCCCACCTCGCCAGCACCCTCATCCACGGTCATCCGTTCGTCCCTCCCCGCTCCGGTCCCAGCCCCAGCAGGCCGAGGACGGTGTCGCCCAGTTCGGTGCCCCGGACGCCCAGGTCACCGGGGAGGTCGAAGTGGTCGCGCCGCTCGGCGACGACCTCCGCCACCTCCGCCCTGCCGCGCAGCGCGGCCACCATCCGCTCGTGCTGGCGGACGTACTCCTCGGTCTCGTTGCCGCCGCGTGCCATCACCACCGGTGGCAGCCGTTCCGGCAGCCGGTGCAGCGGGCTGTTGCGGCGAGCGGCGGCCTCGTCCAGCCGCAGGGCCTCGTTGACATAGCTCAGCCGCACCGGCTCCAGGTCGTACATCCCGCTGAGCAGCACCGCCCCGGCGATCCGCCCGGACACGTCCGGGCCGCCGTCAGGCTCCTCGTACGGGCCGGGCAGCAGCGCCATCGCCGCCAGTTGCGCCCCGGCCGAGGTGCCGCAGAGATACAGCCGGTCCGGGGCGAACCCCAGCTCCTCCGCCCGGTCCAGCAGCCGGCCCACGGCCCGCCGCACCATCCCCGCCATCGCGTTCAGACCGGTGCCCGGCGCCAGCCCGTACTCGACCACGGCGACCGCCGCACCCGCCCGCAGCAGCGGCGGCGCCGGGAACGCCGACTCGGCCCGGCCCAGCGCCTGCCAGTTGCCGCCGTGCACGAAGACCAGCAGCGGTGGCCGGCCCCGGCCCGGCCCGGGGTCCTGGCGGCCGGGGAAGTAGTCGAGCAGCTCGGCGGGGTGCGGCCCGTACCGCAGCCCGGCCCGTACCGGATGGTCGCGCCGGGCGGCCTCGCTGCGCCGCTCGTACAGCGTGAGATACGCCGCCAGGCTGGGCACCCGCGAGCTGGGCGAGTACTGCCGGTCCAGCGTCGCCTGGTCCATCCCCCGATACACGGCCTCAGGAGAAACAGCCTCCCGGGTCATGGGGTGCCCTCCGTCCCATAGGCGGCGCGGGCCCGCTCGTACACCCGGGTCAGCACCGGGTCCACCCCGTGCCCCGACTCGCGGTAGCGGACCCCGAAGCGGCTCGCGTACTCCTCGAACCACTCCCGCCGGTCCGCCAGGAACAGCACATCGTGGATGGCCATCGACCGCACCGCCACCATCGGCACCGGGGCCCAGCTCACCTCGAACTCCGGGTTGTGCGCCCCCCGTTCGGTGCACCGTTCGTGGAACTGGCCGATCATCAGCCCGCGCCGCACACTCTCCGGCTTCAGCGCGGTATGCGCCGCGTCCAGCAGCCCGAGCTGTGCGTACGACAGGTCCGGCAGCACCAGCAGCAGCGAACGCAGATGGGGGTTTCCCGACTTCCAGTCCAACTCGCCGAACTCGTCCAGGGCGCAGCGGATGATCTCCTCCACCAGGGTCAGGCTCGGGGTCGGGCCCACCAGCCGCACCCGGATCTCCAGCGCCCCGGCCTTCTGGGCGGGCGCGACGAACGGGCACACCGGGCCCGAGCGGCCCAAGTCGGGGTGCGGGCGGCGGATGTAGTCGCTCAGCCAGCCGTCGACGGCCTGGAGGGACTTGGCCAGGTCGACGGAGAACACATCGGTCAGCATCGGTCCCGGTCCTCGGGTGTCGGTTCCTGCGATTCGTTGAGTACGCGCTGCTCGTGGACTTCGTGGAGCTTGGTGGACAGGATCCGGCCGAGCTCGGACAGGGTGGCCGGACGGTTGAGCATGGTGCCGTGCTCCCCGGGCACCACATGGGCCTCGACGGAGCCGCGTACATACGGCGCCCAGGCCTCGGCGGTGACCGGCGGGTCCTGCTGCTCCTCGCAGGCGATCAGCAGCAGGTCGCCGTCGATCGGCCCGGGCCGGTAGTCGACCGTGAGATGGGTGTTGTTGGCCGAGATCTCGGTGATGGTGCCGAGCCGGTCCTCGTCCAGGTTGGCCAGCACACTGCCCTGCCGGCGCAGGATGTCCCGCGCCTTGGCGAAGGTCATCGGCCCGTCCTCGTGGCGGTGGCTGCCGTCGTCCACCAGCCCCACGTGGTACAGCAGCATCACCCGGTCGTCCGGGGCGGGGACGTCGGCGTGGGTCAGGCCCTGCCAGTCCGGGATCACGTCCAGCACCGCGACCAGCCCCACCGGTTCGCCGCGCCGCTGGAACTCCGCGGCCAGCGCGTGCGCGCAGAGCCCGCCGAAGGACCAGCCGGCCAGGTGGTACGGGCCGTGCGGCTGCACCGTCTGGATCTGGTCGGCGTAGTCCACCGCCATCTCCTCCACGCTGCTCGGCCGCGGCTCCGGCCGGGCCAGGCTGCGGGCCTGGATGCCGTACAGCGGGTACTCCGGCCCGAGGTGCTTGATCAGCGCGCTGTACGACCAGCTGATACCGCCGCCCGGGTGGACGCAGAACAGCGGCGGCCGGCTGCCCCCGGTCCGCAGCGGCAGCAGCACCTCGTAGGAGCCGTCCGGGTCGTCCATGTCCAGCCGGGCGGCGATCCCCCCGGGCGTCGGCGCCTCGAACAGGCTGCGCAACCCCAGCTCGGCCCCGAAGGCGGCGCGGAGGCGGGCGATCAGCCGGGTGGCCAGCAGCGAGTGCCCGCC
Organism: Streptomyces lichenis; assembly: GCF_023218175.1. Classification (GTDB taxonomy): domain Bacteria; phylum Actinomycetota; class Actinomycetes; order Streptomycetales; family Streptomycetaceae; genus Streptomyces; species Streptomyces lichenis. Next base: position 96,852 of record NZ_JALPTH010000014.1, on the reverse strand, counting down.
CAGCTCGAAGAAGTCCTGGTCCACCCCGACCACCGGCCGGCCCAGCACCTCGGCGAACAGCTCGCACACCACCTGCTCCTGCGGGGTGGCGGGCGCCCGGCCGATGTCGGCGCGCTCCCCGTCCGGCGCGGGCAGTGCCGCCCGGTCGAGCTTGCCGTTGGCGGTCAGCGGCAGCCGGACCAGCGGCACGACCGCCGAGGGCCGCATGTACTCCGGCAGATGGCTCCGCGCGTGGTCCCGTACCGAGCCGAGCAGTGCGGCGGTGCCCCGGGCGGTGGCCGGACTGCTGGTCCAGGCCGCCGGCGGGGCACCGGCGCTCCCCGCCCCGCCCGAGGCGTACGTCCCGGTGGGCGCCGCCCCGTCCAGCAGCTCCCGCCGCACATAGACCACGTCCACGGCGGCCGGGTCCTGGGCGTTCCAGCTGATCGCCGTACGGTAGCCGTGCTCCTCCCCGAGGGCGGTGAACTCCCCGAGATCCGGGCCCGGGTGGGCGGCGGACGGGACGGCGGCCGACTCCAGGGCCCGCTGGGCCGCCAGGTCCGGCGCGATCCTGGGATTGGGCACCCGGACCACCCGCAGCGCGTCCGGCCGCTCGGTGCCCAGCCACCGGGCCAGGCCGCCGAGGTCCCGGTCCCACACCAGGGCGGGTGCGTCGGTGAGTGGGTGGAGGGGGGCACCGGGGCCGGTCTTGTGCAGGACGGCGTCGTAGCGGTAGCGGGTGAGTTCGTTCTGCGCGGTGCCCCGCTTGAGCTGGATGTCGGTGCCGGCGAGGTCGGGGAGGTGGTGGGTGAGGGCGGTGAAGTATTGGGGGTCGACCAGGAGTTCCTTCTCCAGGACCAGGCTCTGTTCGACGGCGCGGCGGATGGCGGGGGTGTCGGTGGGGTCGGCGGCGCGGGCGGTCTGGACGGCGCTGGTGAAGGTACGGAGCAGCCGGGGGTGACGCAGATCGCCGAGGAACACCGCGCCGCCGGGAGCGAGCAGATGAAAGGCGTGCTCGATGACCTGGGCCAGATAGCCCGCGTCGGGGAAGTACTGCACCACCGAGTTGATCACGACCGTGTCGAAGTGGCCGGCCGGCAACCCGCCGTGCTCATGGGCCGCCTGGGTGCGCAGGGTGACCCGGGCGGCCAGATCGGGGTCGGCGGTCACATGGCGTTGCAACTCGGCGATGACAGTGGGGGAGAAGTCGGTGCCGGTGTACTCCGCGCAGTGCGGCGCCAGATGGGCGAGGAGCAGACCGGTGCCGACGCCGATCTCCAGCACCCGGCGGGGGCCCAGCTCGCGGATACGCCGCACGGTCGCCTCGCGCCACTCCCGCATCTCCGTCAGCGGGATCGGCTGTCCGTCGTAGCTGCTGTTCCACCCGGAGAAGTCCTCGCCGAACTCCGCGTCCGGTTGGGCGTAGAGGGAGTCGTACAGGTCCTGCCACTCGGCGATCTGGTCCTGCTCCTCCTCCTCGCCCGACGGGGCCGAGCTGTCGGCGACCACATAGGCGACCAGCCGGGCACCCCCCGACTGGTCCTCGCGGACGGTGACGGCCGCCTGGGCGATACCGGGATGGCCGGTGAGGACCTTCTCGATCTCACCGGGCTCGATGCGGAAGCCGCGGATCTTGACCTGCTGGTCGATGCGGCCCTGGTATTCCAGGTCGCCGTCGGTGTTCCATCGGACCAGGTCTCCGGTGCGGTACATCCGGGCGCCGGGTGTGGTGGCATGGGGGTCGGCGGTGAACCGCTCGGCGGTCAGCCCGGTCTGGTGGAGATAGCCGTGGGCGAGACCGTGGCCGCCCAGATAGAGCTCACCGATGACCCCGGGGGGTACGGGTTGGAGGCGGTCGTCCAGGACATAGGTGCGCATGGTGGCCATGGGGCGGCCGATGGGGACGGTCGGGGGTCCGGTGTAGGGGTGGGGGATGGGGTGGTGGGCGGCGAAGGTGGTGGTCTCGGTGGGTCCGTAGCCGTCGATGAGAAGGGTGTGGGGGCAGGTGGCCTGGACGCGGTGGACGGCGGTGGCGGAGACCGCCTCGCCGCCGGTCCAGACCTGCCGGACGGTGGCCAGGGCCTCGGGTGTGTGTTCGGCGATGACGTTGAAGAGGGAGCTGGTCAGCCAGCAGGCGGTGACCCGCTGTTCGGCGATCACCCGCTGGTAGTCGAGCACATCGAGGTCGCCAGGGGGCGCGATGACGACTGTTCCGCCGTTGAGGAGGGGCACCCACAGTTCATAGGTGGCGGCGTCGAAGGCGGCGGGGGAGTGGAGCAGTACGCGGCTGTGGGCGTCGGGGTCGAAGCGGGGGTCGAGGGCGAGGGCGGTGACGTTGCGGTGGCTGACCAGCACGCCCTTGGGGGTGCCGGTGGAGCCGGAGGTGTACATCACATAGACCGGCGCCTCCACCGGCACCTCCACGGCGGAGAACTCCACCGTCCCCTCCGTCGAGACCAGCAGCACATCCGCGTCGGACGGGGGCAGCTCGGCCCGCGACACCTCGTCGGTGACGATCAGTTCGGCCCCGGTCTCGGCCAGTACATGGCGGATGCGCTCGGCCGGATAGCGGGTGTCCAGGGGTACGTACACCGCTCCCGCCATCGCCAGGGCCAGCACCGTGGCGACCGACTCGGCCGACCGCTGGAGCAGCACGGCCACCGCGTCACCGGGCCGCACCCCCCGCTCCACCAGCCGGTGCGCCAGAGCGCCCACCCGGCCCGCCAACTCGGCGTAGGTCCACTCGGTGCCGCCGTCCACGACCGCCGCAGCCTGCGGGGTCCTGGCCGCCTGGCGCCCGAACAGCTCCCCGAGTGAGGCCTCGGGGAGATCGAGCGCGGTGGCGTTCCGCTCGGCGAGCGCCCGGTGCTGCTCCTCGGCGGTCAGCAGATCGATACCGCTGAGCGGGCGGTCCGGGTGGGCGGTGGCCGCGTCCAGCAGCCGCACCCAGCGAGCGAACAGGGCACGGACCGAGGGCGGGTCGTAGACATCGCTGGAGTATTCGACGGCACCGCCGATGCCCTGGGGCCGGCCGTCGGGGCCGCGCTGCTCGGCGAGGCTGAAGAAGAGGTCGAACTTGGCGGTGCCGGTGCGGCCGGGGGCGATGTCCACCCGGACGCCGGGCAGGTGGAAGACCCCCTCGGGGGCGTTCTGGAGCGCCAGCATGGTCTGGAAGAGCGGGTGGTGGGCGAGAGTACGGGTGGGGTTGAGGTGCTCGACCAGATACTCGAAGGGGACGTCCTGGTGGGCGTAGGCGGCGAGCGAGGTCTCCCTGACCCGGCCCAGCAGCTCGGTGAAGCTGGGGTCACCGCTGGTGTCGGTGCGGAGCACCAGGGTGTTGACGAAGAAGCCGATGAGCTGGTCGAGATGGTGGTCGGTGCGTCCGGCGATCGGGCTGCCGAGGGGGATGTCATGGCCGGCACCCAGGCGGGTGTAGAGGGCGGCCAGCCCGGCCTGGAGCACCATGAAGAGGCTGGCACCGTGCGCACGGGCGGTGTCCGCCAGCCGCTGGTGGAGCTCGGGGTCGATGTCCACGGTGAGGTAGTCGCCCCGGTAGCTGGTCACCGCCGGGCGGGGCCGGTCGGTCGGCAGGACCAGCTGGTCCGGCAGTCCGGCCAGTTGCCGGGTCCAGTAGTCGACCTGGGTGGTGAAGAGGCTGTCGGGGTCGTCGTGGTCGCCGAGGAGTTCGTTCTGCCAGAGGGTGTAGTCGGCGTACTGCACCGGCAGCGGGGCCCATTCGGGTGCCTGGCCCTCCGCGCGGGCGGTGTAGGCGGTGGCCAGGTCGGCGGCGAGCGGGCCCAGCGACCAGCCGTCCCCCGCGATGTGGTGCACCACCAGCAGCAGGACGTGCTCCTCCGCCGACAGCTCGAACAGCTCGGCCCGCAGCGGTGGTTCACCGGCCAGGTCGAAGGGATGGCAGGCGGCCGACCGCAGCAGCTCGGCCAACCCGGCCTCGTCCGTCGGGGTGAGCGTCACCCGGGGCGCCGCCGCCTCCGGTGCCAGCAGCCGCTGCCACGGGGTGCCGTCGGCCTCCGGGAACACCGTCCGCAGGCTCTCGTGCCGCGCCACCAGGTCGCCCAGGGCGGCCCGTAGCGCGTCCCGGTCCAGCGCACCGGTCAGCCGCAGAGCGAGCGGGATGTTGTAGGTGGCGCTGGGGCCCTCCATCTGGTGGATGAACCACAGCCTGCGCTGGGCGAAGGAGAGCGGCAGCACCTCGGGGCGCTCCCGGACGGTGAGCGCCAGCCGCCCGGGGCCCGCGGTGTCCAGCAGCGCGGCCACCGCCGCCGGAGTCGGACCCTCGAACAGCGCGCGCAGCTCCAGCTCCACCCCGAACGCGGCGCGGATCCGGGCGATCAGCCGGGTGGCCAGCAGCGAGTGGCCGCCCAGCTCGAAGAAGTCGTCCTCCACCCCGACCCGGGGCAGCCCCAGCACCTGGGCGAAGAGATCGCGGACGATCTGCTCCTGCGGGGTGCGCGGCTCCCGGCCGAGCCCGGCGGAGGTGAACTCGGGCGCGGGCAGCGCGGCCCGGTCCAGCTTGCCGTTGGCGGTCAGCGGCAGCCGGTCGAGCGGGACGACGGCCGAGGGCCGCATGTACTCCGGCAGTTGGTGGCGGGCATGCTCGCGCACCGCGGCGACCAGTGCCCCGGTGCCGCGCCGGGTCGCCGGATGCGTGGTCCAGGTGGCGAGCGGCACGGCGGAGCCGCCGGTGGCGAGGGGCGCGTAGACGCCGACCGGGACCCGGTCCCCGAGCCGGTCCCGGTCGACCAGGACCACATCGACCGCCCCGGCCTCCTGGGTGTTCCAGGTGGCGGCCGTCCAGTAGCCGTGCTCCGCGCCGAGGGCGGTGAACTCCGCGAGTTCGGTACCGGCCTCGGAGGCGGGCGGCGGGGTGACATCGCCCTCCAACGCCCGCTGGAGGGCTAGTTCACCGAGGAGCCGGGGGTTGGGCACCCCGGTGACCCGCAGCTCGGCGGGCCGCTCGGTGCGCAACCGATGAGCCAGGGCGGAGATATCCCCGGTCCAGGCCTCCACTGGCGCGTCGGTGAGCGAGTGGAGCGGGGCACCGGCTCCGGTCTTGTGCAGGACGGCGTCGTAGCGGTAGCGGGTGAGTTCGTTCCGCGCGGTGCCGTCCTTGACGCGGATGTCGGTGCCGGCGAGGTCGGGGAGGTGGTGGGTGAGGGCGGTGAAGTATTCGGGGTCGACCAGGAGTTCCTTCTCCAGGACCAGGCTCTGTTCGACGGCGCGGCGGATGGCGGGGGTGTCGGCGGGGTCGGCGGCGCGGGCGGTCTGGACGGCGCTGGTGAAGGTGCGCAGCAGCCGGGGGTTCCGCAGATCGCCGACGAAGACCGATCCACCGGGCGCCAGCACCCGCAGGGCGTTGTGGAGGACCTGCTCCAGATAGCCGGCGCTGGGAAAGTACTGCGCCACCGAGTTGATCACCACGGTGTCGTAGTGGTCGGCCGGGAGGGCGTCGAAGTCATGCGCGGGCCGGGTGTGCAGGGTGACCCGGGCTGCGAGTACCGGGTCTGCCGTCACATGGCGTTGCAACTCGGCGATGACGGTGGGGGAGAAGTCGGTGCCGGTGTACTCCGCGCAGTGCGGTGCCAGTCGGGCGAGGAGGAGTCCGGTGCCGACGCCGATCTCCAGCACCCGGCGGGGGCCCAGCTCCCGGATCCGTGCGACCGTCCGGTCCCGCCACTCCCGCATCTCCGGCAGCGGGATCGGCTGCCCGTCGTAACTGCTGTTCCAACTGGCGAAGTTCTCGCCGAAGGCGGTCTCCTGCGCCGAGGTGTAGACCGCGTCGTACAGGTCCAGCCACTCGCTGAGCTGCTCCTGCTCCGCCCCCTGCTCCTCCTGGGCCCCCGCCGAGGTGTCGGCCACCACATAGGCGACCAGCCGGGCGTCACCGGGCTGGTCCTCGCGGACGGTGACGGCGGCCTGGGCGATGCCCGGGTGGTCGGTGAGGACGCTCTCGATCTCGCCGGGCTCGATTCGGAAGCCCCGCACCTTCACCTGGTGGTCCACCCGGCCGAGGTATTCCAGCTGACCGTCGGCCTTCCACCGCACCAGGTCCCCGGTCCGGTACATCCGGCCCCCGGGCACCGTCCCGAACGGGTCGGCCGTGAACCGCTCGGCGGTGAGACCCGGCCGCCCCAGATAGCCGCGCGCCAGCCCGGCGCCCGCGATGTACAGCTCGCCCACCACCCCGGGTGCCACCGGAGCGAGCCCCTCGTCCAGGACGTACACCCGGGTGTTGGCGATCGGCCGCCCGATCGGCGGAGTCCCGCCCGGGCCCTCGGAGAGCCGTGCGGCGGTGGACCAGATCGTCGTCTCGGTCGGCCCGTAGAGATTGGTGAGATCGTCGGTGAGCGCGCGCAGCGACTCGGCGAGCACCGGCGGGCAGGCCTCACCGCCGACCAGGATCCGCAGGCCCCGCAGCGCCTCCGGCTCGTGCCCGACCAGCAGCTGCCAGAGCGAGGGGGTGCCCTGCACGGCGGTGACGCCGTGCCGGGTGATCAGGTCGAGTACGGCCGAGGGCTGCGGCACCGCCTCCTTGGGGGCGAGCACCACGGCGGCCCCGGACAGCAGCGGGTGGTAGAGCTCCAGCGCGGCGATGTCGAAGGCGACCGTGGTCACCGCCAGCAGCCGCTCCTCCGGTCGCAGCGGCACCATCCGGCCCATGCCCACCAGGAAGTTGACCAGCGCCCCGTGCGGCACCACCACCCCCTTGGGGCGGCCGGTGGAACCGGAGGTGTAGATGACATAGGCGGCGTCCTCGGCCCGCAGCGGGGCGGCCCGGTCGGCGTCGGACGGGTCGGTGTCCGGGCCCCGGTCGAGCAGTGCCTCCGCCTCCGGGGTGTCCAGTACCAGCCGGGGCGGTACGCCGTCCTGGTCCGGGATCCGCGCGTCGGTGCCGGTGGTGGTGAGCAGCAGCGCGGGCCGGGCGTCCGCCAGGACGTACGCCAGCCGCCCGGCCGGATGGTCCGGGTCCAGCGGCAGATAGGCGGCCCCGGTCTTCAGCACCGCCAGCAGGGCGACCACCAGCTCGGCCGAGCGGGGCAGGGCCAGGGCGATCACCTGGTCCGGTCCGGCGCCCCGCTGCAGCAGGGCGTGCGCCAGCCGGTTGGCGCGGCCGTTCAGCTCCCCGTACGACCATTCCCGCTCCCCGGCGATCAGCGCCACCGCCTCGGGGGTCTGTGCCGCCCGTGCGGCGAACCGGTCCGGCAGCAGTCCGGCCCCGAGTACGGTCTCCGTCCGCTGCCAGTCGCCGAGCACCTGCCCGTACTCGGCGGCGGTCAGCAGGCTGATCCGGCTGAGCGGCTGGTCCGGGTGGGCGGTGGCCGCGTCCAGCAGCCGCACCCAGCGGTCGAAAAGTGCACGGACACTGCCCGGGTCGTAGAGGTCGCTGGAATACTCGACGGCTCCGGTGATGCCCTCGGGCCGGCCCGTCGTCCCGCGCTGTTCGACCAGGCTGAAGAAGAGGTCGAACTTGGCGGTGCCGGTGCGGCCGGGTTCGATGTCCACCCGGAGGCCGGGGAGCCGGAAGACGCCCTCGGGGGCGTTCTGCAGGGCCAGCATGGTCTGGAAGAGCGGGTGGTGGGCGAGGGTGCGGGCGGGGTTGAGCACATCCACCAGGTGCTCGAAGGGGACGTCCTGGTGGGCGTAGGCGGCGAGACTCGTTTCCCTTACCCGGCCCAGGAGTTCGGTGAAGCTGGGGTCTCCGGTGGTGTCGGTGCGGAGCACGAGCGTGTTGACGAAGAAGCCGACCAGATGGTCGAGATGGTGGTCGGTGCGTCCGGCGATCGGGCTGCCGAGGGGGATGTCCGTACCCGCGCCGAGCCGGGTGTAGAGGGCGGCCAGTCCGGCTTGCAGCACCATGAAGAGGCTGGCGCCATGGGCGCGGGCCAGGTCGGCGAGCCGCTGGTGGAGTTCGGGGTCGATGTCCACGGTGAGGTAGTCGCCGCGGTAGCTGGTCACTGCCGGGCGGGGCCGGTCGGCGGGCAGGATCAACTGGTCGGGGAGTCCGGCCAGTTGCCGGGTCCAGTAGTCGACCTGGGTGGTGAAGAGGCTGTCGGGGTCGTCGTGGTCGCCGAGGAGTTCGTTCTGCCAGAGGGTGTAGTCGGCGTACTGCACCGGCAGCGGCGCCCACTCGGGTGCCTGGCCCTCCGCGCGGGCGGTGTAGGCGGTGGCCAGGTCGGCGGCGAGCGGGCCCAGCGACCAGCCGTCCCCCGCGATGTGGTGCAGCACGAGGAGCAGGACGTGCCGGTCCGGTGCCAGCCGGAACAGCTCGGCCCGCAGCGGGGGTTCGGTCGCCAGGTCGAAGGGGTACCGGGCCGCCGCCCGCAGCGCCCCCTCCACCTGCTCCTCGCCGGTGTCCCGGGCCGGAAGCTCCAGCCCCACCTGCCGCAGCACCCGCTGGTACGGGGTGTCCTCCACCTCCGGGAACACCGTCCGCAGGCTCTCGTGCCGGTCCGTCACATCCGCCAGCGCGCCCCGCAGGGCCTCCCGGTCCAGCCCACCGGTCAGCCGCAGTGCCAGCGGGATGTTGTAGGTGGCGCTGGGGCCCTCCATCCGGTGCAGGAACCACAGCCGGCGCTGGGCGAAGGAGAGCGGCACCCGCTCCGGCAGCCGCTGCCGGGTCAGCGCGGGCCGGGCCGGGCCCGCGGTGTCCAGCCGGGCCGCCACCGCGGCGGCCGTCCTCGCCTCGAACAGCGTCCGCAGCCCGACCTCCACGCCCAGCGCGGCCCGAATGCGGGCGATCAGCCGGGTGGCCAGCAGCGAGTGGCCGCCCAGCTCGAAGAAGTCGTCCTCCACCCCGACCCGGGGCAGCCCCAGCACCTGGGCGAAGAGGTCGGAGACGATCTGCTCCTGCGGGGTACGGGCCTCCCGGCCGAAGCCGGGCGAGGTGAGTTCGGGCGCGGGCAGCGCGGCCCGGTCCAGCTTGCCGTTGGCGGTCAGCGGCAGCCGCTCCAGCAGCACCACGGCGGCCGGGACCATGTGCTCGGGCAGCTGCTCCCGGGCGTACGCGGTCAGCTCCTCCGCCCGCAGTCCGGCGTCCCTGGCCACCGCATAGGCCACCAACCGGGTCCGGCCGGGCTGGTCCGTCCGGGGAAGGACCGCCGCTCCGGCGACCCCGGGGTGGTCGGTGAGGACCTTCTCCACCTCGCCGGGCTCGATCCGGAAACCCCGGATCTTGACCTGCTGGTCGGCACGGCCCACGTACTCCAGCTCGCCGTCCGCGTTCCACCGCACCAGGTCCCCGGTGCGGTACATCCTGCCCCCAGGCTCGACCGCGTAGGGGTCGGCCACGAACCGCTCGGCGGTCAGCCCGGGCCGCCCCAGATAGCCGCGCGCCAGCCCGGCGCCCGCGATGTACAGCTCGCCCACCACCCCGGGGGCGGCCAACCGCAGCCCGCTGCCCAGCACATAGGCGCGCACGCCCGCGATGGGCCGGCCGATCGGCGCGGGCAGCCGCCAGCCGTCCGGGTCGCCGCCGAGGGTGTGCGCGGTCACCACATGCGTTTCCGTCGGGCCGTAGTGGTTGTGCAGCGTCCGGCCCGGCGCCGAGCGGGCGAAGGCCCGGACCGGGCCGCCCAGGGTCAGCGCCTCACCCGCCTGCGCCACCGTGCGCAGCTCCGGCAGTGCCAGACCCCGCTCACCGGCCGCCTCGGCCAGCGCCTCCAGCACCAGATTGGGCGCGAACAGCTCCGCCACCCGCTCCTCGCCCAGCCACACGGCCAATCGCGCCGCGTCCCGCCGTACCTCCTCGTCCGGCACCACCAGCGTCTTGCCGGAGGTCAGCGCCGACAGCACCTCCTGCGCCGAGACGTCGAAGCCGACCGCGGTGAACTGCGCCACCCGCTCGCCCGGTTCACCTCCCACCGCCCCCTGGTGCCAGCGCAGCAGGTTCAGCAGCGCCCCGGCCGGCATCACCACGCCCTTGGGCAGCCCGGTCGATCCCGAGGTGTAGATGACATACGCCGGGTGGCGTGGGTCCAGTGGGGCGGTGCGGTCCGCGTCGGTGAGGTCGTGTACGGGCCGGGCGGCCAGCTCGGCGGTGGTCTCCGCACCGTCGAGGAGCAGCACCGGCACCCCGGGCGGCGCCTCCACCACATCCGCCGTACGGGTCAGCAGCAGCGCGGGCCGGGCGTCGCCCGCCATCCGGGCCAGCCGGGCCGCCGGATAGGCCGGGTCCAGCGGCAGATAGGCCGCGCCCGTCTTCAGCACCGCCAGCAGGGCCACCACCAGCTCCACCGAGCGGGGCAGGGCCAGCGCCACCACGTCCTCCGGGCCGAGCCCGCGCGCCGCCAGCAGCCGGGCCAGCCGGTTGGCCCGGGCGTTCAGCTCCCCGTACGCCACCGTGGCCCCGCCGCACACCACGGCCGGCGCCTCCGGTGCCCCGGCCGCCCGCGCCTCGAACAGGCCGGGCAGGGAGGAACCGGGCGGCAGCGCGGACGCCTCCCCTGCGGCCGGGAGCGCCCGCCGCTCCTCCTCACCGAGCAGATCGATCCGGCCGACCGGCTGCTCCGCGCCGTCGACCACCGTGTCCAGCGCCCGCACCAGCCGGTCCACGAACCCCTGCGCCTCGGCCCGGTCGAACAGGTCGCCCCGGTAGTCCAGCCGCAGATACAGCCGGCGCCCCGGAGCGGCGATCAGGGTGAGCGGATAGTGCGTGGCGTCCCGGCCCCGGGCCAGATCCGGGGCGATCCGCGGACCGGCGCCCGGCTCCGCCGCCGGGCCGTCCCACGGGTAGTTCTCGAACACCAGCGAGGTGTCGAACAGATCGCCCTGCCCGGCCAGTTGCTGGATCCGGGCCAGCCCGAGGTGCTGGTGGCCGGTCAGCGCCGACTGCTCCCGCTGGAGCCGGGCCACCGCCTCCCGCAGCGGCGTGGCCGGGTCCAGCCCGACCCGTACCGGCACCATGCCGATCAGCAGCCCCACCATCGACTCGACCCCCGGCAGCCGAGGGTCGCGCCCCGACACCACCGCCCCGAACACCACATCGTCCTGCCCGGTGCGTCGGCTGAGCACCAGCCCCCAGGCCGCCTGGAGCACCGTGTTGAGGGTGACCCCCTCCCGCCGCGCCCAGGCGGTGAGCGCCGCCGTGCGGTCCTCGTCCAGCTCCCGGGTGATCCGCTCCGGCATCAGCCCGGCGCGCGCCGGGTCCACCGGGGCCAGCAGCGTGGGCTGCTCCAGACCGGCCAGCGCCTCCCGCCAGGCCGCCTCCGCGCCCGGCCGGTCCTGCTCGGCCAGCCAGCGCAGATAGCCGCGGTACGGGGTGGGGCGGGGCAGCGCCGACGGGTCGCCGCCGGCGGCGTACAGCGCCTCCAGCTCCCGTACCAGGATCGGTGTCGACCAGCCGTCCAGCAGCACATGGTGGGTGGTCAGCACCAGCCGGTGGTGCTCCCCGGCCAGCCGCAGCAGCGAGAACCGCAGCAGCGGCGGCTCGGCCAGGTCGAACCGGCGGCCGTGCTCCTTGGCCGCGATCCGCTCCGCCTCGGCCTCCGCCGCGCCGCCCGGCAGCGCGGACAGGTCGTACTCCTCCCAGGGCAGCTCCACCTCACGGGCCACCAGCTGCACGGTCTGCCCGGAGTCCACCTGCCGGAAGGCGGCCCGCAGATTCGGGTGTCGGCGCACCAGCGCCTCCACCGCCGCCCGCAGCCGCGCCCCGTCCAGGGCGCCCCGCACCTCGAACACATGCTGCACCGCGTAGACGTCCGCGCCGTCCTGCTCATAGCGGGAGTGGAACAGCAAACCCTCCTGCATCGGGGAGAGCGGCAGGATGTCTTCCAGACCGGACGCGGTCGTCACTTGATCCTCCAGGCGGCTTCGAGCTGCTCGATGTCGTGCTGGCTCAGTTCGGTCAGGGGGAAGTCGGACGGGGTGTGGCCGCCGGTGCCGGACCGCTCGCCGTGCCGGACCAGGCCGCGCACCGCCTGGAACCACTGCTCGGCCAGCGCCCGTACCGGCTCCTCATCCCACAGCCGGGGCGCCCAGCTCCAGACGGCCTCCAGCGACGGCCCGCCCGGGGTGTCGCGGACCATGGAGTTCACCTCCAGGCCGTGCGCCAGGGCCGTCGCCGGGTCGGCCCCGCTCAGCAGCCCGGCCTCCGGCGCCACCGTCCACCCGGACGCTTCGGAACCGGGCGCCACGGGTGCCCCGGCGGCCGGGAAGCGGCCCAGATAGTTGAAGCCCAGCTGCGGTACCGCCCCGCCGCCCACCGGGTGCTCCGGGTGCAGATGGCGCAGCAGCCCGAAGCCGATGCCCCGGTCCGGCAGCGCGCGCACCTGCTCCTTGACCCGTTTCAGGGCCTGCCCCAGCCCCGGGCCGCCGTCGGTCACCTCGTCCCAGGCCAGCGGCCCCGGATCGATCCGCACCGGATAGAGCGAGGTGAACCAGCCCACGGTGCGGGTCAGCTCCACCCCCTCGGCGATCTCCTCCCGGCCGTGCCCCTCCACATCGACCAGCAGCGCGGTGTGCGGCCCCCGGCCATGGCCCCGGCGCCACCGGGCGACCGCCAGCCCCAGCGCGGCCAGCAGCACATCGCCCACCCCGGCGTGGAAGGCGGCCGGTACCGAGGTCAGCAGCGGCTCGGTCACCTCCGGCGGCAGCGACACGGTGAGCGAGCGGGACCCGCCGACGGTGTCCCGCGCCGGGTCGAGCCGGTCGGCGGTCAGCGGCGGATCCTCCGGGCCCAGCACCCCGTTCCACAGCGCGGCCTCCGCCACCCGGTCCGGGCGGCCGGCCTCCGCCGCCAGCAGCTCCGACCAGCGCCGCAGCGAGGTGCCCACCGGTTCCAGCCGGGGCGGCCGGTCCTCCGCCACCGCCTGCCAGGCGGCGACCAGGTCCGGCAGCAGGATCCGCCAGGACACCCCGTCCACCACCAGATGGTTGACCAGGAGCAGCAGGCGGCCCGGGCGGTCCGCCCCGGCGTCGAACCACACCGCCTGGAGCAGCACACCCCGCGCGGCCGACAATCGCCCGGCCGCCGCCGCCACTTCGGCCCGCAGCAGCGCCTCGTCCACCCCGGCACCGTCCACCTCCACCCGGCGCACCAGCCCGGCCGCCGCCACGGCGCCCACCGGCAGCACCTCCAGCGCGCCATCCTCCTGGGTACGGGCCATCCGAAGGGCGTCATGGTGGTCCAGCAGCGCCTGGACGGCCGAGGTGAGCCTCTCGACGCCCAGCCCGGCCGGGACCCGCAGCAGCATCCCCTGGTGGAAGCGGTCGAGGTCGCCACCACGGGCCTGGTACCAGCGCATGATCGGCGTCGGCTCCACCCGGCCGATCCCCGAACCTTCCTCTTGCCGCCCCGGCCCGGAATCCGCCAACTCCTCGGCGACAGCAGCCAGTCCGGCCGCCGTCCGCTGCTCGAACACCTCCCGTACGGTGAAGCCGAGCCCCGCCGCACGGGCAAGGCTCACCAGCCGGATCGAGCCGATGCTGTCCCCGCCCAGCGCGAAGAAGTCCTCCTCCACACCGGCCCGTTCCACGCCCAGCGCCTGCGCCAGCAGCTCGGCGAGCAGCCGCTCGCGCTCCGAACGCGGCGCCCGGCCGCCCGGCTCATCCGCCTTGGTATCGGGCTCGGGCAGCGCTGCCAGGTCCAGCTTGCCGTTGGCCGTCAGCGGCAACCGCTCCAGCGCCAGGAACACCGAGGGCACCATGTACTCCGGCAACCGCCCGCGCACCCAGGCCCCCAGCTCGCCCGTGGAGACCTCGCCGACCACATAGGCCACCAGGCGGCCGGCTGCCTTGGCCGCCGGGTCCTGGCGGACGATGACGGCCGCTTGGGCGACGCCGGGATGGCCGGTCAGCACGTTCTCGATCTCGCCGGGCTCGATGCGGAAGCCGCGGATCTTGACCTGCTGATCGGCGCGGCCCTGGTATTCCAGGTCGCCGTCGGGGTTCCATCGGACCAGGTCTCCGGTGCGGTACATCCTGGTGCCGGGGGTGGTGGCGTGGGGGTCGGCGGTGAACCGCTCGGCGGTGCGCGCGGACTGCCGCAGATAGCCGTGGGCGAGTCCCTGACCGCCGAGGTACAGCTCACCCGTCACCCCGGGGGGTACGGGTTGGAGGTGGTCATCGAGTACGTAGGTGCGCATGGTGGCCATGGGGCGGCCGATGGGGACGGTGGGCGGTCCGGTATAGGGGTGGGGGATGGGGTGGTGGGCGGCGAAGGTGGTCGTCTCGGTGGGTCCGTAGCCGTCGATGAGGAGGGTGTCCGGGCAGGTGGCCTGGACGCGGTGGACGGAGGTGGCGGAGACCGCCTCGCCGCCGGTCCAGACCTGCCGGACGGTGGCCAGGGCCTCGGGTGTGTGTTCGGCGACGACGTTGAAGAGGGAGCTGGTCAGCCAGAGCGCGGTCACCCGCTGCTCGGCGATCACCCGCTGAAGGAGCGGCACATCGAGGTCGCCCGGAGGCGCGATGACGACCGTTCCGCCGTTGAGGAGGGGCACCCATAGTTCGTAGGTGGCGGCGTCGAAGGCGGCGGGGGAGTGGAGGAGTACGCGGGTGTGGGCGCGGGGGTCGAAGCGGGGGTCGAGGGCGAGGGCGGTGACGTTGCGGTGGCTGACCAGGACGCCCTTGGGGGTGCCGGTGGAGCCGGAGGTGTACATCACATAGGCCGGCGCCTCGGGTGGGACGGAGGCCGGCGGCGGCGCGGCCGGATCGCCCGCCGCCAGGTCACCCACCCGTACCGCGCCGACGGGCCCGGGATCGCCCCCGTCGGCGACCACCAGCCGGGCGCCCGTCTCCGCGAGGACATGGCGGACGCGCTCGGCCGGGTAGCGCTCGTCCAGCGGCACGTACACCGCCCCGGCCTTCGCCAGCGCCAGTACGGTGGCGACCGCGTCGGCCGACCGCCGGAGCTGTACGGCCACCGCGTCACCCGGGCGGACGCCCCGGTCCGCCAGGCCTCGGGCGATCCGGTCGGCGCGGGCGTCCAGCTCGGCGTACGTCCAGCCGGTGCCCCCGTCGCGTACGGCCACCGCCTCGGGGGTCCGGGCGGCCTGGCGGGCGAAGAGCTGCCCCAACGACATGTCCGGCAAGGGCAATTCCGTGTCGTTCGACTCGACCAGCAGCGAGCGCCGCTCCTCGGCCGAGAGGATGTCCATCCGGCTGAACGGGCGATCCGGGTCGGCGGTCGCGGCCTCCAGCAGCCGTACCCAGCGCTCGAAGAGCGTACGAACCGTGCAACCGTCGTAGAGATCGCTCGCGTACTCGACCTGGCCCGTCAGCCCCTGGAGCCCGCCGTCCGGGCCCCGCCGCTCGCTGAGGCTGAAGAACAGGTCGAACTTGGCCGTCCCCGTCCGGCCCAGCTCGACGGTGGCCCGCACCCCCGGCAGGTCGAAGGTGCTCTCCGGGGCGTTCTGGAGGGCCAGCATGGTCTGGAAGAGGGGGTGGTGGGCGAGGGTGCGGACGGGGTCGAGCACATCCACCAGATGCTCGAAGGGGACATCCTGATGGGCGTAGGCGCCGAGGGACGACTCCCGTACCCGGTCCAGGAGTTCGCCGAAGGACGGATCCCCGGAGGTGTCGGTGCGGAGGACGAGCGTGTTGACGAAGAAGCCGATGAGCCGGTCGAGATGCTGGTCGGTCCGTCCGGCGATGGGGCTGCCCAGGGGGATGTCATGGCCGGCGCCGAGCCGGGTGTGGAGGGCGGCCAGCCCGGCTTGCAGCACCATGAAGAGGCTGGCGCCATGGGCGCGGGCCAGACCGTCCAGCCGCTGGTGGAGCTCGGGGGCGATCTCGACGTTCAGATAGTCGCCCCGATAGGTGGCCACCGCCGGACGCGGCCGGTCCGTGGGGAGGGGCAGGTGGTCGGGCAGCCCGGCCAACCGCTGCCGCCAGTAGGCGATCTGCCTGCCGTAGGGCGTCTCCGGGTCGCTCTGGTCGCCCAGCAGCTCGTGCTGCCAGAGGGTGTAGTCGGCGTACTGCACCGGCAGCGGGTCCCACCGCGGCGCCCGGCCCTCCGTACGGGCGGTGTACCCCTGAGTCAGCTCTGCGGAAAGCGGGCCCATCGACCAGCCGTCCGCCGCGATGTGGTGCACCACCACCAGCAGCGCGTGCTCCGTCGGGGACAGGGCGAACAGCTCGGCCCGCAGGGGCGGTTGGCCGGCCAGGTCGAAGGGGTGCCGGGCGCCCGCCGCCAGCGCGGCCGGCAGACCGGCCGCCGTGCTCGGGATGACCGCCAGGCGCGGGACGGCTTCCTCGGGCGGTAACACCCGCTGGTACGGCGTGCCGCCGTCCTCCGGGTACACCGTCCGCAGGCTCTCGTGCCGCGCCGCCACATCCGCCAGCGCGCCTCCCAGTGCCTCCCGGTCCAGCGCGCCGGTCAGCCGGACCACCAGGGGGATGTTGTAGGTGGCGCTCGGCCCCTCCATCCGGTGCAGGAACCACAGCCGCCGCTGCGCCGAGGAGAGCGGGAGCACTGCGGGGCGCGGCCGTGCGGTCAGCGCCGGCCGCCCGGTGGCCGCGCCGTCCACATGGGCCGCCACCGCCGCCGGTGTGGGACCGTCGAAGAGCGTCCGCAGCTCCAGCTCCACCCCGAACACGGCCCGGATCCGGGCGATCAGCCGGGTGGCCAGCAGCGAGTGCCCGCCCAGGTCGAAGAAGCCGTCCTCCACCCCCACCCGCTCCAGCCCCAGCACCTCGGCGAACAGCGCGCATATCCGCCGCTCCCGCTCACCGTGCGCCGCCCGACCGCCGCCCGCTGCGGCCGCGAAGTCGGGCTCCGGAAGCGCCGCACGATCCACCTTGCCGTTGGCGGTCAGCGGCAGCCGCTCCAGCAGCACCACGGCGGCCGGCACCATATGCTCGGGCAGCCGCTCCCGGAGGAACGCCCGCAGCTCTCCCGCCGGTAACTCGCCGCCCCTGGGCACCGCGTAGCCCACCAGCCGTATGTCACCGGGCCCCTCGCCCCGGACCACCACCACCGCCGCCTCGGCCACCTCCGGATGGGCGGTCAGCGCGGCCTCGACCTCGCCCGGCTCGATCCGGAAACCGCGCACCTTGACCTGCTGGTCGGCGCGGCCCAGATACTCCAGCTCACCGTCCTCGTTCCACCGCACCAGATCCCCGGTGCGGTACATCCGGGCCCCCGGCTCCGCCGCATAGGGGTCGGCCACGAACCGCTCGGAGGTCAGCGCCGGGCGTCCCAGATAGCCGCGCGCCAGCCCGGGCCCGGCGACATACAACTCGCCCACCGCGCCCGGCGGAAGCAACCGCAGGGCGGAGTCCAGCACATGGGTGCGCAGGTCCGGCAGCCCGGTGCCGATCACGCTCGCCGTCCCGGACTCCGCCCGCTCCCGGGTGAGCGGGTGGTGGGTGACATGCACCGTGGTCTCGGTGATGCCGTACATGTTCACCAGCGCCGGGGCATCGTCGGGGTGGCGGTGGTACCAGTCGGCCAGCAGGGCGGGCCGCAGCGCCTCGCCGCCGAAGACCACGGTGCGCAGCGCGAGCCGCCGCGCCGGGTCGGGCGCCTCGGCCTCGGCCTGGGCCAGCTGGTGGAAGGCGGAGGGCGTCTGGTTGAGGACGGTGACCCGCTGGTCGGCCAGCAGCTTGAGGAAAGCGCCGGGTGTCCGGCTGGTCTCGTGGTCGACCACCACCAGCCGCCCGCCGTGCAGCAGGGCCCCCCACAGCTCCCACACCGAGAAGTCGAAGGCGTAGGAGTGGAACAGCGTCCACACGTCGTCCGCGCCGAAGCCGAACTGCTTGCGGGTCGCCTCGAAGAGCCGCACCACATTGCGGTGGGTGGTGATCACGCCCTTCGGCAGCCCGGTGGAGCCGGAGGTGTAGATGACATAGGCCGGGTGGTCCGGGCTGAGTGCGGTGGCCACGGGAGCGTTGTCCGTGTCCGTGTCCGTGTCGGGGGCGTCCAGCAGCAGGACGGGCAGGTCGGGGGTGGGCGGCAGCCGGGTGGCGGCCTCGCCGGTGGTGACCAGCAGGGCCGGCCGGGCGTCGGTGACCATATGGGCCAGTCGGGCGGCCGGATAGGCCGGGTCGAGCGGCAGATAGGCGGCGCCCGCCTTGAGGACCGCCAGCACGGCCACCACCAGCTCCACCGAGCGCGGCAGGGCGAGCGCCACGATCCGCTCGGGACCCGCGCCGTGCGCGGCCAGCCGCCGGGCGAGCCGATCGGCGCGGGCGTTCAGCTCCCGGTACGTCAGCTCCTGGTACGTCGGCTCCGGGGACGTGCGTGAGGTCCCGCCGCCGACCACGGCCACCGCGTCCGGGGTCGCCCTGACCCGGGCCTCGAACAGCTCCGGCAGGGTCGCCTCCGCGCCCGGCTCCGCAACCTCCGGTACGGCGAGCAGTGCGGCCCGCTGGGCGCCGGTGACCAGGTCGATCCGGCCGATCGGCTCGCTGGGCGCGCTCCGCGCCACGGCCCGCAGCGCGGTCAGCAACCCCTGGTGGTGGAAGCCCAGTTCACGCTGGGAGCAGAGCTCGGGATGGGCGTTGAGGTCGACCACCGGTCCGGCGCCGTCCCGCCGGTCCCACACCGCGAGCGCCAGATCGCCGACCAGGCCCGAGGAGAGGGGGTGCGCGGTGGTGGGCAGACCGCCGAAGGAGAGGGCGTGGTCGAAGGACATCACATTGACCACCGGGGCGTATCCGCCGCCGATCCCTCCGGGCAGCCCCAGCTCCCGCTGGAGGTCCTCGGCCCGGTAGCGCTGGTGGCGGCCCAGTTCGAGCACCGCCCGGCCCACCTGGGCGGTCAGCTCGCCGAGCGTCGACTCCGGCCGGAGGGTGAGCCGCAGCGGCAGCACATTGGACGCCGTCCCGGGTGTCCGGCGCTGGACCTGGTCCAGCCGGGCCGTCACCGGCAGGCCCAGCACCACCGTCGGGTTGCCGGTGGTCCGGTGCAGCCGGAGCGCGGTGGCCGCGATGACCAGATGCGACCAGGGGGCCCGGCAGCGGGCGGCCAGCGCGCGCAGCCCCGCCAGCTCCTCGGCGCTCAGCCGGCCGCTCCGTCGGAGGTAGTGGTCCGGAACGGTGGTGGGGCGGCCGACGATCCCGACGGGCTCGGGCCGGTCGGCGAGCCGCGCCAGCCAGTACGCCCGGTCCGCGTCCAGCCGGGCGGACGCACGATAGGCCCGGTCGGCCTCCACCAGGGCGGAGAGCGGCCCGAACGGGCTCGGGCCCACCGGCCGGCCGGCCACCAGGGCGCCGTACACCTCGGCGACCCGGCGGTTGACCAGCAGCGACCCGAAGGCGTCCATCGCCGCGTGGTGGTAGCCCTGGTACCAGTACCAGCGGTCGGCGCCCAACCGGAGCAGCGCGTAGGCGAAGAGCCGGTCCCCGGCCGGGTCCATCGGCCGGGCCACCGCTTCGTCCAGCCACTCCCGGGCCGCCCGGCCGGGGTCGGGGTGCCCGGAGAGGTCCACCACCGGCAGCGGCCAGTCGCCGGGCTCCCGGAGGGTCTGCCGCACCTCGCCTCCGCGTTCGGCGAACCGCACATGCAGGGCCTGGGCCTCGGCCACCACCAGCCGCAGCGCCCGCTCGCAGAGCACCGGGTCCAGCCGCCCGTGGATCTCCAGGTACTCGCCCACCCGGAATACCCGGTTCCGCGCCGGCAGGCGCTGCTCGGCCATCCAGATCTCGCGTTGCGCGGCGGTGACGGGCAGCTCGGTGCCGACACTGACGGACACGTCTTCCACCTCCGGGGAGTTCTCCGCGCACAGAGGCCCGGAGAGAGGCAAGAATGAACGGATCGCCACCGTCCGGGAAACGCCCGGAAAAGAGCGGAGAAGGAAGAGGGACTTCTCCGGGGTGGCGAGGGTGGGGCGACCTTCGGGCAGCCGGACAAGAGGTCGCCGACCGTATTCGGATTTCGGAATACCGGACCGCGTCAAAGCCTTCGGCAACGTATCCCGGCCCTTCTCGGAGGGTCAAGGAGATCAAACGTCCATGCCCACCGGTCTATGCCCGGCCGGCTATGCCCCGCGCACTTCCCGGGCGCTTCTCCCGGATTCGCCGGTTGCCCCGGTGTCCCGCCGGCGGGACACGGCACACCGTGAGGGGCCGTCAGCAAAGCGCCGCCGAGCTGCGGGAATACCTCGAAGACCTGCCCTGTCCGGGTCGGCCCGCGCCCGCCGCCGACCACCCGGTCGTGCTCCCCGCCCGCACCCCCGGCACCATCCCAGTGATCTCCGGTGCGCTTGCCCGCCGTTTCGCGCCAGTGTTAGCTTCGCAGTCGCCGAATGCCCGGCCGAACTCCCACGGCTTATCGCTCGCACGGCCCGTCCCATGAGATCTGTTCGGCTCGTCCTATTCGGCTCGTTCTTTTGGTCCGTTCATTGTGATCGGTTTCATCCGCGAACCTGTTCCCGAAGGAAGCGCGTATGGCGAACACCTGGTGGGGAAGCCATCTTCTGGACCATGGCGCCGATGACGAGCCATGGGCCTTCTCCAGCGCGCCCGTCACCCGGGGCGCGTTACGCGAAGCGGTCGCCGGTATCGCCGAGCGGTTCCGGCGGCGGGGGATAGCGGAGGGCACCTCCGTCGTGCTGCGGATGAAGCCGAGCTTCACCTACCTCCAGGTGCTGCTGGCC
Organism: Streptomyces lichenis; assembly: GCF_023218175.1. Classification (GTDB taxonomy): domain Bacteria; phylum Actinomycetota; class Actinomycetes; order Streptomycetales; family Streptomycetaceae; genus Streptomyces; species Streptomyces lichenis. The sequence goes on along the minus strand of NZ_JALPTH010000014.1, from coordinate 76,318 downwards.
CTGTGGAGCCGTGGGGCGCAGGTGGTGCTGGTCGACTTCCGGCTGCAACCGGCCGAGTACGAGCCCCTGGTGCGGCTGGTGCGCCCGCAGTACCAGGTCGCGGCGGCCGGCACGGACGGGCCGGTGACCGGTTTCCGCCAGGAGTCCGGCTTCTCGGTCGAGGCGCTGCCGGACGGCCGGCCCGCCGCCGACGGGGTCCGGCTGGTGCAGTTCAGCTCCGGCTCGACCGGGCGCCCCAAGGTGATCGGCCGGCCGCCCGACTCCGTACTGGCCGAACTCGAACGGCACGCCGCCCTCCCTGGCATGCCCGGCCAGGGCGAACCGGTGCTGCTGCTCAACTCGGTCATGCACAACATGGGCCTGGTCACCGGGGTGCTGCACGCGCTCGCCGCAGGGGCGCCGCTGGTCGTCCCGCCGACCCTCCGCCCGGCCGAGGTGGTGCGGCTGATGGCCCGCACCGAGGTGGCCGCCGTGTTCGGCACCCCCGTCCACTACGCCCTGCTGTCCCGGATCGGCGACCGGCCCGAACTCCCCGCACTGCGGCTGGCGGTGTCCGGCGGCGAACGGGTGCCGCAGGACACCGGCGAGCGGTTCCGCGCCGGGTTCGGACTGCCGGTCAGCCCGGTGTACGGGCTCACCGAGTTCGGCTTGATCGCTGGCGACCTCGTCGGTGCCCCACCGCCGCCGTGCGTCGGGCCGCCGGTGCCGGGAGCCGAGGTCAAGGTGGTCGGCGAGGAGCTGTACCTCCGGCTGGACCGCTCGCCGTACCTGTACGGGGAGCACGCCGACCGGTTCACCGACGGCTGGCTGCGCACCTACGACCGGGTCGCCCAGGACCCGGCCACCGGGGCACTGAGCCTGCTCGGCCGGGCCGACTCGCTGGCCGTGGTCGGCGGGCTGAAGATCGACCTCGCCGAGGTGGAGGCCGCCCTGCTGGCCCACCCCTCGGTCACCGAGGCGGTGGTGGTGCACACCGGGGCGGTGGAGGCGCTGGTGGGCGACGGCGGCGCCGGGCTCACCGCGGACCAGCTCACCGCCTGGTGCCGCAGCCGGCTCAGCCCGGTCAAGATCCCCCGGCGCTTCCACGTCACCGACCGGCTGCCGAGGAACTCCATGGGCAAGCTGCTGCGCGACCCCGGGATGCTCGGCGGGGCGGCCGCGCCGTCCGAGCGGCACCGCTGACCCGTACATCCGACGAAGAACCGAACCGACAGGGGGACTCGTGGTCACCAAGGACGACATCCGGGCGATCCTCACCGAGGAGGCGGGGCTGGGACCTCCGGAGGAGTTCCCGGACGACGCCGAGCTGGTCGTCGACTCCTTCACCCTGCTCGTCCTCCAGCACGGCCTGGAGGAGCGGCACGGAGTGGTCATCGACCCGCAGTTCGAGGACATGGCGCTGTTCACCTCGATCAGCGGCGTGCACCGCTATCTGACCAGCGTGCTGAGCCCCGTCCCTTCCGCCCCGCACAGGGAGACACCATGAGCGGCAACCCCTTCGACAACCCCGAGGGCACCTTCCTGGTGCTCGTCAACGACGAGGGCCAGCACTCGCTGTGGCCCGCCTTCGCCGAGGTGCCGGCCGGCTGGACGGTGGCGCTCGCCGAGACCGACCGGGCCTCCTGCGTCGCCTACGTCGAGGAGAACTGGACCGACATCCGCCCGCTCAGCCTCGTACGCCGATAGGAGACCGCGATGGACGACGCCGCGTTCCGGCAGCTGCTGCTGGACGAGGAGGACCTCGACGAGTCGTTCTTCGGCGAGGAGCCGAGCGCCGCCTACGACCCGGTGTTCGTCTCCGGCGACGAGTCGGGGCGCACCCTGGTGGACCTCACCAACATGCTCACCCACGGCTCGCACCCCGACACCACCCACCACGCCTCCGCGCTGTTCACCAACATCGTCGGCTCGGTGGTGTTCCACCATGTCGCGCAGTTCGGCCAGGGGGCCTGCCGGGAGGTGTACGAGCGGTTCCATGACGCGGCCGGCCGCTGCGGGCACTACCGGATGGAACTCAACGACGGCGTCCAACTGGACATCACCCGGACCGCGTTGGAGCCGGTCGACCTGGGCGACGGGGGATTCGCGGTGCGCTGGGTCTCCACCGTCGACCACTTCCGGATCGAGACCGCCTGGGTGGTGGTGGCCAAGGACTCCGTGCTGACCTTCGTCAACGCCCGCATCCCCGACCCGGCCGAGGTGCACCGGCTCGCCGCCGTCGCGGTCGGCCGGGTCGCCGATCTGACGGGTGCGCCGTGAGCCCCACCGCGGTCGGCGTCGACTACGCGTCCACCCTGGCGGCGGTCGACTCCTGGCTGACCGGCTATATCGCGCAGAGCCATCCGGAGATCGGCCGCACCGGCCCGATCTGCCCGTTCGTCGCCCCCTCCCGGAAGAACCGGACCATGGAGGTCCGCATCCGGCTGGTGGGCCATGCGCCGACCCCCGAGCTGGTCGAGGAGATCGCCCGCAGCAGCCTGCGCGAGTACATGCTCACCACCTGGCAGGGCCGCAACCCCATGCTCCAGGCCATGGTGGTGGTGCTGCCCGACCTGAGCCCCGAGGACACCCCCCTGCTCGACCGGGCCCAGGAGCGGGTGAAGGACGAGTATGTGGCGCAGGGCCTGATGATCGGCCAGTTCCACCCGGACTGCGAGGTGACGGCGGCCCGCAACCCCGCCTTCGCCGTCAGCCGCGCCCCGGTCCCGGTGCTCGCGATCCGCTCCATCGCCCTGCACGACGTCTTCTTCCTGGCCGAGCATCCGCACTGGTTCGCCAAGTACCGGGAGAAGTTCGGCAAGTTCTACGGGCCCGGCACCGCGCTGATGGACCCGCTGCTGATCGAGCGGTACGAGGAGTGCGAGCGGGCGTACGGCCTCGCCACCGCCAAGGCGACCGACCCGCTCTGAACGGACCGGGTGGCGCAGGCCGGGAGAACCGCGCTACGGCTCTCCCGGCCCCGTTGCCGGTACCGCGGGGTCAGGAGCCGGCCAGCTCCCCGCGGACCGTCCGGGCCGCCGCCACCAGGTTCTCCAGGGAGGCGCGCGTCTCCGGCCAGCCGCGGGTCTTCAGCCCGCAGTCGGGGTTGACCCACAGGCGCTCGGCCGGGATCGCCTCCAGTCCCGTACGCAGCAGGGCCGCCGCCTCCTCGGCGCTCGGCACCCGCGGGGAGTGGATGTCGTACACCCCGGGCCCGGCCTCGCGCGGATAGCCGTGCGCGGCCAGCTCCCGGGCCACCTGCATATGCGAGCGGGCGGCCTCCAGGCTGATCACATCGGCGTCCAGGTCGTCGATGGCCCGCACGATGTCGCCGAACTCGGCGTAGCACATATGGGTGTGGACCTGGGTGTCCGGCCGCACCCCGGCGGTGGTCAGCCGGAACGCCTCGGTCGCCCAGGCCAGGTAGGCCGCGTGGTCGGCGGCCCGCAGCGGCAGGGTCTCCCGCAGCGCCGGCTCGTCCACCTGGATCACCGAGGTGCCGGCGGCCTCCAGGTCGGCGACCTCGTCGCGCAGCGCGAGGGCCACCTGCCGGGCGGTGTCCCCGAGCGGCTGGTCGTCGCGGACGAAGGACCAGGCCAGCATGGTGACCGGGCCGGTCAGCATGCCCTTGACCGGGCGGGCGGTGAGCGACTGGGCGTACGAGGTCCAGCGCACCGTCATCGGTTCGGGGCGGGAGATGTCACCGGCCAGGATCGGCGGCCGGACATAGCGGGTGCCGTACGACTGCACCCAGCCGTGCTGGGTCGCCAGATAGCCGGTCAGCTGCTCGGCGAAGTACTGCACCATGTCGTTGCGCTCGGGCTCGCCGTGCACCAGCACGTCCAGCCCGGCCTTCTCCTGGAAGGACAGCACCTCCTGGATCTCGGCCTTGATCCGCTCCTCGTAGCCGGCCGCGTCGATCCGCCCGGCCCGCAGGTCGGCACGGGCCGTGCGCAGCTCGCCGGTCTGCGGGAACGAGCCGATGGTGGTGGTCGGCAGCTGCGGCAGGCCGAGGTGGGCGCGCTGGGCGGCGCTCCGCTCGGCGTACGGCTGGGAGCGGCGCGCGTCGGCGTCGGTGACCGCGGCCGCCCGGTCCCGTACCGCCGGGTCCCGGGTGATCGGGGAGCCGGCTCGGGAGGCGAGGGCGGCGCGGTTGGCGGCCAGTTCGCCCGCGATGGTGTCGGTGCCCTGGGCCAGGCCCCTGGCGAGAGTGGCGATCTCGGCGGTCTTCTGCCGGGCGAAGGCGAGCCAGCGCAGGATGTGCGGGTCGATGTCCCGCTCGGCGGCCGCGTCGATCGGCACATGGAGCAGCGAGCAGGAGGCGGAGACGTCCACCCGCTCGGCCAGACCCAGCAGGGTCCCCAGGGTGGCGAGGGACTTCTCCAGGTCGTTGACCCAGATGTTGCGGCCGTTGACCACACCGGCGACCAGCCGCTTGCCGGGCAGTCCGCCGACCGCGGCCAGGGCCTCCAGGTTGGCGGCGGCGGCCTCGGTGAAGTCCAGGGCCAGGCCCTCCACCGGCGCCTTGGCGAGCACCGGCAGCGCCTTGCCGAGCCGGTCGAAGTAGGAGGCGACCAGCAGCCGCGGCCGGTCGGTGAGGGCGCCGAGGTCGCGGTAGGCGCGCTCGGCCGCGTTCAGCTCGGCCGGGCTGCGGTCCTGCACCAGGGCGGGCTCGTCCAGCTGTACCCACTCGGCGCCCGCGGCCCGCAGATCGCCCAGCACCTCCGCGTACACCGGCAGCAGCCGGTCCAGCAGGGTGAGCGGGTCGAAGTCGGCGGCCACCCCGGGCGCGGGCTTGGCCAGCAGCAGATAGGTGATCGGGCCGACCAGCACCGGACGGGCGGTCAGCCCCAGTGCCAGCGCCTCCGTCAGCTCCGCCACCTGCTTGGCGGAGTCGGCGGTGAAGACCGTGTCCGGGCCCAACTCGGGCACCAGATAGTGGTAGTTGGTGTCGAACCACTTGGTCATCTCCAGGGGCGCGACCTCCTGGGTGCCGCGGGCCATGGCGAAGTAGCCGTCCAGGGCGTCGGCGGCGACGGCCTCCCGGTGGCGGGCGGGCACGGCACCGACCATCACCGTGGTGTCGAGCACCTGGTCGTAGTACGAGAAGTCGCCGGTGGGCACCTCGTGCACCCCGGCCTCGGCGAGCTGCCGCCAGTTCCCGGCGCGCAGTTCGGCGGCGGTGGCCCGGAGGGCGTCGGCGGTGACCCGGCCCTTCCAGTACCCCTCGATCGCCTTCTTGAGTTCACGGTTCTCCCCCTGCCGGGGGTAGCCGTACACGGTGGCCCGTGCTGCCGCGGCTGCGGACTTCGTGGTCACGGAGATCTCCTTCGCGAGACGGATCCCTGAGGTCCCGGAGACGGGGACGAGGACGGCGAAGGTTCGACCGACCGGACGGGGACCGGAACGCGCGGCACAGCGCGGTCCTCCGCCTGGTATGGGGGCCGACCCTCCCTCGGGGTCACCGGGACAGCCGTACGCGGTCGTTTCGCGTACGGGCAACGGGCAGGTCTTCGGACTCGCGGGCCCGCCCTCCTGGCCGGAGGACACCTACTGGCCGTCGCTTCCCAGGCCCGGTGGGCCCAGTGCGTATGACGGCGGTCGTTCCCGCTCACCGCTGCGGGGCAGTTCCGGATTCCCACCGGGTTCCCTCTTACGACGCCTCCCGTCTGGCGGACGGGGCGAACCAGCTGCACCGGCCACCCTACGGGTCCGGTGGACCGCCCGTCCGACCGCGTCCACGATTCGGAAAGTGAGCTGGACCACTCCGGCGATGTCGGTGGACCGGGTGCACCGGGGGAGGCCCCGCCCCTACCGCAGCCCGGCGTGGTAGCGGCGGCAGCCCCGCAGCATGCCCTCCGCCGACAAGGTGAACACGTCCACGAACTCGCCCAGCCCCGGCACCAGCCGGCCCATCACCACCACGCAGTCCCCCTCGGCGACGATCCGCTGGATATGGTGCCGCCCGCCGTACGGGGCGGGCTCCGGGACGGCGCCCCGGGCCCCCTCGTGCAGCAGCGAACCGAGGCCGTCCAGATCGCCGGTGTCCAGGTAGTGGTAGGCCAGTCGCACATGGTCGACGCCGGAGTCCGTGACGACACGGCTGGGCGGCAGGGGCCCGGCTTGCCGGCTCTGCATGGGGCAGTCCTTTCCGTACACCCCCCGCCCGGCCAGGCGGAGGCACCTCCACGGTGCGCCGGAGCCGCAACCCCCCGCTATCCCCGCCCTATCCCCCGTCGGCCGCGAACCTGCGAGCAGGCCGAAAGCGTTCACCATCACCGAATCCACACACCATGGACAAGTGCGGAATCGTCCGTGAAAATGAGCCAGCGCACGCCCACCGCTCCGCTGCTCGGCCGCTCCGCTCCTCACCCCTGTTCCCGTGCGCCACCGGCTGGGAGACTCATTGACTGGTTCGCCCGGCGGGGCACCCGAGACCGCGGACACCGTCGTCTTCCGTATCCTCGGACCCTTGCAGGTCATCGGGTACGGCGGCCCCGTGCGCGTGCCGCCCGGGCGCCAGGAGGTCATCCTCGCCGCCCTGCTGCTGGAGGCGAACCGGGTCGTCAGCACGGACCACCTGGTGGACCTGATCTGGGACGACGACCCCCCGGACACCGCCCGCACCCAGGTGCAGATCTGCGTCTCCCGGCTGCGCAAGCTCTTCACGGCCGTGCGGATCGACGCCGCCATCACCACCCGGCCGCCCGGCTATGTGCTGAAGACCGACGAGGGTGCGGTGGACGCCGCCGTGTTCGGCCGCCGGGTCGCCGGCGCCCGGGCGTCGGAGCGCCGGGGAGCGGTCGGCGAGGCCGTCGAACTGCTGCGCTCCGCCGAGGAGTTGTGGCTCGGTGACTGCCTGGGCGGGATATCCGGCCACACCCTGCGCAGCAAGGCGCGCCAGCTGGACGAGGAGCGGCTGACCGCGACCGAGACCCGGATCGGGCTGGAACTCGACCTGGGGCGCCACCACCATCTGGTCGGCGCGATCCAGCTCCTGGTGCACCAGCATCCGCTACGGGAGCGGCTGCGCGGCCAGTTGATGCTGGCCCTCTACCGCTCGGGCCGCCAGGCCGAAGCGCTGGAGGCCTACCGGGTGGGCCGCGAACTGCTGGTGGAGGAGCTGGGCCTGGAGCCCGGCACCGAGCTGCGGCGGCTGGAGTCCGCGATCCTGGCCGGCGAGGTGCCGCCTCCGACCGGAAGCGCACCCGGCGGCACCGGCTCCGAGGCTGCCATGGACGGCGCCGGCGCTTCCGCCGCCCCCGGGCCCCCGGGAGGTGCCCCGGACCGGGCCGTCATCCCCCCGCCGCCGGGCGGGGTGGGGGGTGCGGGGCGGCCGGTGGCCCCGAGCACCCTCGTCGCCGATCGGGTCATCGGGGTGGTGGCGGGCGAGCCCGAGCGGCTGCCCGGGGCCGGGGTCGAGGCCGATCCCGGAGCCGCCGGACGGTCGGCCGGGAGCGCGGACGCGGACGCGTGGCCCGAAGCCGGCGGCGATGGCGAGAGCGGTGGCGGTGGCGATGCCCGTCACCCGATGCCCGGCGCCGCCACCGAGGAGCCGCCGCGCCGGACCGGCGGCGCCCCGCTCCCGGCCACCGCACCCGAGGTCCCCCGGCAACTCCCCGCCGACACCGCCGACTTCGTCGGAGACGAGCAGCGCATCGAGGGTATCGAGCAGATCCTGCTCGGGGCCGCGGAGCGCCGCGCCGTCGGGCTCGCCGTGATCGTCGGGAAGCCGGGAACCGGCAAGTCCACCCTCGCCACCCATATCGCCCACCGGCTGGCCGACACCCGCTTCCCCGACGGTCAGCTCTACTGCGATCTGCGCGGCACCGGCACCCCCGCCACCGCCTCCGAGGTGCTCGGGCGCTTCCTGCGCGCCCTCGGCATCCCCGGCCCGGTGATCCCCGAGTCGCTGGACGAGCGCGCCGAGATGTACCGCACCCTGCTCGCCGCCCGCCGAGTCCTCGTGGTCCTGGACGACGCCGCCTCCGAGAGCCAGGTCCGGCCGCTGCTGCCCGGCGGCAGCCGCTGCGCGGTGCTGGTCACCAGCCGGGTCCGGCTCACCGGATTGCCCGGCGCGCACCGGGTGGAGCTCGACGTCCTGGGCACCGGGCACGCCCTGGAACTGCTGGGCCGGGTCATCGGCGCCGAGCGGGTGGAGCGCGAGGCGGTCGCCGCCGAGGCCCTGGTCGGCACCGTCGGCGGGCTGCCGCTGGCGCTGCGGATCGTGGCCGCCCGGCTGGCCGCCCGCCCGCACTGGACGCTTGCCTCCATGGTGCACCGGCTCGCCAACGAGCGGCACCGGCTGGACGAGCTGACCCACGGCGAGATGACCATGCGGGCCAGTCTCTCGCTCACCCACGACGGGCTGCGCCCGGACGACCGGCGGCTGCTGCGCCTGCTCAGCCTCGCGCAGGGGCCCTCGCTGCCCGGCTGGCTGGCCGGGGCACTGCTCGACGACGACCGGCCCTTCCCCTCCGACCTGCTGGAACCGCTGGTCGACGTGCAGATGCTGGATGTGGTGGGGGTGGAGTCCACCGGGGGCTTCCGCTATCGCTTCCACGAGATCATCCGCGTCTTCGCCCGTGAGCAGCTCGCCGCCCACGACGAACCGGCCGTCCAGACGGCGGCGCTGCGCCGGATGATGGGCGGCTGGATGGCGCTCGCCGAGGAGGCCCACCGCCGGGTCTACGGAGGCGACTTCACCGTGCTGCACGGCTCCGCCCCGCGCTGGACACCACCCGCCGCGTACCGGGACGAGCTGCTGGTCCAGCCGCTGGAATGGCTGGACAGCGAGCACGCCAACCTGGTGCAGGCGGTCGAGCACGCCGCCGCCGAGCAGCTGGACGAGCTCTGCTGGGACCTGGCCACCACCCTGGTCACCCTGTTCGAGGTGCGCGGCTATCTGGACGACTGGGAGCGCACCCACCGGCTCGCCCTGGACGCCGCCCGCTCGGCGGGCAACCGGCGGGGCAGCGCCGCCGTGCTCAGCTCACTGGGCTCGCTCTACCTCACCCGTGGCCAGCACGAGGAGTCCAAGGCGGCGCTGACCACGGCGCTCGGGCAGTTCGAGGAGCTGGGCGACCGGCAGGGCCTCGCCCTCTGCCACCGCGACCTTGCCCTGCTGGAACGTTTCCGCGGACAGGAGGACCGCGCGCTGGCGCTGTACGAGCGGGCGCTGCGCGACTTCGACCTCGCGGGCGATGTGGTGGGCCGGGCCATCGTGCTCACCCAGAGCGCCCAGATCTGGATGGCCCGCGGGCAGAGCGCGGCGGCGCAGAGCCGACTGGACGAGGCCCTGGGCATCTACCGCTCGGTCGGCTATCTCGGCGGTCAGGCCCGCACTCTGCGCCGGGCCGGCCAACTCCTCCAGCAGCAGGGCGAGCACGAGCGGGCGGTGCGCACCTTCACGGAGGTGCTGGAGCTGTGCCGGGACGGCGGCGACGTGATCGGCGAGGGCCATCTCCTGCGCGACCTGGGCAACGCCCACGCCGTGAGGGGAGCGGGGGAGCAGGCCCGCGGCTGCTACGACCAGGCGCTGACGGTCCGCGAGCAGATCATGGACCACGGCGGGGCCGCGCTGGTGCGCCTGGACCTGGCGCGGCTGCTGACCCGCGAGGGCGGGGCGGCGGAGCGGTCACGGGCGCGGGAGCTGCTGCGGGGCGCGGTCCGGGCCTTCCGGGACCGGCGGATGGAGCCGGAACTCGCGGAGGCGGAGAGCCTGCTCGCCCAGGCCGGAGCCGGGACGGAGGCCTTGGCGGTGGGCGCGGAGGGGGAGGGCGGCGCGGACGCGGCGCTGCCGGGACTCGCCGGCCGGTAGCCGGCGTCACGCGGACCGCGCGGCGTCAGTCCCAGGGGTTGTTGCCGTTGGTCGTGCCCGGGGCGGGGGTGGTGGTCCCCGGAGCGGGGGTGCCCGTCTGGCTGCTGCCGGTCCCGGTGCCGGTCCCCGGGGTGGCGTCGTCGGCGAGGGCGGCCTGCGCACCGAACAGGGTGGCGCCGGCGAGGGCGACGGTGACGACGGCGGCGCGCAGGGCGGTGGTGACAGCCATGTCGGGCTTCCTTCCGAGGAGTTCGGCGAGCCGCGCCCCGGAGGTCCGGAGCGCCGCGTTCTTCGTGGTCACCACAGTGCGGGCGGCCGGAATCCCCGCGCCGTTCCCGCCTCTATCCCCGCGCTATCACGGCCCGGACGCCCCGGAGCGGAGGGCGATAGCGCGCGTCGGAGGGCGGAACAGCGCGATCTGGGGACGCGATAGCGGGGGCCGTGGGGCCCGGTGGGCGGGGCGGTCGGGGGATGCTCCGGCGATAGCCCGCTGCCGACGATGGGAGACGTACCGCACACCGTCCCCCAACGTCGTCGGGAGCCCGTATGAACACGGCCGTCGCTGTCAGCTCGTCGTCCGAGACCCCCGAGGTGGGAGCCCTCATACGTGCCCACCGGTTGCGCATCGGCATGACCCAGCGGCAGTTGGCGGACCTCTCCACGATCAGCGTCCGGGCCATCCGCGACCTGGAGCAGGGCCGGGCGAGACGGCCCCGCACGGACACCGTGCGGCTGATGGCCGAGGCGCTGCGGCTCGGCCCGCGGGCCAGGGCCGTGCTGGAGGAGGCCGGCCGGCGCAGCCGCGGCAACGGACTCGGAGCGGCCCCGGCCGAGCTCCCGGCCCCGCCCACCGCGCTCCACCCGGCCGTCGGCCGGGACACCGAGGTCGGCGTCCTGGTCGAGGAGCTGTCCGCCCCGAGAGCGGAACGCCTGGTCAATGTGGTGGGACTGACCGGAGTCGGCAAGACCCGACTCGCCCTGGAGGTCGCGGCGCGGCTGCACACGGCGGGGATGCCGGTGCTGTGGTGGGACGGTTCGGGAGCGCCGAGCGAGCATCTGGCGACGGCACCGGAGCCCGTACGCCTGCGGCTCTCCGCGCTCACCGCCGGGCTCTACCCCGACCACCGGGACCACCGGGAGGGCGCCGGAGGCACGGGCGTCGCGTCCGCCGACGGCTGGGCCCCGGCGGCGGACCTCGCGGCACTCGTCGGCGACGGCCCCGCCCTGCTGGTGCTCGACGGGGTGCCCGCCGCCCCCGGCCGCCTCGACCGGCTGGCCCGGCTGCTGCGCGACTACCCCGGACTGCGGGTCCTGGCCACCGGAGAGGACCCGTGGGAGGTGCCCGGCGAGCGCGTCTTCCTGCTCGGCCCGCTGGAGGTGCCCGCCGCGACGGAGCCCGGGGACCCCCAGCAGGCCGCGGTACGGATGTTCCTGCACCAGGTCCGCCGGGTGCGCCCCGAGTTCACCCCGGACCGCGCCGACCTGGCACGGGCCGCCGCCGTCTGCCGCGGCCTGGACGGCCACCCGGCCGCGCTGGCCGCCGCCGCGTCCTGGCTGGTGGTCTGCGACCTGGCCGCGCTGTGCGGCACCCTCGACGCCGATCCCGCGGCCCTCCTGGACCACCTCGGCGGCCACAGCTCGGGCCGGATCCGGGACGCACTGGACGACCGGCTCGACCGGCTGCCCGCCGGGCCGCGCGAGCTGCTGGACCTCCTCTGCGACCACCCCGCGGAGTCCTTCGCCCTGGCCGACCTGCTGTCGCTGACCGGACGCGGCCTGCCGGACAGCGGCCGGCTGCTGCGCGAGCTGCTGCTCAGCGGGGTCGTCCGGGCCGCCCACGAGGTCGACGGCTCCCGCTTCCGGGTCCTGGGCATCGTCCGCGCGCACTGCCGGGCGCGGAAGGCCGCCGCTGCCCGCTGAACTGCTGCCCGAGTGCCGCAGGCAACTGCCGCCCGCGCCCTCGCGCCCGGGCTTGGATGGCGACGCCGCCAAGGTCCCGCACCCCGGCCGGCGCCGGCACCGACAGCGACGGCGGAGCCGCACCCCGGCCGGCGCCGACAGGCCAAGCACCGCCCACCGCCCCGCCCCTCGCCAGCGCCGTGGGGTCCGCCCCGCCCCGGCCGACCGCCAGCCGCCCACCAGCAGGAGGAGCCCCCGCATGCCCCCGAACGCCTCCGCGCCCGGTTCCGTGCCCGGTTCAGCGTCCGGTCCCGTGCCCGGCACGGTGACCGGCACCGATCCCGGCCCCGCGTCCGCGGCCCGGCGGCTGCCGCTGTCCGCGGCCCAGCGCGACATCTGGCTGGCCCACGGCCTTGACCCCTCCGGCCGCCGCTACGGCATCGGCGAGTACCGGGAGATCCTGGGCACCCTGGACCCGGAGCTCTTCGCCCGCTGCTGGTACCAACTCGCCCGCGAGGCGGACGTGCTGCGCATCCGGGGCATCGGGGCCGACGAACACGGGCCGTGGCAGCTGCTGCACTCCGCACCCGGTGACCGGGCCGTGCGGCTGGTGGACCTGAGCGATGAGCCCGACCCCGCGGCGGCCGCACGGAGCTGGATGGCCGAGGAGATGGCCCGGCCCTTCGACCTGGCCGAGGACTGGCTCACCCGGCATGTGCTGCTCAAGGCCGCCCCGGACCACTGGTTCTATCTGCACACCTTCCACCACCTCGCCATCGACGGCATGGGCATCGCCCTGCTGGACCGCCGACTGGTCGAGCTGTACGACCGGTCAGCCGCCGGAGAGCCCTGGGGACCCAGCCCCTTCGGCGCGCTGCCCGACCTGCTGGCCGAGGACGCCGCGTACCGCCAGTCCCCGGCGGCTGCCGAGGAGCGCGCCCACTGGCTCACCCATCTCGCCGGACTGCCCGACCCCCCGCGCCTGGCCGAGGGCCGTACCACTCTCGACGCCCTCGACGCCCATGTCGGCAAGGACAGCGCGCCCCCCTTCGTCCGGCGCACCGTACTGCTGCCGCCCGCCGAGGCGGACCGGCTCCGTGACACCGCCCGCGGCCATCGCTCGACCTGGTCGATGCTGGTGATCACCCTGGTCGCCGCCTATCTGCACCGGATCAGCGGAAGCCGTGAGCTCGTCCTCGGACTTCCGGTGACGGGCCGCACCACGGACCTGGCACGCTCCACACCCGGCATGGTGTCCAACATCGTGCCCCTGCGGATCGAGGTACGGGGTGGCGAAAGCCTCGCCGAGCTGCTGACGGGCGTGGTGCGCGAGACCAAGCGGGCCCTGCGCCACCAGCGCACCCGCTACGAGGACCTCCGACGCGAGCTGGGGTCCGCCGGGGCCGAGGCCCGTATCGCCTCACCCCTGGTCAACATCATGGCGTTCGCCCCCGGGATGAGCTTCTGCGGCCAGCCGACCGTCCAGCACAACCTGTCCAACGGCCCGGTGGACGACCTCGCCGTGGGCGTCTACGACCTCGGACCGGCCGGCGGCCTCCGCATCGACTTCGACGCCGCGCCGGACGTCTGCGACCTCGCCGCGGTCGCCGACCACCAGGACCGCTTCCGGCGCTTTGTGACCAGCGCCCTGGACGGCATCCGATCGTCCGCGCTGCGCTCCATCGAGCTGCTGGACGCGGAGGAACGGCACCAGGTGCTGGGGGAGTGGTCCGGGCGGCGCACGGAGGCCGAACTCAGCTCGCTGGGGCAGCGATTCGAGCGGCAGGCGCGGCGGACACCCGAGGCGCCCGCCCTGATCGCAGGCGAACGCACCGTCTCGTACGGCGAGTTGGACGCGGAATCGAACCGGCTGGCCCGCCACCTGGTGACCCGGGGCCTGGGTCCGGGTGATCTCGCGGGGGTACTGCTGGACCGCGGTGTGGAGTTCGCCGTCGCCGTACTGGCGGTGGTGAAGTCAGGCGCGGGATACGCCCTGCTGGACCCGGACTTCCCGGATGAGCGGTTGTTCGCGACGGCCCGGGACGCGGCCGTACGGCTGCTGGTCACCGACACCCGCCACGCCGACCGCCTGGCCGACGGCCCCTGGACGACCGTACGCGCGGACGGCGAAGCCGCCACCACCGCCGCGTATCCGAGCACCCCCCTCGGCATACCGCTCACCCCGGAGCACCCCGCCTGTGTGATGTTCACGTCCGGCTCGACCGGGCGGCCCAAGGGGATCCTGTCCTCCCACCGCAATCTGGTCTCCACCCTCACCGCCCAGACCTACGCGACCTTCGGGCCCGGTGAGGTGTTCCTCCAGTGCTCGCCGGTGTCCTGGGACGCGTTCAGCCTGGAGTTCTGGGGCGCGCTGCTCCACGGCGGGGCGACGGTGTTGCAACCCGGGCAGCGTCCGGAGCCGGCGCTGGTGGCGGAGCTGGCGCGGGCGCGCGGGGTGACCATGCTCCAGGTCTCTTCCAGCCTCTTCAACTATCTGACCGATGAGCACCCGGAGGCCTTTGACACCGTCCGGACCGTCTTCACCGGTGGCGAACCCGCCTCGCCCACCCACGTCCACACCCTTCAGCGGCTCCATCCGCACCTCACCGTGGCCAACGGCTATGGCCCCGCCGAGTCCATGGGCTTCACCACCACCTACACCGTCCCCCGCTCCACCCAGGCGCCCGCCACCCTCCCCATCGGCTCCCCGCTGACCAACAAGCACGCCTATGTCCTGGACGGCGGGCTGCGGCCGGTGCCGCCAGGGGTGACGGGCGAGCTGTATCTGAGCGGGGATGGTCTGGCCTACGGCTATCTGGGGCAGTCCGGCACCACCGCCACCCGCTTCATCCCGCACCCCTACGACCCCTCCGGCGCCCGGCTGTACCGGACCGGGGACCTCGCCCACTGGGACCGCGCGGGTCAGCTGCATTACACCGGGCGCTCCGACAGCCAGGTCAAGGTGCGCGGGTTCCGGGTGGAGCCCACCGAGATCGAGACCGCGCTGACCACTCACCCGGCTGTCGTCCAGGCCACGGTAGGGGTGTACGGCGACCGGCTGGCCGCTCACATCGTCCTCGGCCCGGCCGCCGCCACGACCGCCCCGCCGGAGATACGCGCCTGGCTGGCCGAGCGGCTGCCCGAGCACCTGGTCCCGGCCCATCTGATGGTGCTGGACCGGCTGCCACTCACCCCCAACGGCAAGATCGACCGGCGTGCTCTGCCGCCGATCGAGGCCCCACCGGTCGCCGCCGGCCGGGCTCCGCGCACCGAGCTGGAGGAGATCGTCCGCACCCTGGTGACCGAGGTGCTGGACGCGCCCCACCCGCTCACCATCGACGACGACTTCTTCCAGCATGGCGGACACTCCCTGCGCGCCGCCCGGCTCACCAACCGGATCGCCGCCACCCTCGGCACCTCGCTCACCCTTCGGGACGTCTTCGCCCACCCCACGCCCGCCGCCCTCGCTGCGCACCTCACCACCGTGGACGGCCGGCGCCGCGCACTGCCCCCGCTGGTCCCCACCGGCGACCGGCCCGAACCGCCCCCGCTGTCCGCCGCCCAGGCCCGGCTGTGGCTGGTGGCCGGACTGGAGGGCGCCGGAGGCACCGCGTACAACGTGCCGCTGACCGTCACCCTCGACGGCGAACTGGACATCGACGCGCTACGCGCCGCGTTCACGGACCTCACCGACCGGCACGCCCCGCTGCGGACCAGGATCGGCACCGGACCGGACGGCGAGCCGTACCAGCTGATCGACCCGCCCGCCCTCTGCTTCGAGCATCGGCGTACGTCCCTCCACGAGCTGGACGAGGAGCTGCGCACCGCCGCGAGCCACCCCTTCGACCTGACCACCGAACACCCCCTGCGGATCACCCTGTTCCAGACCGCCACCCGTTTCTCAACCCTGCTGATCCTGCTCCATCACATCGCCACCGACGGCCGCTCGCTGGCACCGCTCCTCGCCGATCTGTCCCTCGCCTACACCGCCCGCCGCTCCGGCCGCGCACCCGACTGGGCCGCCCTCCCGATCAGCTACGGCGACTACGCCCACTGGCAGCACGCGCTCCCCGAAGACCCGGACCAACTCGCCTTCTGGCGTACCGCACTCGCCGACCTGCCCGAGGAACTGGGGCTCGTCCCGGACCGGCCGCGCCCACCGGTGGCGGGACACCGGGGCGGGGCGGTGGAGTTGGACTTCGGGCCCGAGCTGTACCAGCGGGTCACCGCACTGGCGCGGGCCGAGCGCTGCACCCCGTTCATGGTGCTCCAGGCAGCGCTGGCGGCCACCCTCACCCGGCTGGGCGCGGGCACGGACATCCCCCTCGGCTCCCCGGTGGCCGGCCGGTCGGACGAGACCCTGGACGGGCTGGTCGGGTTCTTCGTCAACACCCTGGTGCTCCGCACCGACACCTCGGCTGACCCCGACTTCCGCACCCTGCTGGAACGGGTGCGCACCGCCGACCTCGATGCCTTCGCCCACCAGGACGTCCCCTTCGACCGGGTGCTGGAGGCCGTCAACCCGGCCCGCTCACTCGCCAGACACCCGCTGTTCCAGGTGTGCCTGGCCCTGGAGAGCGGCCCGGCCGACCGGCCTGAACTGCCCGGGCTGCGAGTCGGCGCCGTCGAACCGGTGGCCACCGGGGCGGTCAAGTTCGACCTGGAGTTCCTGCTCCGCGCCGACCAGGAGCGCGGGCTCACCGGGCATCTGCTGTTCAGCTCGGACCTCTACGAGCGGCACACCGCCGAACGGCTGGCCGCCGCCCTGCGCCGCACCCTGGAACAGGCCGTCACCGCACCCGAAACCCGGCTCTCCGCTCTGGAGTTGCTGGACGAGGAGGAGCGGCGCCGGGTACTGGGGGAGTGGGCCGGGCACCGGGCGGAGATCGGGACCGGTTCGCTGGTGGAGCGGTTCGAGCGGCAGGCGCGGCTCACACCCGACGCGCCCGCGCTGATCAGCGGGCAGGAGACCGTCTCGTACGGGGAGTTGGACGCACGGTCGAACCGGCTGGCCCGTCATCTGGTGGCCCGGGGGCTGGGTCCGGGGGGTCTCACCGGGGTGCTGCTGGACCGTGGTGTGGAGTTCGCCGTAGCCGTGCTGGCGGTGGTGAAGTCGGGCGCGGGATACGCCCTGCTGGACCCGGACTTCCCGGATGAGCGGTTGTCGGCGACGGTCCGGGACGCGGCGGTACGGCTGCTGGTCACCGACGCTCGCCACGGCGACCGACTGCCCGGCGGGCCCGGGGCGACGACCGTGCGCATGGACGACGAGGCCGCCACCATCGCCGCGTACCCGAGCACCGCTCTCCCCATCCGCCCCCGCCTCGATGACCCCGCCTGTGTGATGTTCACCTCCGGCTCGACCGGGCGGCCCAAGGGGATTCTGTCCTCCCACCGCAATCTGGTCTCCACCCTCACCGCCCAGACCTACGCCTCCTTCGGGCCCGGTGAGGTGTTCCTCCAGTGCTCGCCCGTGTCCTGGGACGCGTTCAGCCTGGAGTTCTGGGGCGCGCTGCTGCACGGCGGGGCGACCGTCCTCCAGCCGGGACAGCGTCCGGAGCCGGCGCTGGTGGCGGATTTGGCGCGGGCGCACGGGGTGACCATGCTCCAGGTCTCCTCCAGCCTCTTCAACTATCTGACCGATGAGCACCCGGAGGCCTTCGGTACCGTCCGGACCGTCTTCACCGGTGGTGAGCCCGCCTCGCCCACCCATGTGCACACCCTTCAGCGGCTCCATCCGCACCTCACGGTGGCCAACGGCTACGGCCCCGCCGAGTCCATGGGCTTCACCACCACCCACACCGTCCCGCGCTCCACCCAGGCGCTCGCCACCCTCCCCATCGGTATCCCGCTGACCAACAAGCACGCCTATGTCCTGGACGGCGGGCTGCGGCCGGTGCCGCCAGGGGTGACCGGGGAGCTGTATCTCAGCGGGGATGGTCTGGCGTACGGCTATCTGGGGCAGCCCGGCACCACCGCCACCCGCTTCGTCCCGCACCCCTTCGGTCCGCCCGGCGCTCGGCTGTACCGGACGGGCGACCTCGCCCACTGGGACCACCAGGGCCGTCTGCACTACACCGGGCGCTCCGACAGCCAGGTCAAGGTGCGTGGCTTCCGGGTCGAGCCCACCGAGGTCGAGACCGTCCTCACCACTCACCCGGCTGTCATTCAGGCCACGGTAGGGGTGTACGGCGACCGGCTGGTCGCTCATATCGTCCTTGCCCCGGCCGCCGCCACGACCGCCCCGCCGGAGGTACGCGCCTGGCTGGCCGAGCGGCTGCCCGAGCATCTGGTCCCGGCCCGTCTGATGGTGCTGGACCGGCTGCCACTCACCCCCAACGGCAAGATCGACCGGCGTGCTCTGCCCGTCCCCGTACCGACCGCGTCTACCGCCGCCCGCCGGCCGCGTACCCCGCTGGAAGAGACCGTGTGCGCGCACTTCACCGCCGTCCTCGGCACGCCCGCGCCGCTCACCCTCGACGACGACTTCTTCGAGCACGGCGGGCACTCGCTGCTCGCCGCCCGGCTGGCGAACCGGCTGGCCCCGGCCGTGGGCGCCGCGCTCTCGCTGCGCGATGTGTTCCGGCACCCCACGCCCGCCGCGCTCACCGCACTCCTCGACGGCCGGCTCCGCTCGGCCACCGCGAAGCCGCGACGGGCCAGGCCCGCCCTGCGCCGCCGCGCCGCTCCCGAGGCCGCCGCCCCGGCCGCCCCGCCGTCCTCCCAGCCCGCGCAGCCCGAACAGGAACGGATCCCCTCATGAACTCCTACACCGCGACGCCCTCTTCCGCCGACCCGGAGGACATCGTCTGGGACCTCCCCGGCGAGGGCCCCCAGCGCACCGCGCTGCTGGTGCTGCCGCACGCGGGTGGCAACGCCCACGCCTACGCCGAGTGGCGCGGGCACCTGCCGGACGACGTACGGCTGCTGGTGGGCCAGTACCCCGGCCGGGGCGCCCGGTTCGCCGAGGACCTGCCCCGGGACATCGCCGATCTGGCCGGCCCGGTCGCCGCCGCGCTGCCCGCCGGTGCGGTGGACGACCTGGTGGTGCTCGGCCACAGCATGGGCTCGCTGGTCGCCTTTGAGGTGGTACGCCTGCTCCAGGCGGCCGGCCGGTCCCCGCGCGCCCTGGTCGCCTCCGCCTGCCGGGCGCCGTTCCTGCCCAACCCCAGCGCCGTGTACCCGGAGCGGCTGGACGACGACCAGCTGGTCGCGGCCATCAAGGAGCGCGGCGGGACCGATGACGGCATCCTGGACGAGCCCGAGCTGCGGGAGATCATCATCCCGTCCATCCGGGCGGACTTCGCCATCGACGACGTCTACCGCTGCCCGGTGGCGGCCGCCCGGGTGGACTGCCCGGTCACCGTGATCGGCGGTGACGCCGACCCGGTGGTGCCGGTGGACGCCCTGGCCCGCTGGGCCGAGATCACCGAGCACGGCTTCGCCCGCCATGTCCTGACCGGGGGCCACTTCTACTTCCAGCAGCGGCTGCCCGAGTTCTTCGCGCTGCTGCGGCCCGTCCTGGGCGCCGCCCACCGGACCGCCGCACCCGCCTGACGCGGCTGCCGCGCCTCGGCCCCACCTGCCTGACCGACCGGGCCGGGCCCCCGGCCCTCCCCTCCCGTACACCCCCCGTTCTTCCCCCTCCGTCGAAGCGAGGACCCACCATGACCACCTTCGCCGCCTCTCCCGCCACCACCGGTGTCGTCCCGGTGCGCGAGCCCGGAAAGCCCGTCGTCGTGCACACCCCGGCCGGTGCCGACCTGGACACCGCCGTCGCCTGGCTGGAGGAGCACCGGGCCGCCGTCCAGGCCGAGTTGCACCGCTCCGGCGCGGTGCTGCTGCGCGGTCTGCCGGTCCGGGACGCCGCCGCCTTCGCCCGGGCCCGGGACGCCCTGATCCAGCGGCGGGCCGGCTACAAGGAGAAGGCCACCCCGCGTACCGACTTCGGCGAGGGCGTGTTCTCCTCCACCGACCTGCCCGCCGTCCAGCCGATCAGACTCCACAACGAGAACAGCTACACCCTGGACTTCCCCGGGGTGCTGCTCTTCGGCTGCGTCACCGCGCCCGAGGAGGGCGGCGCCACCACCACCGGCGATATGCGCGAGGCGCTGCGGCTGCTGCCGCCGGAGCTGGTCGCCCGGTTCGAGCGGGCCGGCTGGCTGCTGGTGCGCAACTACTCCGAACTGGCCGGGCTGCCCTGGCAGAAGACTTTCGCCACCGAGGACCGGGCGGTCGCCGAGGCCTACTGCGACGAGAACACCGTGGGTTACGAGTGGACGGACGACGACTCCCTGGTCACCCGCCAGCGCCGCTCGGCGGTCGTCACCCACCCGGTGACCGGGGAGCGGACCTGGTTCAACCACTTCGCCTTCTGGAACAGCCGCACCCTGGACCCGGACGTCCGCGAGGTGCTGGTGGACACCTACGGCGAGGACGGACTGCCGTTCAACACCTACCTGGGTGACGGCAGCCGCCTCACCGACGCCGAGGTGGACACCATCAACGCCGTCTACGACCGGGTCACCGTCCGGGAGACCTGGCAGGTGGGCGATCTGATGCTGGTCGACAACATCCTCTGCGCGCACGGCCGCGAGGCGTTCCGCGGGGACCGGAAGATCCTCGTCGCCATGGGCGAGCCGGTCGCGCTCGCCGACTGCTCGCCCGCCACCCGGCCGTCTACCACCCCGTTCGGAGCGTGAGCCCGATGACCGCCGTCCTCCCCGAGCGCCCCGCCGCCGACACTGCCATCCCCTCCGCCCCCGCTCCCGTCTCCGCCGCCGATCTGCTGGAGCGGCTGGCCGCCGTCCCGGGCGACCGCCGGGCCGTGGTCGCCCGGGACCGTACGCTGAGCTTCGACGCCCTGCGGGCCGAGGCCATGCGGATCGCGGCCCGGCTGACCGCCCGCGGCATCGGGCCGGAGAGCGTGGTGGCCCTCTGCCTGCCGCGCGGCGCCGATCTGGTGGCCGCCCTGATCGGCACCCTCACCGCCGGTGCCGCCTACCTCCCGGTCGACCCCAAGCTGCCCGCCGAGCGCCGCCGCTATCTGGTGGAGGACGCCGGAGCCGACCTGGTGGTCACCGCCGGACCGGTCACCGCCGCCCACCAGGTCACCGTGGCCGAACTGACCGCCGGCGAGCCGGAGGCGGCCGCGTACGCCCCGGTCCCGGTGGCTCCCGGAACCCTCGCCTATGTCCTCTACACCTCCGGCTCCACCGGCCGCCCCAAGGGCGTGGAGATCGGCCGAGGGGCCGCCGCCGCCCTGCTGGCCGAGCTGGAGCGGACCGGGATAGTGGCAGGCGAGGACGGGACGGGGGTCGGTGGCCGGGTGGGCTGGAACGCCTCGCCCTCCTTCGACGCCTCCGTGCAGCAGTGGGTACGGATCTGCCGCGGCGACACCCTGGTGATGATCGACGAGGAGACCCGGGCCGACCCCGCGCTGCTCGCCCGGTTCGTGGACGAGCAGGGGCTGACCGACCTCGATCTGACCCCCTCGCACGCGGACCCGCTGCTGGACCTGCTCGGCGCCCCCGGGTCTCCCGGGGCCGGGCCGCGCCCGCTCACCCTGCTGGTCGGCGGCGAGGCGATCAGCCCGGCCCTCTGGCGGCGGATCGGGGAGCGCACCGCCGACGGCACGGTCCGCGCGGTCAACCTCTACGGGCCCACCGAGTGCACGGTCGACGCCACCGCCGGCTGGATCGACGGCACCGGCACCCCGCATATCGGCACCCCGCTGCCCGGGCTGCGGGCCCGGGTGCTGGACGACAAGCTGAACCCGGTGCCGCCCGGCGAGAGCGGCGAGCTGTATCTCGCGGGCCCCCGGGTGGGGCGCGGCTACCGCAACCGGCCCGCCCTCACCGCCGAGCGGTTCACCGCCGACAGCGCCGCCGACGCGGTCCCCGGCGACCGGATGTACCGCACCGGCGATCTGGTACGGGCCCTGCCGGACGGGCGGCTCGGCTACCTCGGCCGGGCCGACGGGCAGGTCAAGCTGCGCGGCCACCGCATCGAACTGCCGGAGATCGAAGCCGCGTTGGCCGCCCTGCCCCCGGTCGCCGAGGCCGTCGCCGTACTTCGGGAGGACGTCCACGGGGCGCCCGGGATCGTCGCCTACTACCGGCCCGCCCCGGGGGCCGGTGACGCCACCCCCGAGGCCCTGCGCGCCCGGCTTGCCGCTGCTCTCCCCGCGTATATGGTCCCGGCCGCCCTGGTCGCCCTGGACCGCTTCCCGGTCACCGTCGGCGGCAAGCTGGACCGGGCCGCCCTGCCCGCCCCCGGGCCCGCCCTGCCCGCCCCTGGGCCCGCCCCGGCCGAGCCGGGCACGGCCGACGGCCCGGCAGGCGGGCTGACCCGCTCCGAGCAGCTGATCGCCGGTGTCTGGGCGGCCGTGCTGAACGCCCCGCGCATCGGACCGGAGGACAACTTCTTCAAGCTGGGCGGCCACTCGCTGCTGGCGATCAAGCTGGTCTCCCGGGTCCGCGCCGAACTGGGCGTCGCCCTGCCGGTCAAGGCCGTCTACGCCCACCCCCGGCTGCGTGACCTCGCCATCCACATCGACGGGCTCATCGCGGCCCAGGACCGCTGAGGACGAGAATCCCATGGCACCCACCACCCCGTTGTCGTACGCCCAGCGGCGCCTGTGGTTCCTGGGCCGCCTGCACGGGCCCTCCGCCACCTACAACGCGCCCCTGGTGCTGCACCTCGACGGGGTGCCGGACCGCGCGGCACTGGCGGCCGCCCTCACCGACGTGGCCGAACGGCACGAGGTGCTGCGCACCGTGCTGCCGGCCGGTCCGGACGCCGAACCACTGCGCCGGGTGCTGCCGGCCGGCGCCCTGCCCGCACTGGACGTGGTCGAGTGCGCCGACCGTGCCGAACGCGAGCGGCGGGTCACCGAGCTGGCCCGCCGGCCGATCGACCTCACCACCGAACCGCCTTTCCATACCGCCCTGTTCACCGACGGCCGCTCCGCCGCCACCCTGGTGCTGCTGATCCACCACGCGGCCACCGACGGCGGGTCGCTGCGCCCCCTGCTCGCCGACCTCGCCCACGCCTACCGGGCCCGGCTGGACGGCCGGGCGCCCGCGTTCGAGCCGCTGCCGGTCTCCTACGCCGACTACGCGCTCTGGCAGCAGGAACTGCTCGGCGACCCCGACGACGCCGAGAGCCTGGCCGCCGAACAACTCGGGTACTGGCGAAAGCTGTTGGCCGGTGCTCCGGAGCTGCTGCCGCTGCCCACCGACCGGCCCCGCCCCGCCGAACCCACCGGCCGGGGCGGCACCCTCACCGCCCGCCTCGGCGCCGAGGAGCACCGGGGACTGCTCGCCCTGGCCCGCGCCCACCGGGCCACCCTGCCGATGGCCGCCCGCGCCGCGCTGGCCGCCACCCTGACCGCCCTCGGCGCGGGCACCGACCTGGTGATCGGCACCCCGGTCGCCGGCCGTCCCGAGGACGAACTGCACGACCTGGTCGGCTTCTTCGTCAACTCCCTGCCCCTGCGCACCGACACCTCCGGCGACCCGACGGCCGCCGCGCTGCTGGAACGGGTCCGGGACGCCGACCTCGCCGCCCTGGAGCACCAGGACCTCCCCTTCGACCTGCTGGTGGAGCGGTTGGCCCCGGAACGCGCCCTCGGCCACCACCCCTTCTTCCAGACCATGCTGACCGTGGACGCCGGCACCCCGGCGGGCCCGATCGCCCTCGGCGGGGGCCTCACCGCCCGCCTCGCCGACGCCGACCTGGCGGCCGCCAAGTTCGACCTGACCTGGTACTGCGCCCAGCGCCCCACCGAGGACGGCGCACCCGGCGGACTGGACCTCACCCTCGGCTACGCCCGGGACCTCTTCGACGCCGAGACGGCCGGGCTGCTGCTGACCGCCTACGTACGGGCGCTGGGCGCCTTCGCCACCGCACCCGAGCGGCCGATCGGCTCACTGGAACTGCTCACGCCCGCCGAGGCCGCCGCCCTGCCGCGACGTGCCGCGACCCGTGCCGCCCCCGCCCCGGACGACGGGGGCCGCGCGGATGTGGCCGACCCCCGCCGGGAGATCCTGTGCGGACTCTTCGCCGAGGTGCTGGGCCGCGAGGAGTTCGCCCCGGACGGCAACTTCTTCAAGAGCGGCGGGCACTCGCTGCTCGCCGGGCGGCTGGTCAACCGCATCCGGGGCGCCCTCGGGCTGGACGCGGCCATCCGCGACCTGTTCCTCGCCCCCACCCCGGCCGCCCTGCACCACCGGCTCACCACCCGGGAGCCGGCCGCCGCCACCCCCGCACGGCCGCCGCTGGCCCCCGTACCGCCGGCACAGCGCCCCGAACGGCTGCCGCTCTCGGCGGCCCAGCGCGCCCTGTGGCTCCAGGACCGGATCGACGGCCCCTCCGCCACGTACCACGCGCCGATCGTGCTCCGGCTGGACGGCATACCCGACCGGGACGCGCTCACCGCCGCGCTCGCCGACACCACGGCCCGCCACCCGGTGCTGCGTACCTGCTACGAGTCGGTGGACGGCGAGCCGCACCAGCGGATCGCCCCCGGCTTCACGCCCACCCTGGAGACCGTCCGCACCACCCCCGCCGGGCTGGACGCCGAACTGACCGCCCGCACCCGCCGCCCGCTGCCCCTGGCCGGTGAACCGCCCCTGCGCACCACCCTCTTCCTCCCGGGGGACGGCACCGCCACCCTGCTGCTGCTGATCCACCACATCGCGGTGGACGGCTGGTCGCTGGCCCCGCTGCTGAGGGACCTGGGCGCCGCCTACACCGCCCGGCTCGCCGGCCGGGCGCCCGACGCCGGCCCCCTCCCGGTCTCCTACGCCGACTACGCCCTCTGGCAGCGGACACTCCTCGCCGACCCGACCGCCCTGCTCGACCACTGGCGGACCGCACTCGCCGGACTTCCGCCGCGGACCGCGCTGCCCCTCGACCGGCCCCGCCCGGCCGAGCCCAGCGGCCGGGGAGCCACCGTCACCGCCACCACCGGCGCCACCACCCGGCGGGCGCTCACCGCGCTGGCCCGCGAACACCGCGCCACCCTCTTCATGGTGGCCCACGCGGCCCTCGCCGCGGCCCTCTGTGCCACCGGGGCCGGGACCGACCTCGCCATCGGCACCCCGGTCGCCGGCCGCCCCGACCAGGCACTGCACGACCTGGTCGGCTGCTTCGTCAACTCCCTCGCCCTGCGCACCGACCTCTCCGGCGCCCCGACCGCCGCCGAGCTGGTCGAACGGGTCCGGGACGCCGACCTCGCCGCCTTCGACCACCAGGACCTGCCCTTCGCCACCCTGGTGGAGCAGCTGGGCGACCCGGACGGCGGCAGAAGCCTCAGCGAACACCCGTTCTTCCAGACCATGCTGACCGTGGGCGGCGCACCGGACCCGGGCCCCGTCCGCCTCGGACCGCTCACCGCCACCGCCTCCTCCACCGACCTGGCCGCCGCCAAGTTCGACCTCTCCTTCCACTGCGCCCCCACCGCCGACGGGCTGGACCTCCACCTCACCTACGCCGAGGACCTGTTCGACGCCGGGACCGCCCGGCTGCTGCTCACCGTCTATCTGCGGACCCTGGAGGCCTTCGCCACCCGGCCGGACACCCGGCTGGCCGCGCTGGACCTGGTGACGGCGGAGGAGGCCGCCGAGCTCCGGCGCAGACACGACGCGCTTCGGGCGGCTGCCGCGCCTCCCGCCGAGCGGCCCACCGCACCACCCCTCACGGCCCCCTCACCCCGCGAGGAGATCCTCTGCGCCCTCTTCGCCCAGGTGCTGGGCCGGGACCGGATCGGGCCGCAGGACAACTTCTTCCGCTCCGGCGGCCATTCGCTGCTCGCCAGCCGGCTGGTCAACCGCGTCCGCGCGGTGCTGGGCGCCGAGACCGGGGTACGCGACCTGTTCCTCGCCCCGACCCCCGCCGCCCTGCACCGCCGGCTCACCGAAGCCGGGACGGGCGCCGGAGGCGAGGCCGCGGCACGGCTCCCGCTCCGCCCCGTGCCCGGCCGCCCCGCCCGCGCACCGCTCTCCTACGCCCAGCGCCGGCTCTGGTTCACCGACCAGCTGGCCGGACCCTCGGCCGCTTACAACATCGCCCTGGTCCGCCGGCTCGACCGGCCGCTCGACCCCGCGCTGCTGGCCGCCGCCCTCACCGATGTGGCCGACCGCCACGAGGTGCTGCGCACCGTGTACGGGGTCGCCGACGGGGAGCCGTACCAGGAGGTACGCCCCGGCGCCCGGCCCCCGTTGGAGCTGGCCTTCCCCACCGACACCGCCGCCGCCGTGGACGAGGCAGCCGCCCATGTCTTCGACCTCACCCGCGAACTGCCCTTCCGTGCCTCACTCCTCCTCCCGACGGACAGCACCGGTCAGCACACCCTGGTGGTGCTCCTGCACCACATCGCGGCCGACGGGCACTCCACCGGCCGGCTGCTGGACGACCTCGGCCACGCCTATGCCGCCCGCGCGGCCGGTCAGGCGCCGCAGTGGGAGCCGCTGCCGGTCCAGTACGCCGACTACACCCTCTGGCAGCGCGCCCGACTCGACACCGACTTCGACCGACCGGGCCACTGGGAGACGGCGCTGGCCGGCCTTCCGCCGTTGACCGACCTGCCCACCGACCACCCCCGCCCGCCGGAGCCCTCCGGCCGTGGAGCGCTGCTGCCCTTCGCGGTGCCCGCCGCGGTGCACCGGGGCCTGGCCCGGATCGCCCGGGAGGCGGGCGCCACCCTCTTCATGGTCGTCCAGGCCGCCCTGGCGGCCGTCCTCACCCGCCAGGGCGCGGGCACCGACCTCGCTCTCGGCACGGCGGTCGCCGGCCGGGAGGACGAGGCGCTGGACCGGCTGGTCGGCTTCTTCGTCAACACCCTGGTGCTGCGCACCGACACCTCGGGCGACCCGCGCTTCACCGAGCTGGTGGCCCGGGTCCGGGAGGCCGACCTCGCCGCCTACGCCCATCAGGACACCCCCTTCGACCTGCTGGTGGAGCGGCTGAACCCGCACCGCTCGGCCGCCCACCACCCGCTGGCGCAGATCATGCTCCAGGTGCACCGGGCCGCCCCGGCGGGTCCGGATCGGGACGGCGCCCATCCGCTCGCGGGCCGGACCCTCCCGTACGGCTCGGCCACCGCCAAGTCCGATCTGACCTTCGCCCTCACCGAGCAGCTCACCGAGGCGGGGGAGGGGGACGGTCTCGCCGGGGTCCTGGAGTACGCCACCGACCTGTGGACGGCCGAGGGGGCCCGGCGGCTCACGGCCGCGCTCACCGGTGCGCTGGCCGCCTTCGCGGCGGATCCCTCGGCCCGCCTCTCCACCCTGCCGGCCGGTCCCGGCCACCGGGGCGAGCGCCCCCTGATCGGCGGCTACCGGGTCGACATCGGCCAGGTCGAGCGGGTCCTCGCCGCCCACCCCCGGGTGACCGCCGCCGAGGTCCGGGCAGCGGGGGAGCGGCTGGTCGCCGAGGTCACCGGAGACGTGGACGAGGACGGGCTGCGCGCCTGGGCGGCCGACCGGCTGCCGGAGTACGCGGTCCCGGCCACCGTGCGCACCCCCGCCCCGGCCGCCGACGCCGCACCGGACGAGGGCGCCCCCGGCCGGGAGCCTCGGGAGGCCGGCGCCCCGGGTCAGGGGCCGGCCCACGACCCCGGTGGGCCGCTGCCCCTGCTGCTGGCGGTCTTCACCGAGGTGCTGGGCGGCCGGCCGGTCGGGCCGGACGACAACTTCTTCCGGTCCGGCGGGCACTCCCTGTTGGCGGTGCGGCTGCTCAACCGGGTCCGCGCCGAGCTGGGCCGGGAGCTCACCCTGCGGGAGGTCTTCCGCTACCCCACCCCGGCCGCCCTGGCCGCCCATCTGGCCGCCTCCGGGGCCGCCCCGGCCGCCTCCCGGCCCGTGCTCCGGCGCCGCCGGGTGCCGCAGGGCTGAGCCGAAGGAGGGCGGGAGCGGACGCGCGGCACCCCTTTGGCGCAGCCCGTCGCGCCGGACACCGGGTAACCACGGTACGGAGCACCCGCCGTCACGGGCGGGCGCTCCGTACCGCCCGGGCCGCGTCCCCACCGGGGCCCGGCACCGCCCCGCCCCCTCCCGAGGAGTGCCGCCGTGAACCCGACCCCGACCGAGCCGCCGATCGCCAACACCGAGCAGGCCGAGGCCTGGAACGGCTACGAGGGCGAGCACTGGGCCCGCCACCAAGGCCGCTGGGACGCGGTCAACGAGGGGTACTGCGCGCCGCTGCTCAACGCCGCCGCGATCGGTTCGGGAGACAGGGTGCTGGACGTCGGCTGCGGCTCCGGGCGCACCACCCGGCTCGCCGCCGAACGCGCCGCGACCGGCGGCGCCACCGGCCTGGACCTGTCGGCCCCCATGCTGGAGCGGGCCCGCGCCACCGCCGAGCGGGAGGGGATCCGGAACGCGGAGTTCATCCGCGGCGACGCCCAGGTGCACCCCTTCGAGCCGGGCTCCTTCGACCGGGCGATCAGCCGCTTCGGGCTGACCTTCTTCGCCGATCCGGCGGCCGGCTTCGGCAACGTCGGGCGGGCGCTGCGCCCCGGCGGACGGCTGGCCTTCGTCGCCCCCGCGGAGCCCGAGGCGAACGAGTGGCTGGCCGCCCTCACCTCGCTGAAGGACATCGTGCCCATGGGCGGCTTCGGGGCCGCGGGCAAGCCCGGGATGTTCTCGCTGGCCGATCCCGCCGCGATCCGGTCGGTGCTCGCCGCCGGCGGCTACGCCAACCCCGGTGTCCACCGGGTGGAGGCGTACGGGGAGTGGGGCGCCGACGCCGACGAGGTGGCCGCGTTCATGCTGGGGATGGGGCCGGGGCGGCATCTGCTGTCGCAGGTGGGGCCCGAGGCGCGCGAGGAGGCGGGCCGGCGGCTGGCCGGGGCGCTGCGCCGGTACGAGAAGGGGGACGGCGGCCCGCTGCGGCTGCGCTCCACCGCCTGGCTGGTCACGGCCGAGCGCCCCGAGTGAGCCCGCCCGTCAGCGATATGCCGGACGGCCGGCCGCACCGGGTCGGCCGGCCGTCCGGCATGGTCACGGCGGCCGCTCCCCGTACCGCCTGACACGGGGAGCCGCCTGCCACCGGCCTAGTAGGGGCCGTTGACGTTGTCGATGGAGCCGTAGCGGTCGGCCGCGTAGTTGCAGGCGGCGACGATGTTGGCGACCGGGTCGTAGCTGTCGGTCGAGGTGCCGGCCACGTGGTACGCCTGGAAGGTCGGGTCGATCACCTGGAGCAGGCCCTTGGACGGGGTGCCGTTGACGGCGTTGACGTCCCAGTTGTTGATGGCCAGCGGGTTGCCGGAGGACTCGCGCATGATGTTGCGGTGGATGCCCTCGTAGCTGCCGGGGATGCCGTTTCGCGCCATGACGTCCAGGGCCTCGCGGATCCAGCCGTCCAGGTTGTCGGCGTACGCCGTCTTGGCGACGGCCGGGGCGGCGGCGGGCGTGGCGGCGGCCGGGGCGGCCTTGGCGACGGCCGGCACGGCCTCGGGCTTGGGCGCGGCGGCGGCCTGGGCGACGCTGAGCTTGAGGCCCGGGCGGATCAGCGAGGGGTCGGCGCCGACGGCGGCGCGGTTGGCCTCGTACAGGCTCTTCCAGCCGCCGGCCAGCTCGTGCGAGCGGGCGATTTTGGACAGGGTGTCGCCGAGCACCACGGAGTACGTGGCGGGCGCGGCCTTCGCGGCGGCGGGGGCGGCGGTCTTCGCCTGGACGACGGCCGCGGCCGGGGCGGCGGCGGGAGCGGCGTGGGCGGTGGCCGCGCCGATCACCGGCAGGGCGAGCGCGGCGCCACCGGTGCCGATCGCGAGGACGCGGCGGGCCAGGGCGCTGTTGCGGACACGGCGGTGCTTACCCGTTGCGGGCATGGTGCTTTCCTCTCCGGCGCCTGCGAGGTGAGCTGTCGGGTTCGGGCTGGAGTTGCCCGGCCGCGGAATTCCGCGACTTCACCCCAAGCCGTTCCGCGGCTGTGCGGTCCGGCGCTTACCTGGGTCCCCCGCTCCTGCCGAGCGTGTGAGTGAGTGGATGCGTGTCCGGACGGCGGCAGGATTCGGCGTTCCACCCGGAATGAGCGTGACCGTAGGCGAGGGAATCGGGGCAGAACAAGCGCCGATCTCCCGCCGCACGGCCGGTGGTCGGTGAATTCCCGGAATTGGATCTCCGGGCCTTTTCTGGCGGCCCGTCAAATGGTTTACCGGGCAAGCATTGGATCAATTCCGGAAATGCGCATGTCATTTCCGGGCGGTGATGGACATCACGGGTCCGCCCTCGGTGGGATAAGTCGGCCTAAGTTTCCCTAACTTGACCCATAGGGATCTAAAGGCTCAAAGGGGCGCCAGCTGTCAAAAGGGACAGATCGGCGCGCGTATCCCAAGCGGGCCCCGGCTACCAGGCCAGGTCGTCCAGCAGGGTGTCCACCGGCTGCCGGTCACCGTCCGCGGGGGACTGCTCGGTCCACATGACCTTCCCCTGCGCGGTGTAGCGGGTGCCCCAGCGCTGGGCGAACTGGGACACCAGATACAGCCCGCGCCCGCCCTCGTCCGTGTCCGAGGCTCGCCGCAGATGCGGGGAGGTGCTGCTGCCGTCGGACACCTCGCAGGTCAGCCACCGCTCGTACAGCATCCGCACATGGATCGGCGCCGAGCCGTAGCGGATCGCGTTGGTGATCAGCTCGCTCAGCATCAGCTCGGTGGTGAAGCCGATCTCCGCCAGCCCCCACGCCTCCAGCTGCCGCCCGCAGGCCGCCCGCACCTCGCCCACCGCGGCCGGATCCGGCGGCACGTCGAAGTCCGCCACCCGGGACCGGTCCACCAGCCGGGTACGGGCCACCAGCAGCGCGATGTCGTCCCGCCGCCGCGAGGGCACCAGCGCCTCCACCACCGCCCGGCAGGTCTCCTCCGGCGAACGCTCCGGACGGCCGCCGAGCGCCGAGCGCAGCATCGACAGACCGGTCTCCACATCCCGCTCCCGGTGCTCGACCAGCCCGCCGGTGTACAGCACCAGCCGGCTTCCCTCCGCCAGCTCCAGCTCCACCGTCTCGTACGGCGCACCGCCCAGCCCCAGCGGCGGGGCCACCGGCACCTCCGGGCTGCGCACCGCCCCGTCCGGCTCCACCACCAGCGGCGCGAAGTGCCCCGCGGTCGCCACCGAGGCCCGCCCGGACACCGGGTCGTACACCGCGTACAGACAGGTCGCACCCGTCACCGCGGCCACCCCCGCGCCGCCCTCCTCCTGGTCGATCCGGGACACCAGCTCGTCCAGATGGCCCAGCAGCTCGTCCGGCGGCAGGTCCAGCGCCGAGAAGTTGTGCACCGCGGTCCGCAGCCGCCCCATGGTGGCCGCCGCGTGCAGCCCGTGCCCCACCACATCCCCGACCACCAGCGCCACCCGCGCTCCGGGCAGCGGGATCACGTCGAACCAGTCACCGCCCACCCCCGCCTGCGCCGGCAGATACCGGTACGCCACCTCCACCGCGTCCTGCTCGGGCAGGCTGTGCGGCAGCAGACTGCGCTGGAGGGTGACCGCCATCGCGTGCTCACGGGTGTAGCGGCGCGCGTTGTCGATGGCCACCGCGGCCCGCGCCGCCAGCTCCTCGGCGAAGGCCAGATCCTCCGCCTCGAACGGCGCCGGCTGCTCCGACCGCCAGAAGTTCGCCATCCCCAGCACCACCCCGCGGGCCTGCAACGGCACCGCGAGCAGCGAATGGACCCCGTACGCCAGCGCCGCGTCCGCGCCCGCCGGATCCTGCGCCCGCCAGCCGTCGGCCAGCGAGAGGTCCGGCTCCAGCACCGCGTGCCCGGTCGCCAGCGCGGCCGCCATCGGCGTCGTCGGCAGCGCGCACCGCACCAGATCGCCCACCGGCTGCAGCGGATGGTCCCCGCGCACCCCGCGCACCGCCGCCCGCCGCATCTCGGTGTGCTCGCCCGCCGGCTCCTCGCCGCGCAGCACCGGGTCCAGCAGCTCCACCGTGGCGAAGTCGGCGAACCGCCCCACCGCCACCTCCGCCAGCTCCTCGGCGGTGCGCACCACATCCAGCGTGGTCCCGATCCGCACCCCCGCCTCGTACAGCAGCTGAAGCCGCTCCCGCGCCCCCTCGGCCACCCCGGACAGGGCCCGCAGCTCGGTGGTGTCCCGCAGGGTGGCGACGGTGCCGCCGGCCGTGCCGTACGGCGCCGTCCGCCGGGTGTTCACCGCCAGCAGCCGGTCACCGGCGAGCAGCACCTCGTCGGTGACGATCCGGCCCGAGGAGAGCAGTTCGGCGGTGCCCTGGTCCAGCCCGAGCGAGGAGACCTTGCGGCCCTCCGGGCGGGCCGGCAGGTCCAGCAGCCGGCGGGCCTCGTCGTTGGCCAGCGTCAGCCGGCCGTCCCCGCCGATGATCAGCACCCCCTCGCGCACCGCGTGCAGCACCGCGTCATGGTGCTCGTACATCCGGGTCATCTCGGCCGGGCCCAGCCCCCGGGTCTGCCGGCCCAGCCGCCGGCTCACCAGCAGCGAGCTGCCCACCGCCAGGGCGAGCGCCGCCGCCGCGGACCCGAGCAGCACCGGCAGGTGCCGGTCCACCGCGTCCCCGACGCTGGCGATGGTCACCCCCGCGGTGACCAGGCCGACCACCCGTCCGTCCGGGCCGGTGACCGGCACCACCGCCCGGGCCGCGTCGTTCGGCGAGCCGGTGAAGATCTCCGTGTACGCCGGCCGCCCGACCGCCCCGTCCAGCCCCTCGGCGCGCCGCCCCACCAGCGCGCGGTCGGCGTCCGCGTACCGCACCCCGTCCGGGGCGTGCACGGTGACGAAGTCCACCCCGGTGTCCCGGGTGGCCCGCTCCACCGAGGACTGCAGCGCGGTGCCCGGATCCGGCGAGGTGAGCGCCGCCGCCGTCCCGGGAGCGTCCGCGAACGCCTCGGCCGCGGCCAGCGAGCGGTTGCGGGCGTCGTCCTCGCCGTCGGCGCGGGTCTGCCACACCACCGCCGTCACCGCCGCGGCGATCAGCAGGACGGCTACCGCCACCTGGAGCAGGAGCACCTGACCGGCCACGGTGCGCACCCCGAGAAGGGCGTGCCCGGAACGTCCGCTCCGTCCACTCATGACATATTTTTACCATTCCGTACCCATGTGTACTCATCGAGATACGCCCCGGCGACGCGCCGGCCCGCGCACCGAGCCGATCACTCCCGCACCGGCTGAACACGCCGCCCGCCCCGCCCGTACCTGAGAGCGGACGCGTCCCCCGGAAGCCGTCGGCGACCGGAGTCCGAACCAGCGTCAGGAGCGGTGGAGTTGAGTCACAGGCGGATACCCAAGCGGAAAGCGGTACTGGCGGGTGCGGGAGCGGTGGGAATCGCCGCGGCGGCGATCCTGCTGCCCCAGGCGAACGCCTCCCAGTCCGGCCAGGACGACGACCGGCCGACCGTCCGGACCATGACCGCGGCCTCGGCCGCGCAGACGGCCAAGCAGCTCGCCGGCTCCCTCGGCGACTCCTACGGTGGCGCCTACTACGACGCCGGCACCCGCCGGCTGGTGGTCAACGTGGCCGGTGA
Organism: Streptomyces lichenis; assembly: GCF_023218175.1. Taxonomy (GTDB): domain Bacteria; phylum Actinomycetota; class Actinomycetes; order Streptomycetales; family Streptomycetaceae; genus Streptomyces; species Streptomyces lichenis. The sequence goes on along the minus strand of NZ_JALPTH010000014.1, from coordinate 43,118 downwards.
GGACCGCGCCCTCGCCGAACGCGTCGAGGCGGCCGGGGCCGTCGCGAAGACGGTACGGAACGGGGTGGCCGCGCTGGCCGGCGCCACCCGCACCCTGTCGGCCGAGGCGGGGGTCCCCGGCACCGCCTGGGCCGTCGACCCGCGCACCAACCAGGTGCTGGTCACCGCCGACCGCACGGTCACCGGCGCCCGCTGGGACCGGCTGGAGTCCACCGTCCGGGGGCTCGGCGAGGGCGTGGCCGAGATCCGCAGGTCCAAGGGCGAGTTCCGGCCCTTCGCCGACGGCGGGGACGCCATCTTCGGCGGCGGCGCCCGCTGCTCGCTCGGCTTCAACGTGACCACCTCGGACGGCGCCCGCGGCTTCCTCACCGCCGGGCACTGCACGGTCGCCGCCCAGCAGTGGTCCGACGGGAACGGCGCCGTCCTCGGCTCGGCCCAGGAGTCCGTCTTCCCGGGTGAGGGCGACTTCGGGCTGGTCACCTACGACGACCCGGCCGCCGAGGCGCCCGACGAGGTGGACCTCGGCGACGGGCAGCGGCTGGCCATCAAGGGAACCGCCGAGGCCGCGGTCGGCCAGCAGGTGTTCCGGATGGGCAGCACCACCGGCCTCCGGGACGGCCAGGTCACCGGGCTGAACGCCACCGTCAACTACCCCGAGGGCACGGTCACCGGCCTGATCCAGACCGACGTCTGCGCCGAGCCCGGCGACAGCGGCGGCTCGCTCTTCACCCGGGACGGGGACGCCATCGGCCTCACCTCCGGGGGCAGCGGCGACTGCGACGCCGGTGGCGAGACCTTCTTCCAGCCGGTGACCACCGCCCTCGCCGCGGTCGGCGCCACCATCGGCGACGCCGAGCAGCCCCCGGGCCAGGGCGGCCAGGAGGGCCAGGACCAGGGCGGTGCCGGTGAGGAGGACCAGGGTCAAGGTGAACAGGGTCAGGGAGATCAGGACCCGGGCGACCAGGGCCAGGGCTCCGAGGAAGGGGCCGGTCAGGACCAAGAGGCAGGCGGTCAAGACCAGGACGCGGGCGACCAAGGTCACCAGGGCGGCCAGGGCGCCGATCTCCCCTGACGTCCGCGGCGACCGCTCCCGCGCCGGTGAGGCGTACCCCGGCTAGGCCTTCTTCGAGGAGACCAGCACACCGATCTTGTCGATCCGGTGCTCCGGATTGCCCTTCTCGTCCCGCCAGTGGTTGCCGGCCGCGTCGTCCTCCGGCGTGGCGCAGGTGGAGACGGTGATCATCGCCCGGGTGGCCCGCTCGCCGGGCTCACCCGGGACGGGGGCGCGCTGCTCGGCCAGGGAGCGCTCGGAACGGAAGGAGGTCTGGCGGGTCTCGGTGATCCGGTACTCGTGGACCGTACCGCCGGAGGTGACCCGTACGGTGTCGCCGGGCCGCAGCTCGGGCAGAGCGCGCAGCGGGCCCCCGGCGGACAGGCGGTGCGCGGTGACCAGGTAGTTCCCCACCTCACCCGGGCCCACTCCGCCCGCCTCCCCGTACGGACTGGCGGCCACTCCGCGGTCCTGGATCCTGGTGCCGGGCCAGTCGTCGGTGGTGCCCTCGTAGGGGACCACCCGCAGTTCCTCGACCCCGATCGACGGGATGGCCAGGACCGCGGGCCGGGTACGCGCGGGATCGTCCGGCGACGGCTCGGCGGTGGCCGGGGGCGGCCGGTTGTCGGAGGCGGTGCCCGGCGGTTCCGGGGTGGCGGTCACCATGGCCGAGGAAGCGGCCGAGGGTTCCACGGCGGCGGACGCGACGGCCGAGGAAGCGGCCGGGGAGGCGACCGAGGTGGTGGAGGGTGCCCCGATGGGGGCGGCGGACAGCCGCTCGGCGGCACCGCCGCCCCCGACGGCGCCGCACCCGGCGAGCAGCAGAGCGGCCGCGCTCATCGCGGCGGCCGCGGCGGCGGTGCGGGGTCTGGGCATGGGGCTCCGGAAGGGTCGGTGACCGTCAGACCACCGTAAAACGCCCGCAGCCGCCCTGACCAGCCTCGATCGCGGCATCGTCTGTCACACCCGGTGACCGTCCCGCGGTCGGGTCAGGCGTGGCTGCGCTGCCGCCGCCGCGCGGTGCGCCGCTTCAGGGCCCGGCGTTCGTCCTCGCTCATCCCGCCCCAGACCCCGGCCTCCTGGCCCGACTCGATCGCCCACTCCAGACACGGCTCGCGCACCGGGCAACGCCGGCATACGCCCTTGGCCTCCTCCGCCTGGAGCAGCGCGGGACCCGTGTTCCCGATGGGGAAGAACAGGTCGGGGTCCTCGTCGCGGCAGACGGCCCGGTGGCGCCAGTCACTCATGGAACTCTCCTGGTTCGTCGGGGTGGTGGACTGGATTCGTCCTTTCGGGTCGCCGCTGAACGGAGGATGAAACGGACTTGTGCCCGTCAATCGCCGCCGGCCCCGCGACCCCCGTCCGCATCGGCTGTCAACTGCGCCTGCTCGCACGGTAGTTGCACGCACGACCCGAAAGTCAATTCACCCCCGTCGCGAAGAACGCCGAACATGCCGACGGGAGCCGCTCGGCAGAGCGGCTCCCGTCGTGGCGATGCCTTCGGCGGCTCGTGGTGGCCCGCGGTGCCGTGGAACGCGGTCCGTCAGGCTCCCTCGGCCGGATCGGGCTCCCGGCGCTGCCCCAGCAGGACCTTGCCCGCCATCAGCACCACCAGCACCGAGGCGACCAGCGCCGCCGTCCCGGACCAGGCGAACGCCGCGCCCACACTCCGTTCGAGCAGCGCGAAGGTGTCCGCACCGGCCACCGTGTGCACCAGGAACACCCCGACCGCCGTCACCGCCGCGGCCATCCAGGCGCGCGCCGACTCCCGCATCACCAGCACCACCGCGGTCACCATGCACAGCGCGGTCACCGCGAGCGACACCATGCCGCCGCCACCCGCGCGCACCCCCGCCAGGTCCACCGGGAGGTGGATCAGCCCGCAAGCGAGCAGCGCCGCCGCGGTCGGCCAGCGCAGAGCGCTGTGCCCGGGCCGCCCGGCCCGGTCCGCGGGCTCCTCGGGGACGAGGACCTTCGGCTCCGCCGGGGCCGCCGAGGCGGTGACCGAGCGCGGCGGGCGGACGTTGGGGTTCTCCGGTACGTGGACCGAGGGGGCCGAAGCCGCCGAGGTGGCGGCCACCGGGTCGGTGGGCGGTGCGGAGGGCGCGGCCGCCGTCGGCTCAGGAGCCGTGGCCGCTGCGCCGGGACCCACCTGGTCGACGGCCGGGTTTCCGGCGGCCCCGCCGCCCTTCGCGGTGCCCAGGATGCTCACCAACTGCACCACGTCCTCGATCGGCCGTCCCACCGCGGCCGCCCGGAGCGTGGTGTCGGACTCGTCGATCGGGTGGCCGGCCTCGTTGAGCATGGCCACCAACTGCCGGACCTCCTCCAGCGGCCGGGCCACCGCGGCCGCCCGCAGCGCCTCGTCGCCCGGATTGGACACGGCCCCGGTCCGCTTGAGCATGGTCACCAGCGCGGCGACCTCCTCCAGCGGGCGGTAGGTGGCCGCCGTCCAGATGATCGTCCTTATGCGCTCGTCGCTCATCTCGTCCACGTCGCCGGAGTCCGCGAGGCCGACGAAGTCGGCGACCGCCCGGGCCGCGTCATCCGTCCCACCCGCCGCACCACTCTCAGGCGCCGAGACCGCCGCGTCGTCGGCCGCGTTCCCGGTGACCCGGCGCGCGGCCGTCTCGTACGGGCCGGGCTCGCGGGCGCCGCTCTCGCACGTACGGCTGTCGTACGCGTCGGACGTGTACGGGCTGGGCTGGTGCGGCCCGCTCTCGTGCGCGCCAGGCCTGTACGCGCCGGGCTCGCGGGCACCGCCTTCGCGCGTGCCGCTCTCGTCCGCACTCCTCTCGTACGCACCGGCCTCGCGCACCTCCGGCCCGTGGCCGACGGTCCCGGGCGCGGCGGCCTCGTACCCGCCACCGGCCTCGTATGCCGTACCGGCCGCAGGCGCACCGCCCGCGCGCGTACCACCCTCCTGGGCGCCCTTCGGCACCGGCGCGGGGGCCGGGGGAGTGGTGCCCGGGGCTCCGTCGCGCGGTCCGTCCGGGAGGGCGGCGCCGCCGACCGCGCCCAGGTCGGCCGTGAGCGGGGCGGAACCGGGCGTGCCGTGCATTCCGGCGGCGGGCTCCTCGTACCAAGACTCGGCCCGGTCGGTTCCGCCGGCCGGGTGCGTCGCCGTGTCGGCACCGGCTACCGGGGACGCCGGGCCCGCCGTGGCGGCGCGCCCGGTGTCCGGGGCTCCGTCCGGGTACGGCAGACCGGTGCCCGGCGTTCCGTTCCCGGGGTGCCCGCCGAGCCACGGCGCCGCCTCGGAGGGCGGCGCGTACTCGGGACGGCCGGCCGGGGGCACCGGCTCCAGCGGCGGGCGCCGGTCGGGGCGTACCGCGGACTGCCGCAGCGCGACCTCCGCCGAGGGCGGATCGATCAGCGGGTCCGGCCCCAACGCGGCCTCGAACGCCGCCTGTTCGCCCGCCGTGGGGGCGTCGAAGGGGTCGACGGTACGCGGGCCCGCCTCGCGTTCGGGCGGCAGGGCGAACGTCCTCGGGCCCCGTGCGGTGAACCGGTCGCCGGCCCCGAGGCGGGGCTCCGCCCCGGGCTCCTGGGGCAGCGGCCCGCCGGGCTCCCACGGCAGCCGGCCCGCCGGGTCGTTCGGGAAGGGGTCCACCGGTCCGCCGGGCGCGGGGCCTCCCGCCGGGTCGCGCGGGAACGGGTCGGCGGGGCCGTACGGGAGGGGGCCCGCGGGCTCGTACGGAGCCTCGGCGGGCGGCATGACGCCGTACGCCTGGCCGGTGACCGACCGTGTGTCACCGGCCGGCTCCGGCGCGCCCGCCGGGACGAGCGCCTCCGCACTCGGGTACGCGATCCGCTCGGGCCTGCCTTCCTCCCGCCGGTGACCGAAGTCCGCGCTGCCCGCCGCCGCGGCGCCCCGCGGCGGCGCGGCCGTCGGGGGCGGTGGCGGCGTGAACGGCGGGTACGACGGCAGGGCCGGTCCCGCGTCGGGCGGCCTGGACCGGTCACCGGGTCCTGGATTCGGGGGAGTTGTGGGATCTTCGGTGGTCATGGCGTGGCTCCGTTCGCCGGACTCGGGTGAGGCACACACCGTGTCGCCTGTTCCGCGCTCTACTGGCGCGCGGTCTGCACCATCTAATGGACATCCGCGAAGATTGCGCCATCCGGGAAGCGCGGATGGGGGAACCCCGTCCACCGCCGCGGCGCGCTCCGTTTCGCGGGGCCGCACCGTGCGCGGTCTACTGGAAGGGGCGCGCCCGCCGGACCCCGCCCCGGCTCCGCCCGCCCACGGAGCCGGGCCCCCGCCCGCCACACCGGAAGTCCACCCCGGAACACCGCCCTGCTGATCCGCATCGGAGGTTCACGCCATGCTGACGACCCGCCCTGTCCCCGGCACCCCCAACTGGATCGACCTCGGCTCACCCGACATCGACGCCAGCGTCGCCTTCTACGCGGGCGTCTTCGGATGGACCTACCAGCCCGCCGCGCCCGGCGGCGACGGCGGTGGCTACGGCTTCTTCCAGCGGGACGGCGGCATCGTGGCGGCCGTCGGTCCGCTCAGCGAGCACGGGGCCACCCCCTCCTGGACGGTCTACTTCCACACCTCCGACGCCGACGCCACCCGCCGGGCCGTCGAGCAGGCCGGCGGCACCGTCCGCACGGAGCCGGACGAGGTACCGGGCGCCGGCCGACTGGCCGCCTTCACCGATCCCACCGGCGCCGACTTCGCCGTCTGGGAGCCGGGCGGGATCACCGGCCTGGACACCGTCATGGAGCCCTGCGCCCTGATCTGGACGGAGCTGTACACCACCGACCTGGCCGCCGCCCGGGAGTTCTACCGCTCGGTGTTCTCCTGGACGTACCAGGAGATGGACGCCGGCGACGGCTCGACGTACACCCTGCTCTCCGCGCCCGGCGGAGGCGACGGCGAGGACAGCAGCCACGGCGGGATGCTCCAGCTCGGCCCGGAGCACCTGGCCGCCGGGTCACGCTCCGAGTGGCACCCGTACTTCGGGGTCCGCGACTGCGACGCCGCCTTCGCCGCCGCCACCGGGCACGGCGCCGGCACCCTCATCCCGCCCATGGACGTGCCCGGCGTCGGGCGCCTGGCCATGGTCAAGGACCCGGCCGGCGCCGTCTTCGCCCTGCTCAAGGGCGACCCGTCGATGACCTGAGCCCCGGCGAGGAGGGCGGCGGCGGACAGCGTCTCGGGGCCGTGCTCCGCGGCCCTCTCCTCCCCGTACACCCCGCTGAGCACCGCCGCCCTGGGGGCGTTCAGTCCCCGGCCAGGACCAGCCCGTCGGCGCGGAAGGTCCGCCGGTAGGCGATCGGTGAGACGCCGAGGGTGCTGCGCATGTGCTGGCGCAGGGAGTTCGCCGAGCCGAACCCGGCCCGGAGGGCGACCAGATCGACCGCCAGGTCGCTGGTCTCCAGCAACTGGCGGGCGAGGTCCAGCCGTTGCGCGGTCAGCCACTGCACGGGCGTCATTCCCACCTCGTCGCGGAACCGCCGGCTGAAGGTGCGCACGCTCATCCGCGCGTGCCGGGCGAGCCGGTCCACCGACAGCGGCGTGTCCAGCCGCTCCATCGCCCAGGCCCGGGTGGCCGTGGTGGTGGCGACGGTGGGCTCGGGCACCGGCCGGTCGATGTACTGGGCCTGGCCGCCGTCCCGCCACGGCGGTACGACACACATCCGGGCGGCCCGGTTGGCGACCGCGGTGCCATGGTCGCGCCGGATCAGATACAGGCAGAGGTCCACCCCCGCGGCCACCCCGGCGGAGGTCAGCACCTGGCCGTCCTCCACGAACAGCACGTCCTCGTCCAGGACCACCCGGGGGAAGGCCCGGCGGAACTCGGGCGCCGAGTACCAGTGGGTGGTGGCGCGCCGCCCGTCCAGCAGCCCGGCCGCGGCCAGGACGTACGAGCCGGTGCAGATGGAGACCAGCCGGGTGCCGGGCCGGATGCGGGCCAGCGCCTCGGTGAGTGCCGCCGGCAGCGGGGCCCCCTTCGTCAGCTCGTCCATGGCGTGGGTGGGCGGCACCACCACGGTGTCCGCCCGCTCCAGGGCCTCGGGCCCCGCCGTCACCGCCACCGTGAAGCCGGCATCGCTGGTGACGGGGGCGCCGTCGGCGGTGCAGACGGTCACCTCGTACAGCCGGCGGCCCGTCTCGTCCCAGGCGTTGCCGAGGACGCGCGAGGGGATGCCCAGCTCGAACGGAGGGACGCCTTCGAGGGCGAGGACGGCGACACGGTGCATGGCCGAATTCTGTCACATAGTGGCCGTTCGGCCAGCACCGCGCCGGCCCCGCTCCACCGATGCTGGAGGCACGCCGCCGGAACGGACCGGTGGCGACCCGATACCAGGAGGAAGCAGCCATGCCTGCCATGCGTGCCGTCGTCGTCAGCGAGTGGGGCGGCCCCGAGGTGCTCGTCGAGCGCGAGATCGAGCGACCCGAACCGGGCTTGGGCGAGGTGCTGGTACGGGTGCGCGCGGCCGGGGTCAACCCGGCGGACTGGAAGACCCGGGCGAGCGGCGCGCTGATCGACTGGGCCGAGACCCCGATCGTGGGCTGGGACGTCTCCGGCACCGTGGAGGCGGTCGGCCCCGGCGTGACGGTCCTGAGCCCCGGCGACGAGGTCTTCGGCATGCCGAGCTTCCCGAAGCAGGCCGGGGCCTACGCCGAGTACGTGACCGCCCCCGCGCGCCACTTCGCCCCCAAGCCGGCCACCCTGAGCCACGAGGAGGCCGCCGCGCTGCCGCTGGCCGCGCTCACCGCCTGGCAGGCGCTGGTGGACACCGCCCAGGTCACCCCGGGGCAGCGGGTGCTGGTGCACGCGGCGGCCGGCGGCGTCGGACACCTGGCGGTGCAGATCGCCAAGGCGCGCGGCGCGTATGTGATCGGCACGGCGAGCGCCGCCAAGCACGAGCTGCTGCGCTCCCTCGGCGCCGACGAGCTGATCGACTACCGGGCCGGCGCCTTCGAGGACGCGGTCGGCGAGGTGGACGTGGTGCTGGACAACGTCGGCGGCGACACCGGGCCCCGCTCCCTGAAGGTGCTGCGCCCCGGCGGCCGCCTGGTGACCCTGCCCAGCCCGGACGACGTACCCGGCGAGGCCGAGGGCGTCTGCACCGGCTGGATGCTGGTGGAGCCGGACCGCCAGGGCCTGCTGGAGATCGCCGCCCTGGTGGCGGACGGCCGCCTGCGCCCGCTGGTCGACACCGTGCTCCCCCTGTCCGAGGCCGCCAAGGCCCACCAACTGGGCGAGCAGGGCCGCACCACCGGCAAGATCGTCCTGACCGTCGACTGACCGCACGACTGCCGTACGGGTACGGGGCCGGCCCTCCCCGTCCCCCTGCCGTCGCGACCGCGCCGGGGCTCCTAGCCCCGCCCAAGGCGCCCGTCCCTCAGGCCGCCGTGGCCACCGCCACCCGGCACCACGGCGGCCCGCCGCGCGCCCCGGAGCAAGGCCGCCCCGGGTGGGTGCCGTCCGGCACCGCAACGCCCGCCGCGCACCCCCGGACCGAGCCGCCCCAGGGGTGTGCCGGCCGGTCGCAGGCCAGGCCGAGGGCCCGGGCCCGCCGCCCACCCTGGCCTGAGGCCGTGGTGAGAGCACGGTCGCTCCGCCAGCCGTGCCACGACGGCCGCCACATGCTCCCGGAACCGGCCCGCCCGGGCCCGCACCAGGCGCTCGCGGGCCAGGGCCGAGGGGTTCGGGCCCACCGCCCCCGCCAGCTGGAACCGCCACGAACGCCGCGTGCTCCCGGAGCGGGCCCCCGTGACCCCGGCGGTGGGCCCCCGGCCCGCCCGAGGCGGCCCCTCAGGCCGCAGCAGACGCCCCCGCCAGCCGGGCCACTGCGGCCGCCGCATCTTCCCGGAACAGGGCCGCCCCGGCGCGTACCAGGCGGTCGCAGGGTGGGCCGGGTGGGGACAGGGTGGCGACGGCGGTGAGCAGGGCGGGCAGGTCGGGGGCGTACACCGTCAGGCCCTCCGCGGCCATCTCCCGGACCCCGGCCGCGCCGTGCCCGGCGATGGGGCGGAAGCCCACCACCGGGAGCCGGGCGGCGAGGGCCTGCACCGCGGTCTGCCCGGCCGCGTTGTCCACCAGCACATGCGCCGCGCCCATCAGGCCCGGCAGGTCGTGCGCCCAGCCCAGGGCCAGCACCCCGGGCAGTCGGCCGGCACGCCGCCGCAGGCCCTCGTCGCGTCCGCACAGCAGCACCGGCAGGCAGCCGGCACCCGCCAGGGCCCGCGCCGCCGGGAGCAGCCCGGGGCCTACGCCCCACGCACCGGCCGAGAGCAGGACCACCGGGCGCCCGGCGGCCCGGGCGGTGGCCAGCCGGGCCGCCGGGCCGGGCGGCCCGGACCGGCCGAACGAGGGCGGCACCACCGGACCGGTGGCCAGCGCCGGCCGCCCGGTGCCCGCCCGCACCCGCCGGGCCACCGGCTCGCTCACACAGAGGAAGAGGTCGTTGCCCGGGGCCAGCCAGGCCCGGTGCACCGCGAAGTCCGTGACATACACCGCGCACGGCACCTCCAGCGCCCCGCGCTCACGCAGCCGCCCGGTGATCTGCCCGGCCAGATGGAAGGTGGAGACCACCACATCCGGCCGCCACCGCTCCACCAACGCGCGCAGCGGACGCTCGGCGAGCGCCGCCAGCGGGCCGGTACCGGGCCGGCGCCGCGGACCGGGCGTCCGGGCCGGAGCCAGGAAGATGCGGTGGATCAGCGCGTACACCCACGGCACCCGCCGCACCGCGCACCGGTAGAAGCCGCGCAGCGCGGGCCCTGTGCCCGGCGGCAGCAGCGTCAGCACATCCCGCACCAGCACCTGGTGCCCGGCCGCGCGCAGCCGGCGGGCCAGCTCCCCGGCCACCGCGTCGTGCCCGGCGCCCATACCGGCGGTCAGGACCAGGTATCGCCGCCCCATCGAACGCCCCTTCGCTCGGCCGGCGCGCCCTTCGCGCGGCATGACCCGCCAGCGTGGGGACCGACGGCGCCCGGCGCCGCCCGGAGGGGCCGGCCGCGGGCCGTTCGGGTGGGCACGTCATCCGTTCGGGCCAGCAGCTTCTTTCGCCTTCCGCCGCCGTGCCCACGAGACAGTCGAGGGGCACGGTGGCACCGGGCGGACCCCGCCGGGAGGCGAAGCCGCCGGAAACCGGGACGCTGGAAGGGCACGGCCGTCGACAGCCCGGAGGTCCGCCATGCCGCCCACGCACCCCCGTACGGCCCCACCGTCCGCCATCCGGCCGGTGGCGCTCGTCACGGGAGCGTCCTCCGGGATCGGCGCGGCCGTCGCCGACCGGTTCGCCGCCGACGGCCGCTGCCGGCTGCTGCTCGCCGGACGCGACGAGGCGCGGCTCGACGCGGTGGCCGCGCGCACCGGCGGCACCGCGCTCCCCGGCGACCTGGGGGAGACCGCGGGCGTGGCGAAGCTGGCCGCCGACGCGCTCGACCGGGCCGGCCGGGTCGACGCCCTGGTGGCCGCCGCCGGGGAGGGCTGGGCCGGGCCGGTCGGCGCGATGCCCGAGGAGGCGGTGGACCGGCTGGTCGCCGTCAACCTCACCGGCGTACTCCACCTGGTCCGGCTGCTGCTCCCCCCGATGGCCGAACGCGGCACCGGGCAGATCGTGCTGATCGGCTCCATGGCCGGGCGGGTCGGCGTGGCGGGCGAGGCGGTGTACGCCGCCACCAAGGGCGGACTGCTGGCCTTCGCCGACAGCCTGCGCTGCGAACTGGCCGGCACCCGGGTCGGGGTGACCGTGGTGCTGCCCGGCGCGGTGGACACCCCGTTCTTCGGCCGGCGCGGCGCCCCCTACCACCGCGAGCACCCCCGCCCGGTGTCCGCCGCCCAGGTCGCCGACACCGTGTGGCGGGCCGCCGTACGGGGCCGCGCCGATGTGTTCGTCCCCGCCTGGCTGGGTCTGCCCGCCCGGTTGCACGGGGCGGTCCCGGGCTTCTTCCGGGCCATGGCCAAACGGTTCGGCTGACACCGTGCTCGCCCTCTCCATCGGCCTGGCGCTGCTGGCCGCCCTCGGCAACGCCGGAGCCTCCGTCCTCCAGCGGCGCGCCGCCGCCGAGCTCGGCCCCGACCCGGCCGACGCCCCCCACGGCTCCTGGCTGACCGGCCTGGTGCACCGCCGGGTGTGGGTGTGGGGCGCGGCGCTGCTCGCCGTCTCCGGAGTGCTCCAGGCGCTGGCGCTGGCCACCGGGCCGCTGTCGGTGGTGCAGCCGGTGATGAGTACGGAGCTGATGTTCACCCTGGTCGTCGGCGGCTTCGTGTTCCACCGCCGGCCCGACGCCCGCACCCGCTGGGCGTTCGCCGCGATGGCGGTGGGCCTCGGCGCCTTCCTCGCGCTGGCCGACCCCACCGACGGGCGTGCCACCGTGCCCGTGGCCGCCTGGCTGTGGACGGCCCTGGGCGCCGGCCTCCTCACGGCCGTGCTGGGGGCCGTCTCGACGCGGCTGCCGCCCTCTGCGCGGGCCGCCGTGCTGGGCACCGCCACCGCCACCGGCTTCGCCGTCACCGCCGCCCTGCTCAAGGACGCGCTGGGCCGTCTGCCGGACGGGGTGGACGCCGTGCTCACCAGCTGGATGCCGTACGCGGCGATCGTGGTGGGCCTCGGCAGTTTCCTGCTCCTCCAGGTCACCCTGCGGGCGGGCAGCCTGGTCGCCTCGCAGCCGGCGCTCACCCTGGGCGACGCGTTGCTCAGCGTGGTGCTCGGGGTCTGCCTGTTCGCCGAGGACGTCCATCTGGGCTGGCGGGTGGCCCCCGAGGCGCTGGCTCTCGCCCTGCTGGTGGCCGGCTGCGTCCAACTGGCCCGCTCACCCCTGGTCACCGAGGACTCCGGCGACTCCGGCGACCCCGGCAAGGGAGCCGACCCGGCCGGCCGTCAGGACCACTGGTGAGCGCCGCCCGCCGCCCGTACCGGGCCGCGGCGGTGCTGGGCCCCCACGTGCTGCCCGTGGGCGGCCGCTCCCCGGGGCGCCCGATCGCCCTCGGGGGCGCGGCCCTGCTGGTCGCGGCCGCCGCGCACATCGGGCCGGCGGCGGGCTGGCTGCCGGGGCCGCGGGCACTGCTCTGGCCCGCGCTGGACGGCCGGGGCGACCCCGGGCGGGTGGCGCTCACCTTCGACGACGGCCCGGACCCGGACAGCACTGCGCACTTCCTACGCGTCCTGGACGGCCTCGGGGCCCGGGCCACCTTCTTCCTGCTGGGCGAGCGGCTGGCCCGCCACCCGGAGCTGGGCCGGCGGATCGCCGCCGAGGGCCATGAACTCGCGGTGCACGGCTGGCGGCACGAGCGGCCCTGGCGACCCCGCCCGGCCGCCGACCGGCGGGAGGTGGCCCGTACCGCGGCGCTGGTCGCCGAGGCGGCCGGGCGGTGGCCGCTCTGGTACCGCCCGCCCTACGGCATCCTCACCGGCGGCCGCTGGGCCGCCGCCCGGGCCGCCGGGCTGCGCACGGTGCTCTGGTCCGCCTGGGGGCGGGACTGGACGGCCGAGGCCACCGCGCACGGGGTCCGCGCCGAGGTGGCCCGCTCCCTGCGCGGCGGCGGCACCGTACTGCTGCACGACACGGACGCCACCAGCGCCCCCGGCTCCTGGCGGGCCGCGCTGGGCGCCCTGCCCGGACTGATCGCCGACTGCCGCGCCCGGGGCCTGGAGGTGGGCCGCCTGAGGGACCACCAGACCCCCCTCCCACCCGAATGGCCCCGGCCGGGCGAACGCATCGATTAGCTCATGCGTTCGAATGTGGGGGTACGCTGGGAGCATGCCGGCGCACTTCCAGGGCTCCCTGTTCGACCAGACCGACGAGATCCGCCTCGGCCCCCTCGCCGAAATCCGCCGCACCGATCTCGGCCGCGGGGCCTGGATCGATCTGCTGCCCGGCTGGCTGAGCGGCGCCGACGCCCTCTACGAACGGCTCGCCGCCGAGGTCCCCTGGCGGGCGGAGCGGCGCCGGATGTACGACGCCGAGGTGGCCGTACCCCGGCTGCTGGCCTTCTACCGGGCGGCCGACCCGCTGCCGCACCCCGTCCTCGACGAGGCCCGCTCCGCGCTCAGCGCGCACTACGCCGCCGAACTGGGCGAACCGTTCACCACCGCCGGGCTCTGCCACTACCGCGACGGCCGGGACAGCGTGGCCTGGCACGGCGACCGCGTCGGCCGCGGCGGCCGGGAGGACACCATGGTCGCCATCCTCTCCGTGGGCGAACCCCGCGACCTGGCCCTGCGCCCCGCCGGCGGCGGCCCCGCCCGCCGGGTCCCGCTCGGCCACGGCGACCTGATCGTGATGGGCGGCTCCTGCCAGCGCACCTTCGAGCACGCCATCCCCAAGACCCGGCGCGGCGCGGGCCCCCGCGTCAGCGTCCAGTTCCGCCCGCACGGCGTCCGCTGATCCCGGCCGGTTTCCCACGGCGTTGCCCGGAGCGCCCCAGGGTTTCCCGAGGCGATTCCCCCGCGTTTCCCCGGGCGTTTCCCGCGCCCCGTCCGCCGACAGCGGGCCGTACCCGTCCGAGCACCGAGGGCGACTCATGGTCGCGGTGGGCCGAGCGGTGTTAGAAAGGGGATCGTGGCCCCCTTCTTCGACCGACTCCGCGGCAGCTCGGTTCGGTCACCGGCCGACCGGCGCGGACGCCGCCCGCGGAGCGTCGCGGGACAGGTCTTCCTCCTGCAGGTCACCCTCGTGGTCCTGCTGGTACTGGGTGCCGTCCTGGCACTGGTCCTGCAGTCCCGGAGCGACAGCGACCGGGAGGCACGCAACCGCTCCGTCGCGGTCGCGGAATCGTTCGCGCACGCCCCCGGCATCCGCGAAGCGCTCCAGGACGACGACCCCAGCGCCATCCTCCAGCCGCTCACCGAAAGCGCCCGCCAGGCGGCCGGGGTGGACTTCATCGTCGTCATGAACACCCGCGGGATCCGCTACACCCACCCCCAGCCCGAACGCATCGGCGGCCGGTTCGTCGGCACCATCGAACCCTCCCTCCGCGGCCAGGTCCACGTGGAGAGCGTCGACGGCCCGCTCGGCGAGGAGGTCCAGGCCATCGTCCCGGTCCGCGGGGACAAGGGAGCCGTCGTCGGACTGGTCTCCGCCGGCCTGGAGGTCCGCAACGTCACCGGGGTGGTCAACCGCCAGCTGCCCGTCATCCTCGGCACCGCCGCCGCCGGAATGGCCATCGCCACCGCCGGCAGCGCCCTGGTCGCCCGCCGGCTGCGCCGCCAGACCCACGGCCTCGGCACCGCCGAGATGACCCGGATGTACGAACACCACGACGCCGTTCTGCACGCCGTCCGCGAGGGCGTGGTCATCGTCGGCGGCGACGGCCGGCTGCTGCTCGCCAACGACGAGGCCGAACGCCTCCTCGGGCTGCCCGCCGACGCCGAGGGCCGCGCCATCCGCGAACTGCCCGGACTCGACCCAGGCATGGCCGAACTGCTCGGCTCCGGCCGGGTCGCCACCGACGAGGTGGTGCCCGCCGCCGACCGGCTGCTCGCGGTCAACCAGCGCCACACCGACCGGCACGGCGGGCCCGCCGGCACCGTCGCCACCATCCGCGACACCACCGAGCTGAACGCGCTCACCGGCCGCGCCGAGGGCGCCCGCCGCCGGCTCAACCTGCTGTACGACGCCGGGGTCGGCATCGGCACCACCCTGGACGTGGTCCGCACCGCCGAGGAACTGGCCGATGTCACCGTCGGCCGGTTCGCCGACTTCGTCACCGTCGACCTCGCCGACCCCGTGCTGCGCGGCGAGGAGCCCACCGGCACCGCCGCCGACATGCGCCGCACCGCCGTCGCCGGGGTCCGCGACGACCACCCGCTCTACCCGCGCGGCAAGATGATCGGCTTCGTCCCCTCCACCCCGCAGGCCCGCGGCTTCGGCACCGGCCGCGCCGAACTCGTCCCGTACCTCTCCGAGGCCCTCGGCTGGCACGCCCAGGACCCCGAGCGGGCCGGCCAGATCGTCGACTTCGGCATCCACTCGCTGATCGCCTGCCCGCTGAAGGCCCGCGGGGTGGTGCTCGGCGTCGCCAACTTCTGGCGCATGGAGCGCCCCGAACCCTTCGAGGCCGAGGACCTCGTCCTCGCCGAGGAACTGGTCGCCCGCGCCGCGGTCAGCATCGACAACGCCCGCCGCTACACCCGCGAGCACGCCATGGCCGTCACCCTCCAGCGCAGCCTGCTGCCCCGCGCGCTGCCCGAGCAGAGCGCCCTGGAGGTCGCCCACCGCTATCTGCCCGCCCAGTCCGGCGTCGGCGGCGACTGGTTCGACGTCATCCCGCTGCCCGGCAGCCGGGTCGCCCTGGTCGTCGGCGACGTCGTCGGACACGGCCTGCACGCCGCCGCCACCATGGGCCGGCTGCGCACCGCGGTGCACAACTTCTCCACCCTCGACCTGCCGCCCGACGAGCTGCTGGGCCGGCTGGACGACCTGGTCGGGCGCATCGACCAGGACGAGGAGCAGCCCTACCAGGACGGCGCCGAGACGACCGGCCTGGACGCCGCCGACGGCGGCACCGGCATGGTCGGCGCCACCTGCCTCTACGCCGTCTACGACCCGGTCTCCCGGCGCTGCCAGCTCGCCCGGGCCGGCCACCCGCTGCCCGCCCTGGTCCACCCGGACGGCCAGGTCGAGTTCCCCGACCTGCCCGCCGGTCCGCCGCTGGGCCTGGGCGGCATACCGTTCGAGACCACCGAACTGGAGCTCGCCGAGGGCAGCCGGATCGCCTTCTACACCGACGGCCTGGTCGAGGACCGCACCCGGGACATCGACGTCGGCCTGGACCTGCTCGCCAAGGCCCTCGGCCGCCCCGCCGCCACCCCCGAGGAGACCTGCCGCATCGTCCTGGACGCACTGCTGCCCGCCCACCCCAAGGACGACGTGGCGCTGCTCGTCGCCCGCACCCGGGTCCTCGGCCCGGACCGGGTCGCCGACTGGGACGTGCCCGCCGAACCGGAGGCCGTCGGACGCATCCGCGCCGCCGCCATGGCCCGGTTGGCCGAATGGGGCCTGGACGATCTCGGCTTCGCCGCCGAACTGGTCCTCAGCGAGCTGCTCACCAACGCCATCCGCTACGGGGCCGCGCCCATCCGCGTCCGGCTGCTGCACGACCGCGGCCTCACCGTGGAGGTCGCCGACCGCTCCAGCACCTCCCCGCACCTGCGCTACGCCGCCAGCACCGACGAGGGCGGCCGCGGCCTGTTCCTCGTCGCCCAGCTCGCCGACCGCTGGGGCACCCGCTACACCCCCCAGGGCAAGGTCATCTGGGCCGAACTCGCCGCCCCCGGCACCGGCGGATCCGCCGACCCGGCCGGCACCCTGCCCTTCGACATCATGAACGCCGGCATGATCTGACGACCGGCCGGCTCCGGAGGAGCAGGACGAAGACCCCCGCGGCCGACCCGGCCCGGACCGTAGGCTGACCGCCATGCCCCGCTCGAACGGATCCGGCCGCACCCTCCCCGGCACCCTCCTCCTCCAGCGCGCCCGCCAGGCGCTGTCCTCCACCCGCCGCGGCTACGACCTGCTCGCCCCCACGTTCGACCGCACCGCCTACCGCATCCCCGGCCCCGTCCTGGACGCCGTCGCCGAGGCACTGCGCCCGCACGGGCCCTTCCGCACCGGACTGGACCTGTGCTGCGGCACCGGCGCGGGCATCGGCGTGCTGCGCGGGCTGTGCACCGACCGGGTCACCGGGCTCGACTTCAGCGACGGGATGCTGCGGCGCGCCCGCGCCAACCACCCGCCCACCCGCTCCGGCCCCCGGCTGCACTGGGTACGCGGCGACGCCCGCGCCCTGCCGCTGAGCCCCTCCGCCGACCTGGTGGTCAGCTTCGGCGCCTTCGGCCACTTCCTGCCCGCCGAGCGGCCCGGGCTGTTCGCCGAGGTCCACCGGGTGCTCCGGCCCGGCGGCCGGTTCTCCTTCCCGGTCGCCGCGCCCCCGCCGGTCGGCTCCGCCCCCTACTGGCAGCTGTGGGGCTTCGACACCGCGATGCGGCTGCGCAACCTGGTGTGGCGGCCCCCGTTCACCATGTACTACCGCACCTTCCGCCTCCCCGACGTGGCCCGGGATCTTCAGGCCGCCGGGTTCACCGTGGAGCTCCAGGCCCTGGAGCCGCTCGGCCGCCGCCCCGACGGCTCACCCCGCTGCCGGCTGGTCACCGCCCACCGCCGCTGACCCGCCCCCGCCACCGGTCCACGGGGCCGCCGGTGCACCGCCTGGGCGGCGACCGGTTGCGCACCCGTACCCGGGCCGGTCCAGTGGGAGACCGGTGGACGACGCGGCGGGCGAGCACGCGGCGTGAGCCGAAATCACAGCCCGGGCACACAACGCGAAGGGCCGAAAACCCCTCTTGGGTACCGCAAACGGAGGTTTCGGCGAAAGGCAGTGGAGAAGACATGGCCGTCGGCGCATCAGGTGTCACCGTCCCGAAGGACCCGGGCGAGGGCCCCGGGGCCGGGCCCGGCCAGGACGGCGGCACGCGCGCCCTGCCCGGCCGCCTCTGGCCGTACGCCCTGGCCGCCCTGCCGCTCGCCCTGCTCGCCGCCGCCGCCTACCTCGGCCGGTACGTCCGCCCCAGCGCCGACGAGTGGTGCTTCCTGCCCGTCGTCCGCGACGAGGGCATGCTCGGCCTGGTCCACAAGTTCTACTTCACCGACAACGGACGGGTCGGCAACGGGCTGCTGGTCGGCGCCTACGCCGAGTTCCCGGTCGCCGGCCACCAGTGGTACGGGCTGGTCAGCGGCGTCCTGGTGCTCGGGCTGCTGTGGGCGCTGACCGCGCTGGCGCTGCGCCGGGCCGGCCAGTCGGTGCCGCGCGGCGTCCCCCTGCTGGCCGCCGCCATGGCCACCGCGGCCATCCTGTTCGCCACCCCCAACACGTACAAGACCTTCTACTGGCCGGCCGCCTCCGTCTCGCACACGCTCGCCCCGGTGCTCGCCGCCGCAGCGGCCATCCCGCTGCTGCGGGCCTCCGGCCGGCGCGGCCGTACGGTCGCCCTCGCGGTGGTCTTCGCGGTCGGCGTCTTCATGGGCACGCTGTCCGAGGAGGCCTCGGTCGTCGCCCTGGTGGTGCTCGCCGCCCTCGTCCTGCTGGCCCACCGGCTGCTGGTCGCCCCGGTCCGGCGCCACGCCCGGCTCTGGGCCGCCGCCGGGATGGCCGGAGTCGCGGTCGGCACCCTCATCCTGGTCACCTCGCCCGGGTCACGGCACCGGCGCTCCCGCTTCGGCGCCGACTCCGCCTCGATGCTGGCCCCGGACACCCTGATCGACGCGGCCAAGGCCTTCGTCCACATCCTCGGTACGGTGCTGACCACCTGGACCTACCTCGGCGCCGTCGCCGCCGGTGTGCTGGTCGGCCTGCTGGCCCGCCCCCGGCCGGACGCCCGCCGGGTCCTGGAGCCCGCCCGCCCCGGGCTGCTGCTGGGCGCCGGAGCCCTGGTCTTCCTGGTCAGCGGCTATCTGTGCACCGTGATCACCTACCCGGTGTTCGGCGCCCGGGTCATCACCACCGAGCGGACCTGGAACGACTACCTGATCGTGTGGGTGGTGCTGCTGGTCGCCGCCGGCGCCCTGCTGGGCCGGGCCCTGCGCCGGCACGGGGCGGCCGGCGCGCTGCCCGCCGCGCTCGCCGCCGCGCTGTGCGCGGTGACCGTGGTGGGGCTCGCCCTGCCGCTGTACGAGCTGGGCGGGAAGATGCAGGTCCGCGCCGAGCGCTGGGACCGCCAGGACGCGGTGCTGCGCGCGGGCGCGGCGGCGGGGGAGCGGGTCATGCCGTACACCCCGACCAAGGTGGGCTCGATGCTGGAGCCCTTCGCCGCGGGCGGCAAGCGGATCTGGCCGGCGCAGTGCGTCGCCGACTACTACCACCTGGACAAGGTCACTCGCGGGACGCGGCTTCCCTGACCGGCTCGGCGGGGGAGGGGGCCGGCCGCACACGGCCGGCCCCGCGCCGCCCACCGCCCGCGCCACTGATGATGGCCCACCGGGCCAGCAGAAAGGACAGCGGCGTGACCGCGACACCGGCGGCCAGCGCGGCGATGTTCTCGTCCATCCCCAGCCGGCTCACGCCCAGGTGCAGCAGCACCCCGCTGCCGACCAGGTTGACCGCGCCGGACAGCGGATAGCGGGCCAGCCCGCGCCAGGTGGGGCGGGTGCGGACCATCAGATACGAGTTGAGCAGGAACGAGCCGAGCACACTGACCGTGTAGCCCACGGCGTGCGCGGCAAGGTAGGGCAGCCAGATGTTCAGCGTGGCGTACACCGCGTAGTAGACGGCGGTGTTGACCAGTCCGATCAGCGCGAAGACGGCGAACTGGCGGACGGTGGCGGCGGGAACGGTCCTCACGGCTTGGGCCGCGCCCGTCCCGCGGCCTCCAGCCGCGCCTCGGGGCGCCCCGCGCCGGCACGGGCCGGGCGCCGCTCCTCCCGCCGCGCCGTCCCGGTGGACCCCTCGGTCTCCCGGACCACATAGTGCGGCCGGCGCTTGGCCTCGTGGTAGATCCGGCCCACGTACTCGCCGATCACCCCCAGGATCGCGATCTGGATGCCGCCGAGAGCCACGATGGCGGTGATCAGGGTCGCGTAGCCGGGCGTCTCCACCCCGTCCAGCAGCACATTCGCCACGATCCACAGCGCGTAGAGCACCGCGGACAGGAACAGCCACAACCCGGCGTGGATGGCCAGGCGCAGCGGGCGGCTGTTGAAGGACAGCAGCCCGTCGATGCCGTAGTTGAGCAGATGGCGGCCGCGCCACTTGGAGGTGCCCGCGGCCCGCTCCACGTTCCGGTAGGCGAAGTCCACCGTGTCGAAGCCGATCCAGGAGAACAGCCCCTTGGAGAAGCGGTTGCTCTCCGGCAGCGCCAGCAGGCAGTCCACCGCGCGCCGCGACAGCAGCCGGAAGTCCCCGGCCCCGTCCGCGATCTCCACGTCCATGAAGCGCCGTACCAGCCGATAGTAGGCCCGGCTGAACGCCTTGCGCACGGCCCCCTCACCGGTCCGGTCGCGTACGGCGACCACCTGGTCGTAGCCCTGCCGGTGCAGCTCCAGCATGCGCGGCACCAGCTCCGGCGGGTGCTGGAGGTCGGCGTCCATCAGGACCACCGCGGCCCCCCGGGCCATCCGCATCCCGGCCAGCAGCCCCGCCTCCTTGCCGAAGTTGCGGCTGAAGGAGGTGAAGCGCACCCGCGGGTCCGCGGAGGCGAGCGCCCGCAACCGCTGGACCGTGCCGTCCCTGCTGCCGTCGTCCACGTAGCAGACCTCGAAGGACACCCCGGTGGGTGCCAGCGCGTCGAGCAGCGCGGTGTGGAAGGCGTCTATCACCTCGCTCTCGTCGAAGCACGGGACGACGACCGACAGTTGGACCATGGGCTGGCTCACTCCAGGAGTGGGATCGGGGCCACGGCCAGGACTTTCCGGGCCTGCCACTGGAAGAGGATGGCCGCGCGCCGGGCCGGGTTGCCTGCCGCGGCGTCGGACTTTCCCGACTTTCCCGAGCGGATCGGCCCATCCCGACCCTGCCGGGTGCCCCCGGCGGCCCCTCCAGTCCAGCCCTGATCGGCCCGCTCCACCGCCCGGCGCCGTCCGTCCGGGTGAGGCACGGCGGAGCGCGCCGCGGCCGGACGCGGACCGCCCCACCGCCCGGGAGGACCGGTGCGGCGGGGCGGGGGAGTCGGTACGGCGGTGGGCTGCCCGGACGGGCGGGTGCACCGGGTCGGACCGGGTGGCGGTGGCCGCCCGGCGGGCGGAGCGCTCGGCGGGGCTCAGCCCCGGCCGGCGGCTCAGCCCTTGCCGACCTCCTTGTTGACGGCGGCGGGGGAGTCGTACTCCTTGTCGGGCAGCGAGTCCAGGGCGTCCATGACCTCCTGGCCGGCCTTGTGCTTCGACGCCTGCTCGACGATGTCCTCCTTCGATGCCGGGTAGTTGACGCCTCCGAGGGCCTTCTGCATTTCGATCGGGTTCACAGCCATGGTGCGATGCGTACCACCGGCCCCCGGGCGCGATACCGGTGGCGGGCAGCGTCACGACAACGGAGCAAGGCCTCCGCGCGGGGGGCTGCTTCTGCCCGTACGCAGCGTGTCCACGCAGAGCGGATCCGTCACGGTTGCATCACAATGTCGTATGAGGGCCGGAAGGCGCGGGCACACCCATGTGCGGGAGGGCGGTCCCCGGTCCGGGGCCCGGCCCATCGCCCGGCTCCAGGAGGACGGTCCGGTGGCGGCAGCCGCCCGCGGTGTCGCGCGGCCCCGCCACGGCGCCCGGCTTCCCCATCCGTAGCCCCGTGGCGTGGGAAAGGCAGGTACGTTCATGCTGTTGGCGCATCCCGCTGTGCTTCGCGAGCTCGTCGCCCGTTACGAATCCCTCTGCACCGCCGCCCAGGGGCTGGTCCTGGCGCCGGACACGCAGCGCCGGCTGGACGATGTGACGTACACGCTCTGTGTGACCACCGGAACGCGGGACCTCGACCATGCGCTGGCCTCCGCCCGCGCCCGCCTCGCCGCCACGGCCACCACCACGGTGGCCGCGCCGGACGTCTGTGTGAGCGCCACTCCGCTCGCCCCCGCGGTGGTCGCCCCCACGGGCTGACGCCGCCGCCGGCACGGGGATGTTTTAGGCGGCCCCGGCCCAGGGGTTGACCGGGGCCGCCACGGGGGCCCGCGCGAAGGCGGGCTCCCGGCCAGACACCGGACGGCACGAGGAGGGAGTGCCGTACACGGTGCTCTGTACCTTGCCCCTCGGGGGAGAGGCACGGTTTGTTCCCGGCGCGTTGCGCCGGGGTGTGTGAGCAGTAAATATATTTACCGTCGAGTAAGCAAGGGCATGAAAAAATTCATGCCGACGAAGCGCGCGAAAATGGCCGAAAATCCTCTTGAGGACGGCCTCCCGGATGGATTTCCCCTCGCGCCGCCTCCGCCTCACGGGGGCCGTGGGACGCAGGGGAGCCGGAGCACCCCCTGGGGCCTACTCCTCCAGGAAGAAGTCGTGCTGCTCCGCGGCCTGCTCGTACTTCTCCAGCCGCCGCTGGGTGCGTTCCGGGCTGGCGTCCGCCATCGCCTGGAGCAGCGAGGCCGCCAGCAGGCCCGGTGCCGCGTACGAGTCGAATACCAGCCGCGACCCGGTCCCGGCGGTGAGCGTCACATCGGCCTCGTCCACCAGCGGCCCCAGCGCCAGGTCCGTGATCAGGGCCACTCGCTGCCCGCTGCGCCGGGCCGCCCGCAGCGCCGCCAGGGTCTCCTTGGCGTGCCGCGGCATCGCGAACGCCAGCACCCAGCCGCCCCCCGCCTCACCCGACTGGAGCAGGGCGTCATACGCCACGCTCCCGCCCCGGGTCACCAGCCGCACATCGGGGTGGATGCGCCGGGCCGCGTACGCGAAGTACTCGGCGAGCGAGGCGGAGATCCGCAGCCCCACCACCGTCAGCGGCACCGAGGCGGCCAGCTCCCGCCCCACCGTGACGATCGGCCCGGGGTCGGCCACCAGCCGCCGCAGCTGCTCCAGGTTCTCGATCTCGGCGTCCACCGCGGCCTGCAGCTCGTTGCGGCGCGGCTCCTCACGGGCCGCGTCGGGCGCGGCGGCCACCGCGCTCAGCGCGATCGGCTGGAGCGCCTCGCGCAGTGCCGGATAGCCGCTGTACCCCAGCGACGTGGCGAACCGGGTCACCGAGGGCTGGCTCACCCCCACCCGCTCGGCGAGGTCGGTGATGGAGAGGAACGCGGCCTCGGTGAGGTGGTCGATCAGATACTGCGCGATACGGCGCCGGGCGGGGGACAGCCGGTGCTCCCCGAACAGCGCCCGCACCCGGGCCGGCGGGTCGGCCGGCGGAGCGGGGGGCGGGGCCTTCGCCGCGGGGCCGGCCCGGCCCGGTCTGATCGCCGCCGACTGGGCGCGTGCCTGCTGACCTGATGGCACCGGTGTGCCTCCTTCTCGTCCCGCTCGTGCTCAACATAGTCCACCTGGTCCGGCGCCCCCCGGC
Organism: Streptomyces lichenis; assembly: GCF_023218175.1. GTDB lineage: Bacteria > Actinomycetota > Actinomycetes > Streptomycetales > Streptomycetaceae > Streptomyces > Streptomyces lichenis. Next base: position 20,138 of record NZ_JALPTH010000014.1, on the reverse strand, counting down.
CCCGGAATGCGTGACCCCGCGGCCCGGGAGCATCCTGGCTATGAGCTCCGGCGCCGCACCGCGCGGCGCCGCGACCCGCCGCCGAGCAAGGCTGGGGGACGATGCCAGGGAAACCGCACACCGACGGCCCGGTACCGGACGGACTGCCGCTGGTGCTGGCACGGGCCACCGTGGAGGCCGTGGAAGCGACCGGAGGCTTCGCGGGCGGCGTCTACCTGCGCAGCGGCACCCCGGGGCTGCTGAGGCTGGCCGTCCTCGCGGGGCTGCCGGCCCGGTTGTTCCGCCCCTGGTGGCGGATGCACGCCAACCGGCCCTTCCCGGTCGCCGTGGCCTACCGGGGGCGGGAGGGCGTCCACCTCGCCGACGCCGAGGACGCCATGCGGCGCTTCCCCCAGCTGATGGCCGGCATGCCCTACCCCTTCGGTTCGATGTACGTGCCGGTGGTGCACGGCCAGTCCGTCTACGGCGTGCTCGCGATCCTGCGCGCCCCCACGCCGGGGCGCCCGGTGGCCGCCGCCGACCGCCGCCGGGCCCACCGCACCGCCGCGCGGCTCGGCGCGGCCCTCGCCGACCTGGTCCTGCACGGCACGGCGGTGACCTGGGAGGGCGAGCCCTTCGGCGTCCAGCTCCCGGCGGGCAACACCCCACCGTTCCGCGTCGGCCGGATGGACTGGACCCCGGCGACCGGCACCCTGACCGCGGACGCCGCCCTGCGCGCCATGCTCACCGGCCGCGCCACCCCTCCCGACGCGCCCGCCCCGCCCGCCCCCGAGGTGGTGGCCACCGAAGGCACCGCCCCGGAGGGCCGCCCTCTGCTCGGCCCCGACCCGGACGGGGAGCAGGCGGGGGACGGCCCCCTCCCGGCACACCCCCACCCGGCGGACCGGGCCCCCGCCCCCGTACACCCCACCTCCCCCGCACCCGTCGGCCCGGCCGAGCCCTCCGACCTCGCCGACCCCGTCGAACTGACCGACCCGGAGGCTCCCGATGGCCCGGCCGGGCGGGTCGAGCGCACCGAACCGGGGGAGTCGCCCCGACCGGGGGAGCGGGCCGTTGCCGGTGCGCAGTCGACCGGGGCGCCCCCTCACCAGGAGTCGGCAGAGTCGTCCGCACCGGAGGACCCGACCCGGCCTGGCGTACCGGGCGAAGCCGAACCCCGGCCAGGATCCGGACCCTTCCGGCGTCCCGGACCGGTGGAACTGACGGATCCGGTCGAGCTGACCGACCCCCTGGAGCCCGCCATGCCACTCGTCGAGGAGGGTGAGCCAGGTGCCGTCGACCACGCCTCCGAGCAGGGCCCGGGCCCTGATACCAACCCACCCGATGACGGCACCCCGTCGGGGGTCGGCGCCCTTGGCCGCAACGGCCCCGAAGGCGGAATCCCAGGCCGTGAGGGCGCACGCCCCAGGGGTGGCGCCCCACGGCATGAGGGCATCACCTCCGAGGACGGCACCAGCGGCGACGGGGGAGGCACCCCCTTCACGCCCGGTCCGGGCGCCCCACCCGAGGACGGTCCCGCGCACCAAGGGGGCACCCGACCCGCCCCCGACGCCTCAGGCCGTACCGGCCGCTCGGGCCCTGACGACACCCTGCCCATGGACCGCATCCATGACGACGACGGCACCCTGCCCGAGGGCCGCATCCCCGGCGGAGACGGCCCCCTGTACGGAGACCGCCGCACCCCTGGTGGAGGCGGCACCCCGCCCGAGGATCGCACCCCTGGCCTGGGAGGCACCGCGCCCGAGGACAACCCCTCGCCGCTGGAGCCACCGCCCGTCCACGGCGCCCCGGGACCCGAGGGCACCCCATCGCGTAACGGCCGTGCTGCCTACGGAGGCGGCACCCCGCCGGGGGACGGCGCCTTCGGTGGTGGTGGCAGCCAGGCCGAGGACGGTCCCCCGGCCGGGAGCGGCGCCCTGCCCGGGGACGGAACCCTCGGTGGTGGCGGCAGCCAGGCCGAGGACGGCCCCCCGGCCGGGAGCGGCGCCCTGCCCGAAGACGGCACCTCGCCCCGTAGCTCCATCCCGCCTGAGGACGGCACCCTCAGCCATCACGGCACCCGGCCTGGGCCCCTCACTCCCGGGCACGACGGCACCCTGGCCGGAGGCGGCCCCCCGCCCGGGCCCCCCGCCTCCACCCCTGCGGGCGCCCCGGCCGAGGGCGGCGCCCTGCCGACGGATGGCGCCCCCGACGGCCGTGGCATCCCCGACGGTCCTGGCATCCCCGATGGCCGGGACATCGCCGGCGGAGAAGGCATCGCCGGCGGAGAAGGCATCCCCGGCGGAGAAGGCGCGCCCGGCGGAGAAGGCGCGCCCGGCGGAGAAGGCGCGTCCGGCGGAGAAGGCGCGTCCGGCGGAGAAGGCGCGTCCGGCCCCCTCGACGCCGCCGCGTTGGCCGGGTTGCTGGAGCCGGAGGACTGCTACGGGCTGTGGACGGTGGCCCGGCAGTTGACGGACGCCGAGCGGCCGGCGTCCCGGCGGATCTGGGTGCGGGGGAGGGAGGGGCGGCCGTTTCTGGTCGAGCTGTCCACCCGGCCCGCGGCGCCCGGGGAGGAGCCGCCCGCCGACGGGCATGTGCGGGGGGCGCTGGTGGACCCCGGGACCGGCCCGGTGGTCGCGGCCGTCGCCGACCGGCTGCCGCGCGGGATCTTCTCCATCGACCGGCTCGGCCGCGTCACCTTCGTCAGCCGCAGCGCCGAGACCCTGCTCGGCCGCGGGCGGCCGGAGCTGATCGGGCGGCGGATGTTCGACGTGCTCCCCTGGTTCGGGCACCCCGCCTACGAGGACAGCTTCCGGGCCGCCCTGCTCTCCGGGGAGCCCGTCCACTTCCTCGCCCACCGCGACTCCGGCACCTGGCTCTCGGTGTCGCTCTACCCGGGCCACGACGGGCTCACCGTCACCCTCGACACCGCCGAGAAGCCCGCCTACGCGCCCGGCTCGGCCGTCTCGCCCGGCAGCGGGCTCGGCTCCCCGGCCGACCGGGCGTCCGTGCTCTACCGGCCGGTCGCCCTCGCCATCGCCCTCACCGAGGCGGTCACCGCCCGCCAGGTCTCCGCCGTCGTCACCGACGAGCTGCTGCCCGCCTTCGGCGGCCGCCAGCTCGCCATCTACGTCCTCAACAACGAACGCCAGCTCCACCTCGCCTGGGAGACCGGCTTCCCGCAGGGCTTCCTGGACCGCTTCGAGGGCGTCGGACTGGACTCCCGGCTGCCCGGCGTGGAGACCCTCACCACCGGCCGCCCGATCTTCTTCGAGTCCATGCAGCACCTCGCCGCCGCCTATCCCGGCATCCCCATGGACGCCCATGTCGGCGCCCGGGCGTTCCTGCCGCTGATCGCCTCCGGGCGGCCCGTCGGCTCCTGCATCCTCGGCTTCGACCGGCCCCGCGGCTTCAGCCCCGAGGAGCGCACCGTCCTCACCGCGCTCGCCGGGCTCATCGGCCAGGCCCTGGAACGCGCCCGCCGCTACGACTCCGAAGCCGCCCTCGCCCGGGGCCTGCAGTCCGCGCTGCTGCCGCACCGGCTGCCCAGGCTCCCCGGCGTGGACACCACCGGCCGCTATCTGCCCGGCACCGAGGGCATGGACGTCGGCGGCGACTGGTACGACGTGATCGAGACCGGCCGCAGCATCGCCCTGGTCATCGGCGACGTCCAGGGCCACGGGGTGTCCGCCGCCGCCACCATGGGCCAGCTCCGCAGCGCCGTCCGGGCCTTCGCGCTCAGCGGCCACGACCCGGCCGCCGTGATCAGCGGCACCAACCGGCTGCTGATCGACCTCGACCCCGGCCAGTTCGCCAGCTGCTGCTACATCGACCTCGACCCGGCCACCGGCACCACCCGGGCGGTACGGGCCGGGCACCTCCAGCCGCTGCTGCGCCACCCGGACGGCCGAACCGAGGTGCTCGACCTGCCCGGCGGCATGGTCCTGGGCATCGACGCCACCGCCCCGTACCCCGTCACCGAGCTGGCCATGGCGCCCGGCGCCGTCCTCGCGCTGTTCACCGACGGACTGGTCGAACAGCCCGGCACCGACATCGACCAGGGCATCGAACGGCTGCGCGACACCCTGTCCGCCATCCGCGGCACCACCCTCGCCGGCACCGCCGACCGGCTGATCCGGCAGGCCAGGACCGCCACCGCCCGACCCGACGACATCGCCCTGCTGCTCGCCGCCCGCACCGGCGGGACAGGGCGCCCTGGAAGTGACCCGCGATGACCCCGCACCGACCCGCCGCACCCCGGGGGAGTGACCCGCGATGACCCCGCTCACCCACCGCGGACCGCGGTTGTGCCCGCCGGACAGCGGTCCGACGATGAGGGGACACGGGAGGGGACACGGGAAGGGAGGTGCCATGGGCGCGGTGTACGCGGACGAGGGTGCCGACTTCCGCGGCCCCCTCGACCTCACCCGCGCGGCCACGGCCGTGCTGGACGACGACGGCACCATCGTCGGCTGGAGCCCGGCCGCCGAGGCGCTGCTCGGCTACCGCTCGCACGAGGCCGCCGGCCGCACCGTCGGCTCCTTCGTGGTGGAGCGCCCCGGCCACTACCGGATGCCGACCGAGCTGCCCGGCGCCGCGCAGGCCCGCCGCCAGGTCGTCCACATGCGCCACCGGGACGGGCGGATCGTCCGGGTGGCCACCGCCTCCCTGCCGCTGGTCTCCACCCGAGGCGGCGGCCCCGGCCGGCTGCTGGTGGTCGCCGACGCCGACGAGAACGACCGCTGGGAGGCCCTGCAGTCCATGCTGCGCGGCCTCGCCACCCAGTCACCGGTCGGCCTCGCCATCTACGACACCGCGCTGAGGGTGGTATGGACCAACCGCGCCCTGTTCGAGGAGGGCGGCGACGGCCAGTACACCGGGATGGGCCCCGACGAGCAAGTCGCCGACGGCCGGGTGCTCACCCCCGGCCACCCGCCCACCCTGGAGGAGACCATGCGGGGGGTCCTCGCCACCGGCGAGCCCGTCACCGACCTGCACTACAGCGGACGCCCGCCCTCCGACCTCGCCCACGACCACGTCTGGTCCTGCTCCTACTACCGCCTCGCCGACCCGGCCGGCACCACCCTCGGCGTCTGCGAGGAGAGCGTCGACATCACCGAGCGCTACCTCGCCCAGCAGCGCCTGGACCTGCTGGTGCGGGCCGGCGGCATGGTCGGCAAGACGCTCGACATGGACCGCACCGCCCAGGAACTCGCCGCCGTCATCGTGCCGCAGTTCGCCGACTCCGTCGCCGTGGACCTGCTCGACGCCGTCCTCGCCGGCGACCAGCCCGCCCCCGGCACCGCGCCCGCCCGCCGGCTGGTGCGGGTCTGGGACGGACCCGGCCCGGCCACCACCCGGCCCGCCCGCCGCCGCGACCCCGTCGACCTCTCACCCGAAAGCCTCCAGGCCCGCTGCCTCGCCGCCGGCCACCCGCTGCTCCAGGAACCGGGCCCCGGCGACACCGTCCGCTCCCGGCTCGCCGTCCCGCTGCGCACCGAGGGCGCCGCGCTCGGCGTCGTCACCTTCTGCCGGGAGAGCCACCCCGACCCCTTCGGCTCCGGGGACCTGCCGGTCGCCGACGAACTGGTCGCCCGCGCCGCCGTCTGCATCGACAACGCCCGCCGGTTCACCCGCGAGCACACCGCCGCGCTCACCCTCCAGCGCAGCCTGCTCCCACGCCATCTGCCCCGGGTCACCGGCGCCGAGGTCGCCCACCGCTATCTGCCCGCCGACTCCGGCGCCGGAGTCGGCGGCGACTGGTACGACGTCATCGCGCTCTCCGGCACCCGGGTCGGCCTGGTCGTCGGCGACGTCGTCGGCCACGGCGTACGGGCCGCCGCCACCATGGGCCGGCTGCGCACCAGCGTCCGCGCGCTCGCCCGGCTCGACCTGCCGCCCGACGAGTTGCTCACCCGGCTGGACGAGCTGGTCACCCAGGACGCCCACGAACGGACCGCCGTCCCGGACGGCGGCGAGGACGACGCGCTCGGCGTCACCTGCCTCTACGCGGTCTACGACCCGGTCACCGGACGGTGCAGCATGGCCCGCGCCGGGCACCCGCCGCCCGCCCTGGTCGACCCGGCCACCGGCGCCGTACTCCACCCCGAGATCCCGGCCGGGCCTCCGCTCGGCCTGGGCGGACTTCCCTTCCAGAGCGCCGAGTTCGCCCTGCCCCAGGGCAGCGTCCTCGCCCTGTACACCGACGGCCTGGTACAGGGCCGGGGCCGCGACCGGGACGCCGAGGTGGCCGCGCTGCACGCCGTGCTCGCCGACCACCGCCGCCCGCTGGAGACCCTCGGCGACCGGGTCGTCGCCACCCTGCTGCCCGGCCCGGTCGAGGACGACGCCGCCCTGCTGCTGGTCCGCACCCGGGTGCTGGACCGCGACGAGGTGGCCGTCTGGGAGCTGGCCGACGACCCGGAGGCGGTCGGCCGCGCCCGCACCCTGGCCACCGGGCAGGTCGGCGCCTGGGGCCTGGACGGCGAGCTCGCCTTCACCACCGAGCTGGTCGTCAGCGAACTGGTCACCAACGCCATCCGCTACGCCTCCGGCCCCATCGAGCTCCGGCTGATCCGCGACCGCACCCTGATCTGCGAGGTCTCCGACACCGGGCACACCTCCCCGCACCTGCGGCGGGCCGGCAGCGAGGACGAGGGCGGCCGGGGACTGTTCCTGGTGGCCCGGATGACCCAGCAGTGGGGCACCCGCTACACCCCCACCGGCAAGACCATCTGGGCCGAGCAGCCACTGCCGGACGAGGACGCCCCGGGCCACGGCGCCGCGGCCGCAACCGCCCCGGACGGCGGCTGACCGCGCCCCGGGCCACGGCCCGTGTTTGCCCCGGCTCCGGCAGGAAACCCGGCACGCGACCGACCGGCGGCAACCCGCCGTACGGGCCGTGACCACCGGCCCCACGCACGAGGCGACAAGGACAAGGAGGCCGTCATGGCGGTGTCCGAGATCAGCGACGCGCTCTGGGACGAGTTCCACACCGTGGTCAACATGACCTCCCGCGAACTCCAGGAGTGGCTGGCCACCGAGTCCGCGGGCGAGACGAGCGAAGAGGTGCCCGACCGGGCCGGCAAGCCCACCGGACGGCACGTCCTCGACATCCTCGGCAAGCGCCGCACCGACCTCACCTCCGGCGACGTCGAGACCATGGAACGGGTGGTGGAGATCGTCCGCTCCCAGCGCGGCCCCTCCCTCGACCCGAAGGCCGGCGGCACCGACTGGCGGCACGGGCTGATGGACATCGGCCACGACCCGCTGAAACCGGCCTGACCCTCCCCGCCCCCTCCCACCACCCCCGATCCCCTTCCACCACCCCCGATCCCCTTCCACCACCCCCGATCCCCTTCCACCACCGCAGAGCGTCCGGACCGGACGCCGTGCCCACCCGGCGCGACGTCCACGCGGAACCCCGGCGGCCCGTGGCCTCACCTCAGGAGCAGGCGTTGCGCCTCCACCACAGCCGCCCCACCGACCCCGGGTACGGGCGCAGGCACCACGGCCGGGGCTTCCGCTACCTCACTCCCGGCGGCACGCCCCTGCGCGACAAGGCACAGCTGGCTCGGATCAAAGCTTTGGTCATCCCGCCCGCCTGGCGGGAGGTGTGGATCTGCACCCGGGCCAACGGCCACCTCCAGGCCGTCGGCACCGACGCCGCCGGACGACGGCAGTACCTCTACCACCCGCAGTTCCGCGCCGAGCAGGAAGCCGCCAAACACGAGCACGTCCTCGACGTGGCGGAGGTCCTGCCCGCCGTACGGGAGACCGTCGAAGGGCACCTCTCCGACCGCGGACTGACCCGGCAGCGGGTCCTCGCCACCGCCGTACGCCTGCTCGACCTCGGCTTCTTCCGGATCGGCAGCGAGCGCTACACCGAACTCAACAACAGCTACGGACTGACCACCCTCACCCGCGCCCACACCCAGTGCACCGCCGCCGAGGTCACCCTCACCTACACCGGCAAGCACGGCAAGGAGCAGGTGCACGCCGTGGTCGACCCGCCGGCCTGCCGCACCCTCACCGCCCTCAACCGCCGCCGCGGCGGCGGCGACCGGCTGCTCGCCTACTGGGACCGGCCCGACTGGCACGACGTCAACGGCGAGGACGTGAACGCCTACCTCAAGGAGGTCGCCGGCCTGGACATCACCGCCAAGGACTTCCGCACCTGGCACGCCACCGTGATGGCTGCTGTGGCGCTGGCCGTCTCCCAGGGCGCCGCGCACAGCGAGAGCGCCCGCAAGCGTGCCATCGCCCGCGCCGCCCGCGAGGTCTCGCACTACCTCGGCAACACCCCTGCCGTCTGCCGCGCCTCCTACATCAACCCGCGCGTCATCGAGCTGTACGAGGAGGGCGTCACCGTCGCCGCCGCGCTGCCCCGCCTCGGCGGCGAGGGCACCCCCGGCGTCCCGGCCACCCAGGGCGCCGCCGAACGGGCCGTGCTGCGGATGCTGCGCACCGGCCGGCCGGCGGGCTGAACAGGCCCGCGTCGCCTCGCAGTTCGGGGGTAGAGGGGCCGGTATGAGATCACAGCTACTCGCCGATGCCGGCGGGAACGGCGGTACCAACCCCTTCCTCTACGTCCTGCTCGCCCTGTTCCTGGTGATGGGCATCGTGCAGGTGGTGCGCCCGCAGCTGCTCTGGCGGCTCAACCGCCCGCTCCAGAAGCCCTTTGTGAAGGACTACGACGCCACCGAGCCCAACGCCCGCGGCTACGCGATGAACCGGGCGGTCGGCGTGGTCTTCGTCATCGCCGTCGTCTGGATGTTCTTCGTCCTCATCCGGTGACCCCGGGCCGCCTCACGGCCAGGACGGCTCCCGGCGCGGCACCACCACCAGCTCGCCCACCGCACTGCCCGCCGGGACCGACAGCGCGTAGAGCACCGTGTCCGCCACGATCTCCGGACTCTGCAGCATCGAGGTGTCCGCGTCCGGGAACCGCTCCAGGATGAACGGGGTCTCCATCCCGCCCGCGATGATCCCGGTCACCCCGATGCCCGGGCAGTCCCGCTGGGCCTCCTTGAACAGCGTGTGGGTGAACGCCCGCAGACCCGACTTGGCGGCCGAGTACGGCCCCGCCTCCGTCCACGTCCGATGGGCCGCCGTGGAGAGGATGTTCACGATGTGCCCGCCGCCCCGGGCGATCATCCGCCGGTAGACCTCCAGGCACAGATAGACCGGCCCCAGCAGATTGGTGGCTACCACCCGCTCCACCTCCGCCGCCGCCAGATGCTCGATGGGCTTGGAGACGTCCACCGCGGCGTTGTTGACCAGCACGTCTACCGCCCGCCCGGCCTCCTCCAGCTCCCGGAACACCCCCGCGACCGCCGCCGCGTCGGTGACGTCCAGCTCCACGAACCGCGCCTCGGCCCCGCCCCGGGCCAGCTCCTCGCACAGCTCCCGGGCCGGCTCCTTGCGGACGTCGGCGACCAGCACCGACGCCCCCGCCCCGGCCAGCCGACGGGCGATCGCCGCGCCCAGCCCCCGGGCCGCGCCGGTCACCAGCGCCTGCCGGCCCCGCAGATCCACCCGCCCACCGCTGTCCATACCCGCCGCGCCTCCGCTCCTGGCCCACCGCCGGACCTCCCCCCAACTGTGGCCCGGGCCACCCCGTCCGGCACCCCGGACGGCTCCTGTGAGCAACCCCACCGGGGACCGCGGAGGCCAGGCGGCGCAAGGGCCGCGGGCCCCTCCGGCCGGGTGCGGGGCCGACCGACGGCACGGACCCCGGGGGCACTTCTGCCACGATGGTCCGCGCCGCCGGGCCGCCCTCCCTCGGGAAGGGGCCCGGCGTCCGTCCGATCCGGTGGCCCCCGCCGCGCGGCGCCGCCGGCGTCCGCGGCCGTGCGCCCCGGATGCCGCCAACCGGGTGCCCCGGCCACCGCCGCGCCCGTCCGACCCACCTTCGCACCGTGCCTTCTTCCCTTCCGCCTCCCGCGCCCGCCACCGACCACCGCCCTCGGCGCTTCGCCCGCCGACGGCCCAGCGGAGGGCACTCGCCCTGGCGCTCCCTGCGCCACCCGGGCATGCGGTGGTGGTCCGCCGCGAACCTCGTCTCCAACGCGGGGACGTGGATGCAGCTCACCGTGCAGAACCTGCTGGTCCTCCAGATCACCGGCTCGGCCGCCGCCACCGGGCTCTCGCTCTCCGTGCAGGCCGCGCCGGGCCTGCTGATGAGCCTGGCGGGCGGCGCCGCCGTGGACCGCTGGCCCCGCAGGCTGACCGCCGCGGTCAGCCAGGCACTGCTGGGCGCGGTCGCCTTCACCACCGCGGTGCTGGTCGCCCTCGACCAGCTGAACGTGGGCGTGCTGATGGCGCTGGCCGCCGTCACCGGGCTGATCGCCACCGTGGACGGCCCCGCCTGCTCGCTGCTCGGCAACGACCTGGTGCCGCCCGAGGACGTGCCGTCCGCCATCGGCGTCGGCTCCCTGGTGCACAGCGCCGGCCGGCTGATCGGCGCCGCCCTCGCCGGGATCACCGTCGGTGCGCTCGGCACCGCCGCCGCGTACGCCGCCAACGGGCTGTCGTTCCTCTTCGTCACCGCCGTCATCCCGTTCCTCCGCCCCGCCCCCGGCGCCCTCCCCGCCCGCGCGCCCGCCCCTGCCCAGGGTTCGGCGCCGCACGAGGACGACCTGGGCATGCGCGAGGGGCTGCGCTACTTCGCCCGCAGCCCCCGGCTGCTCGCCCTCGCCGGGGTCACCGGTATCAGCGCCGTCTTCGGCCGCAACTACGGGCTCACCCTCGCCGTCCTGGTCACCGGTCCGCTCGCCGGCGGCGCCGGCGCCTTCGGCACCGTCTCCACGGTGCTCGCGGTCGGCGGGATCCTCGGCGCCGTCCTCGGCGCCCGGCTGCGCAGGCCCTCGGTACGGCTGGTGGGCACCCTCGCCGCGGCCGGCGGCCTGCTCCAGGTGGTGGCCGGGGTCTCCCCGTCGCTGGCCATGCTGCTGGTCCTGGTGCTGCCGATGGCCGTGGTCGAGTCGATCTCCGACACCGCGGGCACCACCGTGCTGCAGACCGATCCGCCGGCCCGGCTGCGCGGCCGGGTCCTCGGGGTGTGGGGCAGCGTCCGCACCGGATGGGGCCTGGCCGGGCCGCCCGCCCTGGGCCTGCTGATGGAGTACGCCGGGGCCCGGGGCGCCCTGGTGGCCGGCGGACTGCTCATCGCCGGCTCCGTCCTGGCCGGCCACCTGCTGCACCGCCGCCGCGCGCACCCCGCGCCCGCCCTCCCCGTACTCCTGCCGGAAGCCCCCGCGATCCCGGCCGCACCACTCACCGCGACCGTCCCCGCACCGCGCCCCGCCCCGGCCGCCGAGACCCGGCAGCCCGTCGGCGCGGCCGCCTGACCGGGACGGATCAAGCCGGGCCTCAGCCCGGCCCCCATCAGGCGGGAGCGCTCATGTCGGCGCGGCCGCCTGACCGGGACCGACCAAGCCAAGGCCCCGGCACAGCCCTACGCCGGGTGCGGCCAGGTCCGGCCGCACCCGGCGCGCACCGGGGTGGTCCTCGCCCGCGGCGGGGCCGCTCAGCGTCCCGGGGGCCGGACCGGCGCCGCGGCCTCGGCGGCCCGGCGGGCCAGCACGGTGGTCGAGCGGCCGTCCAGATACGGCAGCACCACCGCCTGGCCGCCCCAGCCGTGCAGCACCTCCGCCTCCGGAAGGTCCTCCGCCGAGTAGTCGCCGCCCTTCACCCAGACGTCCGGCCGCAGCCGGGACAGCAGCTCCGCCGGGGTGTCCCCGTCGAAGACGGCGACCGCGTCCACACTGCCCATCCCGGCCAGCACCCGCACCCGGTCGCTCAGCGGGTTGAGCGGGCGGCCCGGGCCCTTCAGCCGCTCCACCGACTCGTCCGAGTTCACACACACGATCAGGCAGTCACCGATCCGGCGGGCGCTCTCCAGCAGCCCCACATGGCCGGCGTGCAGCAGGTCGAAGCAGCCGCCGGTGGCCACCACCGTGCCGCCGCGCGCGCGGACCCGCTCGGCCAGCACGAACGGATCGGACACCGGCGCCTCGGTACGGGACGGGGCCGTCGCCCGCCAGAGCGACGGGTTGCCCGCCCCGCCGGCCGCCACGAAGGCCGCGGCCTCCTCCACCGCCCGCTGCACCGCCTCCTCCGGCAGGGCGCCGTCGGCCAGCGCCGCCGCCGTGGCGGCCGCGAAGGCGTCCCCCGCGCCGCACGGGTCGCCGTCCGCCCGGTAGGGCGCGGGCACCAGCATCGGCGTGGAGGTGCCCGGCCGGGTCAGCAGCACCCCGCGCTCGCCGAGCGTCACCGCCACCGCCGCGGCCTTCCACCGCTCGGCGAGCTGGGCGCCGCGCCCCGCGTAGTCCCGCAGCGACTCGCCGCCGCCCCGGCACAGCGCCCGGGCCTCCGCCGCGTTCGGGGTCACCAGCCGGGCCCCGGCCACCGGCGCGTCGCCCTTGAGGTGCGGGTCCCACACCACCGGCACCCTCGGCGCCACCTCCGCCAGCGGCCCGCGTACCGCGCGCGCGGTGTGCCGCCCGTAGTCGGCCACCAGGATCGCCTGGGCATCGGCCAGCGTGTCGCGGACCGCCTGGTCCGGCTCGCCCGGGTCGCCGCCGCCCCGGTCGATCCGCACCAGCGGACGGCCGCCCGCCAGCACCCGGGTCTTCACCGGCAGGGTGCCGTGCAGCGGCAGCTCCACCACCCGGACCCTGCCGCGCAGCGAGCGGCGCACCGCGTCGCTCGCCGGGTCGTCGCCCAGCGCCGTCACCAGCACCACGTCCCGCCCGCCGCGGGAGGCGAGCGCCGCGGCGAGCCCGGCCCCGCCGGGGCGGCTCTGGTCACCGGTGACGTCCACCACCGGCGCGGGCGCGTCCGGCGCCAGCCGGGTGGAGACACCCTCGATGTCCTCGTCCAGCAGGACGTCGCCGACGACGACCAGCGGCTTGCGTGCGCTCATGACATCCTCCGGTGGGCCAGGACGGGCGAGGCGGCACCCGCCGCGCGGGCCGGCGGACCGGCCGCCACCGCGGCGTCGAAGCTCTCGCACAGCAGATGGACGGCGACCAGATGGGCCTCCTGCACGGTCGCCGTCGTCGCGGCCTCCACGCACAGCGCCTCGTCGGCCGCCTCCGCCAGCGGGTTGGGCCCGGGGCCGGTCACCGCCCACACCAGCAGCCCGGCCCGGCGGGCGGTCGCCGCCGCCAGGACGAGGTTGGCGCTGCGGCCCGAGGTGGACAGCAGCACCAGGACGTCACCGGGGCGGCCGTGCGCGGCGACCTGCCGTGCGTACACCTGGTCGAAGCCGTAGTCGTTGCCGATCGCGGTCACACTGGAGGTCTCGGCGTGCAGCGAGATGGCCGAGAACGCCGGCCGCTCCCGCTGGTAGCGGCCTACCAGCTCGGCCGTCAGATGCTGGGCCTGTGCCGCGCTGCCGCCGTTGCCGGCGGCCAGCAGCCGCCCGCCGACCGGCAGGACGGCCGCCAGATGGGCGCCCCACCGGTCGAGGGTGCCGAGGTGCCGCTCCCGGAAGACGGTGAGCGCGTCGATCAGCGCCCGGCAGTGCGCCTGCGCCGCGGCGAGCGGGGGACCGGCGGCAGGGCCGGTCGGTGCGTGGGGATCTGTCATGGCGTTCGGGCGCGGCCTGCCTTGGGGGCGAGGCGGCCCGCACCTCCTTCGGACGTCGACGGAGCACAACCGGGCGGGACCAGCAGAGGGATGTCGAGGGAGGGGAGAGGGCTCGGGGGAGGGGAGCCGGCGGCGCGCGGGCAGCGGCCGCCGGACGGGATCGGGACCCGGGGCTCAGGCCGCCCCGGTGGCCCCGGTGACCGCGGGACGGGCCGCCAGGACCACGGCGTACTCCCGCTCGGTGGCCGCCGCGACCCGCGCCCAGCCGTAGCGGCTGAGCACCCGCCGCCGGCCGGCCGCCCCGCACGCGGCCCGCAGCGCCGGGTCGGCCAGCAGCGCGGCGACCGCCGCGGCCAGCGCCTCCGGATCGCGCGGCGGCACCAGCCGGCCGGTCGCCGGATCGGCCACCGTGTCCAGCTGGCCGCCGACCGCGCTGGCCACCACCGGCCGCCCGCAGGCCATCGCCTCCAGCGGGACGATGCCGAACGGCTCGTAGTCCGCCGGGCAGAGCACCACGTCCGCGCTGCGCAGCAGCGGCGCCACCGCGTCGGGGGCCACGCCCCCGGTGAAGCGGACCCGGTCCGCCACTCCGGCGAGCCGGGCCGCCTCCCGCAGCCGGCGGACCTCCGGATCGGCGTCCACCCGGTCGGCGGGCGGGCCGCCGACGATCAGCAGCTCGGTGTCCGGCAGCCGGCCCAGGGCGGCCAGCGAGACCCCGGCGCCCTTGCGGGGCACCAGCCGGCCGAGCTGCACCAGCCGGTGCGGCAGGCCCCCGGTGCGCGGCGCGGAGGGGCCGTCCGGTCGGAACTGCTCGGTGTCCACCCCGCACGGCACGACCCCGGTCTTCTCCACCGGCAGCCGCATCATGGTCAGTTCGAACACCTCGTCATGGCAGGTGGCCACGATCCGGTCGCAGCCGAGCCCCACCTCCCGCTCGCGCTCCACCCGCTCCGGCGGGCTGGTGTCCGCCTCGCCCTGGTGGCGCCGCTTCACGGTGCCGAGCGCGTGGTACGTGTGCACCAGCGGCAGCCCGGTGGCGCGCACCGCGCGCAGGCAGGCCACCCCGGACATCCAGTAGTGCGAGTGGACCAGGTCCGGCGGGCGCTCCCGCCACTGCCGGGCCAGCCAGTCGCCGAACTCCGCCATATGGGGCAGCAGTTCGTCCTTGGGCACCGCCTCGGCGGGCCCGGCCGGCACATGGCGGACCTCCACTCCGGGGCGCAGCGCCACCCGCTCCGGCAGGTCGGGGGAGTCCCGGCGGGTGTAGACGGCCACCTGGTGGCCGCGGTCGGCGAGCGCGCTCGCCAGCCGGGCCACATGCACGTTCTGGCCGCCCGCGTCCACCCCGCCGAGCGCCGCGAGCGGGCTGGCGTGCTCGGAGACCAGGGCCAGCCGCAGCCGCCGCCCGCCCGGGCCGCCGACCGGGGGCAGCCCCAGCGTGGCCGCCCCGAACGGGCGGGCCGCGGAGGCCGGTTCGAGCGAGGTCATGAGCACACCTCCGTCATCACACGCTCCCAGTCGGCCAGGAAGCGCTTGAGTCCGTACCGTTCCAGTGCCGCCTGCCGGGCCCGGGCGCCGTCCTCGGCGGCCGCCTCCGGCTCGTGGAGGTACCGGCGCGCGGCCCGGGCCAGCACCTCGGGCCGGGTGGAGAGCGTCCCGGCACCGGCCGGCACCGCCTCCACCGCCTCCGTGGTGGCCAGCGCCACCACCGGCATGCCCAGGTGCATCGCCTCCAGCAGCGACAGGCCCAGCGAGGTCCAGCGCACCGGGTGCAGATACAGCCGCCGCTCGGCCATCGCCCCGTGCAGCTCCCGCTGCGGCAGGTCGGCGGTCCGCACCCGGTCCTCGCCCAGCCCCAGGTGGGCGGCCAGCCCCTCGGTGCGCATCCCGAACACATCCAGCGGCGCCGCCTCGCTCAGCGCGGGCAGCAGATCCGTCCCGGTGTAACGGCCGCGCCGCACCGGCTCGTTGACCACCACCGCGGCCCGCTCCACCGTCCCGGTGTAGCGGTGCCCGGGGTCCACGATCCCGTGCTCGACCACCTCGGTGCGGGTGGTCCCGCAGTCCCAGAACAACCGGTTGAAGTGGGTGACGTGCACCAGCGTCAGATCGGAGCGGTCCACGCAGGGATGCCGGGTCTCCGGCACGTCCCCGTCGGGCGCGTTGTGCTCCAGATACACCGCCGGCACGTCCCGGCCGGGCCGCCGCCCGCCCAGCCACCGCTGGGCCAGCTCCAGTTCGTGCGGCCGCTGGAGGACCACCAGGTCCACCGGCGCGTCCCGCAGCTCCTCGGGGGTGACCTCCCGTACCGAGTCCGGCCAGGAGAAGGTCCGGGCCCGCCCCAGCCCGTCCGGGCAGCGCTCCGGGGTCACCGGCACCAGATAGCGGTGCGGCCCCTGGACGAACGCCGTGGTCCACGACCCGTGCACATGCCACAGCAGGATGTCCACCGCTCACACCCCCCGGCGCCGCGAGGCGTCATCGGTGTCGTCGGAGCGGAAGAAGTCCCCGCGCCGCACCGCGTACGGGCCGATGGCCAGCAGGTCCACCGGCGAGGAGCCGAAGCACTCCAGCGCGTCCCGGGGGTCGTCCACCATCGGCCGGCCGGCCGTGTTGAGGCTGGTGTTCACCACCACCGGCAGCCCGGTGCGCCGCTCGAACTCGGTGAGCATCCGCGCCACCAGCGGCTCGGTGCGCGCGTCCACGGTCTGGATCCGGGCGGTGCCGTCGACATGGACCACCGCCGGGATCCGCTCCCGCCACTCGGGGGCCACCCCGTGCACGAAGAGCATGTACGGCGAGGGGATCTGCCCGGTGAACAGCTCACCCGCCCGCTCGGCCAGCACCATGGGCGCCACCGGCCGGAACTGCTCGCGCCCCTTGACGTCGTTCAGCCGCTCCAGGTTGCCCGCGTGGCCCGGGTGCGCCAGCAGCGAGCGGTGCCCCAGCGCCCTCGGCCCGAACTCCGAACGCCCCTGGAACCAGGCGACGACGCCGTTGTCCGCCAGGGTCTCGGCGACCGTGGCGGCGATGTCCGGCGGCCGGTCGAACGGCACCGCCGCCGTCTTCAGCCAGGCCCCCAGCTCCGCGTCGGTCCAGTCCCGCCCCAGGTCCGCGCCCGGCATCGGCTCCGGCTCGTCGCCCTCCCGCGCGGCCAGCAGCAGCGCCCCGCCCAGCGCCGTCCCGGCGTCCCCGGCCGCGGGCTGCACCCACACCCGGTGAAACGGCCCCTCGGCGGCGATCCGGGCGTTGGCCACGCAGTTCAGCGCCACCCCGCCGGCCATGGTCAGCAGCCGGTCGTGGGTCTGGCCGTGCAGCCAGCGCACCAGGTCGAGCAGGGTCTCCTCCAGCACCGCCTGGGCGCTGGCCGCCACATCCGCGTGGTCCTGCGTCCAGGCCTCCTCCGGCCCCCGCCGCGCGCAGAACTCCGCCCACGGCACCCCGGCCGCCCGGAAGCCGCCGTCCCCGGTCGGATGCACATACCTGCGCAGCTCGGCCAGCATCCGGGGCCGCCCGTGCGAGGCCAGCGCCATCACCTTGAACTCGTCCGAGGAGCGCAGGAACCCCAGGTGCTCGGTCAGCTCCTCGTAGACCAGGCCCAGGGAGTGCGGCAGCTCCTGCGCGTACAGCGGCTCCAGCCGGCTGTGCACCCGGCGCGCCGCCAGATGCGAGGCGCACTCACCGCGTCCGTCCAGCACCAGGACGGAGGAGGTGTCCGCGCCCTCGGCGGCGAACGCGCCCGAGGCGGCGTGCGCCATGTGGTGCGGCACGAACCGCACGATCGCCGGGTCCAGCCCCGGCAGCGCGGTGCGCAGGAAGTCCGGTGCCTGGCGCGCGTACTCCTGCCGCAGATGGTCCCAGGGGTCGTCCAGCCCCAGCTCCCCGGCCGGACGCGCCAGCGCCGGATCGAAGGAGTAGGCGACCGCGTCCAGGTCCTGGGGCCGCAGCCCGGCCCGCCGCAGGCACCAGGCCGCCGCCTGCTCGGGCAGCTCCCAGGCCGAGAACGGCACCGGCCGCTTGCCGTGCTTCCGCCGAGAGAAACGTTCCTCCTCGGCGGCGGCCACCGTGTGCCCGTCGATCACCAGCGCGGCGGCGGGGTCGTGGAAGAGGGCGTTGATTCCGAGGATGCGCATGAAGTCCCTGGCCTTTCGGCGAATGCCTTCTGGCGGATGCCTGACGGCGGATGGGGGAGTACGGGATCGGGCTCAGCGGCCCTCGGGGTGCTCGCGGAACCAGGCGATGGTGCGCCGCAGCCCCTCCTCGGCGCTCACCCGCGGCTCCCACTGGAGCTTGTCCCGCGCCAGGGTGATGTCCGGGCAGCGCACCGCCGGGTCGTCCACCGGCCGGTCGATGAAGCGGATGTCCGACGCCGAACCGGTCAGCTCGATCACCAGCCACGCCAGCTCCAGCATGGTCAGCTCGTCCGGGTTGCCGATGTTCACCGGCCCCCGCAGCCGCGCCGCGGCCGCCCTCAGCACCCCCTCCACGGTGTCGTCGATGTAGCAGAGCGACCGGGTCTGGGTGCCGTCCCCGGTCACCGTCAGCGGCTCTCCGGCCAGCGCCTGCCGGACGAAGGTCGGCACCGCCCGCCCGTCATGGCCGCGCATCCCCGGACCGTAGGTGTTGAACAGCCGCACGATCCCCGCGTCGGTGCCGTGCACCTCCGCCTCCGCCGTGGTCAGCGCCTCCCCGAACCGCTTGGCCTCGTCGTACACACTGCGCGGCCCCACCGGGTTGACGTTGCCCCAGTACCGCTCGTTCTGCGGATGCTGCTGCGGATCCCCGTACACCTCCGAGGTCGACGCCAGCAGGAACCGGGCCCCGCTCTCATGCGCCAGCTCCAGCGCGTGCCGGGTGCCCGAACTGCCCACCTCCAAGGTGTGCAGCGGAAGCCGCAGATAGTCCGCCGGCGAGGCGGGCGAGGCGAAGTGCAGTACCAGATCCGGCCGGCGCCCCACCGAGAACGGCTCCGAGACGTTCGCCTCCACCAGCGCGAACCCGGGCCGCCCCAGCAGCGCGGATATGTTCTCCCGCCGACCGGTGCTGAAGTCGTCCACACAGGTGACGGCGGCCCCCGAGGCCAGCAGCGTGGCGCACAGGTGCGAGCCGACGAAACCGGCGCCACCGGTCACGACGACGTGTTCCCAGCGGTGTTCCGCCCGGGAGGCTGAAGCGGTGTCCATGCGGATCTCCTGACGTACGCGGGGCCGGGCGCCGACGCGGAGCGCCGAGCCGGCGATCCCGACGACGGACCAGTGCCCCTGCGGTCTGCCCCCAGGCTGGTCCGAACGGGGACGGGCGGCGCGGTGGTGTACGCCGTTGGTGTGGTGACCCAGCGTGCGGACCGCGCCGCCGGGCCGCGTAGGCTGCGCCCACCATGGACACCACGGGGGGCGTCGACATGACCACCACACAGGCCGGCAGCTGGGATTCGACCCTCGACGCGGTCACCGTGTACGCGCGGGGCGCCCTCTGCCGCCGACTGGCCCGGGGCGCCGTCCCACCCGACGGCCGGGTCCGGGTGACCGGGCTGCCCCGCGCCCTGGACCCCGGCTCCCTGCGGGTCCGCGCCCTCACCCCCGACGGCACCCGCGTCACCGAGGCCCGCATCGAGGTCCAGGCCGAGCCCGCGGAGACCGCCGAGCCGTCAGACGACCTCCGCCACGAGGCCGAGCGCCTGTGCGACGCCTACCGGGCCGCCGAGGAACGCCGCGACCGGCAGCGCGGCCTGATCGACGAGGTCTCCGCCCTCCGCCCTACCCCGCCCGCCAGGAAGCGCGACGAGCCCCACCGCCGCACCCCGGTCGACGCCTGGCTGGCCCTCGCCGACTTCACCGAGGAGCGGCTGACCGCCCTGCACACCCGCCTCACCGCCCTGGAGCGGGAACTGCGCGAGGCCGAGCACCGCTACGAGACAGCCGTCGACCGGCTGGAACGGGCCTCCACCGCCACCCCCTCCACCCGCGTCCGCACCGAGGTCTCCGCCCTGCTCACCCTCGACACCCAGGCCACCGAGGCGGAACTGGAGCTGGAGTACGGCGTCCCGGGCGCCGTCTGGGTCCCCGCCTACCGCCTCTCCTACCGCCAGGGCGACGGCGGCGGCCGACTCCTCATGCGCGCCTCCGTCGCCCAGCGGACCGGCGAGGACTGGACCGGCGTACGCCTCTCCCTGGCCACCGCCGACCTCCGGCGCCGCACCGACCTGCCCACCCTCCGCTCCCTGCGCATCGGCCGCCGCCAGCCCCCGCCCGCCCCCTCCGGCTGGCGCGAACCCCCGGCCGGCCTCACCGACCTCTTCACCGGCTACGAGACCGCCGGCCCCCGCCCCACCCCGGCCGCCGAAGCGGTGGGCGGCGCCGCGCCCCCGCCCGCCCCGGTGGCCTACGGCGGCCCCCCGCCACCCCCCTTCGCGGGCGCCGCCCCCACCCGCACCGGCGCCGCCCGCGCTCGAAGCGCCGCCCCGGCCATGGCCATGCCCCCCGGCGCGCCCTCACCCGCACCGGCCCCCTCACCCCCGACTCCGGCCCCGCCCCGCCCCTCCACTCCCGAACTCGACTACACCG